>DATMNI010000351.1:0-14323 GCA_035570275.1 Candidatus Acidiferrales bacterium | reverse complement strand
TTGTTAAAGGCCAGCCAGTCGCTGAAATTGCCGCTGCGGTTCAGGGCGGTAGGTACGCTGGTAACCACTGCGGCCCCTTGCGACTGCCGGTTGAACTGCATGTCGCCGAAGAAGAACAGCTTGTCTTTGATGATCCGGCCGCCGGACGAGCCGCCAAACTGATTCTGCCGGTAAGTAGCTGGCGGCAGCCCGTTGAAGGGATTGGCCGCGAAGGTGGTGAACCCCGGGGTATTGAGCTGCAGGTATTCGAAAACATCCCCATGGAAGGCGTTGGTGCCGGACTTGGTGGAGTACGACGCCATGCCTCCGCCCACGTACGAGAATTCGGCGTCGAAGTTTTGCAGCGACTGTTTGACTTCGGAAACCGAGTCGAACGTCGGGTTGATGACGATGATCCCCAGAATGGGATCCTGATTCGTGGTGCCGTCCAGTTCGTAGCCCATCGAATCGAACAACTGGCCGTTGACAACCATCTGCACGCTGTTCTGCGGGTTCTCGTCGGAGGCATGCTGCCAGCCCAATTTCGCCGAACCGGGCTGCAACAGTTCCATCGACTGCAGGTTGCGTCCGATATTCGGCAGGTCGTTGATCTGCTTGGACGAAAACGTCTGCGCCACATCGGCGCGGTCGGACTGCAGCAAAGGCGCCGCCGCCGTCACTTCCACTTGCGTGGACACGTCGCCGACTGTCATCCGCGCGTCGTAGCGGGCCGATTCGTCCACGTGAACTTCCAGATTGCCGGACGCGACCTTCGAGAAACCGGGGGCTTCAATGACCACGGTATAGGTGTCCGGAATCAGTTGCCTTTTGATGTAGGTGCCCGCCGAATCCGTCGTGACCTCGAATACGGTGCCCTTGTTTGTGTCCGTAATGGTTACTTTTGCGTTGACCACAATGGACCCTGCCGGATCCGTTACGGTGCCAAAAATACTGCCGAAGACCTGCTGTGCATAGCTGACCGAGGCGCTGTATCCCAGCGCAAATGCTATTCCGGTCAGGAGCATGAGGCGACGTTGCCTGGACATGACTTTTCTCCCTCTCAGACTGTGCTTTTGCGTACCAACCCGGGTTGTGTATGAGCCGTAGCAGCCCACACCACTCCGTTAAGCAATCGTGTCTTGACTATATAGCTAGTTTCGTTTTTTGGTCAAGACTAATTTGTTTGTACTAGATTTCGACGCGCCGCGGCGCTACTTCTTGTGGCGCAAGGCCTCGGCCTGCCCGGCTTCCTTCTCTTGCTTGATCCGCGCGCCCTCGGCGAAGGCTTGCCGGCTGCCATCCAGATCCCCCTGCGTCCGAAGAACCTGGCCGATCATGTTGGATGGTCCCGGGTCGTCAGGCAGCAGGCGCGCCGCCTGGCGCAACGCTTTCAGTGCCCCGTCCAGGTCGCCCTTTTGCTTGAGTGCCGAGCCCAGCAGATAGTGAGCCTGTCCATAATCGGGCCGCTGGGCGACGGCGGCCTCCATCTGCTTTGCCGTCTCCTCAAAATCGCCCAGTTGCCAGACCGTCATCCCGAGCGTGTAGTGGGCTTCCGGCAAATTGTCATCCAGCCGGATCGCCTCCAGCAATTCCTTCCTGGCGCCGTCCAGATCGTCCTGCTGTTTCAGCGACAGCCCAAGATCGTAGTGTGCCACGGCCGAGCCCGGGTCCACTTTGATGACGGAACGGAACTGCTTCTCGGCCTGCCGGTATTCGCCCGTCTGCAGGTAGGTGAATCCGATATTGATCATGGCGCCGGTGTTGCCGGCGTCCGTCTCAAGGACCTTCCGGAACTGTTCCATAGCCTTCGCTGGTTCCCGCAACTGCACCAGCATAAAACCGTAGCTGTTGCGCGCGCTCAGATCGTTCGGGTTCAATTCGACCGCTTTTAGGAAAGCGTCGCGGGCCGCAGGCAGCGCCCCGGTCTGTTGCAGCGAGGCGCCCAGCGAGTTCCAGGCCGACCCGTTGCGGGGTGCCAGTTGCGTGGCGATCTTCAGTTCGCCGATCGATTCTTCATAGTGGGAGACTTCGAAAAACGACAGACCTAGCTTGAGGTGGTAGTCGAAGACCCTAGGCGCGAGCCTGACGGCATTCTGCAGGAGCGGGATGGCATGGTTCGGATCTTTTTCCAGCCAGTACAGAACGCCCAGATGAAAATGCGCGGCGGCGTAGCCGGGCTCAAGCTGGATGGCGCGTTGAAAGTGCGGCTTCGCCTCGGCGCCGCGCTGCAGCACGGCCATCAAAAAGCCGATGTCATCCTCAAGCGCGGCCGACTGTGGGTCGGCCGCCGCCGCCTTTTCGGTCACCGCCAGAGCCCCGGCCGCATCCCCTCGGGCCTTCAGAGCATCCGCCTCCCGCTTCAGTTGCGCCACCGTTTGGGCACTGGCACCGGTGGCCAGGAACGCCGCGAGTAAAAGCATTCGGAGGTGGGGCAGGTTGTTAACCTGCGGCGGATTGGCAATCCGCCTGCCGGACGTTGCGGGCGAACCTGCCAACACGGGTTGACTCCCCCGGCATCGCCCCGGCTGGCTCGCTACGCATCGCGCCGGCGGATTAACAATCCGCCGCAGATTGACAATCTGCCCCACAAGCCCGATTTTATTATACTGAGGGGCATGTTAGGCAGCCTGCTCTTGCTGGCGATGCTGGTGGACGACCACTCCGCCGGAGTGGAGTTTTACAAGCAGCGCCAGTTTTCGAAAACCATCGAATCGCTGGAACGCGCGGTCGCGACCGAAAAGCGTGGCACGCCGGACTATCGCGAGTCAGCGGTGATCCTCGGCCAGAGTTACTACCTGTCCGCGCGTCTGCCGGAAGCCGCCGCCTGGCTCCAAAAGGCGGTGGACGATGGGGTCCGCATCAACGAAGTCTTCTACATGTTGGGCAACTGCTATATCCAGCAGCGGGAGCCGGTGAAATCGCGGGCCGCGTTTGCGGCCATGTTCGGCGTGCCGTTCGAATCGGCCGCCGCCCACCTGTTGACCGCGCAGTTTATGGTCCGGCAGGAATTCGAGGAGTTCGCTTCCAAAGAGCTGGCGCGTGCGCTGGAACTCGACCCGAAGATCCCGCAGGCGCACTACCTGATTGGTATGATGGCCATCTTCCGCAACGAAATCGACAAGGGCATGGAAGAGATGCGGCAGGAGATCGCCATCAACCCTGATTTCGCCATGGCGCACTACAAGCTTGGCGATGCCTATACGCGGCGCGAGGATTGGGACGGGGCCATTCCGCCTTTGCAGCGTGCCGTCTGGCTGAATCCGGACTACAGCGGACCCTATATTCTGCTGGGCAAGGCCTACTTGAAGAAAAAGGATCTGGGGTCGGCTGAAGGCATGCTGCGGCGCGCCATCAAGATGGATCCGGGCAACTACCAGGCTCACTATATGCTCGGGCAGGTCCTGATGCAGGCGGGCAAGGCCGAAGAAGGCCGCAAGATGCTGGAGGAATCGCAGAAAATGCGTGGTTCGGGCGACAAATAGAGGTTCGCGTGACAAATGATCAGTGCCCACTACCCTCATTCGTAGCGGAGGGCGATTAACGGATCCACGCGCGACGCACGGCGCGCCGGGAGGTATCCAGCCAGAGCCGCTACAACAGTCAGCAGCAGCGTGGCGGCGGCGATGGTCAACCCGTCTCCCTGGGTGACGCCAAAGAGTTGATGGACCACCAGTTTAGAGAGCCACAAACTGGCGGGTACCCCGATAACGATACCCGCAGCCACCATCAGAAGACAGTCGCGCATCGCCATCCGGAGCACCGCGCCGCGATCTGCGCCCAGGGACATGCGGATGCCGATTTCGCGCTTCCGCCGCTGCACATTGTACGCCATGACTCCGTATAGCCCGACGGCGGCCAGCAACAGGGCCAAGGCTCCGAAGAAGCCCGAAAGCGTGGCGATTAAACGTTCCTCCACCAGGTTTTCATCCACCAGTTCGGAGAAGACACTTACCTTGGCGGGAAGATTCTTGTCCAGCGCGCGGATCTGTTCCCGCACGGCAGCGGCTATATTTCCGGGATCGGAAAACGTGCGAACGTGCAGCGTGCGCTCGGCCGACATGGCCTGAGCCTGGTCGGCCGGCAGGTAGATCGTGTTGGGGACGGGAGCGCGGATGTCGCGGTATTTGGTGTCCGCAATCACTCCCACAATCTCCATGTCTGTGGGGCCGCCCAGTCCGATATGTTTCCCGACTGGGTTCCCGACTGGCTTCCCGCCCGGGTTCCCCGCTGGACTTCCGCCGGTGTTCCCGTCAGTGAAGAATTCCCGCGCGATCGTCTCATTGATGATCGCGACCTTGGGCGCCCCGCTCCGGTCGAGGGCCGAGAAATCGCGGCCCAGATGCAAGGGGATGCCCATGGTTTCGAAGAAGTGCGGAGTGACAATCTTGATGCTGACGCTCGGTTCCTCCCCCGGCCGTGCGGCATGTCCCTCCACTGACAAGCCGTCGATATACGCTCCGCTGAGGAGCGGACGATCCGCCAGGCTGGCTGACCGCACGCCGGGCAGCGCGGTCACGCTATCCAGCAACTGGGCGTAAAAGCTGCGCGTGCGCTCGGGCGTGTACCGGCTGAGCCCTGGGTTGAGCGAGACCAGCAACACATCGTCGGCGCGGAATCCCATGTCCAGGTTTCGCAGGTTGCCCAACGTTCGGATGAACAGGCCGGCGCCAATCAGCAGCAACAATGAGACGGCGACTTGACCAGCCACCAGAAAATCGCCCAATATCAGCCGCTTGCCCGGAGTTCCTCGGGCGGTGTCATTCTTCAACGCCGGCGTAAGATCGGGATTCGTGGCCTGGAGGGCTGGAGCGCAGCCGAATAGCAAGCCGGTGAGGATGGAAACCGCCAGAGTGAAACCGAATAGGCGCGCGTCGGGCGCGACATCCAGAACGCTCTTTGTCAGGAAGCCGGCCAGGGCTCCGGCGCTCCAGTAAGTGAACAGAAGGCCCAGCGTGCCGCCGACGACAGAAAGCGTCACGCTCTCGGTGAGAAACTGCCGCAGCAACCGCGCGCGGCCGGCGCCCAGGGCCAGCCGCACGGCAATCTCTTTGCGCCGCGCGTTGGCCCGGGCCAGCAGCAGGTTGGCCACATTGGCGCAGGCGATCAGAAGCACCAACCCAACCACCGCCATCAGGATCGCCAGCGGCGTGCCGAATGCCTGCCGCAACGGCGACCGTCCCTTGCCGCCTTCCTCCAGCCCGATTTGCCGCTTCTGCAGGAAGCGCATCGAGTTGGGCCGAAGATTCCGAACCTGCTCGGCGAGGCTTTGATAGTAGGCCACGTTCATCTCGGCTTTGGCCCGATCGGGGGTCATGCCGGCGTTCAATCGCGCCATCATGTCCAGCCAGAAATTGTTCGGCCGCGAAAGCCGTGGGGAGCCGGCAGACAGGCGGTCGCACATGGTGAGCGGGACGTAAACGTCCGGGGAACGCCCCACTTCCACACCGAAGAACCGCGGCGGGTTGACGCCGATCACGGTGAACGGCAACCCGTTCAGTGCGATGTTCCGCCCCACGATTCCGGGATCGCTGTGGAACCGGCTCTGCCAATGGCGGTAGCTGATGACGGCGGTGGTTTCATCCGCCGCCATGAACCCGCGCCCCAGGACCGGCTGCACGCCCAGGACCGAAAAGAAATTGTCGGACACCAGTTCACCCGACGGGGCGTCTGTGAAGTTGCCGAGGCCGCCGGAACTCAGGTTCAGGCCGATGCCGGCATAAGCGAACACCGCCGCGGAGCGGGTGTGCGCGCGCAGGTACGCGAAGGCAGGATATGAGAAGCTGATGCCCTGGCGGCCACGCTCGTCAACGTTCCGTATGACGGCCAGCCGTTCGGGCTGGACCACCGGCAACATGCGCAGAAGCGCGGCATCGACTAAACTGAAGATCGCGGTGTTGGCGCCGATTCCGAGCGCCAGGCAAAGGACCGCCACGATGGTGAATGCCGGACTCTGGCGCAGGGTCCGGATGGCGTAGCGCAGATCTTGAAGGAGCGGCATCGCCCTGATTTGACGAAAGCGTGCGGCGGCGGTTAGGCGGGAGGAAGCGGACCTTGCTGCCCCCAACGAAACCAGTGCCGCTACCCCCTGGAGCGATAGCCGAGCCGGGTGCGGGCGGTTCTGGGTGCCCTTTGCCGGAAATAGCGACTGAACGCAGGGCGTTGGCAGTTATAGCTCGCTTATGCGGCGGCTCGCCTCTCCCTCAAGACCGCGAGGCCTTGAGGAAGTTAGGTAGCTGGTGAAACTCAAAAGCATTCCGAACACGCCTCACAGTCATGAGTGTTGTTCGATGCGCCCGGCGATCCCTTCCAAACTAGAAAACGTTCTATCGCAGACATCCGTGAATCTGGCGACGACTCTTGGTGAGACTGTTTCCTGTTCTTTCAAATATCCCCAGGGATTGAAATTGTAAGCCCCACTGTTCAAACTTGAGTAAATTGATAGTGGCATCCCGAACCCGAGTTTCACCCGGAAGGGCATATACAAATATAGGACGGGGGATGTGATTGATGCGGCAGTCAACCGGATAGCGACGCTGAGGGTCCTGGTCCGGGTGCGCCCAGTCAAATGTAAGGCGATCTTGCGAGAAAGGTGCTTCAAGGGAGGCCTGAAGTCTTCCATAAATGTGGAATGGACAGCGGCGGACTGATGTCTACGTAAGCACGTTGGCCAAGGTAATCGAGGCGATGGGCGGCCATCTCGAAATCAAAGCGGTGTTCCCAGATGGCGCCGTGCGCATCAGCCAGTTTAGCGACGTCGGGAGACATTAGCGAGCGGCAAAGACAGGCCAAACAAACCGATGGCCTGTCCTACTCCTCGCGCAGCGCCACCGTCGGGTCCATGCCTGCCGCGCGGCGGGCCGGGAGCCAGCAGGCTACGGCGGCGATCACGAAAAACAGGCCGGCGATGACCGCAAAAGTCGCTGGGTCGTGAGGCGCCACCCCGACCAGCATGCTTCTCATCACGCGCGTGATACTGAAAGCCGCGATCAGACCGAGCCCGATGCCCGCGGCGCTCAGACGCAGGCCATGGCCTACTACCAGCCCGAAGACGCTGCCTGGCGCGGCGCCCAACGCCATGCGCAGGCCGATCTCAGCCGTGCGCTGCCGCACTGCATTCGAAAGCACTCCGTACAGGCCCACGGCTGCCAGCAGGGCGGCGATGGCGGCGAAGATCGCGATCAGCGCCAAGGAAAACCGCGTCTGCGCCTGTGCCTGATCCACGAACGTCTGCATGGGCTGCACATCAGCGGTGGCCAGGCGCTTGTCGATGCGCGCCACGGCGGCGCGGACCAGCGGCGCCAGTTGTGCCGGGTCGCCCGGGACTCGGAGAGCCCAACGGCCCACCGCGCCCGGGCCGGCATACCCATCGGTGAAGTACCCGGCTTCGCGGCCATCGGCGGAGAGCGACTCATGCCGCTGATGCTCCACCACGCCGATCACATCGTACCAGAGCGGCTCCGGTGTGATGACCCGCATGAACAGCCGTTTGCCGACGGCGGACCCATGCGGAAAGGCTTTGGATGCCAGGATCCGGTCGATCACCACTACTTTGGCGTCCGGGCTGTTGTCCGCCTCCGTAAACGTGCGCCCCTCGATCAGTTTGGTGCGCAGGGTTTCGAAGTAGCCCGGCAGCACGAAGAAGACGTTAGCCTGGCGGAAGCGGGCGGGGTCGGCGACGGCATCCTCCAGGCCCCAACGCATATTCGCCAGGCCGCCATCCAACGGGAAGGGGGAGCCCGCCGTGACCGCGGTTACGCCCGGCAGTTCGGCGAAGCGATCGTGAATGTTGCGCACCATCGCCATGACTTGCTGCGGGCCGCGCGCATTCGTAATGGGCAGTGAGAGCGTCAGCAGCCCGCGCGCCTCAAAGCCCGGATTGGTCTTCTGCAGCGCGATGAAGCTGCGGACCATCAGCCCGCAGCCGATCAGCAGGACGAAGGAAAGCGCCACTTCGGCCATCACCACCGCGTTGCGCAGCACACGGCCGGAGCCGAGCCCGGCGGTGCGGCCGGTGGAACGGAGCACGTCCATGATTTGCGGACCCGAAGCCTTCAACGCCGGCACAATACCAAAGAGGGCGGCGGCGGCGAGCGCCGACAGCGCGGTGAAGGCGAGCACGGTTTGGTCGAGGCTGATCGAAGTCAGCCGCGGCAGGTCGCGCGGTCCCAGCCACAGCAGCAGGTCAATGCCGAACCGCGCCAGCAGCAGTCCGGCTACCGCGCCCGATCCGGCCAGCAAGAGGCTTTCCGCCATCATCTGGCGGATAAGGTTCCATCGGCTGCCGCCGAGTGCGGTCCGCACGGCCAGTTCGCGGGCGCGGGCCGACGCCCGCAGCAGCAGCAGGTTACCCACGTTGGCGCAGGCAATCAGCAGCAGGAAGATCACCGCCCCCATCAGCGCCAGAATTGCCGGCCTCACGGCTGCCACCACGTTGTCCTGCATGCCCTCGGCGTGCAGATTGAAGCCGGCGGCGGTCTTGATCGGAAAGCGGCTGCGCAGGTTCGCCGCGATGCCATCCAGTTGCGCTTGCGCCTGTTGCAGGGACACGCCCGGCTTCATGCGCGCCACCACCCGAAGAAAGACGTTGTTGCGATTGCTGTTCTTGAAATCCAGGCGAGCCGCCCCCCACACCGCGGGCGCCCGCTCGATATTCGCCTTAGGCGGAAACAGCAATTCGAAACCCGGCGCCAGCACACCTACGATTTGGCCGGGCGCACCCGCGCCCAGGTCGATGGCTCGCCCAATCACCTGCGGGTCGCCGCCGTAGCGGTGCTGCCAGAATTCATGGCTGATAACCACCATCGTGGTCAGGCGCTGGGGCGGCGGCGGGGCAGGCTGGCCGGCCGGCGGCTGGGGACGCGGGGGCGCCGGTGTGGCATCGGCATCGATGAAATCGCGGCCCAACGCGATCTTGCCGCCCAGCAGACGGAAGAAGTTCGTGGTGACGTTGGCCGCCGCGATCTGTTCCGATTCGGCATTTTCGCCCGAGACCACAGTGCGGAAGGCCGTGATCCCGGTGACGCCATCCAGCAGCGTTGCCGAGAGGCGCACGTCGTCGAAATCCGGCGGCGAGAACGGGAAATCCAGCACGCCCCGCGTGCGCATTTCGCCCCACAGAATCGTCAGCCGGTCAGGTTCGGGATACGGAAGCGGTTTCAACAGGACGGCGTGGACCACGCTGAAAATGGCGGTGCTGGCCCCGATGCCGAGCGCGATGGTCACCACAGCCGTCAGGGTGAAGGCCGGACTTTTGCGCAGAGTCCGCCAGGCGTATGCCAAATCTTTCAGTATCATTCGCGAATCCCTCTTCCCTCTATAGTCGGTCGGGGGGATTCTCGCACGTCCGTGCCCACCTGCTGCGGCGGTTAAATATAAGAAAAACCGCAAGTTGCGAACAGCGGCACCTGTACGTACTGACCGGATATGGGACTGGCGTCGCCGAAAATGAACCGCCCCAAAAAAAACAGGGCAGAGCTTTTCGCCCCACCCCGTCACATGGTTCGGTTGGTTCCGCCGTTCGGTTGGTCCCGCCTATCTGAAGCGGCGAAAACCGCCGTGTCCGCCGACGATCACTAGTCCACCACCCCATCCCCAGTACGGGTAGCCATAACCGTAGCCGTAGCCGTAACCGTAACCGTAACCGTAACCGGGACCATACCAGCCGCCATAGTAAGGTGGCGGCGGAGCGCCGTAACCGTAGCCAGGGGCCGGCTGTCGCCGGACCACCTGGGTCTGCACCGGGCGGTCATATTCGTAGGGGTCCACGTACCGGAAGGCTTGGGGCGCTCGCGTGGTATCCACGGTCACCGGGGTGTCGATCCGGAAGGTGAGCGCGGTTTCCGGATAGACTACGGTCGGGTTGCCGCGGGTCAGCAATACGCCGGCCAATCCGACGACGGCTCCCGCGCCCGCGCCAATAGCGGCGCCACGGCCCCAATCGGCGGCAGCGCCGATGCCTGCCCCAACCGCAGTGGTCGTTCCGGCGGCAGCCACATCTCTACCTACCGAGGTCTGGCCGTTACGCGTCACCATCTGCGATTGAATGTTGGACTGCGTGCCGTCCGCCAGCGTCAAGCCGGTCAATTGTAAGGACAGATGGGAAACGCCCGAGGCGCGGCCGGCTTTCTTGGCCTCGGCTACACGCCCCATCACGGTCTGGCCGCGCTGGGCCACCACAACGCCGTCTACCACTATGGGCTGCGTCAGCGTTGCCGAGAAGGTATCGCCTTCCTGGTTGCGGTCCGAAGACAGCGGCTGTTCGGTGCGAACCGTCACAAAGGTACCCGGGCGCACGGTTACTTGCGGCGGCAAACCATAACGTGGCGGGCTGGTCCGTGCCGCCGGCGGCCGGTCGTTCTGTTGCGGGCCGGTCTGTTGCGGGCTGTCCTGCTGCGGGCCGACCTGTTGCGGACTGGTCTGTGGCTGGCCGTAAGCATCGGAACGGTCTACCGGCTGGCTGGGATCTTGCGCCTGCGGTGCGGCTTCCGGGCCCTGAACCGGAGGGGGATCGCCGGCGCGGCGCCAGCCACCAGCCGGCTGGCCCTGGGCGAAGACCACTGCGGAGCCGGCTAACAGTATCAAGGTGAGTCTGTGAATGCGTGTCATGGTTGCTGACCTCATAATGGTTCGACTACACCCCGACAATTGCACCTGTCATGCCAATCCTGAGGCCACTCTAACTGATTGAAACCAGTGAGTGAAGCCAAGTTGCCGCATGGCCGGATACCACCGGTGCGGTGGATTTCGGCCACTCTTAGCAGAGCCGGATGCCGGTGGCCAGATGCCGGTGGGGCTGATGCCCTCGGGCGGGCAGGCAGCTTCACGAACCCTTCTTCTTCCCCGGCAGCCCAGTCGGATTCTCGTGGGTGCGCTCCCGGAAACTTCCGCCCATGCCCGAAGCCAGGCCCACCGCCCGTTCCCCGAACTTGTCCCGCAACCGGTCGGCCGCGGCCATCGCCTGTTTCCAACGCTCGTGTTTCTCCTCGCCCAGCAGGTCCAATTGTGCGTCGCCTTCGGACCATCCCGAGGCGTGGACGCCCAGCAACCGCACGGCGGAACCAGCCCGCCAGTTGCGTCGGAACAATTCGCGGATCTCCTCAAACAGCTCGGTATCCAGTTGCGTCGCGCGCGCCATGGAGTGCGCCCGCGTGATGGTCGAAAAGTCGCTGTAGCGCAGCTTTAGTTGGATGGTGCGCGCGTGCAGGCCGTGCTCGCGCAACCGCCGGCCCACCATTTCGCACAGGCGGGCGAGCGTGGAATCAAGCTGCGCCACGTCGGCCGTGTCCTCATTGAAGGTGTGTTCGTGGCTGATGGACTTGGGGCCTTCGCCGGCGCCGATCTCGGTGTCGAACCAGCCGCCGGCGTCAAGCCCGCGCGACTTCCCAGCCAGTGCCAGGCCCCACTTGCCGAACTGCCGCTCCAGGAAATCATCGTCCAGGCGCGCCAGGTCGCCAACCTTGCGGATGCCGAAGGCGTGCAGATTCTTCTCCATCACTTTGCCGATGCCGGGCACCCTGCGCACGTCGAGCGGCGCCAGAAAGGCCGGCTCCCGCGCTGGGATCACCCACAGCACGCCGTTGGGCTTGGCCTGGTCCGAGCCGATCTTGGCCACCAGGCGCGAGGCGGCTATCCCGATGGAGCAATTCAGCCGCGTCTCCGCCTTCATGCGTTCGTGCAGCAGGTGCGCCGCGCGCAACGGCGGCCCGTAGAGGCGCTCGGTGCCGGTGACGTCCAGGTAGGCTTCGTCGATGGACGCCATCTCCACCAGGGGCGAGAACGATTGCAGCACCCCATAGACCTGCTGCGAGCACTCGCGGTAGCGCGCCGGGTGGCCCTCGACGAAGATCGCCTGCGGGCATAATTTGTACGCCGTCCGCAGCGGCATGGCCGAGTGCACGCCGAACTTGCGCGCCGCATAGGAGGCCGCGGACACCACGCCCCGCTCATTGGGCCGCCCACCGACCACCACCGGCTTGCCCGTAAGTGAAGGATCGTAGAGTTCTTCCACGGAGACGAAGAAGGCGTCCATATCCACGTGGAAGTAGGTCTTTGGCACTCACCATGAAGTCTATAACGATTGGCCGGGGGGCAGGCTTTCCGGTCTGCCAGACGGGAGCTTAAGCGTTGTCGGGAAATCGCCGCGGCAAGGCCGATTGCTTACGCGCGCGGCTCGGTAACTCTCTGCAAATCCGTATCCTCAAGACAGAGCCGCGACCGTCAGGGAGCGGGTTTCACGGTTGATCAGGCGAAAATCCCGAAACCGTTTACGGGCCCGCACAGTGCACGTACCGCCGCGTGGCAGTGATTCTACGATCACCGCGGCGCCCCGACAGACTCCCCGACTAGGGTACAACCGACGCAAACGTGGTGTAGAGGAACACTGGGTTAACGGCGGTGGCGGGCACTGAGTATCCACAGAACCATGAGGTGCTACCGGGAAAAGTGTACGAGTTCGTCAAAAGGGTACCACCACTAGCATCACCAGTGCTACAGCCCCCGCCTAAAACCACCTTCCCGGCCGGGCACATTACAGAGTTGAGAGACCCGGAAGTGAAAGATGCCTTCGCGATCTCATAACCGGAGACACCCGCCGCCCCGGTCGCCCCGGTCGCGCCGGTCGCGCCGGTGAACCCTTGCGCCCCGGTCGCCCCATGCGGTCCGCACCGGTGCGACACCTAAGGTCCAAATAAGGTCCAAGAATGTGGCCGGACCACGAGCGGTATGTGGTCCAATTCATCACGATGATGCCCAAGGAGTCGTGGAATCCTTGCAAGCTTTGGCAATGGTGCTCCAATCGCCTTCAAGATCACACAGCCGTACTGCGATCACGCGGTTGGCGGTTTGACGGCGATTTCCGCGCAAACGTCAGCGTCTGAATCGCAAAACCACGGAAAACGGAGGAGGCCATGAGGACGGGGTTACCCACGCTATAACCGTTCGGGGCGACACAATACCTCGAAAGCACTATTCTCAGTTCACCCGTTTGGATGACGCATCTTTGTCTCAGCGGCGATATCTTGGAGGGACGACTTTCGCTGCCCGCGATGGAGCCGGATCATGAGTCTGGCAAATATTTTTCACAGCCGACACACAAAATCTGACCTTCAGACAGTCTCATGCGGTGGGGACGCATGCTCCAGCTAGGCGACTTGAGGTCTCAAACTCCGCCCGCGCTGGCGATTCTGCGTGAAAAGGTCGAAGGTTTGTTCGAACAGCTCCATCTTCCAGTCTTTCGCTACGTGATGTGCAAAACGCGGAATTCAGCGAAGGCAGAGGACATCACGCAGGAGAGTTTCCTACGGCTCTTCTGCCATTTGCGTGATCAGCGTCCAGTAGAAAATCCGAAGGCCTGGCTGTTTGCCGTTGCACACAATCTCGCCGTCGACTCCATGAGGAGAGAAGGGCAGTTCAAGAGCTTGGACGAAAGCGCCTGGAACCAGTTGGAATATTCGCGATCGATTGCTCAAAGTGATCACGAAAGAACAGTGTTAGAGCGCGAGCGGCGGGGACTACTGCGCGAAGCCGTGATGAGCCTGACACCTTTGCAGCAAGAGTGCCTGCATTTGCGCGCCGAGGGGCTACGGCTCCGTGAGATCGCCGATCTTTTAAAGATCAGCATTTCCACGGTGGCCGACGCGACGAGGCGCGCCTCCGTTAAGCTCGCGCGTCAGTTTTCGACCGAGGTGTCGCGATGAATCAGGAGATCATTCGAATCAAATTTGACGCCGACGGCCATCCTGACGAAACAGTTCTTTTCCTGGCGATTGAAGGAGAACTGTCTGATCAAGATGCTGGTCAGATTGAGGCTCATGCACGAAGCTGTCGACTTTGTCAGACGCGTCTGCATGAAGTTGCGCAGGGGTTCGCAGTGTACGAGGATTATCGCACGAACATCCTTCAACCCGAGGTTCAGCCGGAACCGCAAAGCTTCCGTGAATTCCCGGCGCGGTTGAGGGAGTTATCGGAGGAGGGCGCATCCCAGGCCACAGCTCGGAACCAACCCCGCAACTTCTGGAAGCGCTTGTTTCCCAGCGGCGTAGCAATACGATGGGTGAGCGTGACGGCGGCGGTAATGGCGGTGATATTCCTGGTGACGCAGACACTTCTGAATCCGGTCCGGCTATCTGCGGCTGAACTTCTGGAGCGAGCCGCAGCCTTTCAGAATTCATCGGCGGTGCAGGCCGCTGGGGGTAAGAGGAAGACGGCGCGTCAAAGAGTTCGAATCAAGAGCGGCGGGACGGCGGTTGTTCGCGATTTTCAGTGGACGGTTGGCAGTTCGATCCCCAATGCTCACTGGAAAAACGAGGCTGACCCCGAGAAGTGGAATGCTCCGCTTACAGCAGAA
>DATMNI010000350.1:0-8520 GCA_035570275.1 Candidatus Acidiferrales bacterium | reverse complement strand
CCGCTGGATGTGTTCTTTTCGCCCAGGACCGTAGCCGTAATCGGCGCCACCGAAAAACCCGGCACCGTCGGACGAACCCTGTTGTGGAATCTGGTCACGAGCCCGTTCGGAGGCACGGTCTATCCGGTCAACCCCAACCGTCCCAGCGTTTTGGGCGTGAAGGCCTATGGCTCGGTCTCGGATATTCCGGAGCCGGTGGATCTGGCGGTGATCGTGACCCCGCCGGCTTCCGTGCCCGGCATCATCAAGGAATGCGGCGAGAACGGTGTGCAGGGCGCCATCGTGATCTCGGCCGGCTTCAAGGAAATCGGTCCCGAAGGCGCCGCGCTGGAGCAGCAATTGCTTGTAGAGGCGAGGGCCGCGGGCATCCGCGTAATTGGTCCGAACTGCCTGGGTGTCATGGCTCCTCTCACCGGGATGAACGCCACCTTCGCCACCAACGTGGCGCGGCCGGGGTCGGTGGGCTTCATCAGCCAGAGCGGCGCCCTGTGCACTGCGGTTCTGGACTGGAGCCTGAAGGAAATGGTTGGCTTCAGCGCCTTCGTTTCGGTCGGCTCCATGGTGGATGTGGGCTGGGGCGACCTGATCTACCACCTGGGCAACGATCCGCGGACGAAATCGATCGTGATCTATATGGAGTCTATCGGCGACGCCCGCTCCTTCCTTTCGGCGGCGCGGGAAGTGGCGCTCAACAAGCCCATCATCGTGATCAAACCGGGCCGTTCGGCCGCCGCCGCCAAGGCCGCCGCATCGCACACCGGGTCGCTCACCGGCAGCGATGAAGTGCTGGACGCCGCCTTCCGGCGTAGCGGCGTGCTGCGCGTCAACAACATAGCCGACTTGTTCTACATGGCCGAAGTCCTCTCCAAGCAGCCCAGCCCCAGGGGACCGCGCCTCACCATCGTCACCAATGCCGGCGGTCCGGGCGTGCTGGCCACCGACGCCCTGATCATGGGCGGCGGAGAACTGGCCGAGTTGACGGCTGAAACCATGGAAGCCTACAACGCCGTGCTGCCCCCCACCTGGAGCCACAACAACCCGGTGGACATCATCGGCGACGCTGGGCCGGAGCGCTACGCCAAAGCGCTCCAGATCGCCGCCAAAGATCCTAATAGCGACGGCATGCTGGTGATTCTCACCCCGCAGGCCATGACGGACCCCACGTTGATTGCCGAGCAGTTGAAGCCCTTAGCCAGGCAGGAAGGCAAGCCGGTACTGGCAAGTTGGATGGGCGGCGTGAATGTGGCGGCCGGCGAAGCCATTCTCAACCAGGCCAACATCCCCACCTTTTCTTACCCCGACACGGCCGCCCGCGCCTTCAACTACATGTGGCAGTACAGCTACAACTTGAAGGGGCTCTATGAGACGCCGGCCTTGCCGGAAGATTCCGACACCTGGGCGCCCGACCGCAAGCTGGTGGACGCGATCATTCAGAAATCGCGGGGCGAAGGGCGCAGCATTCTGACCGAGTTCGAATCCAAACAGGTGCTGAGCGCCTACGGGATTCCGACGGCCCAGACCGTGATTGCGCCCGATGCCGCCGCGGCGGTGAGCGCCGCCAGCCAGATGGGCTACCCGGTGGTGCTGAAGCTATACTCGGAAACCATCACGCATAAGACCGACGTCGGCGGCGTGCAGTTGAACCTGGGTTCCGCCGAGGCCGTGGACCGGGCCTTCCGCGCCATTCAGGCTTCGGTCACCGAGAAGGCCGGCGCGCAGCATTTCCAAGGCGTGACCGTGCAGCCCATGATCAAACTCAAGGACGCCTATGAGCTGATCGTTGGTTCCAGCCTGGATTCTCAGTTTGGACCCGTGCTGCTGTTCGGAACCGGCGGCCAGTTGGTGGAGGTCTTCAAAGACCGGGCCCTGGCCCTGCCGCCCCTCAACAGTACGCTGGCGCGCCGCATGATGGAGCAGACCAAGATCTACAAAGCTCTGCAAGGCGTGCGCGGCCGGCGTCCGGTGGATCTGGAGGCGTTGGAGGTGCTGATGGTGCGTTTCGGCGCCCTGGTGGCGGAGCAGCGCTGGATCAAGGAGATCGATATCAACCCGCTGCTGGCGTCGCCCGACGGGCTGATCGCGCTGGACGCCCGGGTGGTGGTGCATGGGCCGGAAGTGAAGCTGGAAGACATCCCGAAATTGGCCGTCCGCGCCTATCCCAACCGCTACGTGACGCCCTTTAGCATGAAGGATGGAAACACGGTGATGGTGCGGCCCATCCGTCCCGAGGACGAGCCGGCCCTGGTGCGCTTCCACGAAACGCTGTCCGAACGCAGCGTGTACCTGCGCTACTTCCATCTGATGAACCTGGAGCAGCGCACCTCGCATGAGCGCCTGACGCGCATCTGCTTCATCGATTACGACCGCGAAATGGCGCTGGTGGCCGAGCGCCGCAATCCCGCGACCGGCGAACGGGAGATTCTGGGCGTAGGCCGCCTGATGAGGACCCACGGCACCACGGAGGCCGAAGTCGCCGTGCTGGTCAGCGACAAAGCGCAGAACCAGGGCCTTGGCAGAGAGTTGCTAGGCCGCCTGATCACGGTGGGTAGGGGCGAACGGCTGACGCGGCTTACCGCCGACATTCTGCCCGACAACCGCGGCGTGATGCGGATCTGCGAAAAGCTCGGTTTTAGTTTGAAGCATTCGCTGGACGACGAAGTGGTGAGAGCCGAGTACAAGCTGTAAATGTAACAGTGACAATATCAGTATCAGTGCAGTGTCAGTATCATCAGTGGCCGCGACCCTTGGGTCGCGTTGCGGAGTTCTAAATACTTGCCACATCATTAAGGCAGGCTGGCAGTTGATGTGACCGGGACCTTACGAGGATCAATCTTAAGTTATGCCGGTGAAAGCTATATTCTATAGTATTTAGCTTAGCTTGGCTTAACTAGCTTATTATACGCTAAGAGCTACGGCATGTCGGTAGAGCTTTAGTTTTGAGTACAATCACAAATTCCTTCACAACTGTATCCGAGAAGAGGACAGTTGAAACAGCAGCGGCGTCTCAAGCGCGCCACTTACCGTGAACATGCGCCCTGCCGCCCCTCTTTCCCCTTATTGGGCACGACCAAGTATGCCGTTGCTACCCACTCCGATTACACCCTTGTGGGGCCAGCGTCGCTATCGTCCCTGGGGTGTCCTGTCTCACCGGCGCGTTCTGGCGAGACCATCATCCTCTACGCCTTCGGTTTCGGCTTACCAGCGACGGCTTTAGTCAACGGTTCGTCGAGCCAATCGGTCCGTTGCCCGCCCTTCCCGCAATCCAAATCGGTGGCGCGTCCTCGACGGTGACATTCGCGGGAGTCATCAGTCCAGGGTTATATCAGCTCAACGTGATTGTCCCGAGCACGGCTCAGAATGGGGACAACGTGATGACCTGTAGGTACAACGGCTCGACGACGCCGGTTGGCGACTTGATCGCCGTCCAACGCTGAGGGTCTGGGCGAACCGCACGGAGCTGGCTGGCGTCCAGCGGTTCTTCGTAACTCTACTCGCGTCCCGGAGATTTGCCCGGCGCCGTGGTCGCAAGTGGTAACAAATGACTTCACCCCGGTAGCAATGGCGCAATTACACCAGGGCTTGCCGACGGTGTGTGGTGCGCTCAGGAAGCGTACGCCAGTCGCCGGTGGTCCTTCAGGATACAGCGGTCCATGATGACGATCAGGCCGGCCTTTTCGGCCCTGCGGGCGGCGGCCTCGTGGTACACGCCTTCCTGCATCCAGATGGCCTTGGCGCCCTTGCGGATGGCGGCTTCGACGATCTCCGGGACGAATTCCGACCGGCGGAAAATGTCGACGATGTCAATAGGCCCAGGGATGGATTCGAGGTCCGGGTAGGCTTGCTCACCGAGAACCTGAGTCTCCAGGGGATTGACCGGGATGATGCGGTAGCCGGCGTGTTGCAGATATTCCGCGACACCGCAACTGGGGCGGAAGCGTTTGGAGGAAAGGCCGACCACGGCGATGGTGTGGGCGGTATGCAGGAGCTCGGAAATCTGTTTCATACGGGTTGCTTTTCGCCGGAGCGGATGGCCCGCTTCAGCTTCTGTACTTCCTCATCGGTCAGATATCGGAATTTGCCGGTTTTCAGCGGGCCCAGCTCGATGGGGCCGATGCGAACCCGGCGCAGCTTTTCCACCAGCAGGCCGAAGTGCTTGAACATCAGGCGGATCTGGTTGTTGCGGCCCTCATACAGCCGTACTTCGTACCAGGGGTTCTCGGCGGAGTGAATTAGTTTCAGGCCGGCCGGTTTGGTGCGCCGCCCGGAGAGCGGGACACCCTCGCGGAATTGCTGTTCCTGATCGCTGGACAGTTTGCCGGTCACTTTCACCACATACGCCTTGGGGAGATGCGTGGATGCGGACATGATGGCATTGGCCACGTCGCCATCGTTGGTGAGCAGCAGCAGGCCCTCGCTGTGGTAGTCCAGCCGGCCCACCGGATAGACTCGCTCTTTGACGCCGCGCAGCAGTTCCATTACGGTGGCGCGACGCTCCGGGTCGAGGACCGTGGTCACCGTGTTGTTGGGTTTGTTGAGAACGATGTAGCTCAGCCGCGTGGGAGCCCGGAGCAGACGGCCATCGACCTTGATGTGGTCGCGTTCGAGGTCGGCCTTGGAGCCGAGTTCGGTGACCGCCGTCCCGTTGACGGTGACGCGGCCTTCCAGCATGATCTTTTCGGCCTGCCGCCTGGAGGCAACACCGGTTTGGGACAGGATCTTCTGGAGGCGTTCTTCGGGCATCAGGACTCCGGTTCGGGGGCCAGGGGCCGCGGGCCTGGGGCCGGGGCGTCTGCGGACTCGGCGCCGCCTGCAACCGCGGTTTCAGGTAAGGGAATCGGGGTGAAGGTGGCCTCCGTGACCGCCGTTTCGGGTCCTGTAACTGGGGGTGGGACCTCGGATACTTCCGCCGCGGCCCCTGAGCCCTGGTCCCCGGCCTCCGTTTCCGCCTCTTCCCCGGCCCCTGGCCCCTGGCCCCCGGCCCCCGCTTCTGAGCCCCCGGCCCCCGTTTCCCCGGCCGGCTCGTCGGAGAATGCCATGCGCCTGATTTCTTCGAATTCCTTCAACGATGGGAGCTCGGTCAGATCCTTGAGGCCGAACTGGATCAGGAATTCCTTCGTGGTCTTGTACAGAATCGGCTTGCCGATGACGTTCTTGCGCCCGGCCACGGCGATCAGCTTGCGGTCCAGCAGCGTCTTGAGCACCCCGGCGCCCTGGACGCCGCGGATCTCCATGATCTCCGGCCCCGTCACGGGCTGTTTGTAGGCGATCACGGCCAGCGTCTCCAGCGCGGGGAGCGAAAGCTTGAGCGGCGGCTTGAGGCCCTTGACGAAGTTGCGGACGGCCTCATGGTGCTCCGCCTTGGTGGTCATTTTGTAGCCGCCGGCAACTTCCCGAATGGAGATACCGTGTTCCGGTTTATCGAACTCGGCGATCAGTTGGTCCAACAGACTGTGGATCTGCACGGCGGGTTGCTGCAGCGCGGACGCCAGTTGCGCCAGCGTCAGCGGCTCTTCGGCAACGTAGACGATGGCCTCCAGGACGGCGCGGAGTTGAGCGTCTTCCAGGGGGACGGGAGGCGGCGCGGGCTCGGACGCGGAAAGGAGTTCTTCCATCGAGAGTTGGGCTGCCTCGGGAACGCATTCCTCGGAAACGGCTGCCTCATGGTCGCGGCCCGGTTCGGACGCTGCGCCCAACGGCCCGGACGCATCGCCCAACGGCTCGGACGCATCGCCCAACGGCTCGGACGCTTCGGGAACCTCGATGGGCTCGGGTTGAATTTCCAGGTCTTCCATGCGTGATTAGAGGTAGTCTTTTTCGATGGCTGCAATGGGCTGGCCGCTGGCAAAGACGGCCTCGAAACTGCTGTGCCGCTGCAGTGCGATTTCGCCGAAGAGGTCTTTTTGGGTAACCACTACCGCCTGCATCCGGACCATCTCCAGGACCGCCAGAAACAGGGCGATCATGGCGCGGCGCGTGCGCTGCCGTTCAAAAATCCGCATAATGAAGACGGGCTGATTGTCGTCGGCGTCCGCGAAACGGTCTCTCAAGTAGCGGATCATGTCGGCTACCGTGACATCGGCCGCCTCCACCTCGTAGATGGGGCGGTTCTTGGTGCGTTCCAACATTTCTCCGAAGGCTTTGACCAGGTCGAAGAGCGTGATGGCCAGGCCGGGGTCGTCGTCTTCGGAGACGAAGGCTTTGATCTGGGGATTGGACCAGACGTTCTCTTCGATCATGCGCTTTTGCTGGAGCATTTCGGCCGCGTTCTTGAAGCGCTCGTGTTCGAGGAGGCGGTCGACCAGTTCCTGCCGGGGATCTTCGCCGTCCTCACCCTCTTTTTCCAGTGCCGGGTCGCGCGGAAGCAGCATTTTGGACTTGATATGGATCAGCGTGGCCGCCATGTAGACGAATTCGGCCCCCAGGTCGATATCCATTTCCCTGGCCTTTTCCATGTACTGAAGATACTGCGAGGTAATGGTGGCGATGGGGATATCCTTGATGTCGATCTGCTGCTTGCGGATGAGATCCAGCAGCAGGTCGAGCGGCCCGTCGTATTGTTCCAGGTGAAAGTTCAGCGGCGATGACACTATTAATCACGATAGCATGCGGCCCGTCCCTACGTGCTGGAACCGCCTTCGTGGCCTTAGTGGAGCAGTTGGCAACCTGCGGCGGATTGCCAATACGCCTCCCGGGCGATTGACAACAGCCCCCGCGGTTTAGCAAGCAGCTTTCCAGCCTTCGCCGCACATCCGGGCCAATGTGGCCCAATAATTTCAAGACGTTCTATTGAAAACAAGAGGGTTACGCCTTCAACTTCTAGGCCATGTTGGCCCAGATTCCGCCAGCCGCCGACCTTCGCCAAATCCGGAGAGCGTTTAGCACCCGAGCCAAAACCCGGTTAGCACACCGATCCTCCCTCCTGCTAGAATCAACAATGTCGTGCGCCCGTAGCTCAGCTGGATAGAGCGGCTGGCTTCGAACCAGTAGGTCGGCAGTTCAAATCTGTCCGGGCGCACCATAAAATCAACAACTTACAGAATCCACAAGAACTCGTCAGGGGTATCTACGAGTAGATTCGTGGTTCAATCGGGGTATGCCACGACCCGCTCGCGATGCTTAATATCCGGTTCCTTCCCGAGAAGGGAGAGCGCTATCCCATTGCGGCGGGTCGCGGCTCCTAAAGGAAAAGGCCGCGTTACACGCCAGCTCTCGCGGGCAGTTGGCGGTCGGCCGTTCGACGTGATCGACTACGAAGACCTCAATACCCGACTTGCAACCGTTGAGCCGCAGTCCGAGCTGCTCGTGAATGACGGTTGCGATTGAAGGCGCGGCATGCCGCTCGGGGTCGGAGATCCAGGGGCCGGTGACCTCGTGCAGGTCGAGGCGAAAATCTTAAAGATCGTTGAGGCCGGTGCGGTCCTCGGCCGGCCGTTTGACGGCGGCGAGCGTTGAGAGGAACTCGGCGAGCTTAACGATCGACGTCGCAGGCCGCCGCCGGGCAGACGCGACATCCCCTCTTCGTCATGCTCCGAGACGGTGAGCTTGGGCATCGTGCGTCCGATGGTGATACGCGGAGTGCGGCTACACTCACGCCGGCGCCTCGGGTGACGGCAGGGCGACAAGCGCGGCGGGCTGCGCTTCGGCGCAGGCGCGCTTCATTTCGAAGTGCCATTTCCAAATTTCGTAGATCGCCGGGTAGACGACGAGCTCGAGGACGAACGAGGTAAAGATGCCGCCAACCATCGGCGCGACGATTCGCTTCCACACGTCGGACCCGGCGCCGGTGGCCCACATGATCGGTATCAACCCGACGAACATCGTCGCCACGGTCATGAACTTCGGACGCAGCCGCTTTGCGGCGCCTTCCACGATCGTCGCCTGGAGATCGGCGAGCGCGGGCCGCAGCCCCGAGGCCACCGATAGGCACAGTGCGATCCGCGTCGCCGTGAATCACCAGTGCGGGAACGTAATCGCGCGTTCTTCACCATTCGCTAATGGAATCGCCGCCTGTTTGCTAGCCTCGACGGTGGATCGTTCTCAGCCGCCGATGGCTCGTGAGCGGTCGATTCCTGTGCTTGCGCAATCCCCGCCTCCAGGCAGGCGAAGGTGAGTACCGGGGCGAGGACTATTCTTATGATGAACCGAGGACAATGAACAACGCACACCTTCACTGATTCACCTCACCCGTGTGATGAGCCGATAACCGATGGGCCCTTTTGCGCTTTGTCTCTTTCCTTTTGGCCTTCGACTACACGCCCTGAACAATTACCAATTCCGAGTCCGTCGTGGCTTGGCGCAGCGCCTTCGGCTCGGCGTATTCTGGCGAATCCCACCACTCTCGCGCCCGCTCCATGCTGGGAAACTCGCCGATGATCAGCCGTTCGCGCGGCCACTCTCCCTCGAGAACGTGAATCGGGCCGCCGCGGGCAACGAATCGCCCACCGTATTTCTCCATCGATGGCAGCACCGTCCGTTTGTAATCCTCGAACCGAACCGCATCTTTGATCGTAAGACTTGCAA
>DATMNI010000349.1:0-2257 GCA_035570275.1 Candidatus Acidiferrales bacterium | reverse complement strand
TCGCGGTCCACGTTGGTCACCACCGCGATAATCGGCGACAGCTTCAGGAAGGAGCCATCGCTTTCGTCCGATTCCACCACCAGGAAATCGCTTTTGCCCAGGCGGGCGTTGGAACCGCCCATGGTGCCCACGCGTCCGCCGACCACCACGGTGGGGTCCAGGCCCGCGTAATTGAGGATGGTGGCGGCCATGGAAGTAGTGGTGGTTTTTCCGTGGCTTCCGGCGACCGCAATGCCGTATTTAAGCCGCATCAGCTCCGCCAGCAGTTCGCCGCGCGGGATGACGGGAATCGGCAAGCGGCGGGCTTCCAGCACCTCCGGGTTCTGCTCGTCGACGGCGGAACTGACCACCAGGGCGCGCGCGCCGGCGATGTTGGCAGCCGCATGGCCCTCGTAGACACGGGCGCCCATGGCCTCCAGACGGTCGGTGATCGGCGAGAGCTTGACGTCGGATCCGGAGATCTGGTACCCGAGGTTGAGCAGCACTTCCGCGATGCCGCTCATGCCGATTCCTCCGATTCCCACGAAATGCAGATGCTGGGGACGAAAAAACATTTACTTATCGTATTGTTTCGGCTTCGGGCGCAACTGTCAAACAAAAATGTAAACATTTATTCGGCCGAAACGGCTGCGACCTCCTCCAAAATGTCGGCTGCCCGCCTCGCCGCGCCCGGTTTGGCGAACTGCCGGGCCAATTCACCCATGCGCTCCAGTCCGGCCGAGGGGGCGGATAGCTCCTGCACGGTGGCGAATAACCGCTGGCCGGTGAATTCGGCGTCGCGCACCAGACGGGCTGCCCCGCCGCGCTCCAGGGCCTCGGCGTTGCGCGTCTGGTGGTCATCGGCGGCGAAGGGAAACGGCACCAGGATTGCCACTTTACCGGCCGCCGCCAGTTCCGAGACGGCGCCTGCGCCCGCGCGGCAGATCACCAGGTCGGCTGCGGCAAAGGCGGAAGGCATGTCGCGGATGAAGGCGACGATCTCACCTTCGAGACCGGATTTGGCGAAACTGTCGCGCATCAATTCGAATCCGGCCAGTCCGGTCTGGTGCACGATTCTCACGGCGGCACCGGCCTGCCGGAACGATTGACGGAAGAGGGGCCAGCTTTGGCGCGCGGCATCATTGAGCGTGCGGGAGCCCTGACTGCCGCCGGTGATCAGGATGTGGAGCACGTCGCCCCTGGGCCGCGGCACAATCTGGAAAAACTCCTCGCGCACGGGTAGGCCGGTGATTTCGGTTCTGCCCTTGGGGAACCAGGCGGCGGTCTCGGGAAACGAGATCAGTGCGCGGGAAACGAAATGGCCGATAGCGCGATTGGTGAAGCCGGGCACGGCGTTGGGTTCCATGACGACGACGGGAACCCGGCGCAGCAGAGCGGCGATCACCGGAGGCCCGGCCACATAGCCGCCCATGCTGAAAACGGCGGAGGACTGCCGTACCAGGCGCGCACAACCGAGAGTGGCAAATGGCAGCCGTGCCATGGTGGCGACCTTCTGCCGCATGCCGACCCGATTCAATCCGCCGATGTCGATCTTGTGCAAGTCAAATCCTTCCGCCGGAACCAGTTTGGCTTCCATGCCGCGATCGGTCCCTACAAAGAACACTCGATGGCCTCGCTGGCGAAGCTCTCTTGCCACTGCCAGGGCCGGGATCACGTGGCCGCCGGTGCCTCCTCCAGCCATTAGAAGACGGTGGCCGGTGGCCGGTGGCCGGTGGCCGGTGATTGGAGGCTCGCTGCGCTCGCTCATCTCTTTCGCGCCAGTGCGTCGCGGAGCGCGTACAACTGTTTGCCCAAGATGGTGGATTGCTCCAAGAGCGGAGTCAGCAACTCCCGACCGACATAACCCAACCGCACCGCAATCTCAAGCTGAGTCTCCACTTCCGCCAGTGACGCTTGGGCAATTGAAATATGCTGCAAGAATTCCTTGGTTGAGGCACGGGTCGCTCCTTCGGCTATGTTCGAGGGCACAGAAACGGCCGCCCTTCTCACCTGGCTGGTCAGCCCATACAATTCCGACTTAGGAAACCCACCCGAAATACGATAAACACTTTCAACAAGGTCCATCCCACCCTGCCAAACACGAAGTTCACGAAAATGGCTAACCTTCGACATCAGATCCTAAACCACCGGCCACCGGCCACCGACCACCGGCCACCGGCCACCGGTCACCGGCCACCAGCCACCGCCACCAGCCACCGGCCCCCGGCCCCCGGCCCCCGACCCCCGTTCACCCCGCATGCTCGCTCACATTCATCAA
>DATMNI010000348.1:0-3408 GCA_035570275.1 Candidatus Acidiferrales bacterium | reverse complement strand
ACGATGGCGCGGCATTCGGACTCGTCCCAGCCGATCACCGCGGCGAGAGGACCGATGGCGCCACGAACCACTGACAAATATCGTGGATCGCTCGGCACACTGAACTTGATTTGCAGGCGGCGCGGAGTGTCACCCACTGGTCACATCCAGGCCCGCCGTTGCAGGGCCAGCACGGTTACATCATCTGCGGTGGCCGTCGCGCCGCGAAACCGGGCTACGGCCGCCAGCAGCCCTTTTCCGGCAGCCGCCGCGGATTCCGTGGGCAGATTCCGGGCGATGGAAAGCAAACGCTCCAGCCCCAATTGCGTGCCGGATTCATCGTGAGCCTCACTGACTCCGTCCGTATAAAGCAGCAGGAGATCTCCAGGTTCCACCTGTATCGCCGTCTGGCTATAGGAGGTTCCCGCGATGAGCCCCAGGGGAAGGTCGACAATCTCTTTGCTGAGCGGGGTCGATTCCAGCAACAGGCTCCACTCCTGTACGGCGGCACGGTACCACAGCGGAGGCATATGCCCGGCGTTCGTAAATAGCAGCTCTCCGGAGTTGGAATAAAAGCTGGCAACGAAAGCCGTGGCAAATTGACTGCTTGTGGCGCCCTTCAGAAAGTTGTCATTCAACTCCCGGATCAAGGTGGATTGGTCCCAGGAATCCAAATGGTGCCGAAGCACATCGCGCAGACGATCTGCGGCGGCGCTCACCGCTCCCCCATGGCCGGCCACATCCGCCAGGACCACCCGCGCCATCACCCCTTGACTGCAAGCCGACATGTAATAGACATCTCCGCCACGTGGAGAAGGTTGCAGGGGACGGCAGGAAACCCAGCCCGCTAATCCTGGCAACTCCGCCGCGTACGCCGCCCGATGATTCCCACCACGCACTTCGAGACAGGCAAGCCGGTGGACCTTATCTGCCTCTTCAATCATCATCAGATTCACCCTAATGGAGTCCCGCAAGGTCCGGACGGATTCAAGAATTGCCAAAACCCTATTCTTTCATATGATCGGGGGTGCGTACGCCGCCTGGCGCCGGTGCTTACACGTATTCGGGAAACAGGGGTCAGTGCAGCCTCTTTGTGGGGCAGATTGGCAATCTGCGGCGGATTGGCAATCCGCCTGCCGATGTCCAGAGCGAGCCCCCAAGGTGCTGGTGGGTGGCCCGCGGCAGGCGGATTGGCAATCCGCCGCAGGTTAACAACCTGCCCGACAAGCCGATTGCCCTCCGAAATCCCGAAAACGTGTAAGCACCCGGCTGGCGCCAGACGCTCCGCATCTGCCGCAGCTTTGCGTCGACTACAGCGGCTGGAGTTTGCTCTTGGCAGGACAGCACGCACCATCGCATTGTTGTCTGGCCCCGGAGGATACCTGCGATGAACTCCTGCCAGCCGGCGCCCGCCCGGTACCCTGGTGCCATTTGCGCTTGGTTGGCTCAGCCGAGATCCACCGCCATCAGGTTGCGACGGTCGCGGATGTAGAGCCGCGTCCCGACCAGAGCGGGGGGCGTCCACGCTAGCGACGTCAGCAACTCGGCCTTCGCGACTACCTTGAACCCCGCAGGCGAGGGGTGGGCGATCATGAGGTTGCCGTCCCCATCGAGAGTGATCAACTTCTGGTCGGCCCATACGAAGGTTGCCTTGGGAATGCTGCGGTCCTGCCAGAGGATCTTCCCGCTGGGCACGTCTACCGCGGTCAGGATCGCCACGCTGCCCTTGCCTCCGCTCGAGAAGTAGACGGTATCGCCGATGCGCATGGCGTTACCGTGGTGGAGACGCAGGCGGTTGGATGCCCACACCTCGGTCGCCTTGGTTTGCTGGCCGTTGCGCTGCAGGTGCATGACCTTCGCCCCCGCGTCGTACTCGGCCGAGAAAAACAGCAGATTGCCCGGCCCCCAGACGGGCGTGGCCACCGCGATCCCGTAGCTTGCCCGGAACGGAGTCTGCCACTGCAGATCGCCATTGGTCGGATTCACCCCGAATACTGCGCCATCCATCAGCACGGCTAATTGTTCCAGGCCATCCACATTGATCAGCAGCGGCGAAGAGTAGGCATTGTCGAAATCGTTCCGCGCCCACGCCACGCCGCCGTCCGCCTGCTTGAAGGCCATCACGGCCTTGCCCCGCCCTCCGACGGGCACAATCACCGTGTCGCGATAGGCGATGGGGCTGGACGCGTAGCCATACATGACACGCGTGCCCTTGTGATCCAGCCAGAGCTGCTGGGTCCACAGAAGCTTGCCCGACTTCTTCTCGATGGCCTGCAAGCGGCCTGCCACACCCGTGGTGAATAGCCGGTCGCCGGCGATTAACGGCGTGGAGTAGGGTCCGTTGCCCATATCCTGATAAGCGTCGCTCTGGAACGTCATGGGCGTCGCGTGTTCCCAGAGAGTCTTGCCCGTGGCGGCGTCGCAGGCCAGCACGACTTCTTCCCGCGGCCTGCCACACAGCGTGTAAACAACGTTGTTCTCCACCGCCGGTGAGGAGTAGCCCTCGCCGAGCGGCCGCTTCCACATCACTTTGGGTCCGCCGGCCGGCCATTGATCTTTCAATCCGGCGGCTTCGGTCTGGAAATTGCGGTTGGGGCCGCCCCACTGGGTCCATGGAACGCCCGCCCGGGGCTTGGGAATCCCAACCTGGGGCTTGGCGCCCTGTGCCAACACCGGCCCCGCCGCTGCAAGCTGTAAGAAAGTACGCCGTCTCATGGAGTCACCGTCGTATTGAGACAATAGACGGGCGAGGTTGGAAAATGTTCCCAGGCGCGGCTAATTTGCAAAGTGGGATTAGAGTACGCTGATACCAATTTCCGTTACCCAGCCCATCCTTCGCGTGGTACTTCGCCTCCGCCGGGCGTTGAGGCCCGGATTAGGAACATGCGGTCAGACTGCGAGTGTTCTTGTGACCGTTGGCTATTTCGATTCAAGCGGCAGACGGATCGGCAGCGGAATCGAAATCACCATACTCGCGAATGGCGCCGCATGGGAAATGAACCACCGGGCCCGACCCTATGGGCTCCGTGGCGGCCGGATGAAGCTGGCGAAGATAGTCAAGCTCGAGGGCTTTTAAGCTGCGAACGATCACGTGAGCCGCGTCCCCGCGACGAGTGGCTCGAATCTCGGAGCGCGAACTCGCTCGCGTTGTTCCCGTGGGCGCGACGGCCGCGACGCCGCCGGTAAGGTCGCGCGCTCGCCGGGAAAACGGTAGCGGCGTGAGCACCTGCATCAGAGGGGCGAACGCCGCGTGCAGCGCATGGTCCGGCCCGACAGCACAACAGGGCTTGAAGGGAATGGGTGCTGGCGCGACGCCACGTCGGCGCGAAACCCGTTGATGGCAAGTCTCTCTCCCAGTGCAGCATGTTGTTGCGGAAATACTTGTGCACCTGCGGGTTCGTGTAATCCGGCATCGGAGCCTTCCACCGC
>DATMNI010000347.1:0-30516 GCA_035570275.1 Candidatus Acidiferrales bacterium | reverse complement strand
TCAAGATCCTGCATCCGTATCCGGAGGTGCGCTTTGCGTCAAAACATCCAAGGTAAGAACCGTGTGCGTTAGGAGCGCTCGCACGGATCTGTGCGGGGGGTGCCGGGCAGACCGGCATCCCTACCGCGACCGGCGGATTGGCAATCCGCCTGCCGACGTTCGGAGCGAGCCCCGAGGCGCTTGTTGGGCCAGCAGCAGGCCGATTAGCAGTCCGCCGCAGGTTTACAACCGCAGGTTTACAACCAGGTTTACAACCTGCCCCACATAGTAGTACAAGCCGATTCATACCGCGTTCCCCCAAAACTGTGAAGCATCCGTACATTGATCGTGACCCGTCAAGACCACTCGCGTGTGCGATAATCGGCCCGTGTCAGACCGGGCGATGCGTCGGTGGCGATCTTCAGGCGGTGTGGAAAGCATGTCTGGCGCGCCGCTCGTCCTCTCGAAGCCGCAGCCGGCAGCGGTGCCGGGCAGCCATCGCGTCCGGCTCTTTTGCGACGGAAATCGCGCCGGTCTCGATTCCCGGGAAGGTTGTCGTGGACCGCGAGGAACACCCGCGGCCCGGCGCCATACGCGAAGCACTGGCCAACTGACACCATGATCGTCGAACGCGTATAAAGGGCGAACCCATGGCCGCTCCCAGGCAACTGCGCACACAGGTCGGCATCGTCGGAGCCGGACCGGCCGGCCTGCTCCTCTCCCATCTGCTCCACCTCCAGGGCATTGGCTCCATCGTGATCGAAGCCCGGACCCGCCAACACATAGAGGAACGAATCCGCGCCGGCGTGCTCGAACAGGGCACCGTGGATCTGCTCAACGAATCCGGCGTGGGCGACCGTATGCGGCGCGAAGGCCTGGTTCATCACGGCATCGAACTGCGCTTCAACCGCCGCGGCCATCGCATCGATATGTACGAACTCACCGGCGGACGGGCGATCACGGTGTACGCGCAGCACGAGGTGGTGAAGGATCTGGTGGCGGCCCGGCTTCAGGCCGGCGGGCAGATCTTTTTCGAAGCCGGGCAGGTCCGAATCCACGATTTCGAGCGTGGGACGCCCGGCATCGCATTTCAGCACGCGGGCGAAGCTTTCGAGATGGCCTGCGATTTCATCGGCGGCTGCGATGGTTTCCGCGGAATCTGCCGCCCCTCCGTCCCGGCCGGAGTGCTCCGTTTTTACGAAATGGTGTACCCGTTCGGCTGGCTCGGCATCCTCGCCGAAGCTGCGCCGGCGTCGCCCGAGTTGATCTATTCCAACCATGAGCGCGGCTTCGCCCTGCTCAGCATGCGCACACCCGAAATCAGCCGCGTCTACCTGCAGTGCCGGCCCGGCGAAGACCTGGCAGCCTGGCCGGACCAGCGCATCTGGGAAGAACTGCAGCGACGCTTCGAGACCCACGACGGCTTCCGCCTGAATCAGGGCCCGATCCTGCAAAAAGGCGTGACCGCCATGCGCAGCTTCGTCGCCGAACCAATGCAGTGCGGGCGTCTGTTCCTGGCCGGAGACGCCGCCCATATTGTGCCGCCGACAGGCGCCAAAGGCCTTAATCTCGCGGCTGCCGACGTGCGCATTCTCTCCCACGCAATCGCCGGCTGGTATGCCTCCGGCGCCACCGACCGGCTGCAGCGATACTCCGAAATCTGTCTCCGCCGCGTGTGGCGCGCGCAGCACTTTTCCTGGTGGATGACCTCCATGTTGCACCGCTTCGAAGGCGGCGATGGCTTCGATTACCGCCGGCAGTTGGCCGGGCTGGAGCACGTGACCACATCGCGCGCCGCGGCCACCAGCCTCGCCGAGAACTACACCGGATTGCCCTTCCATCTTCCCGGAGAACGCCTGTGACCCGCAGCTTCCCTCCTTTCGGCACCGGCCACGTGGCCGCGGCCGCTGCTCTTTGCCCTGGTCCTATGGTGGGCTCTGCCGGAATCGCCGCGATTGGACATTTTAGCCAAGCGCACAAGAAAGGCGGGATTTCACGCAAAGCCGCGAAGCCGCAAAGAAGCCGCAAAGGAAGAGGGATCAAGAGGGATAATCGCGCCTGCTGGAGTCGGTCAATATCACGCGCGTCGCTAACGGACTCGCCGAGCAGTCTGGTCTGTGACTTCCCTCGATTCGTACTCAACGGCACCGTCTTGCTCTGCCAAGTCACAGGCCCGTTCAATCCGGCCCCGCCGGTGGCCGAGCTTCTTTGCGACTCGCTGCTTTGCGTGAAATCTTGCCTTTTTGAATCCCACGCTCCAAGCCGATTCCCCTTACGCTAAACGTAGATTGTCCCGTTTATTCTTTGACTCCGCCTAACGGTCTTCTTTGCGTCTCTGCGCCTTTGCGTGAAATCTTGCCTTTTCTTAAATCCCACGCTCGATCATCCACCATACCCTTGACTCAAATTGGCCAGTTTATGGTTTGACTCCGCCTTAGCGGCCTTCCACCGAAACCTTGATCGCGTTCGCCTTCCCGTCAAAGCGTGGCGTGTCAAAGCGTGGCGTGCCCGGCGCCCGGTGCACATCGATACGTGCGCTTCGAGCGGCCCCATCTTCAGCCTGGGCAGGTGTTGGCTGCCATGCGGATTCAAGACTGCGCTTTGTGGAACACGTACAGGAATACTGCCACACTCAGGCTTGCCAGCAGATGAATCAGCGATATCAAGAGCGCTATCGCGGCAATCGCACCGGCCAGAAAAGCCGATAGGTCACGGATGAAGCCCACCGCCAGCAGAACCGTCAGCAGAGCCATGCCGATCAATGCGAACAACGCCGCACTCTTCAGAGTCATGGCGGGAGTATAACACCTACCACTTCGCTCCCGGCTGCGTCTTCCCGATTCCCCCGATTCAGAAGGAGAGCCGCCCCAACCCAGGCAGCGTGTCCCGGTTAAGTGAGTTCGCATGCTGCGAATTGTGCGGCTGCCAGCCCTGCCGCGCCCGCGCTACGCACACGCTACGCACACGCTACGCCCGCGGCTTCAGTCGGAAGCGCACAAACACATTGCCGCCCACCGGATGGTTGCCGTATATCGGCTGGATCGCCCCCGGCACCGAGTAGGCCGTGAAGTTCGCGCCAATCCCGGTCTCCACCCAACGGAACCAATCGACGTCGCGGGTGTAACCGGCCGTATAAGCGCCGATCCGGTACGTGCCGGGCTGGCCGGCGAACAACTCATCCTTATCCACCAGCTCGAAACGGCCCGTCACGAAATCCTGCCGCCGCACCGGCAGAACCGACTCCACCAGGTACGAATTCAAATTTCGTTGCGTGGCCGTGCTGTGGGTCCGCCCCCACACCAGGCTCGACGACCAGCTTCCGCCCGGCATGGGCCTGCTGTAATGCAACGACCCGGTGGTGCGAACCTGGTCTCCGGCTTCCAGTCTTTCCGGATGCGCAATGCGCCCCACCGAGACTTGCGCCGCCCAGTTTTTCGCTGGAAACAGCCATACACGCGCCGACCAGGAGTCGATCGGACCGGCTTCGATGATCCACCGATTCTCACCCGGCTCCGCGCCATGAAATCCGCTGGCTTCCACTTTGACTTTCTTATACCTCACACCCACCGTCGCCACCTCATCGGCGATATGGGTGGAATCCTGCAGATGATGGGAGATCGGCGCCTGCGGCAGTTCCATCGCCGAGGCCCTATGCGGATACGCCACCGGCCCGAGTGCCGGGTCCCCGACCGGCGCGAAATACGCTTCCAACACCGTATCCTTACCGGCCTGGTACACGTAATGGAATCCCAGCGCCATGATGAAATTGTGTGGATGCTGCGCGTCTTCGAGCGGCAGGCCGTAAGCGGTCTCGCCGGTCTGGAAGAGCAGGGGATACCGCCGGTTCGTCATAGTGGCCGGGTCCAGGCTGAGCATCAGATCGATCTGGAACGCGCCATTCTTGCCCACGCTGTGCTCGGCCGTTGCCATGAACCAGTTGGCCGAGTACAGCTTGTCGCCCCCGCGCGGCCCCGCTTGCTGGGTGTCCACCAGGAAGGCCGTTCCCATGAAATCGACGTTCCAGCTTCCGGCATGCATGGTCGCCATCGGCATCGGCCAGGATGCTGGATTCGCCGCCGTGCCCGACGCCTGGTTCATCAGGAACATGCCGGCCGGATTCATCCCGCCCATGTTCATGCCGGGCATGTTCATCCCGGGCATGGTTTCGTGCTGCGCCAGCAGCGGACACGCCACGCTAATCAGCAATAATGTTCGCCGGTGCTGGCGATACCGAGGGGCGCCGAACCACACACCCAGTTTCCCGCGACCCATCTGGCTTTCAGAATACCATTGTGGGGCAGGTTGGTAACCTGCGGCGGATTGTTAATCCGCCTGCCGGGAGTTGGCGCGCAGCCGAGCTTCCATAAGCGACTTTCAAGAGTGCGGCGGATTGGCAATCCGCCCTGCCGCTAGCCCATACGGCACGCCCTGCCTCCAACTCATTCCGCCCCGGTCTTCCTACCCAGCTTGCGGATTGCCTGGGCCGCTTCCTTCACGTCGTCCATGGTCAATCTGCCGGACTCGATCAGGTGCGCCATCACCGGCTGCGTCCGCCCTCCGAACAGGCTCAGCAATTCGTCGATCAGCCTGCGCTGCGCCGCCTGCCTCGACACCACGGCCTCGAAGATGTGCGCGTTGCTGATCTTCTTCACCCGCCGCACGGCTTTCTTGCCCTCCAGCCGATAGACCGTGGTCTGTATGGTCGTGTACGCCGGCCGGTCGCGTTCCGGAAAGGCTTCTTGAATCTCGCGAATGGAGGCCGTGCCGCGCTCCCACATCGCCTCCATGATTTGCAGTTCCAGCTTGCTCAGCTTGGGTAGAATCATAAGCTACTATGTATGTTTGTGATCCTACTACGTATATTTGTTTTTGGCAAGAGCTTTTTTCGCGACCTCTCAATCCGCTGTGGAACAGATTCCCGATATAACCGCAATCGCTGTATATGTCCGTCTATGTCCGTTCACTATCCGATCGCTTCGAATACTGCTCGCGGCGGCTTGACTGCATATGCCGCCAATCTGAGCTTATTCTTACAGCCAAGCCAGCGCGTGCGCTCAAGAGTGCGCCCAGGATTATGGCCCAACACTCGGGCCAGCGTCTCCGCGGTGAAGTCGCTGGCCCCAGAGTGCGGCACAGCCCTCGATATTGTTCTCCTTCTGATCCGGCGCTTTTCCCGATTGGCCGGTAAACGGGTCACACGAAAACTCCAACAATCGCCTCAATCCCCTCACTCACTTACAGCCCCAACCCCCCGCCAGCCCCAAGTCGTCGTTATACCCTGGGCTTGGCACAGCCACTCTTGGCTGTGCTTTTTGCTTTTACGGAGGCCCCATGTCCACCCAACGTCAAATCGAAGCTAATCGCCGCAATGCGGCTAAGTCCACTGGCCCAACCTCTGTCGAGGGCAAGGCCGTCTCCAGAATGAACGCAATCAGGTCCGGCATCCATGCCGATTCCGCCATCATCATCGGCGAAGACCCCGAGGCGCTGGCCCAACTCGCCGAAACTTTCTACCACGACCACCAGCCCCAAACCGCCATCGAGCGCACCCTCCTCGACAACATCATCCGCGACTCCTGGCTCCTCACCCGCCTCTTCCGAATCGATGCTGAAATCATCGACTACGAAATCGAAGACGCCACCTACAAGAAAGAGGACAACCAGGCTGGTAGAGCCTTCAAGGACAGTTCCGTCGACCAGAGCCGCCTCCAGCGCCGCATCAACGACACCCGCCGTGGGCAAATCCAGGCCTTCAAGGAATTCCAGCGTATCCAGGCCGAACGCCGCGCCCAGCCTGCCCCGCAACCCCAACCCCCGGCCCCGCCGCTCGATGTAACTGCCGTGCCACCAGCGCCTCCGGACCGAATTGGCTTCGTTCCGCAAACCCAGCCTCCAGCCCCCGAGACTGAGCCGATCGCCAGCCAGCCGCCACCGGCCAACGGCATCCTCCCACCGGCATCTGTTTCTAATCCCCCGTCCCATGACCGGACAGCCGCGCCGCCCTTGCGCCTCCGCCCGACGCTGATCCTACAGGCCTTACGCCCAAAATCCGCTGGCATTCCGCGTGCCTGAACGACTCGTTATGATGCTCCCCGAAGACCTCCGCTTCTCCCTGCGCGGGCTGCGCAAAAGCCCGGGCTTCACCGCCGCGGTGGTGCTCGCGCTCGGCCTGGGCATCGGCGCCAATGTCGCCATCTTCAGCCTGGTGGACGCCATGCTCCTCCGTCCCCTGCCGCTGGCCGACCCATCCCGCCTGGTCCAGGTCTGGGAGGATGGCTCCAACATTGGCTTCCCGCGCGACACCCCGGCGCCCGCCAATTTCGCCGATTGGCAACTGCGCAACCACGTCTTCACCGGTATGGCCGCGCTCGGCTCCTCCATCTACGCCATCACCGGCGACGGGCCGCCGCAGCAGGTGGAGGGTAACGTGGTCACCGCAAGTCTCTTCCCGCTGCTGGGCGTCGCTCCCATTCTGGGCCGCGGCATCCTGCCCGAGGAAGACCAACCCGGCGCGGCCCAGGTGGTTCTCGTCAGCTATGCCTTGTGGCAACGGCGGTACGGCGCCAGCCCCGCGGTGGTGGGCCGCGACCTGTTGCTGGATAGCGTGCCGCGCCGCATCATCGGCGTGATGCCGCGGGGCTTTGCCTTTCCAGACCGCAGCGACGTTTGGATGCCGATCGCCTTTTCCAGCGCCCAACTGGCACAGCGCGGCAACCATTGGTTGCAAGTCTTCGCCCGGCTGAAGCCGCGCATCGCCATCGCCGATGCCCAGCGCGACATGTCGGCCATCGCCGCCCAACTGGCCGGCGAGTATCCGGCCACCAATGCGAAGCTGGGCGCGGTGGTGGTGGGGTTGCAAGAGGAACTGCTCGGCAAACTCCAGTTGGGTCTGTGGGTGCTGGCCGGCGGTGTGGCGTGCGTGCTGCTGATTGCCTGTTCGAACCTCGCCGGACTCTTGCTGGCGCGCGCGGCCGGCCGGCAGCGTGAAATGGCGGTGCGCGCCGCGCTGGGCGCCACGCGTCTCCGCCTGGTCCGCCAGGGTGTGGTGGAAAGCCTGGTCATCGCGGTGTCGGGTGGCCTCGCGGGCGTTCTGTTCGCCGTGTGGACCGTGCCGCTGGTTGCCGGCTTGGTGCCCGAGGCCCTCACCGGCTGGGCACAGCCGCGTATCGACCTGCGCCTGGCGGCCTTCGCCACGCTGATCTCGCTGGCCTCGGCCGTTCTGTCCGGCAGCCTGCCCGCGCTCTCCATGTCGCGGGTTGACCTTTCCGCCGTCTTGCAACAAGGCGGGCGCGCCGCCATCGCCGGCCGTGCTACGCTCCGGCGTTTCCTCATCGTAATGCAGGTCGCCTTGGCTGTGGTTCTCTCGGTAGGCGCCGGCCTCATGGCGCAGACGGTCTGGCGCCTGGCCCATCAAGACCTGGGCTTCCGCCCCGAAGGTGTCCTCACGGCGCGCACCGCCTTGCCCGGGACCGCGCAGTCGCCTTACCGCACATTCGCCGCCCGTGCCGCGTTCTACCAGGCGGTGCTCGACCGCGTGCAGGCGCTGCCCGGCGTGGTGTCGGCAGGCTACACCACATTTCTTCCGCTCACCAACCGCGGCGGCACCAGCGGATTCCTGGTGGAAGGCGCGCCGGACCCCGATCCCGGCCGCCCCAACGATGCCAATCGCCGCGCCGTCAGCCAGGACTACCTGCAGACCATCGGCGCGCGCCTGGTCGCCGGCCGCTTTTTCACCGCTCAGGATGGCGCCGAGTCCATGCCGGTAGCCATCGTCAACCAGGCGATGGCCTCACGCCATTGGCCGGTAAGCGGTGGGACAAGCGATCGGGCTTTGTCGTCTGTCAATCGGCAGCACGCACTGGGCCACCGGTTCCGTTTCAATGGCGATCGGAGTCCGTGGGTCACGATAGTGGGGATCGTGGCCGATATGCGCCAGGCAGGCCTTGACGTGGCCGGCCGCCCTGAAATGTACTTCCCGTGTGCGCAACCCGTAGGTCCGCAAGGCTTCTTCACGCCGCGCGATCTGGCCGTTCGCATTCAGAGCGACAGCGCTTCGGCAGACCCCTTGCGCTACGCCGCGGCGCTGCGTGCGGCCGTCTGGGCGGTGGACCGCAATCAGCCGGTGGCCGACGTGCAATTGCTGCAAGACCTTGTGGACCGGGAACTCTCTACCCAGCGCATTCAGTTGTGGCTGCTGGGTGCGTTTGCCGGCCTGGCGTTGCTGCTGGCTTCCATCGGGCTGTACGGCTTACTCTCCCACATGGTGATGCAGCGTACCCGCGACATCGGCGTGCGCATCGCGTTGGGCGCGCGCGGCGCGCAGGTGTTGGCGCAGGTCATGGGGGAGGGCCTGTCGCTGGTGGGGTGCGGCCTGATGGCCGGCGTGATGGCCTCCTGGTGGACCACCCGCCTGATGCAGAAACTTCTATACGGTGTAAAGCCGACCGACCTGCCCACCTTTGCCGTGGTCGCCGCCGCCTTGTTATTGGCGGGCGCCGCGGCATGCTACATTCCCGCCAGGCGTGCTACGCGTATCGACCCGATGGAAGCGTTGCGCCAGTAACACGGCCATTCCTGGCTGTGTGGCTTTTGTTTTTCCCGCGGACCCGGTGGCGCGCCATGATGCACCGCGAGCCGGCAACGCACAAGGTGAACCAGCAGAAGAGGCGGTAGCACGACCATGGGAGCGCAAGTTTCTGGGCCTCGGCTTTCACCAGTAATCGCGAGCCAAAGCGGCGGATCGCGCCGAAAGCGGTTCTGCGATTCAAGGAGCGGGTTCGGGAAATGACGAGCCGGACCAGGGTGTAAGCATCGAACGGACGGCCGAAGAACTGGCCCAGTATCTGAAAGGGTTGGCTTGGTAGGGCCTTGAGGAGTGAACCCGGCGCAGGCTACGCGAGCCGGATAAGTCGAGAGGCTTACGTCCGGTCCTGTGAGAGGTTCGGGGTGCAATTCCCCGGGCCTGCTCGGCGGAGGAGCCGCGCGGCTTCCCCCTATCCCGATTTGGCGTAAGTCTGCCATCATAGCTATAGCTCGACCAGACACGGCGAGACCTGACATGCAGCGGTTTGTTGCCCGGCCGATTTACCGTCCCGATAACGAAGAGCTTCGCTTCCTTCCGGAATGTCCCCGGATGCTGCGAAACCTGCCTGGCCGGGCGCCGGTGTTGGGCTGGGTGAACATTCAGCACGCGGCCGCCGCGCCCGTGGGAAGCATCAACCTTCTGAATCTGACCACCGGACAGAACACCAATTCTCCTTTGCCGGGCAGGCCGGGCTTCTTCGTGGAGACGGACAGGCCGGGCGTTCTGCTGATTGGCTTGGAACGCCGGCTGGTGCTGTTTGATCTGGTGTCCGCCCGCCTGGTGGAGACTGGAGTCACCCTGCGGGACGACGAACGGGTCATCATCAACGACGGCATCGCCATCCCCGGCGGATTGCTTTTCGGCACCAAGCACCTGGAATTCCGCGAGCCGATCGCGTCGCTGTATCACCTGGACGCCGAGTCTAAGAAACTGACTCAATTGGTGACTGGCGAGATTTGTTCCAATGGCAAATATTTTGTGCGGGAGGCGGATGGCGCGGTCCTGATCGAAATCGATTCCCAACCCAAGACGATTACACGTTACCGGCTGGATTGCGGCCCTACCTTCGGCGGCAAGGGCTTCGGGCGCGCGCTGGAGCCGTCGCTGGTGGTGGCGCCGAGCGCTCTACCGGCGTTCCCGGACGGCTTGCGGCCCACGCCCTCGGGCGAGAGCATCGTGGTAGCGTTCTATAATCCCGAGGCCGTGGACACAGGCCTGGCGCAGGAGATCCGTCTGGCAGATGGCGCCGTACTCACAGAGTGGCTCTTCCCCGGCTCGCCGCGCGTGACTTGCCCGGAGTTTGTCCGCTTGGACGGCCAGGTGCGGCTGATTTTCACCACGGCTACCGAAGGCATGCCGCCGGAGATTCGAGCCATCGCGGGCGAGGCTGGGACCATGTTTTGCGCGGATACGGCCTTTGAGACGATGCCCGAAGCGCCGCCGCTGGTGAACTGGTAGAGCGGCGACGGTAGCCATTAGCTGAGGCGCTACATCGAGCGGCGTTCACCGGCCGAATCGAAGGCCAGAGACAGCTCGACTAGAGTCCTGCCCCCGCCGTATTCCAAAGGGTCGGTTTTGCACCGTGGTGCGTTGGTCGGCAATCTGGATGGTCAGGTCTGTGCCTCCACCGTACCTGATGGCTTTGAGGGCGTCAATTCAAACGCGTGAGAGCGGATGCGGTTTCGCCGGGGCACAGTGCCAGCCGTGACAGTCAGCTCGATATGCTATACGCTGAAAAGAGAGAGCCAGGAATTGACTATGGCTGTGACGCTTGATCTTTCGCCAGAACGAGAAGCCGCGCTCACTACGTGGGCCAAGGCTCGGGGGATGAGTCTTGAACAGTGGTTGATAGAACTCAGCGAACAGGTCGCGCCCCCCAAATCCATCGCTCACCTACAGAAAACCGACCCCAAGGAATGGGCCCGACGGTTCCATGCGTGGGCCGAGGGTCACGACCGGACGACACCGTTGCTTTCCGCCGAGGCCATAAGCCGCGACAGTATTTACCCTGACCGGACTTAAGAAATCCGACGTGCTTATTGACACGAATATCTTGATCCGGACCTTACAGCCACATCATGCGCTGTTTCCTCTCGCCGATGGCGCAATTCAACGTCTTCCCCAACAGGGCAGAGATCTGGTGATCTTTCCGCAGAGCCTGATCGAGCTCTGGGCTGTCCCGACCCGGTCGATCGAGCCTAACGGCTTGGGATTGACCACTTCCGCGGCGGCTGCCGAACTGGAACGGATCAAGTCCATGTTCTTGCTCCTGCCCGATACTCCGGATGCGCCGGCTCGCTGGCGCTGGTCGCGGCGCTGGTGCTCAAGAAGTGGCCGGCCTGCTCCTGTAGAATAGAGATTATGTTGGGACCGTCCATCAAACTGAATAAAGAACTGCTGGCGCGCATCAAGAAGGTGGCCGACGCCGGCGGCTACAGCTCGCCGCAGGAATTCGTCGAGCATGTTCTGGAGCGCGAACTTGCCAAACTGGAGGGCGCCGTCTCCGATGAAGAAATCGCCAAGAAGTTGCAGGGCCTGGGTTATCTGGACTAGGAGGAATGGATGTCAAAACCGGCCGTCGAATTTGACCAGGATTTGTGGTCCAGAATCAAGCGGCATTCCGAAGCCGCCGGCTATAGCTCACCCCTGGAATTTGTACAGCACGTGATCGAAAAAGAATTGGAAAGGGCCGCTACGCCGGTCTCGGAAGAGGAGGCCGGCCACAAGCTGCAGGGTATCGGCTACCTGGATTTCGGACGGGACATCTGATCCCGGACACACCGATCCACGACACGGGGATCCGGGACAGACAGATCCAAGACACACCGGCAGGAATGCCCGTGCCACTGTGAAAACCAGCCTCTTCGACCTCTTTAAAGTCGGCATTGGCCCGTCCAGCTCGCACACTGTCGGGCCTATGCGAGCTGCATTCCGTTTCGCCACGGAAATCCAAAGCGCCGGACTCCTGTTTCAAGTCGCCGGTTTGCGGGTGGAGCTTTACGGCTCGCTTGCCCTCACCGGCCGGGGCCACGGCACGCCGCGCGGCGTGTTGCTGGGATTGTCCGGCGAACAGCCCGATACGGTGGATCCGGCCGGCATCGCGGATCGCGTCGCTGCCATTGCCGGCCAAAACCAGATCTCCCTCGCCGGCAGCCACCGGGTGGCCTTTCACATGGATGAGGACATCGTCTTCCATCCCCAACTGGTACTGCCCGGCCACCCTAACGCCCTGCGCATCACGGCCTTCCGCGAGGACCGGTCTGAGCTCGCCAATCGCGTTTACTATTCCATCGGCGGCGGCTTCGTGGTGCAGGAAGGCGAAGACGCCTCCGCCCGCAAACTCCCGCCGGTGCCCTATCCCTTTGGCAGCGGCGCCGAACTGCTGCGGCTGGGCGCCGAACACGGGTTGCGCATCGACGAAATCGTGCTGGCCAACGAAAAAGCCTGGCGCAGTGAGCAGCAGGTGCTGTCCGGAATCCGGCGCATCTGGGGCGTGATGCAGGAGTGCACGCGCCGCGGCCTGGAGACGGAGGGAATTCTGCCGGGCGGTTTGAATGTGCGGCGCCGTGCGCCAGCCTTGCTGCGCAAGCTGTCCGGCCAGTTGCGCGGCCCGCTGAGTTCCATGGACTGGCTCAACGTGCTGGCGATGGCGGTGAACGAAGAGAACGCGGCCGGCGGACGAGTGGTGACCGCACCTACCAACGGAGCCGCCGGAATCATTCCCGCCGTGGCCCACTACTACCTGCGCTTCCTGGTTGGCTCCGAAAGCAGCGGCTCTGAAGGCGGCGGATCCGAAGGCACCGGCTCCGAAACCAGCGGTACCGAAAGCGGCCTGCTGCGCTACTTCCTGGCCGCCGCCGCCATCGGCGTGCTCTACAAGGAGAACGCTTCCATCTCCGGCGCCGAGGTTGGCTGCCAGGGCGAAGTGGGCGTGGCCTGCTCCATGGCCGCCGCCGGTTTGGCCGCGGCTCTGGGCGGCGACAACGGGCAAGTGGAACACGCCGCCGAAATCGGCATGGAACACAACCTCGGCATGACCTGCGACCCCATCGGAGGCCTGGTCCAGATCCCGTGTATCGAACGCAACGCCTTCGGCGCCGTGAAGGCCGTCAATGCGGCCCGCATGTCCATGGAGGAGACCGGCGGCCACAAAGTCTCGCTCGACCAGGTGATTCAGACCATGTACCAGACCGGCCTGGATATGCAGACCCGCTACAAGGAGACATCGCTGGGCGGCCTGGCGGTGAACGTAATCGAGTGTTAGAAATCACGGATGCCGACCTGGAACTGCTGGACGATGCCTTTGCCGAAGCGCGGGCCATGAGTCTCCGGATCCGGCATTGCGAGACGCCGCGGCGCCAGATCGGGCAGTGCGAGCCGCCGCTGCGCGAGATCGGGCTGCGCGATACGGGCGACGGCTGGTTTCGCGATTTGCTGGCCGGCCTGCTGGACGCGACGTTCCGGGAATACCGGCACCTGCGGACCGGGCTTCGGGAATCCACGCCGCTGGTGGCCTGGGCCTGCCGGAATCTGCTCGAACTGAACATCCAGACGCAGTACGTCCTGAGCTCGGAGGCCAACGCGCGGCGATACGCCGGGGAGCGACTGGCCGGCGGTATCGAGATCTTCGATGCGTTTCAAACCTGGGCCGCGCGCAACGACCCGGCCTTGGTGACGCCCGCCATCACCGCCGTGCTGAATTCGCTGGTGGAGCGGAAGGCACAAGAAGAAGCCGCCGCTCCCCAGCGGGCCCTGTCCGTTCGCTATCTTTCGGCGGAGGCCGGCCTGGCAGACGAATATGCCAACATGAGCAAGGTTTGCGCCAATCTGATCCACCCCTCGGTATTCCCGGTGTCGGCAGGCGCCGACGAAGGGCAATTGCCCCTATTGCGGCCGGTATTGTTCCGGGCGGGCGCGGGCCACGGGCTGGAAATCATCCAGGCCATCCAGGGGCGCAATGCATAAGAGCAGTTAAAGAGCAGTTAAAGAGCAGTTACGCTTCCTGCCCCGCCTGAACACCGCGTGCCGTTCTTACCATGGTCAAATACCGGTAGGCCAATTCCTGGATGCGGTGCGACTGCCGGCGCGTGATGGCATCTTGCGGTATCAGGTCCTTGCCGATGCCCAACGCCACCGCCCCCGCCCGGATGAAGTCCACGGCCGTTTGCTGGTTCACCCCTCCCGCGGCAATCAGCGGCACATGCCGGAATGGGGCCTTCAGAGCCTTGATGTAGGCGGGACCGCCGACCTGCGAACAGGGGAAGATCTTCACGAAGTCCGCCCCCGCTTTCCACGCCGCCATCACCTCGCTTGGCGTCAGGGCGCCCGGCAGCACCACAACACCCTTGGCGACCGCAAACTCCACCACGCCCAGATCCAGTCCGGTGCTGGTCAGGAAACTGGCTCCGGCGTCCAGACAGCGGCGGGCGGTGTCGAGATCGAATATCGTGCCCGCTCCAACGATGAAGTTAGAGTTATGCCGCACCAGATCGGCAATCACTTCGAGAGCGCCCGGCACCGTCATGGTGACTTCTACGATAGGAATGCCCGCGCCGGCCACCGCATCCGCGGCGAACCGGGCATCCTCGGCCGAAAACATCCGCAGGGCGGGTATGACCCCGATTTCTTCAATGCTGGTACGAACTTTCTCTTTGTCCATGGCTCCAACTCGCTCCGTCCGGCATTCGAACCTTTTGAGAATACCTTACCGCACGGCCGCGCTTGTAGCGGCGGTGAACAGGGGCCGGGGGCCGGGGCTCGCGAACCGGGTACCGGCGGCCGGGACAAGGGCCGGGGGCCGGGGGCAGGGGGCCGGGGGCCGGCGATCGCGAACCAGGTGCGAGGGGCCGCGAGCGCGGGGCCGGGCCGCGAACCGGCGCCGGGCCGCGAACCGGGGCCGGGGGCCGCCACGATCCGCGGGCCACGTTAATCTATAATTTGCTGCCTTTTCTTACAACCGAACGCCGCCAAATGTTCTCGCGTTGCCCGCCCACCCTGCGCTATATGATGCAGACCGAGGCGCACGTCTACGCTCTGGCCGTTTCGGCCAGCGTGCTGCTCTCCTTCTTTCCCTTCTGCAACGTGATGCTCTCGATTTGCCGCAACGTTCTGCATTGGCGGGCGGCCGAGGACGCCATCTACCTGGCGCTCAACGACTACTTTCCGGGCGAGATGGCCGGCTTTCTCCGGCGCAACCTGGCGCTGCAAGGCAAACTCCACATCACTTCCATGGTGCTGCTTCTGTTTACCGCCAACGGCATCTTCGAACCGCTCGAAGTGGCGCTCAACCGAGCCTGGGGCGTCACCGGGAACCGTTCGTACCTGAAGAACCAGTTGGTGGCCCTGGGGATGATTTTTCTCTGCGGCGCGCTGGCCCTGGCCTCCCTCATGCTCACGGCCATGAACCGGCAGTGGCTCTCCTCCTGGGCCGGTTCTTTCGGCGGCTTTCAGACGTGGCTTAACCTTTTCCTGTTCAAACTGGCGGCCGTGCCCACCTCAATCCTGGCGCTCTTCCTCGTTTATTGGCTGCTTCCCAATCGCAAAGTCGAACCAGCCCGCGTGGCCCCGGTGGCCATCCTGGTGGGCCTGGTGCTCGAAGCGTTAAAGTACGTGAACCTTGCCGTCACTCCTCTGCTGGAGGCGAAACTCGAGCATGAGTACTTCATCTTCCGCCATTCCGTCAACATTCTTTTGTGGAGTTTTGTGGGCGCCCTCATCGTGCTGGCCGGCGCCGAGTGGACCGCCCGCCACGGCCGCGAAGATCCGCTGGCGTAGATTGTATACCACTTGGTATACGTTCTGGTCCACGATTGCGTAGACCGGCGTTCCCGGATATGTTATGTTTCTTGATATGAAGTCCGCCCCCCGAACTCCCAACGTCCGTATCAGCCCCCATGCTCATGAACTACTCCGCCAACTCGCCCAAGAGGAGGAGCAGCCCATGCTGGTGGTCCTTGAAAGGGCGATCGAGCAATATCGCCGTGAGAGGTTCCTCCGTGCCGCGAATGGCGATTTTGAAGCTCTGCGGAGAGATCCGAAGGCATGGAAGGCCGAACTTCGAGAGCGGGCTCTGTGGGAGCAAACCCTGGCGGATGGACTCGGCGAGAAGTGAACTCCTCCGAACCGTCACGTGGCGATGTATGGGATCTCGATTTCGACCCCACCATCGGTCATGAGCAGGCAGGTGCCAGACCGGCCCTCATTCTTTCCGTAGACCTTTTCAATGAGGGGCGGGCGGAACTGGTGGTTGCCGTCCCAATCACCCGAACCGAGCGGCGAATTCGCTGGCACGTTCGTGTGAGCCCTCCGGAGGGCGGCCTCGCCGCCGTGAGTTTCATCCAATGTGAGAATGTGAGGTCAGTCTCGAAGACAAGGCTAAAACGCCGCCGGGGGCGGATCTCGGACGCTATTTTGCATCAAGTTGAGGACCGCGTCCGGATCCTGCTTGGCCTTTGAAGAACCGATCCGCTATCTTAGAAACTGCATGAAAGATTGGAGAGCCATCGCCCAGGCCAACGGCCTCGACTTGTCCGCCCCCGAACTGGACCGCCTCGCGCCACCGCTCGATGCCCTGGAAGAAGCCTTCCGGCCGCTGGTCAGAGACCTCACACCCGCCATGGAACCCTCGCTCACGTTTAGCGTGGACGAGGACGCCGTCAGCGTGGAAGAGGATGCCTGCAACGGGGAAGAGGACGCCCAGTGAGCATCAGTCAAGCCGCCGAGTCCTTGCGCGCCCGCCGCGTCTCCTCGGTCGAACTTACCACCGCGGCGCTGGCGCGCATCAGTCGCCACAACGCCGCCCTCAAAGCCTTCATTACGGTCACGTCGGAGCAGGCGCTGGAACAGGCCCGCCAGGCCGATTCCGAGCTAGCCCGCGGGCAGGACCGTGGACCCCTGCACGGCATCCCTGTCGCCGTAAAAGACCTGTTCTTCACCGCTGGCGTGCGCACCACGGCCGGGTCCAAGGTTTACGAAAACTTCGTGCCGCGCGTCAACGCCGCGGTCGTGGACAAGTTGCTGTCGGCCGGCGCGGTGATGCTGGGCAAACTGAACATGCACGAGATGGCGTACGGCATCACCTCGGCCAATCCGCACTTTGGCGCGGTGGCCAATCCGTGGAACGCCGCCCACAGTCCGGGCGGGTCCAGCGGCGGGTCGGGCACGGCCGTCGCCGTGGACATGGTTTATGCCGCCATGGGCAGCGATACCGGCGGCTCCATCCGCATTCCGGCGTCCTTTTGCGGCGTCGTGGGTCTGAAGCCCACCTATGGCCGCGTCAGCCGCTACGGCGCCCTGCCACTGGGCTACAGTCTGGACCACATGGGGCCGATCGCCCGCACCGTCCGCGATGCCGCGCTGGTCCTCAATGCGATCGCCGGCCACGACCGCCGCGATGCCACTTGCTCCCGGCGTCCGCTGGTCGTACCCGGCGATTTCTTAGCCGGGGCCGGCGTCTCCATCCGTGGCCTGCGCATCGGCCTTCCCAAGAACTTCTTCTTCGAACGTCTGGACCCCGATGTGGAGTCTTCCGTTGGCGGCGCCATCGCATGCGCCGAGCGGCTGGGCGCCACCGTGAAGCCGGTGACGGTTCCGGATATCGCGGCGCTCAACGCCGTGGCCCGTGTGATCCTGCTAGCCGAGGCGTCGGCTGTCGCCGAACCGTTCCTGGTGGACGGGCGGGACCGGCGGGACCAGTTCGGTCCCGACGTTCTGGCCCTTTTCAATCAGGGCCGCCTGATACCGGCGACCGACTACGTAAACGCCCAGCGTCTGCGCCGTAAAATGCGGCAGGAGTTCAACCGGCTGTGGGCAGACGTGGACTGCCTGGTTACTCCAACCACCCCGAATACCGCGCCCCGCATCGGGGACACCACCGTGCGGCTGGCGGGACGCGACGAGGACGTCCGGTTAGCCACCACCCGTCTGGTACGCGGCGTCAATGCTCTGGGGCTTCCCGCCATCTCCATACCTTGCGGACTGAGTGGCGGACTGAGTGGCGGACGGAGTGCCAGTCTGAGCGAACCCGGCCTGCCCATCGGCCTGCAGATCATCGGCCCGGCCTTCGAAGAGGCCTTGATTCTGCGGATTGCCGCCGCGCTCGAAGATGGCGGGGTGGGGATTCCGCCCTGCTCTCTGGGCCTGTAACACCGCGCGTCCCTACCTGGAATCGTATTTCGGCGTTCCTGATCCTCATAGTCAGGGTAACCGCCAGATGCGTCAGTACGTTACCAGCCCGAGGGGCTATTCTTCGGAGTAGTGCTATGCCAGCACAACGGAAAGGCTTGCGCCGATTTACCGTTAGTCGCTTACCGTAAAATGTTGAAAAAGTCGGTTAGAATCAATAGACTTAACACGTCGTTATCGTGGCAGGCTAGTTGCCTACACTTACACGTCGACTTCCCGACTAATTTTCAACGGATCGAATGAGGAGCAACATGAAGAGTCTTGCAATTGAAGTGAGAGGCAGATTTCTTGCTCTGCTAATGACAATGGCCGTGGCTGCCGCGTGTGTGTTTACCGCGGCTCCTGCCCTAAACGCTCAGGCCACCGACGGTACCATCGTCGGTGTAGTGTCGGACCCTTCGAGTGCGCCGATACCCAACGCTAGTGTCATCGCCACGGACAAGGCGACTGGCGTTAAGCACACGGCTACATCCAACGAGAGCGGCGATTACCGTATTAACAATGTCCCCGTCGGTACCTATGACGTGGATGTCACTTCCGCCGGCATGATGCACACCAAGCTGGCGAACGTCGCGGTGGAACTGAACCGCATCTCCACGGTCAATTTCAAAATGCAGATCGCGTCAACCGCCACGACCGTCGAAGTCACAGAATCGTCGGCTCTGATCGATACCTCAACGGCACAGTTGCAGTCCACTTTCAAAAGCGACTTGAGCCTCAATCTTCCCTCGGCGGGCAACTACGTCAATGACACCGGTGTATTAAACTTGAGCCTGCTGGCTCCAGGAGTAACCCAGGGCGGCGGCGTGGGATATGGCACGGGCCCCTCGGTGGGCGGCCAGCGCCCCACAAACAACGGTTTCAACATTGACGGCGTTGCCAACGACCGGCACGACGTCACTGGGCCCAATTCCGTGGTTCCGAACGATGCCGTTGCCGAGTTCTCGCTTCTCACGAACCAGTTCGGCGCTGAATTCGGCGGCGCCTCGGGAGGCATCTTCAACACGGTGGTAAAAACCGGAACGAACCAGATCCATGGCTCCGTCTACGAATACCTCAACAACCGGCTCTTGAACGCGGAGGACTCCAAGAATGCGGTCCAGGGATTCACCACAAATCCTCGCTTCGACTACAATCGCTTTGGCGGAACCATTGGCGGCCCGATCAGGAAAAACAAGCTCTTTTATTTTGCCGATTACGAATACTCTCCCCTGGGGCAAGCCTCAAGCCCTGGCGCGCCGATACTCGCGCCCACGCAGGCCGGTTACACGACTCTGGCGGGGTTGCCGGGAGTAAGCAAGACCAATCTGGGGGTGCTGCAGCAGTATTTGTCGCCGGCCCCTACCGCCTCCGATCACATCACCGTTGCCGGTGCGTCAATTCCGATAGGCCAGGTTCAGGTCTCCGGTCCTTCCTGGGTCAACAAGCAGAACCTGGTCGGAGCGATCGACTGGAATATCGGCGACAAGGATCAAATTCGTGGCCGGTATATTTACAACCGATTTACCGGCATCGACACCAATGCCCAATTGCCGGTTTTCTTCACAACGATTCCCGACAACAGAAACCTGATTTCCCTGTCGGAGTTTCACAATTTCTCCGCTACGATGATCAACGAACTCCGCCTTTCCTATAGCCGGAAGAACAACAATTATCCCGTAGGGAACTTCAAGTTCCCCGGTCTCGATCAGTTTCCCAACCTCACATTCGACGACTTGAATCTGCAACTTGGTCCGGACTCGAGCACTCCGCAGGGATATGTACAAGGGATTTCTCAAGCGACGGACAATATTACTAAGACAATGGGGCGCCACACCTTCAAGGCCGGCTACCAGATTCAGGACACCATCGCCAGCAATTCGTTCATCCAGCGTGCACGAGGCGATTACGATTACTCGACTTTGGATCTGTACTTGCGCGATTTGAGTCCCGACAGCCTCGGCGAGCGTAGCGTTGGCGTTGCGGGCGGGATACCGGCCGGATACCTTTTCCACAGCGCATTCGTCAACGACGATTTCCGGTTGCGCCCCAACTTGACCTTGAATCTTGGCGTGCGGTACGAGTACGTGACGGTGCCGGTGGTATCGCGCTACCAGAGTTTCAGTGCGCCCGCAAGCGTTCCTGGCGTGGTTACCTTCGCCGCGCCTAAATCCGATAAGAATAACTGGGCCCCCCGCGTCGGTATTGCCTGGTCCCCGGGAACCAGCGGAATGTGGTCGGTCCGCGCCGGATTTGGCATTAATTACGACAACACCTATAACAACCTGAATATCAACGCCAAACCCGCATACTTCCAGCAGACCGAGGATGTTCCGAGCCTCACTAACAACACGCCCAATTTCCTGGCGGGCGGCGGACTGCCGCCGTCGAATGCCATCGTCGTCACTACCAATCCGGCCGCGGCTCGTGCTGCGGTTTCGGCATATAACTTTGACCAGACCCGGCCGTACTCAATCAATTACACGTTCAGTATCGAGCGCAGCTTGGGCAAGGATTACACGTTGGAGGCGCGGTACGTGGGCACCAAAGGCGTCCACCTCTATGTGCAGGACCAACTCAACAGGGTTACTGACGTAACGGCCGGCTATAGCCTGCCGACATTCTTTTCGCAGCCGTCCGCCCAGCAACTGGCCGGCCAAACCTTGACGCTTGGACAAATAAGAAGCACGCTGTTGGGGATGACGAATTTTCCCGCGTCGCCCAGCAACTCCTGGGGTCAGTATGGGTTCGGCAGCACCATTACCGCCTATCACCCCATCGGGAATTCGAAATACAACGGGCTGGCGCTTCAACTGAACAAGCGTTATGCGAATAACTTCTCGTACCTGACCGCTTTCACCTGGAGCCATGCCCTGGACGACTCTACGGCCACTGTCTTCAGCACAAATCTCACGCCGCGGCGCGGACAGGACTTCCGTAACCTTCGCAGCGACTGGTCGTCATCGGCCCTGGACCGGCGTTTCCGGCTCACGTTCACGCCGATGTACGATTTCAAGGCTTTCAGCCAGAGGGGCTGGATGCTGAAAAACGTTGTGAGTAACTGGAACCTCTCAGCCACGTATACCTTCCAATCTCCAGAATATGCCACGGTGCAAAGCGGCGTGGACTCCAACCTTAACAACGATGCGCTCGACCGGTCGGTCATCAATCCGGCGGGCCAGTCCACTCTGTCGAGCGGTGTAACGCCGGTCGATAGAACCGGTGCCGCTGTGGCGGCCGGCAGCGCGAACATTGTTGCCTATGTGGCTACCAATCCGAATGCCCGATATGTCCAAGCCGGCCTCGGCGCCTTCGCCAACGGCGGCCGGAATACATTTCCTCTCCGCCGGATCGACAATGTGGATCTGCAGATCCTGAAGCGCTTCAATATCACGGAGCACAAGCGTCTCGAGTTTGCCGCGCAAGCCAGCAACCTGTTCAATCACCCGCAGTGGACAGGAGATTTGCTGAACGACGTCTTCCCTAACCAATACAACAATTCCCGCAGCTTCCTGCTTACCGGAAACTCGTCGTTTGGCCGCTTCGATCAGTTCTACACCAGTAATCCGCGCACCGCTACCATCGTGGCGCGTTTCGTCTTCTGATCGGGATATGCAGCCATTGAGCCAATGAGAGGCTGGCACATCGGCTCTCGATTCTATCGACGCTGCCATCGGAAAAAGAGGCGCCCCAGAACGGGGCGCCTCTTTTTTGCGTGCCGGGCATGTTGACAACTCGGGGATCCAAGTCCTTCACAACCTGATGGAGGTGAAGTGATAGCGAAGCGCAACGGCGCCATGGCTGAGGTGGGGTCCGGAGGAAGCGTGGAGCAAACGTACGAGCCGATGTACAAGAGCCGGATCTGAGGCATACGGTGCCGGGCGGGTTGGCCAATGACAGCCAAGCCCATATTCATCGAAGGCGCTGGTTGTAAATTCGGCGGTTGCGTGCGGAAGGTTGTAGAGCTTACCTCGGGAGGTCTGCTGTGTGTCCCGAAATCGTGGCTGAAGGTATCGCAAGATGCTTTGATCTCGCAGCAGCAGCCAGCAGAGGGCAATTAGTCCGGTAGCGGATGAAGGCCCAAACCGTGATCGTGGGCAGTAGAGTGCGCGGCTCTCGTGGTTGGCCATGCGCCAACCAATCCCCTTCCGCGGAGCTTTCCAGGGTCGGATAAGGTAAAGCCCGAAAGGAACCTGGGAGCGGCGAAGCTTGCATCGGGAGGGGGAGGAGCCGCGAGGCTTCCCCCTATCCCATTCCCGCCAGTTCGAGGACCCCGGCGCAGGGCTGGGCGTTGACTGGAGCGAGGTGGCGGCTTGCCTGTTCACCCTACCTTTCCCAACACCGATCCGACCCGCCTTCCTTTCCCCATCCCTCCGGCTCAGAGTTGTATTCACCTGACCATCATGTTAATTCATTCCACGTTAACTCCCTACATTAGAATGTATTCTTGGTTCCTGATGCGCATAGGCAAGGCTAACTGCCAAATATGTCAATACGTTACGAGCCGTTAGCACCCCATTCTGCGGTGGTGCTAGACTGATGCAACGGAAAGTAAAGACATATTTTAACCGTAAAGTATTGCAAAAGTCGTTACGAATCAATAAAATTAACGCGTCTTTACCTTGGTAGCCGACTTGCCTGTTGAGCATTCGCTGACAAAATACCGCTGGTCAAGTGTTTTACTTTTGTTAAGGAGGGAGTCTATGAGCAGAATTGCACCAGGAGCGATTATTGCACCAGGAGCGATTAACGATTCACCATTGAAAGGCAGGACTTTAGCCAGTCTTCTCTGCCTATTTGCGTGCCTGCTTCTGCTGGCACAAGGTCTTCGTGCCCAGTCGATGGTCACGGGTGAGCTTTCGGGCACTGTGACCGATCCCAGCGGCGCCAGCGTGACGGCCGGTAAAATTACCGTAAAGAGCGATGCCAACGGCGCGACGCAGACTGGTTCTCCCGGCGCTGCCGGCGAATTTCACTTCCCCCTGCTCAGTCCTGGAATTTACACCGTTACAGTGACCGCTGCGGGATTTGAGCAAACCATCCAAAAGGTGACTATCAGCCTCGGTCAGGTGGCAAGCGTAAGGTTCCAGCTCGGAATCGCGCAACAGACGTCGGTGGTGACAGTGAGCGAGCAGGCCGCGCTGACCCAGACCGACAATGCCAATCTGGCCACCACCATTGACAGCACGCAGTTGGCGAATCTGCCAGCCCCGGGCAACGACATGACGGCCTATGCCCTCACGACTCCGGGCGTTACGGTCAGCACCGGCGGCGGGTATGGCAACTTTACGGTCTTCGGTCTGCCGGGAGTTTCCAACCTTTTCACCATCAACGGCTCCGACAACATGGACCCCTACCTCAACCTGAACAACTCAGGAGCCAGCAACCTGACGCTGGGCTCCAACGAACTCCAGGAAGCGGCGGTTGTCATCAACGGTTATACCGGCCAATACGGTCGCCAGGCGGGCGCCCAGGTCAACTATGTCACCAAATCCGGGGCGAACGACTTCCACGGAAATGCGGCGTTCTACTACAACGGCCGGGTACTCAACGCCAACGACTTTTTCAACAATGCCACAGACACCCCTCGACCCTTCGCGATCTCCAGGGAGTGGGCCGGGTCGGTCGGCGGCCGCATCATCAAGAACAAGCTGTTTTTCTTTTACAACAACGAGGGCATGCGCTACGTCCTGCCATCCGGCGGCCCCGTTTACATTCCAACCAGCGATTTCTCCACGTACGTCCTCAACAATCTGAAGGCAAATAATGCCCCGGCGGTGGGGCTGTACACCACGGCGCTCGGTTTATATGCGGGTTCCTCGGGCGCCGGCCGTGCCACGCCGGTAACGGCGGCGCTCGATCCGGCCCTGGGCTGCGGCGACTTTGCGGGAGCGGCCGGCGGCTGGGGAGTCACCAAGCCCTGTGCATCGACGTTCCAGAGTTCAGTCAACAATTTGAATACCGAGCGTCTGCAGGCCATCCGGCTCGATTACAACCCCACTGACAAGGACCGCCTGTATGTCCGTTACAACGACGATCACGGCGTCCAGGCCACTGGCACCGACCCGATCAACGCCGCTTTCAACGCCAACAGCGTGCAGCCATCGTACGGCGGACAACTCGGTTACACGAGGGTCATCAGCCCGACGATGGTGAACCAGTTGCTCCTTTCCGCTTCGTACTACACCGCGATTTTCGGTCCTCCGGATTTTGCTTCTGCTGTAAAAACCTTCCCGACCACGTGGGCTTTTGGAGATGGGCTGTTCTCCAACATGGGCGGCGGCGACAATGTCTATCCCCAGGGCCGCAAGGTCCGGCAGCATCAGTTGATTGACGACTACGCCATTACTCATGGCAAGCATGTTTTCAAGGTGGGCACCAACTTCCGCCAGAATTATGTCAGCACGTATGCGGCGTTTCCTAATACGACCGGTCTGGTCACCTTCAACTCGATAACCGATTTCGTGAATGGCTCGCTCTCTGACGCGGGCGGCTCGACGCTCTCGCAGGCCTTCACCAACATCGGCGCCGAACCCCTGAAGATGTACAGCCTCGGCTTCTATGTCCAGGACGAGTGGAGGGTCCGGTCAAACCTCATCGTGACACTGGCTTTGCGGATGGATCGCAACAGTAATATCACGTGCGGCGGCGGGGGCTGCTTCAACGAATTGGGTTCGCCCTTTGCGAATGCCACGCATTCTGTAACCACGCCCTACAACGCCAGCATCCATACCGGTTTGTCCACGGCCTTCCCGAGTGTGGAAAAGATCGTGCCCGCACCGCGAATTGGCGTGGCGTATAGCATCACGAACTCGACCGTCATCCGCGGCGGCTTCGGCATCTTCTCCGATCTCTACCAGGGTTTGATTGCCGACCGGTTCATCACCAACAGTCCGGCGGTGGCGACATTCAGCACCACCAGCGGCCTGATGGCGCTGAACAACCCGAACTCTGCCTTCGCCCAGGTGGCGAATTCGGCCAGGGCTTTCCAGAGCGGTTTCACCGGCGGCGCCACCTTGGCGCAGCTGCAGGCCAGCGTTCCGTTGGGCTTTGCGGCCCCCACGTTCAGCACGGTTGCCAACCAACTGCTCAATCCCAAGTATTACGAATGGAACCTCGAGGTGCAGCAGGCCCTCGGCAAGAACTACATGTTCTCCCTCAACTATGTCGGCAATCACGGGTATGACGAAGTCAACCAGAATCCACTCGTCAACGCCTATTCCGCCAAGGGCTTCCAGGGAGTGCCTACCACTGCGCCAGACCCCCGCTTCGGTGAAATTCGTGAACTGAATAACACCGGATACTCCTACTACGACGGACTGGTTGCCTCGTTCAAGTGGCACATTGGGCAGCAATTCCATGGCCAGTTCAACTACAACTGGGGTCACGCGCTCGATACCTGCTCAAACTCCTGCCTGGAGCCTTTCAACGCCCTCACCGCCGTGAGTGTTCGTAATCAACTCAGTCCCCTCGGTCTGAGCGCCGTCAATTACGGCAACGCCGATTACGATGTTCGCCACACCGTCAGTTCCAATTATGTGTACACGGTCCCGAGCCACTTCGGAAACAAAATCTTGAACTCGGCGGTAGGCGGTTGGACCCTGGCTGGAACTGTCCTGTTCCACTCGGGCTATCCGTTCAGCGTCGTCAACAGCGGAGTGCGCAGTCAGGTCAGCAATGCCACTGGAATCACCAGTGCGGTGGTATTGGCCGACTTCGTGAACGGTTCATCGTACCCGAGTTGCACCACGCCCAACACCGCCTGCTACTCCACATCCATGTTCGCCGCCAAGGCGAATCAGCACGACTGGGGCAATATCCCCCGCAACAGCTTCCGCGGCCCGGGCTACTTCGACACGGACCTCAACATCAACAAGACGTTCGCCTACCGGGAGCGCTACAAGCTCACTGCCGGCGCGTACTTCTTCAACCTGCTCAACCACCCGAATTTCGACCTGCCCGGCAACAACATCGCAGCCGGCAACTTCGGCCAAATCCTGAGTTCGGTTTCGGCTCCTTCGAGTGCCTATGGTTCGTTCCAGGGCTCGGCCGTATCGGGCCGGCTAGTCCAGTTGGTAGTCAAATTCGCGTTCTAGCTTAACTGATTAGGCTATCGGTTTTGTCTGAGAAAGGTTCAGTCTTCCTAGCTCAGCCAAGCTAGCGCAGGAGGCGTCCCTCGCGGGGCGCCTCTTTTTGGAAGCGGCCGGTACGGCTCCCTTTTTGGCGGCCGCATAAACGGCTTAGTCAGGTGGACGACTTCGCTAATTGCCGCATTGACTCCGAGTCCATACTGGATTGTAACAGTAACCGCTCGAAGCAGCTTGTTAGGTGTTAGCCAGCCTGTTAGTCATCAGTTGGACCATCACCTGCCGATGCGCCCCCAAGCTTGCGACGAAGAACTAACGTTACTTCACGCCGCCCATGACACTAGCCGTGGGCTGGTCACCGGTGTTGGGGTGCCGCCTATTGTGCAGATAGCGCTTCACGTCCGGCCAAAACTCTTTCAGCACATTGGAGAACGCGTCTGTCGCCAACTGGATTCCCAGTTTTTCGACGTTGTCGGATACCGTGCGCGTGTCGGGATACCATAGGTTGCTAACCGCCACCGCGGCCGCGTTGCCGCCGAATTCGGCGAAATTGAACGTTTTGTGGCCGGAATCCGTGCGGGTTACCAGAATCTGCTTCAACGCATACCCCACCCGCGAAGCCTTCGTGCCTTCTCCCAACCGGAAGTATCGGGGGTCCTCGTGCAGTAGCGACGGCACAATGCCTTCGGTCATCATGTTGCCGATCATCTGGTCACCGTACGCCGTGCCGAACCGCTTGGCGTAACCGGCCATACCCTGGCCGAAGGAGGGGTTCTGGTTCTCAACCTGATACAACGTGGCAAAAGCCGCAGCCGTCGGATAGACGGGCCAGTCAAAGGAATCCTTGTAGGCAATCGTCATCTTCCGCTTGGCCGAAATCGGCACGAAAGGCAGGGAGTTCTCGGTGGTGCGGTTGTTAGGAAGCACACCGAAAATCCGTTTGTCTTCCGTGTTTTCCGGTTGGGTTGCCGGCGTGGATGGGGACGATGAAGCCGACTCGGGCTGCGAACTCCCGCCAGTTTGCGCCGGGGCCACGCAGGTCCACGCCAAGAGGCTCAACAAGATAGCGGTATTTTGTCGGGGGAGTCCGGCCATACTCCTTAGATGTATCGGAGCGCGAGCCAGGTTGCTTGGATTTTTTGATTTTACACCGCTCCGCCCTGCCTCGTTATGGCTATTGCTATTTCAGTTCCCGAATCTTAAGGTTCTTGAACCAGGCATCGCTGCTGTGGTTCTGCAGCGAGATCTGGCAGGCCTTGCGGGGATGTTTGACCAGCAGTTCGTAGACCGGCGAGCCCACACCCCATCGCGTGCCGGTTCCTTTCGCCACCTCTGGTGCATTCAGGCTGGCGTCCACCACTTTCTCGCCGTTGAGCCACTGCTCTACATGGTCGCCCTTCACCACCAGGCGCGAGCGATTGAACTCGCCCACGGGACGCGTCATGTCTTTGGTAGGCGGAAACATGTCGTAGAGCGCGCCCGCCATGTGACTGCCGCCGCGCCGCGCATCGGGATTCAGCGCGTTGTCCAGCACCTGGTACTCGAAGCCCACCACGTACTCCTGCCCCTTGGCGGGCCGGTCCGTCCGCTTGTTCTTGAACGACGCATTGGCGCGGTCCTCGAACTTGGTACCCGGCCCCACATCGATCAGAAACCCGCGGTCCTGGATTCGGTATTTCACGCCGCTATTGCCGCCGGGTGAAATCTTCCAATCGAACTCCAGCTCGAAATCGGTGAACGTGTCCCTGGTAAAAAGATCTTCCTCGATGCGCGCATGCGCCACCGGTTTCAGGCAGCCGTCTTCGATAATGAACGAATCGCCCGGCGGCGATTTCCTGCTTGGGTCTTCCCAGTGGTCATAAGTTTTGCCGTCGAAAAGCAACCGCCAGCCGGCAGCGCGCTCCTTCGCCGTCAGTTCATTGTCGGCAGCCCGCAGGCCGGGCGAGATCAGGACGGCGCAGGCCAGGGCACAAGCCGGAAACAGGGCGGACCATACGGGCCGCGTCCAAAAATGCTTCATGGAATCATTCTATCGGTTAACAGTACCCTGCTAACCTCCGCCGTCTGGTTTTTTGTGGCCCGCAAGCCGTTATATAGCTACATGAAGTATTCCGCACTCACTCTGCTGCTGGCGGCCGGCGCTTTTGCCGCCGAAAGCGCCCTGCCTGATTTTCTGCCGCCAGCCACCAAGGCGGTTTTCGGCGTCCAGGTACGCCGCATCCTGAATTCACCGGTCGCTCAGGAGATTAGCCCCGGCGCCGCAGCCGGCGCGCTGGCCGGCGCTGGGCAGATGGAGGCGGAGTGGCAGAAAATCGTGGCGCTCACCGGCTTCGATCCGTTCCAAGACATCGACGAGGTCCTGATCGCCTGCGCGGTAGATGATCGGAACCAGGGTCAGAACCGGGGCCAGAACCAGGGCCATAACCAGGGTCAGAACCCGCCCATGCTCCTGATCGCCCGCGGCCATTTCAACGTGGAACGTTTCTCCGCCAACGCCAGCCTGTACCACGACGTTCCGGTGCTTGGAACCGATCCATCCTCCACTGGAACCATCGCCCTGCTCGATGCCTCCACGGCCATTTTCGGGGAAATAGCCGAGGTGCACGCTGCCATTGACCGGCGCGGTTCCGGTGCGTCGCACGATGGGGCGCTCGATGCGGCTTTTGCCTCTACCGCCGCCTCCTTGCGCTCCCGCTACGATATCTGGGGACTCGGCGACCGCCCGGTTAACCTGATTCCGCAGTCGTCGCAACCCGATGGTCTGGACTCGATCGACCGCTTCCAGTTCGGGCTCTCCGTCACCCACGGTCTGGAAATAGCCGCGGAAGTCCATGCCCGCTCCGCCAAAGATGCGGAGAAGCTCATGCAGTCGGTGCAGTTCCTGGAACTCATGATGAAATCGCAGCCGGCCGCCGAGTCGGCCAAGCTCGAGATCCATGAGGAACATGGGACCATCAAGCTGGCCTTGACGATTTCCGAAGCGGAGTTGAAGAAAGCGATGGAAGCGCAACGCGCCGCGCGATCGCGGAAGCCGGCCGGCGGCGGCGTGACTGTCACCGGCCCCGCTGCGCCGCCGCCTCAGACCAGGCCTGCGCAGATCACGCCGGCCAGTGGCGGCACGATGGTCTTCACGCTTCCAGGGCGCCAGTAACACGGGCATTCAGGCCAGTGTGGGTTTGGCGTTACGGCACCACGAAAATCTGCGTGGCGCAGGCGTTCGCTTCTACGCGCACTTGCCGCGGACCGGCCAGAATTTGCACCTCGCGCGGGTAGCCTGGCGCGAAGACCGTAACGTTGTAAACACCCGCCGCCAGGCCATCGAAGACGAAGCGGCCGCCGGCGTCCGACTCCGTGTAACGCGGACCCTCGGCCGAGCGCAGTTCCAGCACGGCACTTGAGACGGGCGACTTGATGGCTCCAGTGTAGTGCTGGGTGTCGTGCTCCGCCTGGTAGAGCAGGTTGGAGGTGACGAAACCCTCCAGGCGCGTCGAATGTGGCTTGCCGTGTTGCAGGAAGAACAGGTACGCCAGGTCTTCGCCGGCGTCGGAAACCCGGCGCGTACGGTTGCAGACGCCTGTTTCCATGATGTCGGTCTCCTCGTCTTGATCCGCGTAGATCAGGTAGGTCTCCCCCTTTTGAAAGTCGTAACCACAATCGCCGAAGGGCGTCCAGATGGTGAAGTATTCGTCATCGTCATCGCCGCGGTAGACGGTCTTCACCTTTACGCGGGCGCGCTTGCCGTGGCCCAGAATCCAGTAGAAGGCGGAAACCAGGTCGTCGGTTGTATTGGCGGCCGCCAGTTGCTTGCGGTAATCTTCGGGGAGGTCGGGAAAGACTTTGAGGTAGGTGTCTTTCAGCTTTACCACGCCTGCCGGGGACTTGTCGGCACGCAGGCGTGTGGTTTCCTCGTTCAATGCGGCCAGCGACGAACGTTGCGCCGGATTCCAATGATCCAGGAAGCTGGGCTCGACCGATTCCACCGTGCCGATGAAGACCACCTCGGTCTGAGCCGCTTCGGCGCAGGCGGAGAAGGTCATCTCACACTTGCAGGCTGCGAGGCGCGCCGGAGCCATCAGCAACAGCAGCAGCCCAAGCAGGAGCCCGGGCAGAGGCCCAATCACAAGCAAATTTCGCCGTATGGTGTCTACCGGCGAAAGCGGCACCGGTAAGAGACTGGTCGCCAAGGCCATCCAGCACCGCCGCCTACGCCGGCTTGACCACCGTGGCTTTCTTCAGGAAGTCCGGGTCGAATTCCAGGCCCAGACCGGGCCCTGTGGGAAGCGCGATGGCTCCGTTCTTGATCTCAAAGTTTGGCGTGAACCACGGCTCCTTCTTTTGCGGCGCGCGCCACACGTATTCCATGTAGGGGCCGACGTTCGGCGTGGTGGCGGCAAAGTGCAGTATGTTTACCGAGGCCGCGCTGGTCTGCGTGTTGTGCGGGCAGATCCACATGTTGGCCTTCTGCGCCATGCGGGCCACGCGCCGGGCGCGGGTGAAGCCGCCGTTATAGTTCAGGTCGGGCTGCACCACGTCGATCGCCTTGTTGTCGATCATCCACTGGAAGAGCCAGAGGCTGGAATCCTGCTCGCCGAAGGCAATCTTCATATCGAGCGCGTCGGCCACCTTCTTGGTCTCGCTGAGTTCTTCCCATGGGCAGGGCTCTTCGAACCAGAGGTACTTTTCTTCCTGGAGCCGTTTGCCGAT
>DATMNI010000346.1:0-37499 GCA_035570275.1 Candidatus Acidiferrales bacterium | reverse complement strand
GTCGGTATCCGTCTGCAGGTGCGTCCGGAAACCCTTGGCGACCACTTTGAGATCGTAGTGGCCCGGCAACACGTTGATCAACGAGTAGCGCCCGCTGACATCGCTGGTGGCTTCTTTGGTGAGCCCGGTTTCCTTACCGGTGAGAGTCACCGTAGCACCGGGGACGACGGAGTCGCTCTGATCGGTGATGGTGCCGATCACGGAGCCGTAAAGCACTTGCGCTGTCGCGGGACGAACGGCAATCACGCAAAGCGCGGTAGACAATAACACTGCATGTGGAACAAACGATTTGAGACCCACTTCCCCTCCTCAATTGGTCGGAAATGTACCCGGCCATACACACAGACACACGAAGCTAACGCAAAGATATTAGTATTTATATGGGCTTTAGGCGTTAAAGTCAAGCCAATTTTGCCGGATTCATCACGATCCGGTGGGCTTCATTTGCCTTGAATCACTGCCAGTGCTTGCCGGGCTGGCTGATAATTCGGGTTGATGCGCAGGGCGGATTCCAACTCGGCTCGCGCTGCGTTCACTTGGCCCAGTCGCAGCAAGCCCACGCCAAGAATTGTGTGGAGCGCGGTATCGTCAGGCTGGTATGCCAGCGCTTCGCGGTAGCGCACCACCGCCTGTTCCAGATTGCCGGCATCCGCCAAGGCGTCGGCCCAAAGGATCAGGACTTTCCCCAGATGCTCGCGCGCTTTGGGGTCGCCGGGCCGTTCGGAAAGCACCTGCTGGAACTCCACGGCTGCCGCTTCCCACTGGCCGCTGGAAGCGTCCACAGAGGCCAGGTTGAAGCGGGCGTCGGTGTAGTGGGGGTCGATTTCAAGGGCGCGCAGCAGTTGTTTCCGCGCCTCCGCCGGCTTCGAAGCCGAGAACAGCGCCACCCCCAGTTCGGTGGCAAACACCACATTGGTGGGCTGCCCGTTCCAGGCGGCGAAGAAGTAGGGAAGCGAGCCCTCGGCATCGCCACGGCTCAACATCATGTCGCCGATATTGTAGTTGGCCGTAAAGTCCGTGGGGTCCTTTTCCAAACGCTGGCGGGACATGGCTTCCTGCAGCACAGCCCGCTGGTCGCCCTCGCCAACGGGAAGAACCTGGAGCCACAAGTGGCTCATTTCATCGGTAGCCTGGTTGCCCCCCTTGACCTCTTTCGGGGGATTGTTGGGGTTGCGCACGTTTTCCGTCGAGTTGTCGTAGTGGTAGCGCATGGAAATGAGGCTTCCGCGCGGCAGGAAAACGGGTTCCTTATATCGATAGACGCCCTGCCAGTTCAAGTCCCACTGCGGAATGCGGATCAACCATTTCTTCGACCCGTCCGGCAGCGTGGCGTAGGCTTCCATCAACTTACCCAGGTAATGGGCATGCGGGTAGACTGCGAGCACGTTCAGGTCGAGCGGCGCGCGGAAGTCGTCGGAAACCGGGAAGTCTTTTTCACCGGCCGGGATGTCGATGGCGGCATCGTGCTGCAACTGGACCAGCATGGCGAACCTGGTCTGCGGCTTGTCCGTAAAGTAGAGGCCGATTACGGGATCGATGGTTTCCGGTTTTCCGGATGGCCGGAGATGGACGTTGAGCACCAGGTCCATTCCTGGATCGGCGCGCCAAGCCATGCCGTCGGGTTCAACTACCGGACTGCTGCCCGGTTTCCAGGAGAGAAAGTGGCTGTCCGGGTCGAACGCGGTTTCCTCGAATGTGAGGTCCATGCCCGGGAAGCCCAACCCCGGCGTGGGTTCCAGGCGGCGGGCGGATTGCGAGCGGTCGATAATCACATTGGCGTGGTGGAATACCCGCGGATTGCCGGGGCGCACTTCCATGGCTTTCACCCATCGCTGCCGGGCGATGGGCACCGGGACCACGAAGTTCCAGAAGACCTCCGGCCCGTCGGCAGCGAGTTGATAAGGCTTGGGGATGTGCAGAATCAGATCGGGAGTGCCCAGCGGCCATTCGGAGGTGAACTTGGGAGGCTGCGGGGCGTGCGATGACGAGCCTGGCGGCGTGCCTTGCTTGACCCACTCCTCAATCGCCCGAATCTGCGCATCGGTGAGCCGGCGGGCTTCCAGGAATTCGCCGTGGCCGGTTTCGGGCAGCCAGGGCGGCATGTAGCGCCGCCTGGTGACATCGGCGATTTGCGCGGCGTGGTGCTTTACGTCGTCATAGGAAAGTAACGAAAAGGGACCGGACTCGCCGGGCCTGTGGCAGGACGAACAGTTCTGATAGACGATGGGTGCGATGTCCTGGTAGAAGGTCACTTTCGGCGCCGATGCCGCGTCGCAGAGCGGCGGCAGCGCGGAAATCGTAACCAGAAGCAACCGTGGGACCAATCGTGTCACAGAATCATGCTACAACAACGAACACTTTGTGGGGCAGGTTAGCAACCTGGTTAGCAACCTGCGGCGGATTGGCAATCCGCCTGCCCGCAGTGACACGCCACTACCGGAGCCGCCAGGGTTTTCGAACGTGCCCCGCAAAGCCGCGTTTGTTACGCTGAAGTATTGTCGCGGCATCCTCTTTTCAAGCCTTACCTCGCACTGGTCGCGGTGTGTATTTTCTGGGGTACGACGTACCTGGGAATTCGCATGTCGCTCGAAACCTTTCCACCGCTCATGTTGGTGAGCGTGCGCTATATCATCTCGGGATCCGTGCTGCTGCTGTTTGCCAAGGCTCGCGGGCTCTATCTGCCGCGAGGCAGGGAACTGGCCGCGGCCTGCTTCAGTGGGTTGGGTGTGTTGGGAGTGGGAAATGGAGCGCTGGTCTATTCCGAAACCTTGATCCCCAGCGGGATTGCCGGGCTCATCGTCACCATTTCGCCATTCTGGATGGTCGGCGTAGAAGCGCTGCTGCCGGGCGGGGAGGGGCTGCATGCGCCAACCATTGGCGGCATGGCGATCGGCCTGGCCGGCGCGGCGCTGTTGTTCACGCCGGAGGCGGGAGTGCATGGCATCGATAACCATCTGGTCTACGGGTTTCTGTTGCTGCAGTTAGGAATGGCGGGATGGTCCTTCGGATCGATCTTTCAAAAGCGCCAGGCGGGCAAGGCGCATCCGGTGGTGGCGGGCGGAGTGCAGCAACTGGCGGCCGGTCTGGCGCTGCTGCCGTTCGTGCTGGCGATACCGCAGGGCCCGGTCCATTGGAGCGTGCGCGGCGTGACGGCGTTCGCGTACCTGATCACATTCGGCTCGCTGGTGGGCTATAGCGCGTACGTGTACGCCATCGACAGGCTACCGGTGGCCATCGTTTCGGTGTATCCGTACGTGAATGCGGTGGTGGCGGTGACGCTGGGCTGGCTGTTCTACCGCGAACCATTCGGCAGGCGCGAGATGTTGGCGATGCTGATTATTTTTGCGGGCGTGGCGGTGGTGAAGAGGTCGGAGAAACAGCGATCAGCCGTCAGCTCTCAGCCATCAGCTAAGGCGCAGGCGGCCGCCCAAGGAACTGATAGCTGATAGCTGAAAGCTGACCGCTGAAAGCTAGTTCAGCTCCGTCCCACCATCTTGGCGCCCAGTGCGCCGCCTGCCATGCTCAGGCCGATGATCATCAGAAACATCATGAACAGCGACGCTACCAGCACTGCGGCCAGGCCCGGCCCGCTCTGGATGAAACTCATCATCTGCTGCACCAGCGGGTCTTTCGAAGGCAGGTTTTTCAGTTGCTCCTGCAACAGGCTTCCCAGGTGTCCGTTGAGGGCCGCGGGCAGCTGCTGGGCCGTGAATACGATGGCAAAGAGCCCGCACATGAGCACCCCGGTCATCAGCCCTAACTGGACACCGGCGCCTACATTGAGGAACGACCCAGTCCGGCGGCGATACAGGAATACGGCAAAAAAGCCGGCAGCCGCCCAGTTCAGAAAAGGGATGAAACTCATGATGGTGGCGCTGACGGCTACGACGAAGGCGATGCGAACCGCCACGCGGTTTTGAAAGTTCACGGGCAGCCCCGCCGGTGGCGGCGACGGCGGCGCGGCGGCGGCCGTCACCTGGGGCGGCGGCGGGGCGGGTTCGGCTTCGAGGATCTCGCGCTGCGGTTTTCCGCACTTGTGGCAGAAAAGAGCGTCGGGCGGCAGTTGCGCGCCGCAGGTACAGAATTCCGGCATGTTGCTCTTCCAGTGTGACGCACTGGCACAGGGGGAAGCAAGCCTACGGGAAGCGCACTTTGACGTCGGGCTTGTTTTCCAGGTGCGTGGTATTGAGAAACCGCACGCGCGCCGGGTTGGAAGTCATCACGATGGCCTGGGTGTGGGTGCCATCGCCGGTGAAGCGGACGCCCTGCAGCAGGTCGCCCTCGGTGACGCCGCAGGCGGCGAAGACCAGGTTCTTGCCGGGGGCCAGTTCCTGGGTGGAGTAAACGCGCGTCACGTCCTGGATGCCCATTTCTTGCATGCGTTCCTTTTGGGCATCGTCTCTGACTACCAGGCGGCCCAGGATCTCGCCGTTGAGGCAGCGCAGCGCGGCGGCAGTCAGCACGCCTTCGGGCGCGCCGCCCGAGCCCATTACGGCATGGACGCCGGTACCGGCCACAGCCGCGGCGATGCCGGCCGAGAGGTCGCCATCGGAGATCAGGCGGATGCGCGCGCCGGCCTCGCGAATATCGGCGATCAGCTGCTGGTGCCGGGGGCGGTCCAGGACCACCACCACCAGGTCGTCCACGCCGCGTTGCAGGCGGCGCGCGATGGCTTTGAGATTCTGTTTGACGGGCGCATCCAGATCCACGGCGCCCTTAGCGGCGGGGCCGACCACGATTTTTTCCATGTAGCAATCGGGTGCGTGCAGCAGGCCGCCGTGTTCGGACGCGGCCAGCACGGTAATGGAGCCGGCGCCGCCGGTGGCGCAGAGGTTGGTGCCTTCCAGGGGGTCCACGGCAATATCCACGGCCATGAGGTCGCCGTTGGTATGGCCGGCTCCAACCTTTTCGCCGATGTACAGCATAGGCGCTTCATCGCGCTCGCCTTCACCGATCACGATGGTGCCTGCGATCGGCAGCGTGTCGAGGCAGCGGCGCATGGCCTCCACGGCCGCGTGGTCGGACGCGTTGGCATCACCCCTGCCCATGGTGCGGGCGGAGGCGATGGCGGCATCTTCGACGACACGAAGCATCTCCAGTGACAGGTCGAACATGTGGTAGCTTTCTCCTCATGGACAATAACACAATACTGGTGCTGGCAAACCCCACGGACCCTCAACTGGCGATGCTCCAGGAATTGCCTTCCGAGACCAGCCTGGCGGTAGGGAATTCGGCGGAAGCCTTTGAACGGGCGGCGCCCGCTGCCGATGTGATTTTCAACTGGGGTGGTGGGCGCCAGTTGCTGCGAGAGGCTTTCGCCATGTCCCCGAACGTACGCTGGGTGCATTCGAAGGCGGCGGGTCTGGACAGTATGCTCTTTCCGGAACTGATCGAAAGCCCGGTGCCGCTGACCAATGGGCGCGGTGTCTTCAGCCAGTCGCTGGGCGAATTCGCCTTGGCGGCGGTGCTCTATTTCGCCAAAGATTTCCGCCGCATGATGCGCAACCAGATGGCGGGCCGCTGGGAGGCGTTCGACGTGGTGGAGGTCACCGGCCAGACGGCGGGAATCGTGGGTTACGGCGATATCGGGCGCGCGGCGGCCACCCGGCTGCGGGCTATGGGTCTGCGGATACTGGCCCTAAGGCGGCAGGGGCCGTCCTTGTACAACGTGGATCCGCTGGTGGACCAGATATACAGTCCGGACGGCCGGTTGGAGATGATCGCGCGGTGCGATTACGTGGTGGTGGCAGCGCCGTTGACGCCCGATACCAGGGGCCTGATCGGGGAAGCCGAATTCGCGGCCATGAAGCCGAACGCGGTGGTGATCAACGTGGGTCGCGGCCCGGTGATCGACGAAGCGGCCATGGTGCGGGCGCTTACCGAAGGCCGCATCAAAGGCGCCGGCCTGGATGTTTTCGATAAGGAGCCGCTACCCGAAGGCCATCCGTTCTACCGGTTGGAGAACGTGCTGCTCTCGCCGCACTGTGCCGACCACACCGCCGATTGGCAGGAGCAGGCGATGCGGTTCTTTCTGGAACAGTTTGAACGGTTTCGTACCGGCGAGCCGCTGCGCAATGTGGTGAATAAGAAACAGGGGTATTGAAGGCGGATGCCGGATGCTCGCTTCACTCGGATGCCGGTGACCGGTTGGCCGGTTGTTGCCGCTTGACTCAACCGTATCTGTTGAGCTATGCTTCAGCCATGGGTTCAATACAATACATACCTCGCACCTGGCAGCCGGCGGCCAAGAACGTAGCCCTCCGTCCGTCCGCCGAAGAGTTGGTTGATGTAGGGCCCCTTCTGGCCCGCGTGGTCACGGCGCTTGGAACCAACGCCGCCGCCCGATTGCTCGGCGCCGACAAAGCGCAGGTTTCCCGCTGGACTAGCGGGAAGGAAGCTGTCAGCGGCGAAATGGGCCGGCGGATCGTGGATCTGCATGACGTCCTCACGCGCATCGTGCGCGTCTATCCAATTGAAGCGGCTGCGATGTGGCTGGTTGGCTCTGAGCCGCTGCTCGGGGGCGCGCGGCCAATTGACGTTCTGGCGATGGAAGGCGCGGCGCCGGTGATCCGGGCCATTGACGGCATTTCGCAAGGCGTCTTGGCTTAGCCGGCGTCTTTTGCTTCACCTCCGTGCCGGACCTGTTTCGCGTTTTCCCCTATCTGGCAAGCGCCGCCAACAAAGCTCCCGGAGGCGCGATGTATGTTCCACCGCAAGGCGGGGGCAGAGTTGACAATCCCAGCATCTACGCAGTCCTCTACGTCAGCGATGCCGCGGCAGGGGCGCTTGCCGAAGCCTTCGGCCGCTTTCCCGAGTGGACACCATCGATCCTGCAAGGCAGCCCGAGCCTCCCTGGCAGCGTGCGGGCGATAGCGCGTTACCATCTGCCGGACGATTCCCGGGTTTGCGATCTGGACGACCCGCGGCAACTGTTGGCGCTCGGTCTCCGCCCGTCGGATGTCGTAAGCCGCGACTACGCCCGCAGCCGCTCCTGGGCCCGGCGTATCCACAGCCAAGGTACTTGGATCGGCGTGCGTTGGTGGTCCTACTATGACCCGGAATGGGCCAGTCTTGCCCTGTGGAACCTGGAGCGCCTCAGACTGAAGGACGTAACACCCTTGAAGCTTGACGATCCGGCGCTTGCCCAAGCGGCTCGGGCGATCGTGCGCCGAATCACGCCGAATCGCAAGTAGACCTTACAGGCCACGGAGAACGATGGCCTGTCCTACGTTCTACCCTTCCATCCCCATCTGCGTCAACCGGTAGCGCAGCGCGTTCCTGGTCAGCCCCAGCAGGCGCGCGGCCTGGCTCTTGTTCCCGTCGGCGCGCCGCAGGGCTTCGCGGATGATCTCCTGCTCATACTGGTCCAGGCTGAGCCCCTCCGGCAGGAAATGCGTGTCGCCGCTCTGCGGGCGCGGGCGGGGCGCGCTCTCCAGCTTGATGTCCGCGGCATCCAGCTGCGTCCCGGTGGCCATCACCAGGCTGCGCTCAACCACGTTCTCCAGTTCGCGCACGTTGCCGGGCCAATGGTAGCCCATGAGTTTTTCCATGGCCGCATCGGTGATCGATTCCACCCGGCAGCCGGTCTCCGGCGCCAGCTTCTTCACGAAATGGTTGGCCAGAAACGGAATGTCCTGCTTGCGCTCGCGCAGCGGCGGAATGTTGAGCGGCACCACGTTGAGGCGGTAATAGAGGTCCTCGCGGAAGGTGCCCTGTTCCAGCGCGGCGCGCAGATCCTGGTTAGTGGCCGCGATCACGCGCACGTCGATGTGGCGGGTCACATTGCTGCCCAGACGCTCGAACTCCCGCTCCTGCAGAATGCGCAGCAGTTTCACCTGAATGGCGCCCGGCACATCGCCAATCTCGTCCAGGAAGACCGTGCCCGTGTCGGCCTGCTCGAATTTGCCCGGCTTGGTTGTGTTGGCGCCGGTGAAGGCGCCTTTCTCGTAGCCGAACAGCTCGCTTTCCATCAGGTTTTCCGGTATCGCGCTGCAGTTGATCTTGACCAGCGGCCGGTCGCGGCGCGGCGAGTGGAAGTGGATGGCGCGCGCGATCAAGTCCTTGCCCACACCGCTTTCCCCGGCCAGCAGCACCGTGGCGCGCGTGGGCCCCACGCGCTCAATGGTGGCGAAAATCTCCTGCATGGAACCGCTGCGGCCGATGATGTTGTCGAACTCGTAACGCCGCCCCAGTTCCTCCTTGAGCTGGCGGTTTTCGTCGCGCAGCGCCCGCACTTCCAGCGCCTTGTTGACCACTTGCATCAGGTGATCCAGCGAGAATGGCTTCAACAGGAAATCGGTGGCGCCGGCCTTCATCGACTCCACCGCGGTTTCGATGCTGCCGAAGGCCGTCATCACCACCACCGGCACGTGCGAATTCTGGCGCCGGATCAGCCCCAGAAACTGCAGCCCGTCGATTCCGGGCAGCTTCAGATCGGTCAGCACCATGTCGGCGCGGTCCACGATCTTGAGGCCGTCTTCCGCCGTTCCGGCCTTGTCCACCTCGAAGCCCGACGACACCAGTTGCAGTTCAATGACACGCCGCAGCTTCTCTTCGTCTTCGACTACCAGAATGCGCTTCTTCAAGAAGAGCCTCTTTTCTCATGCCGGTTCTCATACCGGTTTTCATGCCGGATTTCAAGCTGGGGTTTCGGAGCGGGGCCGTTCCATGGGTAGAATCACGCGAAAGATGCTGCCCTTTCCAGGCTCGCTCTCTACTGCTATCTTACCTCCGTGTTCGTCCACGACCTTGGAAACGATGGCCAGGCCCAGCCCCACACCGGCCGGCTTGGTGGTGAAGAACGGGTTGAAGATGCTGTCGCGCTGTTTCGGGTCGATTCCCACGCCACGGTCGATTACCGCGATCTCGGCCATTTCATCGGCCGCCCGCGTCTTCACCGTCACCGCGCCCCCCGGCGCCGTGGCCTGCGCCGCGTTGAGCACCAGGTTGTAGACAACCCGCTCCATCAGTTCGGCGTCGAAAGGAAACGGCGGAATCTCCGGCGCATAGTTCCGGTAGATGGCGATTTCCGGCGCCTCGCGCTCCGCCTCGGCAATGGCGCGGTCCAGCATCTGGTGGAGGTCCGCCTTTTCCAACCGCACCTGGAGCGGCCGCGCGAAATGCAAAAAGCGCGTGACCAGTGAATTGGTGCGGTCCACTTCCGAGGAAATGAACCCGGCCATTTCGCGCGCCACATCGTTCTCGGCGCTCAACTGGCGGTTCAGCATTTCGGCCGACGCCTTGATGGTGCCCAGCGGATTGCGCAGTTCGTGCGCCAGCCCCGCCGTGAGTTGCCCCAGAGCCGCCAGCCGGTCCGAGCGCCGGACAGCCTCCTCGGCCTGCTGGATATGAGCGTTGGCCTCAGCCAGTTGTTGGGCTGCGCGCCGGTGCTGCTGCGATTGGATGCGCAGATCTTCGGCCAGCGCATTGACCAGGTTCCCGGCCATGGCCAGGAAGGCGACGCGCGCCACCAACTCAACCACGTCCTGCCCTTCGATGGTCTCCTCCGGTCTAAGGTACAACAGAAAAGACAGGTAGGCGCCACTGGCTGCAATCGAAAAGATGAGAGTACCCAGTACGCCGAACGTGGCCGCCGCGGTGACCACCGGCAAAAGCAGCACCAGCCAGAAGTGACTCTCGATGGCGCCGGTATAGCCGATCACCAGGTATCCCAGCGCCAGTTTCAAAACAATCCAGGCGATCCGGCCGCGGGTGGACGCCAAAGCGGGGATCTTGGGTTCCAGCACCTGCACCAACGCCAGCGCAGCCAGAGGCAACATGGCGGGCGGGTCCAGGGACTCGCTGGTTGCCGCCAACACCGCGAACAGCAGGAGCCAGACGAAATCCTGCGCCCTCACCAGCCGAAATGCCCGCGCCACCAACCCGGTTCGACCGTCTTCACCCATGTCGCAGCCTTGTGCCTAAGCGTAGTTTATTACGGAGCCGGCGGTTGCAATCAGATCCTTTGGCTCCTCCGCCAGTGACACCGAAAACGCCTTCAGCGGAGTCAGATCCAGGAAGCTGCAATCGATCGCGAAAATTGTCAATCCGCAAGCTCTTCTAACTTCAGTCGGCAAAGACTCGGTAGGATCTCCGCGCCGTACTCTTCCTTGCGGGGCTCCTTTGCCGTACGCACGCGTCCGGCTCCTTTTGGGGCACCGGGTCTTGCGCGGAGTCTCAAAGAGATCAGGCCGCGGCGCTCGCGCAGGGGTGGCACGCTGCCGCCGCCCTCAAGACTTACGGTGGCACGCTGCCGCCTGCCGGTCAAGACTCACATCTGTTGCATCGGTCTGCCCAAATGGCCGCATGTCCCGCAAATAATTTCCTTTTTATCTATGATTTGAAGCCAAGAAGCGACTAGCGGCAAAAAAAGATCTTGACGTCATTTGGCGGATGTCTTAGAGTTCTTGCTATAGAGTTATGGCTTCACGGGCCACCCGCACCGGGCCCTCGTCGCGCAGGCTCGAAAATCAGTTTGTCTAAAGGGGATTTCAATTTTATGAATGTGTTGACCTATGGCACCGCTGTGTCTTGTCACCGCCGCAACGGAGCGCGGCGTCTCGTTCTGGTTCTTGCGATCTTAGCAGGCATTTCGCCGATCGTCACATTTGGACATAGCTACGGTCCCGCGCCGCGCGTCACCGCCGGTCCCGGAGATAACCCTAAGGCCTGCACGCAGTGCCATACCACCAACGCGCTCAACTCGGGCCCGGGAAGCGTCAAGATCGTTCTGCAAAGCGGAGCGTTCTACATTCCCGGTGTCAAACAGCGGGTGGCCGTCCAGGTCGCCGACCCCGCACAACAGCGATGGGGCTTCGAATTGACGGCGCGATTGAACAGCGATCTCCAGAACGGCCAGGCCGGCGATTTCACTCCCATTGACAACATGACGCAAGTGATCTGCGAAGACAGTGCGCCCAAGCCTTGCGCATCCGGAGTTTCCTTCATCACGCACACCTCAGCCGGCACGCGCAACGGCACTCCTGGGGGCGCCACGTTCCAGTTCGATTGGACGCCGCCCGCGACCAATGCCGGCCCCGTAACGCTCTACGTCGCCGGGAATGCGGCCAATGGAAACGGCGCCCCCACGGGGGATCAGATCTATACCTCAAGTGTGCAGTTGGCCCCGGCCATTCCGGCGGCGCCCGTGGTCACGGCGGGTAACATCGTCAGTGCCGCGACATCCGTGGTGGGCGCTATGGCGCCCGATTCCTGGGTGACGATTTTCGGCTCGAACCTGAGCGCTACCACGCGCGCATGGGCGGACAGCGACTTCCAGAATTCGGGGTTGCCGTTTTCCTTGGACGGGGTGAGCGTGCTGCTGAACGTGAACAGCACCCCGCGGGTGGCCTACGTGGGGTATGTCAGTCCGACCCAGGTCAATTTTCTGCTGCCGAGCAATGCCGGCGCCGGCGCGACTACGGTGCAGGTCAAAAATCCGGCGGGATCAAGTGCCGCCACGACGATTACAGTTGCGGCGAGCGCGCCCCAGTTGTTTACGGTGGACGGCAAGAGCGTGCTGTGCTCTCATCTGAATGGCAGCCTTCTCACCAAAACGACTCCGGCTGCGCCGGGAGAAACGATCGTTGTGTACGGCACCGGCTTGGGACCGACGAGTCCCGCTCTGATTCCAGGCCTGGTGCCGGCAACGGCAACCAGCCTCGCCACGCTGCCGCAGGTTACCATCGGCGGCACAGCCGCGACGGTGGCTTTCGCCGGAGTGGTCCCAGGTACCGCGGGTGTGTACCAGATCAACGTTCAGGTTCCCTCCAGCGCGGCGAATGGCGACCTGCCAGTCGTCGTTCAGGCGGGCACTGCCAGTTCAGCGTCCACGCTCCTCACGGTTCAGAAGTAACACGACGCCGGTTCCACCTCGACAAGACTGCCTTCGCGGACCCGGCGGCATACACGGTCGGCAACATTGCACGCTTAGTACACCGTTTCAATAATACGGTCTCGTATTTCGGGACAGCCGCTCCGTGACCGTCGCGGCTCTGATCGGAGCCGCGCGCGTTAATCGGAGCCGCGCGCGTTAGCAAGCGGTTTCTGATACGTTGGCGAACTTCTGAAACGGTGTCCTAACCAGCCCTGCGCTTCATCCGTCCAAGTCGGGAGAGATGTAACCGGAAGAGGAGCGAATGATTCAAGACTTGCGTTTTGCCGTGCGAATGCTCTTGAAGCAACCCGGCTTCAGCTTGATTGCGGTGCTCACATTGGCGCTGGGTATTGGCGCCACGTCGGCGGTTTTCAGTCTGATTCAAAGCGTCCTGTTGACGCCGCCGCCCTATCGGCAACCGCAACAACTCGTGCTGATTCACACCGCTCGCACCGACGGCCGGCAGTTGGCAGGCCCGCAGGCGTGGCCCGCAGCGCAGTGGATGGAATGGCAAAAGGGTGCGAAGTCATTTGAGGCGATCGCCGCGTACGCCTGGTCATTCGGCTTTCTCATCCGCTCCGACGGCAGCGAATCCCTCGAGGAATGCTGGTCACCAGAGACTATTTCCGTGTGACCGGGCTGCAACCGGTGCTGGGCCGCACGTTCGTCGAGTCCGAAACCGCGGCCACGACCGCGCCGGTCATCATTCTGGGGTATGACCTCTGGCAACGGAAGTTCAATGGCGATCCGCACATTGTCGGCAAGACGATCCGCATCAGCCGCAGGGACACGAATCCAACGGTGATCGGTGTGATGCCGCCGGGCGCCCGTTTTCTTCCATCGCCGACGGCGGCGCAAGAGCCTAATTACAACGTGAACGCACTGGTGGATTATTGGATTCCCGTTACCCCGAACGCGGCTCGGCTGAAGCAGCGGGACTGGGACGTGGTGGGGCGGTTGCGCGACGCGACCTCGCTCCATCAAGCGCAGGGTGAACTCACGATTATTACCGCAAGGCAGGCGCAAGCCGACCACGATTTCGATGGGATCGCACCTCAGGTGCAATCGCTGGGTGCCGAATTGAATCGCGATGGCCGCCGCATCCTGCTGCCCTTGCTAGGCGCGGCGGCGCTGGTACTCTTGATCGCGTGCGGGAATGCCGCGGCCCTGCTGCTGGTGCGCGGGCTCCAGCGGCAGCAGGAGTACGCCGTGCGCAGCGCCTTGGGGATCGGCCGGGTGGCGCTTTTCCGGCAGGTGTCCGCGGAGAGTCTCCTGCTGGCCCTTTTGGGCGGGGCGCTTGGCGTGGGCCTGGCGTTTAGCCTGGTCAAGCTGTTGAAGCTGATTGGCGGACACGCCATCCCCCGCCTGGATGCTGCCACGACCGGCTGGCCGGTGCTGGCCTGTGGTCTCGGCTCGGCGGTTTTTGCCGCGCTTCTGGCCGGGCTCTTTCCTGCCCTGCGCGCCTCCCGGCTAGACCCGATGCAGGTGCTCAAGAGCGCCGGGCCGAAAAGCAGTGCGGGACTTGGGGAACGCCGGCTTCTGCGCGCGGTAACGATGGCGCAGACGGCCCTGACCCTGGCGCTGCTGGTGGGCGCCGGCCTGCTGATTCGCACCATGATGAACCTGTCCAAAGTGCAATCGGGTTACAACACCGGACGCATCTTGACCATGAGCGTAACCGCGGTGCAGGGGGACTGGTCCGAATATCATAATAGGGCTTTGGAGCGGATATCGGCGCTTCCGGGCGTACAACAGGCGGCTTTCGCGTGGGGCGTGCCGCTGACCGGGAACAACTGGCCCGCAACGGTCGAGATCGAAGGGCAGCCCGCCGCCAGCAAGGCGAGCGACCGGATCTCGATGCCGCTGCGGTCAGCCACGCCGGGTTACTTCAAGCTGCTGGGGCTGGCGCTGGTAGATGGACGGGACTTCCGTTCCACCGATACCCGCAAGGCGCCCAATGTAGCGGTCGTCAACCAGGCGCTGGCGGACCGTTACTATCCCAAGGCTAACCCGATCGGGAAGAAGCTCTGGCTGAGCGGGCGGCAGCGGCCATCCACCGAGATCATCGGCGTGGTGGCCAATGGCCGCACTGACGATCTGGCGCAGGCGGCGGAGCCGGAGATTTATCTTTCACTGTGGCAGGCGTCGGCGTTTTCCAAGCATCTGGTTATCCGGACGGCCGCCGACCCGCGGTCTATCCTGGCCGCCGTGCAACGCGAACTGCGATCGGTCGATCCGACCGTCGCCATCGAAAACGTGAAGACGCTGGAACAGATTCGGAGCGATTCGCTGGCGTCCCGCACCTTTGCGATGCAGCTATTGGCCGGGTTTTCGGTGGTGGGCTCGGTGCTGACCCTGGTCGGTATCTATGGCGTGCTGGCGCTCTCGGTGGCTTCCCGGCGGCGCGAAATCGCCATTCGCGCCGCCGTCGGCGCCGGGCAGCGCGACATTCGGAACCTGGTCTACGCGGAGGGGTTCCGGTTGATCGCAGGCGGCGTGATTTCCGGCATTGCCGCCGCCCTGGTTTTGTCGCGCGTCCTCAAGTCGTTCCTTTTTGAAGTCGAACCAAACGACCCAGCCACCTTGATCGGTGTCGGACTATTATTCGCCGGTGTGGCGCTGTTGGCCTGTTGGGTACCGGCTCGCCGCGCGGTGAATGTCGATCCGCTGGAAGCCCTCAGATACGAGTGAGAGCGCCACGAGAGGTTGCCACGAGTCAGGGCCGCCGGTGAGGGCAGGGCGTCCTTGGAGGCTCCTGGCCCTCCTTACCGGATCGCAATCTTGGCTGTGTTGCTGGTCAATCCGTTGGCCTGCACCGTAAGATCCACCAGTCCCGGTGCCAACGCCGCCGGCACCGTCACGTTGATCTGGTACAGCCCGATGAAGCCCGGGGTCAGGCCGGAAAAACCCACCACCGCGTTGAACCCGCCCATCGTCACCTGCGGAGTGACGAGTGTGGGCGACAAGGGCGGAGTCAGCGAGGCGCTGGCCCCGTTCGCCGGCTCGTTCACTACCGGCCCCATGCCGGTCAGGTATAGCACGACCACTTCGTTGCGTGATGCGGGGTTCGACGCTCCCGCGATACTGCCGTCCGCATGCGTCGCGCCGCTCGAAGCCCCGTCCAGAATAAAAATCCCCGGCTGCGCGCCCAGCACGGGAACCGTCACCGCGGGCGCCGTGCCCGTTGCCGTGGTCACGCTCACCGCCACCGCATTCTTTCCCGAAAGCGACCACGGGGCCTGCACGCTGAGTTGTTCCTGCCCGTTCAGGTTCAGCACCCGGTACACCGGCGCCGGAGTGCCGTCCATGGTCACGCTGGTGCCCCCAACCTGCACCGGCCAGGGCGCTCCGGGTGCGGTCACGATCTGTCCCGCTTTGGCTCCCAGGTTCGAACCGAAGATGGTGACAATCCCGCCCAGCGCGATTCCCGTCTGGAAACTTGCCGCGTTCGTAACCCCCGCGCTGGTGATCGAAGGCCCAATCCCGCCCACCGCTCCCGAAATTATCCGCACCCGGTTGTTGGCGATGTCGCCCACATACAGGTTGCCCGCCTTGTCCAGGGTAATAGCAAACGGATTGTTGAACTGCGCCTGCAGAGCCGGGCCGCGATCGCCCGCAAAACCCGGCGTCCCCGTACCCGCCACCAGGGAAATGATCCCTCCGCTCACTTTGCGGACCCGGTTATTCGTTGAGTCGACGATAAACAGCTCGCCGGACGAATCCACCACAACCCCTCCCGGGAAGTTCAGGCTGGCCGAAATCGCTGAACCCCCATCGCCCGAATACCCCGCGCTGCCCGTTCCCGCCACCGTCGTAATCGTCAGGGTGCTCGCATCAATCCGCCGGATTCGCTGGTTCACCTGGTCCGACACATAAAGGTTACCCGCGGCATCCACCGCCGCCGCCGTGGGGTTGTTCATTGCGGCCTGCGTCGCCAAACCGCCATCGCCTGAGAAACCCTGCGTGGTGCCCGCATAGGTGCTGATGAGGTTGTCGGCATTCACTTTGCGGATGACATGCGCGCCCTGGTCCACAATGAACAGGTTACTGTTCTGGTCCACGGCGCAGCGGATCGGAATCACCATCCCCGCGGATGTGGCCGGGCCGCCATCCCCGCCACTCACCCCGAATCCGTTTCCCGCCACCGTAGTAATCGTTCCCGACGGCGAGATTTTGCGCACCCGCTTATTGCCCTGGTCGGTCACGTAAATATCGCCCGAAGGCGCCACGCACAGTCCCAGCGGGCCGCTAAGCTGGGCCTGCAGCGCCGGCCCGTTATCCCCGCTGAATCCGGCCGTACCGGTGCCCGCGAATGTCGTGATCACGCCATTGGTGTCCACCTTGCGCACCCGGTTATTGAGTTCCTCGGCCAGGTAGATGTTCCCCGCCGCGTCCGCCACCAGCCCCACTACGCGATTGATCATCGCCTGTGCGGCTTGTTGTCCGTCCCCCGAAAATCCGGCCGTTCCATTTCCCGCAAAGGTGGTTATCGTCTGGCCGGACGCCATGGCCGCCGCCAATAGAGGCAACACCAGTCTAGTGTGCATCCAAATCATCCTCCAAGATTAGATCTAGACCAGTGTAACTTGTCCGGCCAGCCCGCCCAACCGTGGGCTGGTACGCCGCGGCACGACGTAGGACTGTGACGACTGGCCGAGGCGGCGACCGTATGGGAGTGGTTGAATTGGCGTGATTTGCGAAGCCATCACGAGCAAACGGTGGTGGAAGGGGGGGCCGCCGGAGCGGGACAGGGGGACAGTGGGACAGGGGGACCGAGGACAGGGGGACTTCAAAACGATTCGCGGCTCGGGTCGCGCACCCCTGATCCACCGCCGCCGAGTGCGCCGGCATCGGAAAAAGCCGTTGGGATGCCCGGGGGAGCTGAGACTCAAGCAAACCACGAACGGGAAGGTCTGCCGAACCGCCTAGCGGCGCCCAGTCCGGAATTGAAAGGCTCGGGTAGTGCGTTCGGGCGGCGCCGCGTAGCTGTTCCCCGGCTCATCGCGGTGTTCCACACGAAACCGAAGGGCCTTTGACAGGGGAGGCGAACTCCGCTGCGCGCGGCGGTATTCCCACTTGATGAGTAGGCCGAGGCTGGAGACTACGAGGAGGAATAGACCGATTACGGAGCCGTTGTGCACTCTTCAGAGTGGATCGAAATCGGCCGGAAGACAAGTATACCTTGGTGGATTGCCTAAGTACACCGTTTCATAATTACAGTCGCGTATTTCGACGAAACGCTCCCTAACGGTCGCGGCTCTGATCGGAGCCGCGCGCGTTAGCAAGCGGTTTCCCGATACGTCGGCGTATTTCTGAAACGATTGCCTAAGGTATACGATTCCGTGCCGGCCGCGCCTAGGGGCGCATCAGCACTGACGAAGCGAGCACCGCAAAGCCCATCAACAGCAGCAGATCGGACTTCCTGGCAGCAACAGCTTGGAGCAGGCGCATCGTCGTGTCCTCAATTAACGTCGTGTCTTCAATTAAAGCTACCCCCTCCTTTTGCAACCAACAAGTAGACGAAGGTTATCATCGGGGGGTTAACCGGGAGAAAGCGATCAGCGGTCAGCTATCCCCATTTGAATTCCGCCCCGGTTTGTGCGTGAATAGAGAACGGAAGAGGAGTTTCGCCCATGAAGCGGAGATTTGGCCAATTTTTATCGCTAACGGCTTTGGCGCCATTGGCGGCTTCCTGCCTGTGGACGCCCGCGGCGGTGGCGCAGACGCCACAACAAGACGCCAAGATGAAGTGGTTTCGCGAAGCCAAGTTCGGCCTCTTCATCCACTGGGGGCTCTACTGCATTCCGGCCGGGGAGTGGAAAGGGCAGCCCGTTCCAGGCATCGGGGAGTGGATCATGAATCGCGCCAAGATCCCCGTGGGCGAATACGAACAACTGGCCAAACAGTTCAATCCAGTGAAGTTCAACGCCGAGGAGTGGGTCAAAATGGCCGAGGATGCCGGGCAGAAGTACATCGTGATCACCAGCAAGCACCACGACGGCTTTGCCATGTACCAGTCCGCGGTAAGCAAGTACAACATCTTCGACGCCACGCCGTTCCATCGCGACCCGCTGAAGGAACTTTCGGCAGCCTGCGCGCGGCACGGCATCAAGTTCGGCTTCTACTATTCGCAGGCGCAGGACTGGCACGAGAAAAACGGCGCCGGCAACACGTGGGATTTCGGCGCCGACGACAAGAAGGATTTTGACGAGTACCTCCGCGGTAAGGCCGAGCCGCAGGTGAAGGAACTGCTCACCGGGTACGGACCGGTGTGCCTGATCTGGTTTGACACCCCGCGCATGATGAACACCGGCGATCGCGCCAAGCGGTTCATCGACATCGTCCACAACCTGCAGCCCTCGACTCTGATCGACGGCCGCCTTGGCGAGGCCGGCGACTACGTCTCGATGGGCGATAACCGGATTCCGGACGCCGTAGTGCCAGGCGATTGGGAAGTGCCGGCGACGCTCAACAAGACCTGGGGCTTTAAGAAAGACGATACCGATTGGAAGACGCCCGAGGATCTGACGTTCAAGCTGGTGGACATCGTCAGCAAAGGCGGCAATTACCTGCTCAACGTCGGGCCTACGTCCGAAGGCCTGATTCCGCAAGCCAGCCAGGACAACCTGCGCACGGTGGGCCGCTGGCTCAAGGTGAACGGCGAGGCCATTTACGGCGCCGGGCCGACGCCGTTCGGAAGCGAATTGGGCACGCCCGACCCCAGCCGCCAGGACAAGAACGGCAGGCCGGCTTTTACCCAGGCCACCGACTGGCGCTGCACCACCAAGCCCGGCAAGCTCTATATCCACTTTTTCAAGTGGCCCGCGGGGGCCTTCGAGCTCTCGAACGTGAAGGGCAAGGTCAACCGGGCCTACCTGCTGGCCGATGCCAGGCACGCTCAGTTGAAGATGAGCCAGAGCGGCGACAAAGTGACGGTATCGTTGCCCGCCACCGCGCCCGGTCAGATCGCTTCGGTGATGGTTCTCGAAACCAGGTAGCGCGGGCCTCCAGGCCTGCGCGCCGGTGCCTGGGTCCGCACCATAGGCCTTAAAACATAACGCCCGTTGCCGAAACAAGGACAATCTCACCGGTCGAATACCGCTGCTGGGGAATCAGCATAATGCCAGAATGCGTCCTGCCCTGGCACAACCAAACCCGATGGAGTTGTGCGAAGTCGCGCGCGTTCGCCGTAGAAGCAGGCGGCCCTGACTTGCTGCAAAGCTCAGTTGAGCATCGTCACTCTGGGCATTCATCCCCGCCTCAAACGACGGTCAACACGTCGAAGCCCCGGGCTCGCAGTGCCCAAATCAACTGGTGCCGAGACATATCCTCATCGAGATAAAGCGTTATCACCCTGGTAGCGGCCGGCTACTAGAAGACGCGGAGCCGATCTCATAGGCCCGAGCCTCGGCGTCGATATCCAGGTCGATCTCCGCTTTGTTGGCGTGGTAATAAGCTAGGGCCGCGAACACCTGCGCGAGCGAGAGGTCCGGCGTGTCTGCAGCTATCTCCTCGGGAGAGAGGCCGCTGTTACTATCGACAGCGATGACACGGACCGAAACACCAGTGCCGGCGATGAGCGGCCGACCGCCGTGCACAGCCGCGTCGCGAGCGATCAGCGTACCAATCTCGATCAGAGCCGATGACATGTCCCTAGCCCAAGTATTCGCCTCCGCGCCCGCCGGGGCGCAGACGCCACAACAAGACGCCAAGGTGAAGTGGTTTAGCGAGGCCAAGTTCGGACCTCTTCATCCACTGGGGCTTTAATGCATCCTGGCCAGGGAGTGGAAGGGGCAGCCCATCGCCGGCATCGGGGAGTGGATCACGGCGACAAAGTGACGGTATCGTTGCCCGCCACGGCGCCCGGCCAGATTGCTTCGGTCATGGTACTCGAAACCGCCAAGTGACTGCAAAAAGTGTTCTTTGGGTAAAAACTTTACCGACGTTTACCGACCGCAACGGCACAAGAAACGCTCAGTTCGCACAAAACGCACGAGATACAGAGTGGCCGTGCCCGTGCCTAGTCCTGGCAGAGAGGCCCTCTATGTGGACACGCGCGAACCTGCTGGAGTTGATCCACACCAGACTGCGGGATTACCGATTCATTCTGGTATCTCATCGTGAGCCGTACATCCATCGGTTCGTGGATGGCGAGGTGGAGTGCGAACAACCCGCTAGCGGATTGACGGTAGCTCTTGACCCGATTTTGCGCGCTTGTGGCGGCGTGTGGATCGCACACGGCAGCGGCAATGCCGACCGCAGCGTGGTGGACCTCAACGACCATGTGATGGTTCCACCGGACGACCCCAGTTACACCCTGCGCCGCGTCTGGCTGAACAAAGAGCAGGAAGACGGCCACTACTACGGGCTCTCCAATCAGGGGCTGTGGCCGCTGTGCCATGTGGTCTTCACGCGCCCATCGTTCCTGCCTGAAGACTGGGAGTCATACCGCGAGGTGAACGAACGGTTCGCCGACGCCGTGCTGGAGGAGGCCGGCGACGCGCCCACCATCGTCTTCATTCAGGATTATCACTTTGCCCTGCTCCCAGCCATGCTGAAACAGCGCAACCCGAACCTGATTGTGGCCCAGTTCTGGCACATCCCCTGGCCCAATCCGGAAGTCTTCCGCGGTTTTCCGTGGAAGGAGGAGCTGCTGGAGGGCATGCTGGGCAACGATCTGCTGGGCTTCCACCTGCGCTACCACTGCCAGAATTTTCTGGACACCGTGGATGAAACGCTCGAAGCCAAGGTCGACCGCGAGCGGTTCGAGATCAAACGCCTTGGCAAGTCCACGTCGGTTCGGCCGTTTCCCATCAGCCTGGACTTCGAGAGCCATAGCGCGCTGGCGGAGAGTTCAAAGACAACCAAGGAGATGGCGCGCTGGCGCAGGCAATTGGGCTTGCGCCACGAAATGGTAGGGGTGGGCATTGACCGCATCGACTATACCAAAGGCATCTGCGAGCGCTTCCGCGCCATCGACCGGTTTTTGGCCAAGAACCCCGAATACCGGGAGCAACTGGTCTTCGTGCAGATCGGCGTGCCCAGCCGCAGCCGCATCGAGAAATACAAGGCGCTGGAAGAGGAGATCGAAAGCCTGGCCGAAGAGATCAACCTCACCTGGGCCAGCGAGGGTTGGCGGCCCATCATACTCATCAAGGAGATGGTGCCGCATGCCCGGTTGGTGGCGCTGCACCGCCTGGCCGATTTCTGCCTGGTCACGTCGCTGCACGACGGTATGAACCTGGTTTCGAAGGAATATGTCGCCAGCCGGGTGGATGGCGACGGGGCGCTCATCCTCAGTGAATTCGCCGGCGCATCCCGCGAGCTTACCGACGCCATCCTGGTGAACCCCTTCAGCGAGGCCGACATCGCCGAGGCTATCCGGCAGGCCCTCGAAATGCCGGAAGAGGAGCGCAGGAGGCGCATGCAGAGAATGCGCGCCGCGGTGGAGGAGAACAATATCTATCGCTGGGCCGGAAAGATTATCTCGGCGCTGCTGAGGTTCGAGTTCCCTTCCAATACACAAGCCGATGTCTCGACCCTTGTTGCCGGACGGGCTCGCTGAAGTTTGGGAGCAGGTGCGCGATGCCGGCCGCCTCTCGCTGTTTCTGGATTTCGATGGCACCGTGACGCCCATCGTCGCCAACGCCGGCGATGCGCAGCTTGAACCCGGGATGAAAGCGGTACTGGAGTCCCTGGCGGGGCGCGATGACACGCTGCTGGCCTTTATCAGCGGCCGTGCGGTGGACGATCTGCAGCAGCGCGTCGGAATTCCGAACGTGGTTTACGCGGGGAACCATGGTCTGGAGATCAGCGGCCGGGGCTTGAATTTCGTGGAACCGTCCGCCCTGGCCAAGCGGGAGTTGTTGAAGCGGCTGGTGGACGGCCTGAATGGTTCGCTCCGTCACATTCGGGGCGCCTGGGTGGAAGATAAGGCGCTCACGGCCAGCGTTCACTACCGCCAGGCGGCCGCGCGCGAGGAACGGGCCGTCGCCAACATCGTGCATGCCGCACTGGCACACTGTTCCGCCGTCTTCCAACTGAACGCGGGCAAAAAGGTTTTTGAGATCGTGCCGCGTACGAAATGGCACAAGGGCGCGGCCGTTTGCTGGATCAACGCGCGCCTCGCCGGGCCCGGTGCAGCGTCCATTTATATCGGAGACGATCGCACCGACGAAGACGCATTTGTCCAGTTGCCGGGCGAAATCACAATTCGCGTGGGCGATGCCGAGCAGGACACCGCGGCTCGGTACCACGTGGGGGACCCCGGGCAGGTGGGCGTGTTCCTGGCATGGCTGAACGGGAAGCGATGAAAAGCTTTCAGCGGTCAGCCGTCAGCTATCAGCTTCAACCTGGCGTTCACGCCGGGGTTGCTGGTTTAGCTGACGGCTGAATGCTGAAAGCTGAGTGCTGAAAGCTATATGCTGAAAGCTGAAAGCTGATCGCTGAATGCCGAAAGCGCCCAAGGCCGGAAGCGCCAAAGACCGCTTGTGGTACAAGGACGCCATAGTCTACGAGACCCACGTCAAAGCCTTCTTCGACAGCAACCAGGATGGCTCCGGCGACTTCAAGGGCTTGACCCAAAAGCTGGACTACCTGCAGCGGTTGGGCGTCACCTGCATCTGGCTGCTGCCTTTTTTTCCGTCGCCGCTGCGCGACGATGGTTACGATATCGCGGACTACACCGGCGTCCACGCCAGTTATGGCACCCTGGACGACTTCAAGGTATTTCTGGATGCGGCGCACGGCCGGGGGCTGCAGGTGCTGATTGAGTTGGTGATCAACCACACTTCCGACCAGCACCCGTGGTTTCAGACGGCCCGTAAAGCGCCGCCCGGTTCCCCCGAGCGTGATTTTTACGTGTGGAGCGATACCGATTCAAAATACCCGGAGGCCCGCATCAACTTCAGCGACACGGAAAAATCCAACTGGGCCTGGGACCCGGAAGCCAAGGCCTATTACTGGCACCGTTTTTTCTCCCACCAGCCGGATCTGAATTTCGATAACCCCGCCGTGCTTCGCGAAGTTCTCGACGTGATGCGCTTCTGGCTGGACCTGGGCGTGGATGGGATGCGCCTGGACGCCATTCCGTACCTGGTGGAGCGCGACGGCACCAACTGCGAGAACCTGCCCGAGACGCACGAGGCGATCAAGCGGGTTCGCGCCGAAATGGACGCCGGTTACACCAACCGCATCCTGCTGGCGGAGGCCAACCTGGCGCCTCAGGAAGTGCTGCAGTATTTCGGGCGGGAGGACGAATGCCACATGGCCTTCCACTTCCCGCTGATGCCGCGCATCTTCATGGCCCTGAGGCTGGAAGACCGCCACCCGATTCTGGACATCATGTCGCGCACGCCCGAAATCCCGGCGAGCTGCCAGTGGGGGCTGTTCCTGCGCAACCACGACGAACTGACTTTGGAAATGGTCACCGACGACGAGCGGGACTACATGTACTTCGCCTACAGCACCGACCCGCGCATGCGCATCAACGCCGGCATCAGGCGGCGCCTGGCGCCGCTCATGGACAACAACCGCCGCCGCATCGAGCTGATGAACAGCATTCTGTTTTCGTTCCCCGGCACCCCGGTGATCTATTACGGCGACGAGATCGGCATGGGCGACAACATTTATCTGGGCGACCGCAACGGCGTGCGCACGCCCATGCAGTGGAGCGCCGACCGCAACGCCGGTTTCTCGCGCGCCAATCCCGCGTGCCTTTACAGCCCGCTGGTCATGGACCCGGTCTGGGGCTATGAAGCCGTGAACGTGGAGGCGCAGGAGGACGACTCCTCTTCGCTGCTGCATTGGATGCGCAATATGATCGAACTGCGCAAGCTGTTCCAGGTCTTCGGCCGGGGCACGCTGGAGTTCCTGAACCCCGCCAACCGCAAGGTACTGGCCTACCTGAGACGGTACGCCGGCGATCAGGTGCTTTGCGTGGCGAACCTGTCCCGGTTCGCGCAACCGGTGGAACTGGACCTGAGCGGGCTGGCCGGTTTGACGCCCGTAGAGATGCTGGGGTACACGGCGTTTCCGCAGCTCAATGAGCACCCGTACCGGCTGTCCCTGGCGCCATATTCGTTCTTCTGGTTCGAGCTGTCGTAGGGTCAATACGGTTCAATTAAGCTTAAGGATCACCATCCGGCCCCTCCGACAATTGCGATTTCACAGGAGTTTCGACCGCAGGGCACGCCCTGCTGTCGCCAGGAATCGCACTCGGCTTCACGGCAACGCGCTCAGGCGAAGACGCCCGGTGTTCTGCGACAGCTTGATGCAGGCGCTCCCGTGTTGAGACAATGGTATCGAGGAACAGATGACGATTCACATCCCGGATGACCTCGCACGTGGTCTGGCGGGGATCGCGGCGGCGCAGCAGAAGAGCGTCGAGCAGGTGGCGCTCGATAGCCTGCGTTCTCTTTTCGACAGGGCGAGTTCGCCTCAGGTTGTGTTGCGAACCGTTCGGGCGCTTCCTCATCCTAGTTCAGCGGCGGTCGATGATCTGGAGGCCGCGATTGCTTCCGCCCGGCTGCCAGTGCGCGACGGGGGCGCCTTCGACGAGTGGCCGACGGAGTGACCTATCTACTCGACACAAACGCGATCAGCGATTTGATGCGAGCGGCTCCGCGAACCGAGACCTGGATGGCCGGACTAGACCTGGACGATCGCGTGGTTACTTGTACGATCGTTCGAGGCGAGGTACTTTTCGGCATTGCCAGACTTCCGGCGGGCAGACGGCGCACGGAACTGGAAGAGACCGGCCGTCAGTTTTTTGGCTGCCTTCCGGTGCGAACCGGTCCCGGAACGGGCAGGCGACTATTACGCGGCGGTTAAGGTGGCTCGCCAACAGCGGGGCCTCAGGCTGGACGAAAACGACCTGTGGGTCGCCGCTACGGCACTTGCCATCGGTGCGACTCTCGTCAGCCGCGACAGCGATTTCGAAGGTATTGATGGTCTGCCTATCGTCGCGCTCGCGTAGCGCCGGCAGTACGGCCGGGCTCGCCGGATTTCAGAATCCGTAGCACGGAGAGTATTGTGTTCCAACTGCGCGTTGTCGCCGGCGCCCCAAAGAGCCTGTCGATCTGGCCGAGATAGCCAATCGTTTTCATGTGGCGGCGGTACACCCCATACACAAGACGATTCTTCGAGCCAATGATTCGCACCAGCCACTCCCCACCTTCGGGAAGAGCAATCGGAAGAGAAACGCCGCGGCGTCCAGCCTCCGACAGGATGCTTACAAATTGAACAACATCTGCGGGCGGTGGCTCAGTTCCAAACGGATTGTCCATCTCTAGTCGAATCAGATCACTGCCGTCGCAGAAAGCGATTGTTGCTTCGAAGGGCAGCTTCCGGCGCAATTCGGCAAGGAACTTTGCGCGCAACCCAGGTTTGCGAACGACCAGCGTGCCTGCGGCGCCCACGCTCACGGCATCGTAGATGCCCAGTTCTTTGGCGAGCACGCTCGGACGAAAAGTCCTGTGTCCTCCAACGTTGATACCCCGGAAGAAAACGATCAAGGCCATGCTGCCCATTGTTGCAGCACCGAAGTATCGGGGAGAAGCTGCCGCGGCTACAAATGATGAAACTGCTCCTCGGCTTCCCGCTCGCTCTTGTCCGCCTGGCGCTCCCAGGAGCGGCTCACCATTTCCTTCGAACCCAAACCCAATGCCAGCGACAGCGTGAGCACGATGCCGCCGAAGAGAATGGCGAAAGCCAACTGCACGATCGGCCCGCCGATCCCCAGGTGGTCCATCGCCATCGCGGCCGTGAGCACCATCACCAGCCACTTCACGCCCAAACTCAGCAGCCGCGCCGATTGGATCTGCAAGTTGACGGCGTTGATCAGCACGCTGCGCGCCAGGAACCGCGCCAGCAGGAATCCGGCAATCGATACGGCGGCGGCGGCCGCTACCTTGGGCAGGTAGTCGAACAGCCGCACCACCAGCAGCGAAGTCAGTGTGGGATCCAATGCGCTGATGCCGGCCAGCAAACCCAGCAGCACCACCACCCAGAACGATAACTGCGCCACCACCGCGGAAGGCCTTCGTGCCGGCTCCCAACCGGCCAGCGCCGGCACGCCCCATTGGGTGACGCGATCGTCGAACCGAACCCGCTCCAGAATGCGGCGCAACACCGAGCGCACCAGGACTGCCGCCAATATCGTGAAGACCAGCATGATCAACAGCGCCAGCAGCCCAGGAATAAAACCGGCCACGGTATTGACGATCCTGCCGGCCGCCAGGGCCAGCACTTCGTTTGCATGAGTCAACATAGCCGCTCCTTTGTAGGGCAGGTCGATAACCTGCGTGTGGGGCAGGTTGATAACCTGCGGCGGATTGTTAATCCCTCTTCGCTCATGGATTGAACCTGTCCGGCCAGCGCCAGCGCGCGACGAAGTAACCCTTCTGCGTTTCGAAGCTCTGGCACAACGCCTCAACAAACTGTTCTACTTCCCCGGCGTTGGCCTCCCGTACCTGCAGCGCGTAGGAAGCCAGCCAGCCGAGATACAACGGCGTGATCGCCTGCAGCAGGTGGTTGCTGTCCATTATGCGCATCCGGTGCGCCAGGGCGAAATCGTATATGATCCGCGCCCATGTGCTGTCGACGAAACGGAACGTGGCATCGGGTTGGGATGCCAGCTTTTTCAATTCCAGCAAGGTGGCGGGCGGAAGCACTTCGCGCCAGATCTCCCGCAGATTGCGGAAACCCAGCCGGAAGGAATCGATCATCGGCTGCACGTCGACCGGCAGATGCTCGGGCGCCTGGCGCGGGGCCGAACCGAAAACCGGCACCGGCTCCGAGGCCCGGAAGCGCTGCCAGGCCGAGGCGGTGTGGTGGATTTGGGTGAAGAGCGAACCCAGCACTTGTGCCAAAGCCGTACTCAACTCCAGCGGCGGCCCGCCCGCGTTCTGCACGCGCGGTCCGAGATTGGCCTGGGCAAGCTGGAAGTTCCAGGCGATGCTTTGCATGGTGATCCAGGCATCTACACCGGCGCCGGTAACATCTGAATCCCATGGGGCTTGTTGCGTGAGGTGGAGGATCAGTTTCGCCGAGTAGCCGAAGTCGGCGCCAATGGGCTGGCGAATCTGTTTGCCATAGAGCGCCCGCACCAGCGGGTACACAATGCCGTTGATCACCGTGCCGTCGTACTTGTGGCGCACGTAGTATGGCGTCACCAGGTCGAACCCGCCTTCGATCACGGGTCGAACCAGGGCTTCGGTCCACTGCGGCGTGAGCTCGCGGAGATCCGCGCCTACCAGCGCGCAGGCTTTGGCATCAAGCTTTCGGGCGATTTCAAACACCGCGCGGACGGCATTGCCTTTGCCGGGGATGCCATTATAGTCGGGTGAAAGCAGGTGAACCGGGTACACCGGATACGCCACTTGCACCATCGTCTTCCGGTCCGGCGCCGCCTGGAGCGCCAGTTCGGCCGTGCCGTCGTGCGACCCGCCATCGGCGTGCACCAGCACGCTGCGGCCGCCGGGAAAATTCGCCTCCAGCCCGTGGATCGCGTTGCGGATCACCTCGGCGATGGTAGCGGCGTTGTTGTAGCTGAGAACCCCCAGAACGATATCCGCCGTGGCAACAGTCTCCACTTCTTCCTGCTGGCTGTTTTGCGGAGCGGCATCCACTTCGGGCATCGGTGTCAGGCGTCCTATGCAGACTAGCACGCCGGGCTCCCAAGTGCGGTAGCGCACCGAGGCAGGAATTCAGAAGTCAGGAGGCAGAAGTCAGGAGACAGAAGACAGAATGCAAACCGCGCGCGACCTCGTGCCCCTCCCGGCCCCCTCCTGCCGCTCCAGCCGCTCCGGCCGCTCCGGCCCCTCCTGCCGATGGGAGCCAACGCCCGAGGCTCGGTGGGTGTATAATTTTCCTCACCGGAAAAACCAGTTAGGGAAACCAGGTTAAGGAAGCGAACCTATGATGCGAAGTCTAGTGGCGATTCTCCTTGGATATGCCGTTTTCGCGGTGTCCGTGGTGGCACTGTTCACCATTAGCGGATACCACCCCCAGAGTCCGGCGCGCGCCAGCTTCATGATCCTCGCCACCGCAAATGGCGCCTGCTTCGGCGTTGCCGCCGGCTTCGTTGCCGCCTGGGTGGCGCGCAAAGCGTACTTCATGCATGCCTTCGCCGTAGGCTGCATTATCGCCATGGGGGCGGCCATTTCGCTGATTGTGCGGCCCGGCGAGGGCGCTTTTTGGATGCAGTTTTTGGCTATGCTGCTGTTTGCTCCGTTGACGCTGCTGGGCAGCCACCTGCGCGCGCGCATCGCCAAACACGGCCATTGACGGGCGGCCTGCCCACCAACCACTGAAACTTCCACACGCCGGCGGTGTTTAGGTTGTACTATAGGCTTTAGCCGCGTCTACTGGAAGGAATCTCGTGAACCCAAGGTGTCTCTATCGTTCCGTGGCATTGACCGGCGGCCTGGCGCTGCTGAGTCTGGGGGTGGCTGCGTTGCCTGCCGGGGCGCAGACGGCCGCGGCAGCGACCTTCGGCAACGTGGTCCAACTACAGGGCGGCACGCCTTCCGACGTGGTGCTCGACGAGGTCCGGCAACGCCTGTACCTGGTGAACAATAGCAGCCCGCAAGTGAGGATTTTCGACTACACGACCAACCAGATTGTGGGCACCATTCCGGTGGGGACGCGGCCCATCTCGGCGGCCATGTCGATGGACGGGAACTTTCTCTACGTAGCCAGCGGCGTCACTACGTTGCAGGTGGCCTCGGGGTCGCCCTTACTGAGCGTGGTGGACCTGACGCAAGGGCGGGTGGTGCAAACCCAGACGCTGCCTTCGGCGCCCCAAGGGGTGGAAGTTGGGAGCGACGGGCGGGCGCTGGTGAGCATGCTCGGCTCGGGCGTGGTGGCCGGCGTTCCGACGGGCACGCTGGGGGTGTTCGATCGCACCCAAACCAGCAGTTCGGCATTCCAACTGGTGACGGTTCCGGCGCTGCCCACCACGCCGGCCCCATTGCCGGCGACTACGCTGACGCGGCCCGTCCTGACGTTTACCGGCAGGCTGCTGCGCACGCCGGATGGAAGCCTGATCGTGGGGGTGATCACCCCCAGCGCGGCTACCACCTACATCTTTGTGTATGAAGTGGCCTCGGGAGTGGTACTGCGGAATCGGACCATTTCGGGAGCCTCGTCGGTGCTCTCGATGTCACCCGACGGTTCGCGATTCATGGCCGGGTTCACGATGTTCGACACCGCCACCCTGGCCGTGGTGGGGCAGCAGAATAACGCCAACGCACCCTTCACTTTTGCCAACGTGTTCAACACGGCGCAAAACGTGGGCGGCAGCGTTTTTTCGCCGGATGGCACGACGTTGTTCAGCGCGTTTAATACGGCGGCCAATACGACGCCCGCGCCGCCTTCCAACTCGTCCACCCTGCTGGTGAGCGACCCGGCCAGCCTGGCGATCCACCTTGGGATCAATTTGCCGGAGAGTATCGTAGCCAGGGTCGTCATGAAGGCCGACGGGTCTGAGGCCTGGGGGTTGTCCGATTCCGGGCTGCTGGACCTGCCGCTGGCCCACCTGTACGATTACCCAATCCTGGCGCCGGAGACCACGCAGGTGTTCCTGGCGATGGACGATTGCAACCGCGGGGTGGCCAGCGGAACGTTGAAGATCAACAACCTGGGCAAGGGACGCCTGACCTATACCGTGGTGGCAACCAACATCGGCACGGCGCTGGTCTACCAGCAGTCGAGCGGTCTGGCGCCTTCGACCATTACGTTCACGATGGAACCGGGACGGTCGGGGGTGGTCAGGCAACCGGGGACGAACATCTGGACGGGCGCCGGGACGCAGCAGGGGACGCCGCTCAACGTGACGCTTTCGTCGCCGGATGCGATCAACATTCCGAACACCATCCGGGTGTACATGAACTACCGTCAGAGCGACCAGCGCGGCGTGGTGTTTCCGGTGCCTACCACGCTCAACAACAGCCCGGGCGGGACGGCTGGGAATACCAGCGGCAACGAGGGACTGCAAGACATATTACTCGATGAAGCCCACGGCAGGCTTTACATCACCAATTCGGGATACAACCGGATCGAAGTCTTCGATACCCGGCAGCAGGCGTTCCTGACGCCGATTCCGGTGGGGCAGATGCCGCACCAGATGGCAATGAGCACGGACGGTAATACGCTGTACGTAGCCCATACCGGGGGTGAATCGATCGGCATTGTGGATCTGACGCTGGGGCGGGTGGTGGATGGCGTGGTGTTTCCGCCGGTGCCGCGGAGCGGGACCAGCAACCCGATTTACGCGCGGTCGCTGGCGGTGGGCCTGTTCGGCCTGGAGTTCCTGATGTCGAACGGGACCCAGTGGCAGGTGGTTGGCAACACGGCGCTGCCGCGCCCGGCGGATACGGTGACTCCGGTGACGCTCACCGGCTGCCCGAACTGCGCGATGATCTCGACGCCGGGCCATGAATCCATCCTTACGCTGAGCGGTAACGGCACCGCCTATGTGTACGATTCCCTGTCGGACACGTACGTGACCAGCAGGCTGCTGATTCCGGCGCCGATTCAGGGATACTACGGCGTGTTGGGCGCGGGGCCGGCTGGGTCGTATTTCCTGGTGGACGGGCTGATAGTGAATCCGTCGCTGACCACCATCGGCGGTTCGGCTTCGCCGGGCGCGACCGGGGTCACGCCGCCCGGAGGACCGGGGTTCGGGCCTCCGACCGTTACCATCATCAACACAGGCAACCGCAACACGGCGACCGCGGCGCCGCTGGACAGCAACACGTTTTTGCGGCTCTCCACGCCGGTGAGGCAAAACATTACCACGGTGACGCGCGACGATTCGCGCACGACGCTGGATTTCGTGAACCTGGCAACTGGCGAAGTGACGCTGGCGGGCGTGGTGCCGGAGAACCCGGTGGTCAACGTTTTCGGCACCACGCGGTTGAACACCAATCCGCGGCAGATGGTGGTGGATTCGGCGGGGACCACGGCGTACGCTATTACCATTTCCGGGCTGAGCGTGATTTCGCTGACGCCGACGGGCTCGGATACGCGGCCGGCAATCGACGCGGGCGCGTCGGGCATTGTGAATTCGACGGACGGAACGGCCAACCTTTCGCCCGGCTCGTTCATTACCATCAGCGGCACCCACCTGGCCGCGGCGGCGACGGCGAGCACGATTCCGCCGCCCACGGTGCTGGGCGGATCGTGCGTGACCTTCGGCGACATTGCAGTGCCGCTGCTGGTAACTTCGAGCGGGCAGATTCAGGCGCAGGTGCCGAACACCCTTTCGGCGGGAACGCAGGTGGTGGCCGTGCGGTCGCTGGCCACGGCGCAAGCCAGCGATCCGGTGGAGATCACGGTGAAGGCGCGCGGGAATTAGGGCGGCCAGTCGGGCGCCCTCGGCCACGAATGGGCGAGGAATAAGGCTGGAGCCAAAATGAACTTGGCCCGCGCGATTGAGTCTCGGGCCTGTGGTTGGTCGCAACTTCCCGAACGCGACTACCCAACCGTTTGAACTATTCAGCTTGAGCCTAACTGCTCCCAAAAGCACCGGGAAGCGGATCGCCCTCAGAATGCGAGCAATACAAGATCGGTATGTTGAATTCGGTCCGTAGCCGCCGGATGTACTCGTCCGCAGACTTGTCGAGTTTCCCCGGCGCAATAACGACCAACTCCACTCCGATTTCGGTTGGCGACCTGTAGTAGGCGTACTCCAGCAACTGGCCGATGGCTGCGCGGATGGCCGCACGGGGATTCGAATCAGTCTTGATCTCGATCAGAATCGTCTTCTTCTCATCCGTGATGGTAATGTCCACGTTGTTGCTCTCGAGTGTCACATTCCCTTTGCCATACCGGCCTTCGAGCAGCGGGAGAAGGTCAGCCTGTAAGCGTTTGTGGATGGGATCGTAGATAGCCCCCAGCGTGCCTTTGCGGGTGATGGTCCTGATTAGCGGAGGTGTCGTCTTACCCTTCCGGTTTCGCCACTGCTTTTCGATCTCCTCGGTGGCGGCAGTGAGGGTGTACCTGCCTCTTCCAGACTGTATCCTTCCGATCTGCTACTACAAGCGAAGGGTAGATGTCCGCGTCATCCTGGCGGAACCGGACGTTGAACAGGTCTAATGCGTCGCCCTTGAGTATGTGTTCGACGTTGCCTCCAACCTTGCGGACCTGTTCCGCCATACTCTTGAGCCAGCCACGCTTCCTGTAGATCTTCAGTGCCTCGTCAGCCTGGGCGGGTTGAAGCACTTCGCAATTCGAGATCTCGCCGACGTACAATCTGGTGCTGCCTGGACCGATCGTATACAAAAGCACATCGATGGTCTTCCCCGTCACGTTCTTGAAGGAGTTGTGGACGGGCTGAAGAAAGGCGTAATGAAAACGGTCGATACCGATAAGCCAAGCGAAATTGCAGAGCCATTCTTCGTGACCGAAGCCTGCATCAACGACGTAGGTACCTTTTTCCAGGTGTGGCGCTTCTCCCGATGGGAACGTCCACCCGTCCTTGTTCCAGCAAATCCGGGCCGCGTACCGTTCTCGCTTTGAGGCGGGCATGGTCTGGATTCTATCAAACTGGGCTTACTGAGGACTCGTCTGCGACTAACAGCCGGTCCAGACAGACCATCACAGTTTCGCTGAAACTGGCGACGAAGAAGAACGCTATGATCGAAGAGATGGCGACAGTCCGCATTACAGAAGCCGAACTCGCCCGCGATATCACGCCGTGCTGGCCAAAGTCCAGGAAGGGGTCGAGGTGATCGTGGAGCAGGACCATCGTCCGGTGGCCGTCATCAAGACGCCGCCAGGTCCGCGCCGGAAAATCAGCGAGTGCATCGCTCTGGCGAAAGCCTATGAGGAGAAGCTCGGCTACGCGCCGGTGCCCGATCCCGACTTCGCCAGGGACGTGCAAGCGGCCATCGATGCCCACCGAGAGCCGTTGAATCCGCCGGCATGGATTAGTCCTCGACTCCGGAGTGCTGATCGCCGCCGAGCGCGACGCCAGGCGGTGAGTGAGTTGCTGGCCACACTCGAACACGAGCACGGAGAAACTGAAATCGTGCTCTCTTCCATTACCGTGATCGAACTGGAGCACGGCCTGCATCGGGCCCAGACCGTATGCGAACGCCTGAACTCAGCGGTAGGCGTCGCGGCGATCACGAATCTGATGGATGGTGATGGTGTCTTCCGTCTCTTCGAAGACGACGCGCAGCCGGAGCAGCCCTTCGAACTCGCCGCTGAGCGGCTTCATCTTGCCGGCGCCGGTGGCGGCGTAGCGGTGAATGGCTGCCAGAACGTTTAGGGCAGTATGCTGCTCAATCGCCCGAACTTCTCCACGAACGTTCGGGTGGAAGCGAATTCTCTTCACTGGGACCTTTACTCGCCCTGGTGGTGGCGGACCTGGTCCATGGTGAAGCCGCACTCCGCGACCACCTGCTCGAAGGAAAGGCCGCCTTCCGGGTTCTGCCGGAAATAGTCACGCGAGGCAGCGACGGCGCGGCGGTCTGCCGCGGTCAATTCCTCGTCGTCATCGTGGACCATCACTTCAAGCAGCTTGACTATGGCTTCGAACTGGGCGGGACCGAGCTGATCGAGCAATTGGTGAGCTTGTTGTCTGTCCATTATTCCTCAGCCGCTATTCCTCAGCCGCACTGCGCCGTCAGAGGAACGAGCCCTTGACTATCGTACTCTATTCCAAGAGCGTAACTCTATGCAATGCGACTGGACAGGTTTTCCGAAGAGAAGGCGGTTTTCATGGCCACGACGACCGTATGCGCTAGCCCGGTGCTTCCCCCCGCGGCTTAGGCGGCCGCAACAGCTTGGCCGGCAGCTTCGACAAATACGTCAGCCGTTCCACCACGGGCAGTAGCCGGCGCACCGTTCGGCCGTGGAGCAGCAGGCTGCCGGTTACCAGCGCCGGGTGGGGAATCGTCGTGCAACACCGGGAGCAAACGTCTACCTCTCCGCCCCGGCCGGCAGCATGCAGGCGGCGCATCTGCTGCATCGGTTCGGAATTCCAGATGGCGAAGAGGGGCTGCTCGCCGATTCTCCCAACCGGCCGGCCATCCAACATGTAACTCTGGCAGCAGGGGTAGACATCGCCGCTCTGCTTGACGTACATGGGGCCGCGCCAGAGATAGTGGCAGGGGTGCTTCCAATCGCCCGAGTTGTGGCCCGAATCGGGATGCATCAGGTTGGTTTCGTCGGCTTTGATGCGGAGTTGGTCCACGCCGGGAACACCGTTCCAGAATGCAATGAAATCGTCAACCTCGGAAGCATTGCCATCCATCTTCACCATCTGCACAACAATCTGCAAGCGGGAGCCGCGCTGGTGCTTCATGCGGGCAAAGCGGACAAAGTTGTCGCGCACCTTTTCGAATTTGGCACCCTTGCGGAAGAACTCGAAAGTCTCCTTTTTGTAGCCGTCGAAGCTGAGGGTGATCTGCTCCAGAGGCGAATCCAGAATGCGCGTGGAGCAGCGCTCATCCAGAAAGGTGCCGTTGGTGGACAGCAGTGTGGAGATGCTGTGCTGGTGGCAGAACTCGATGCGCTGGAAAATGTGGGGATCCATGAAAGGCTCGCCCAGGCCGATGAGCATCATGTGCTCGGCGGACGTCCCGGCTTCGCGGACAAGACGTTCGAAGACTTCGTCCGTCATATCGGCTTTGGGCTGCGGATGCGTTTCCCGCGGGCACATGGGGCAGTAGAGGTTGCATTTGGCGGTGGTTTCGACGATGTACTCCACCGGCAGCGCCGGGAGCGTGGTCCGGCGCGCGAGATAGCCCCATAGCAATTTGGCGCGGTTCCAGGCCCTCATGCTTACTTTGTCATTGTAGCTGGCGTACGATGATTGATGGAATTAGAACGCAACCGGCGAATGCAGCCGGCAGGAGGAGACCGTTACGTGAAAATCGCGATTTCAGGCGCATCGGGGCTGATCGGGCGCAGGCTGCTGAAGAATCTCTCGGCGGCTGGCCACTCGATGCACGTGCTCAGCCGCCACGCCGGCACCAACATGCCCCCGGGGGTGAAGCTTTCGGCGTGGGACCCGATGAAAAGCCAGCCGCCCGAGGAGAGCCTGCGCGACGCCGCCGCGGTAATCCATCTGGCGGGGGAACCGGTGGCGCAGCGGTGGACGGCTCATGCCAGGCAGCGCATCCGCGACAGCCGCGTGATGGGCACACGCAATCTGGTGCAGGCGATTGAGAAGCTGCAGCGCCGGCCGGAGGCGTTGATCTGCGCTTCGGCGGTCGGATACTACGGGTCGCGCGGCGACGAGGTGCTGAACGAATCGTCCGCAGCCGGCGGCAGCTACCTGGCGGAGATCTGCCAGGCGTGGGAAAAAGAAGCCCAGGCGGCCGAGGCGCTGGGGGTGAGGGTGGTGCGGGTGCGGACGGGCGTGGTGCTGGATTCGCGCGGCGGGGCGTTGCAGCGCATGCTGCCGCCGTTCCGGATGGGGGTTGGCGGAAAGTTGGGCAGCGGCAAGCAGTGGATGTCGTGGATTCATCTGGAGGATTTGGCCGCGATGTTCCAATTCGCGTTGGATCATCCGGTGCGAGGCGCATTCAACGGTGTGGCGCCATACCCGGTGAGCAACGCCGAATTCACCCGCACCCTGGGCCAGGCATTACATCGGCCGGCGATCTTGCCGGTGCCCGCGTTCGCGCTGAAGGCGCTATTCGGGGAGATGTCTGAGATTCTGCTGGCCAGCCAACGGGTGGCGCCCGCGGCAGCCGAAGCCGCGGGATTCCGGTTTCGTTTTCCGCAACTGGCGCCGGCGCTGGCGGATCTGTTCCGGTAGCGAAGAAGTGCACAAACCTCCCTCGGCGAGCGATTAGCTATCTTCGTTGAGACGCGGCCGCTGTATCTGTTGCCCTGCTTGTCTTCCGCGTGCGGCGTCCTCCGCGGCCCTGGATCATATGACAGCCTGCGCCGCCGAAGAAAAGCTGAATGGCGACTAGTTCCCAGGTCTGCACATCTTCGTGGTAAATGCGCGGCATGTGCGTGCCTGGAATTCCGTAGCCGATGGTTTTGAACAGCGCGGCATCGGAAGATCCGTGACGGTATTCGCCCTTTGGTTGCCAACCTGCGGCGGATTGGCAATCCGCCTGCCGCGCCGACGTGCGATCTGCCCGCAGCCTGGCGTACGTTCCTGTCTCAGCCACTCCCCGCTCACACACTCCAGGGATCGATAAGCGGAACCGACAGATCGTCAAATTGAGCCGTATTGCGGGTTGCCAGGGCTGCATTCCGAGCCAGCACGATACCGGCAATCATCGTGTCCCGTAGATCTCCGGGGCGTCTTTTCTTGTGACGGGATGCCATGAGATCGCCGGCCTGCCGAGCGGCCGCCACATCGAAGGGAACCACTCGATGACCCATTTTGTTGAGGACTTCTTCGAATGCCAGGACTAACGACGATCGCCGTTTCCCCGCAGGCATGATCTGTAACCCGAATCGGACTTCCAGCACCGTGACGGAAGTTGTCCAGATGGACGTCCGCGGCTGGTGGTCAAGCCATGCGACAACGACCGGGTCAGGCGTCTGGAGCATCAGCGCCGAGAGCACATTCGTGTCCAGAATAGTCATTTACGGAATGACGGGGGTTTCATTTCATGTCCCCGCAACTCGGTAATGCCGGAGTCGAGACCCACTTTCGCAAACAGAGCGGAGATTTCTGTCCCCAATCCGCCGGCGGGCGCCTCCTCTTCATTTGCCGCGTTGCGCAAGATATCGCGGACCTCCTCTTCCATGCTGCGGCCATTCCGCCTGGCGCGGCGTTGCAGCCGGAGTTTGACTGGGTCCTCAAGGTTGCGAACCACCAACTGTGCCATGCTTACCTCCCAAACACCGGGCGATATCATGATATCAGAACCTGGGAGGAACGGCGTCTCTGGCTTAGAAAGGCCACGCCAGGCGTGGAGGGTCGTGGACCGAGGCGGCTGGTGCTTCGGCGTGGAGGCGGGCGCGGCCACGGTCGCTTACGGGATTCTCCCGGCGAGAGAACTCTGCCTAGCCGCAGATTAAACCCCCAGATTAAGCCCCCAGATTTAACCCGCAGATGTCAGCCCAGGATCGTATCAGACTGCAATGTCAATCCTTCTTCTTTCTGCTGGTGGGCTTCGGTTTGAGGGAGCCTACGTATTCATAACTGCAGTCAAAGAACCTCTTCAATTCCCGAGTCGAGGAGAGCAACGTGTCGGGAATCTCGACGTACTCTGGCTGAACCCTTCCATATGCCTCGCACAACCTGGCCTTGTACTTCTTAAGAAACGCCTCCCGCTCTCCAGCGGGCAGCCGGAGGTTCAGTTTGCCCTCCTTGCTAAGATAGCTGAACATATGACCGTTCAGCGACGTGTAAGGCACAGTCGCGCCCTTTCGTTTCACACTTGGATTGGTGGCCACCAGCTTTTCGTATAACTCAAGCTTATCTGACGGAACGGCCCCCGATGCTGGCTTTGCCATGCGAGCAGTCCTCCTTGGTTTTCTCGCCTTTCAACCCGACGATTTAGACAGTGTATCTAAAGTGCCGGCTGTGCTGGAATTCCAAACCCGTTCCGGCGTCGAACTCGCCGCCGACCGTTCCAACGCCTCTGGTTCCATGCGACCCCACTGGCCCCCGCCCCCAGCCCCTGGCCCCTGGCCCCCG
>DATMNI010000345.1:0-4834 GCA_035570275.1 Candidatus Acidiferrales bacterium | reverse complement strand
CGATCGATCTCGACCTGTTCAGCCGCGGTGGCATGCGCGTATTGGATAAGATCGAACGGCAGGGATACGACGTGCTGTCTTCGCGGCCGGCCATTTCGAAACTGGAGCGTGTGGGCCTGCTGCTGGCGTCGCTGGCGCGAGTGCCGTGGCAGCGACCTTCTGGGTCGCCCCTGTGATGAACCATGTGGATGTGAACCAGGTGGATGTGAACCGGGTGGATGTGAACCGGGTGGATGTGAATCGGGTGGACGTGAACCAGGTGGACCGATCCTACGAGTATTGCCGCCGCGTGGCCCGCAGCCGCGCCAAGAACTTCTACTACTCGTTTCTGCTGCTCTCCAGGCAGCAGCGCAAGGCCATGTGCGCCATCTACGCCTTCATGCGTTACTGCGACGACCTGAGCGACGAGCCCGGCGCCACGCGGGCGCCCATCGAAAAGTGGCGCGCCGAGTTGGCCGATGCGCTGGAAGGCCGGTTCAGCGGCCACCCCGTCTGGCCGGCCTTCCATCACACCGTGCGCCGGTTCGGAATTCCGCACGAGTACTTTCAGGAAATGATTGCCGGTGTGGCGTCCGACACGGAGCCGCGGAACTTCGAAACCTTCGACCAGCTCTACGGCTATTGCTACCAGGTGGCCTCGGTGGTGGGGCTGACGATTGTCCACATCTTTGGCTTTGACACCCGCAGCGCGCTGCCCCTGGCGGAAAAGTGCGGCGTGGCTTTTCAGTTGACCAACATCCTGCGCGACATCCGCGAGGATGCGGCGATGGGCCGCATCTATCTGCCGGCGGAGGACCGGCGGCGGTTCGGAGTGTCGGAAGACGATCTGCGGACCGGCCATCGCAGCGAAGCGTTTGTGACGCTGATGCGCTTCGAAGCGGCGCGGGCGCGGGCATATTACAACGAATCGCTGCCGCTGCTGGACCTGATCCATCCGCGCAGCCGGCCGTCGTTATGGGCGCTGATCGCGATTTACTCGCGGCTGCTGGAGCGGATCGAAGCCAGCAACTACGACGTATTTTCCCAGCGCGTGCGGCTATCGTTGTTCGAGAAATCGTGGATCGTGGTAAGGGCGCTGGTATCGTAGGGAGCAGCGGCTTGCGCACGGTATGGGTATCGGATAGCTTGGAGTCATGACTGCGGAACAGAAAACAGTGTTGGACGCGGCTGTTTGGGTCGATTCCGGGCGCATGAGCGGTGCGCCTTGTTTTCGCAACACCCGGGTTCCGGTGCAGAGCCTCATCGACTTTCTGGAAGGCGGGGAGACCGTCGAGGGGTTCCTTGTCTTATACCCGTCCATCACCAGTGAGCAAGTGATTACGGTGTTGGATGTCGCCAACCGGCAACTCATCGAATGCGCATCCTCATTGACGTGTGTGTAGACCCGAGGGTCAAGGCACTGCTCGATAAGCACGATGTCAAGACCGTTCGCGAAATGGGTTGGGTCCAGTTATTGGATAGCCCCATGCTCCAACTGGCGGCTCCGCAATTTGATGCGTTACTCACAATTGATCGAAGTATCGAGTTCCAACAGAACCTTTCCAAGTTGGGGATCGGTGTGATTGTTGTCGAGGTGCCGAAAAACCAGATGCGTTACTATCTTGCGGTTCAGAAAGAACTCACCGCTGCCCTTGATGAGATTCGTCCGGGCCAGGTGATCCATGTCCGGGTTGAGCAGTAGCCAGTCGGGAGCTTCAATTTGGCGGGAACTTCCGTCTGGCGCGCGCCCCGGCGAACACCCGAGTCGCGTTCAGGCCGGATCCAAAACTCGCTCAGGCTTGCTTGTGGCCAGGCTGCATGGAACGTCCGGGCAGAAGTCGACTCCGTTAGGCCCCGGGACAATCCCTTGCCGGAAACCCACTCTCTCGTCGTACCATCACCGAAACTCAGTACGGCGTTGGCGGGTCGCCGCATTCGCAGATGCGATGCGGCGTTTCCATTCAGCGAAACAACGGCGGGCGCGCCACATGGCGCCCGAAATCACCTGGTTTGCGACCAGGCAAACGCGGCACTGCCAAACACGGCGGTGGAACGCCAGCGTCCTGTTGGTATATACTTCCCCAGACCGCCCATGAACAGCGTCTTGAGAAAGAGGACCGCCACTATGAGATTGTCATTAATTGGGGCTTGTTTGATCTTGGCCGCGGCGCCGGGCACTCCCGCGCATGCCCAACCGCCCGCCGCCAAGCCGAAGTTGTATAACACCGCCAAGCAGAAGCTCCTGGATGGCAAACAAGTCTTCAGCTTCACGCAATCGAAATTCGATATTGCCGCCTACTGCGAGGCTGCCAAACACTATGACTTTACCTGGTTTGAAATGCAGCACAGCACGCTGGAATTCCGCGACGTCGAGGCCATGATCGCTGCCTGCCCGCACGCTGGGGCTACGCCGATGATCCGGCTGCCCGACGCGCAGGAATGGCACATCCAGCACGCCACCGATATCGGCGCGTTGGGCGTCATCGTTCCCACCGTGGACGATGTGGACCGCGCCCGCGAAGCCGCCAAGTGGGCGCGCTATCCGCCGGTGGCGCGGCGCAGCGCCGGGTCTGGCCAGGCGGCCGGCATCTGGGGCGGCAACGGCGTCAACTACCGCCAGACCATCAACGACAACATGCTGGTGGTGCTCATGATCGAAACGCCGACGGGGGCCGCGAATGCCTACGACATCGCTTCGGTGCCCGGTATTGACGTGGTGATCATCGGGAACAACGATTTGAGCTCGTTCTCCGGGTTTCCGCAAAGCGACGACCGGTACCAACTGCTGATGAATAAGATTCACGACGATACGCTGAAGGCCGGAAAGATTTTCGGCCAGGCCAACTCAACATATTCGAAGGGCAACGCGCTCAGCAAGGACTCTTTCTTCTTCCAGAATGGCCCGTCGAACGATGGTTGGACCCCGCCCGGCCGGGGCGGTCGCGGCTTCAACCCGAACGCCCCGCCGCCAGGAGAGGAAGACGGCGGACGCGGGGGCCGCGGACGCGGGGGCCGGTAAAAGTAGGGCGTATAGCGTGCCAGGAGCTGAGTGAAGGTCGTCCGGTGCGGCTTGGCGCCACAACGGCGATGGCAGGCTAAAGGCACGCCCCACCATCTACGCCGTTATAGCTCGGGGTGCAGGTGCAGCGTCTTGCCGGCTACCACGTAAACCTTCTCGGCGAACGCGGTGCGGCCCCCTTCGCGAACCTCGATGTTGTAAGTGCCGGAGCGCAGGTACATGGTCTTGTTGTCGTGCGTGGTGCCTGCAAAGGCGCCGTTGATGAACACCTGGGCGTCTTTCACCTTGGTATCCAGCTTGACTTCACCAGCGTTGGGATGGGCGTAGTAACCGCCGTAAGCACCCCAGTAAGGCCCCCAATACGGGCTGTAAAAACCGCCGCCGTAATACGGGCGGCCCACTACTACGAACCCGCGGGCGGCTGAGGCGGTCATCGGGACCAGCGTCATCAGGGCAACCGCCAGAATCATCAATCTCTTTTTCATTTTCGGCCTCCGCCTGAGTAGTTGCAATCGCCTGGCCACACCACAACTCCTTTTTCGTCAAGCAGTTTACAGAGCGTTACGGAGCTCCGACTGGCCGCAGGTCACCGCATTGGCCGAAATCGGCCACCAGGGGGCGACAAAATACTTCCGCGCGAGTTGGTTGTCGTAGCTTTAGTCGGTCGTTTCAGATACGCCGACGTATCGGGAAACCGCTTGCTGACGCGCGCGGCTCCGATCAGAGCCGCGACCGTTAGAGAGCGTTGTGCGGGCTTGGATGGCCGGGAGTCGGGCTACTAGTGCTCGCGCATCATCTTCTGCAGCTTCTTGAGGTTGCCCTTAATTTCGTCGGTGGCGTCAATCATCTGGTTGGAGTCGTAAATCACGCGCGGCGTGATGAAAACTACCAACTCGGTACGGCTCTTGTTGGTAGACTTCGAGCCGAATGCCGCGCCCAGGAGCGGGATCCGATGGAGCAGTGGTACACCTACGGAAGCTTGCCCGTCGTTTTCCAGGATCACGCCGGCTATGGCCACCATCTGGCCGTCCTGCACCGTCACCTGAGTCTGGAAGGAACGGGACTGGAACGAGGGCGACTGGATGCCTCCGGCAGCCGGCGCCTGCGGGGCGCTGATTTCCTGGTTGATGATCAGGGTGACAATACCGCTGGAATTGACGCGCGCCAGAATGTTCAGAGTCACACCGGTGGCAACGGTGCTGACGGTGTTGCTGAACAAAGAACTGCCGCCCTGCTGGATGCCGCCGGCGACAGCCTGGGAAGTAAGCGTGGGGACGCTGGTGCCCACGTTCATAGTGGCGGCAATGCTATCGGTAGCGATGATGCTGGGCGCGGAGATGACGCGCGTTCGTTGGGTGGTTTCGCTGGCTGTGATGGTGGCCAACAGTTCCTTGGTTTGCGAGATCAGCAAGCCCGTGGTGAGGGTTACGCCCGCGGCGCCGGTGGCCACGTTGAGGGCGCGTGCGGCCGCGCCTGCGGCGGTGTTATCCCTCTGTTGCACGAAAGCTTGCACGCCGGCCGAGAAGGCGCCGCTGAGATCGACCTCGTAGATCTTGGCATCGATCAGAACCTGCCGGGGCGCCAGGTCAAGCTGCCGCAGCAGGCTGGTGACCTGCTCGTATTCCTGGGGCGTGCCCTGAATCAGCAGGGTGTTGTCGAATGGATTGGGGATGACGTGCGGTCCGGGGGGCGCCTGTGGCTGCCCGTTGCCATAGGCCGCGTTGCCGAGATAGCTGCCGGTGAGTCCGGCGCCGGGCTGGTTGACCCCGGTGAGACCTTGCACGGACATCGGAGAGCTCGACATCGGCTGTGGCCCGTACACACTGCTCTGGGCGC
>DATMNI010000344.1:0-14876 GCA_035570275.1 Candidatus Acidiferrales bacterium | reverse complement strand
GATGCCCGTAAATCCGGCAGCCTTGTAAGCGGGATCCAGGTAGCCGCCGGCGTTGTAGGCAGCGGTGAGTCCGGCCAGCGAGGTAGTCATGCCGTTCAGAGTCGCCTGGCTGGGGGCGGTGGTGAGCAACGGCAGAGCGTCCGCGCCATTGACCACCGGCACGCGGTTCAACTGGGCCTGTACCGGCAGGTGGATGCCGCGCGTACCCAGGTAGCGGCTCTCAAAGGTATAGTTCTCATGGAACACGCGTTGAATTCCGATGTTCCATTGGAGAGACTGGGGCCGCACCTGGTTGGGAACATATCCGCCCGTTCCCGCGCGGGCCTGTGCCTGGGTTAATGCGGCCGCCGAAGCGTTGGGCGGAATGCCGCCGCCGGCCAGGAATCCGCTCCCGTTGGCGCCGGTCACGTCCACCGTGGTGGTGTCCTGCGGCGGCAGCGTGAGCAAGCCGAAGTTGTCCACCAGCACGTCAAAGCTGCGGCCAAAGCCGGCGCGAATGGAGGTCTTGCCGCTGTTTCCCGGCGAATACGCCAGGCCGACGCGCGGCATCCAAGCCGTGGTCATAGCCGTCGGCTTCTGGAATACAATCAGCCCCGGCGTGTTCGAGATGGAGTTGATGGTCTGCTGCTGCTCGCTGTGAGGCACCGTCTGATATTCGTAGCGCAGGCCGACGTTTACCGTCAGGTGCGGCGTCGCCTTCCAGCTATCGTTCACGTAGAGACCGGCGAAGATGCGGTCGCCGTAGTACTCCGCGCCGCCCAGGGAGCGCTGCGCGATGAAGTCCGGGTAGTAATCGAACAGATAGTCGGAGAGGTTGCTCCACTCGTAATCGCCGCGCGAGCGCTGCGTGAAGCTCTGCGGGGAAATCTGCTTCCATCCGTCAAAACCGAACTTCAAGCTGTGCTTGCCCTTGGTCCAGCTCACGTTATTGGTCAACTGGTATTGGTTCTGGATGCCGCCCTGCGGTGCGTTGCCATCGGGGCCGAGCTGCGCATTTAAGTCGAATATGTTGATGTTGGGGTATTGATCCAGCCCCGGCCATTTGAAGTTGCCGGCCGAGAGCACGCTGGCTGTGCGGTTGAAACCCAGGCGGAATTCGTTGGTCACCGTGGGCGAGAAGGTGTGGAACTCGGTGAGTGTGGCCAGATAGGAGTTGGTAGGCACCGTCTCGAAGAAAACCGGCAGGGCGGCCGCGGTGTCGATCGTGCCTGAGCGGTTCAGGATGAACCGCGAGCGCAGGCTGTCCTTGTCGGAGATGTTGAAATCGAATGCGCCCACGCCATTCTCGTTGTTGGTGAACGCCGGCGCATTGAAGCTGATCTGGCCAAGCTGGATAGCTTGCGTCGCCCCGGTTTGCTGACCCAGGCTTAAATTGCCCACGCCGACTAGCGGATATGCGCCGTTGGGGGTGGTGGAAGCAGGAGCGGCCGTCGGCGCGGTGCCCAGATACTGCTTCAACTGGCTCAGGTTCGTCGGGTTGATCCCTTGGATTCCACCGAGCGCCGACCAGCCGGCCGCGGTCGGGGCAAAGAGCGCACCCGGCGTGGCGCTGCTGCCGATCGGATTGTATTCATACAGACCGTAAAAGAAGATCTTGTTTTTCTGGATGGGGCCGCCCAGGGATCCGCCAAAGCGGTTGTTGTCAAAGCGCGGGTGCAGTTGGTCGCCATTGAGGGCCGATTGGTTGTCGGCGGCGTTGAGGTTGCGGTTCTGCAGATAATCATACGCCGTGCCGTGAAGCTCGTTTCCGCCGCTCTTCACTACCTGGTTGAACTGGCCGCCCGAGGAGTGGCCGAATTCCGGCGAGATCTGGTTCTGCTGCACGCTGAATTCCGCCACCGCGTCGTTGGGGATTGCCACCAGCGGACCGGTGACGCTGCCGCTGTTATTGTCGATGCCTTCGATGGTGAAATTGTTGTTGCGCGGCCGCTGCCCGCCAACCGACGGGCCCGTCCCCAGGCCGACGGCGCCGCTGGAGCCGACGCCAGCGTTCAATAACGAAAGATTGAGCACGCCCGATCCGCCCGACGCGGTGGGGAGGTCCATCATTTCCTTCGCCTCAAACGTGTTCTGCACCTGGGCGGTGGTCGTGTCAATGCTGGCCGCCGCCGCCGAAACCTCTACGGTCGCCACAGCGCCGCCGACGGCGAGCGTAACGTTGGTGGTTACCGTTTTGTTCAACGTCACCGCGACGGCGCGGAGTTGGGCTTTCGTGAAACCGGGAGCTGTAACCGTGATCATGTAGGATCCGGCCGGCAGGTTGGAGAGGTGGTACTCACCAGTGGCCGTGGCTTTGCTGGTGGTTTCGACGCCGGTGTCGTCGTTCTTCACGACCACGGTCGCGTTCGGGATTGCCGCGCCACTGGCGTCATAAATGGTACCCGTGAGGTCGCCGCTGATGGACTGAGCGAAACTGCTGAGACAGGCAGCCAGGGCGAGGATAATGAGCGTGAGAAGCCGCATTTTTGTTAATTTCATTTCGTTTTACTCTCCGCTAAGGGTTTCCGGAGTTCGGACGAGTTTCCGTACATCTACGAACTGCCGTATGGGGCAAACACGAGCAAGTCATTAACCAAGTTAAAAGTAGGTTAATTTGCATTGATTTAGCGGGGTTCTTGGCCTTGCTCACGCCGTTTTCGGGAGACGATTTCCATACCAGGGCGCTCGAAAAGAGTCGTTTTCAGGCAGTAAGATACTTAACTATCTATAACTTAGCGTTCCTATGACATTTCAGACACATGGGAATCCCGATCCAGGTAGGAAAGCATGCAGGGAGTTCACTTCAAGGCGCTCTTTGAGCTGTCTCATCAGGTAAGTACGTTGGTACTGGTGGGGTAAAAGCAGACGGCTCTGGGGTGCCCTGGGCCAGCTTGGGTTTGCCCTCCGGCAGACTCGGGAGTAGGCAGGGTGAAATGCCCACCCCGCCGTATCGCGCGCAGCCGCAACCCGCAGAAGCCAGGCCTCTTCGAAGCCCGGGCCGATGATCTTGCAGGTCGATGGGCAGGCCTTTCTCAGACCGGCACGCAGGCCGCAGGGGATTGAAGTGCCAGGGTAAACCGGGCGCGTTAACCCCGCGCACTAGACGGGTCGTCGCCAACCGCAGTTCATCGTCGTCCCACCAGCCGGACCGTTGCGCCGCGAAAGGAAGATTTCACACTTGTTGGTTCGTCCCACCCGAGGTCGAGGCGTTCGAAGAAAATTCTTGGAGCTGCCTGGGGTCATCGCGGTGCTGCGCGCGCGGATTTGGCTTCGGCGCACCGGCTGCCCGCCCGGATCATTTCCATGGGCGAGATGAGGCTCTGGCTCCTTTGTGGCCGCCTCTCGTTCAACGGCCAGGCCCGCCGGTCTGGTGCTGCTGTGCCTTCAGGCAAGCGGTCAGCGCGATCGCCTGGTAGGTGATCACCGGGAATTCGCCACGGCCGAGGCTACTCGTCACGCACAAAGGTGTGAAGTTGGTCACCCGGCACGTCTCCCGAGCCATTCCCTATTGCGCCGCAACGGTGATGGTAGCGGGGGCGCTGGCGATGCCTCCGATGGTGACTGCGACACGCTGCGTTCCGACCGGAACGGTTGCCGGGACGCGTACGTTGATTTGAGTCACGCCAACCAACGCGGTTGGGATTCCCGCGAACTCGATGGCGGCAGGGGTTCCGCCGATGGAAACGGTGGTCGCCTGCACGGGGGCGGGCAACTGCGCGACCTGGGTGCCTGCGGCGGGAGCCGCGCCGGTGGAAATGGCCGGAGATACGGCGCCCGCGCCGGTAAGGTACAAAGTCACCACGCCCCCCGGCGCTACCGTAGCGGCCGGCACGATCGCCCCGTTCGCATCCGTGAACAGACCGGGCGCGGCGGCAGCGACGGTGATCGTGGTGCTGACGGTGCGGCCGTTGTTGGTGAGGGTCAAAATGCAAGGCTGATTGACAGGCGTTTCGTAGGGAATCTGGACGTTGAATTGTCCGGGCGACACGTAGTAGAGCGGGGCGTTGACGGCTCTGCCTCCGTTCACTGCTCCGCCTCCGTTAACGGCTCCGATGGTGACGCTGGCTCCGGACACCTGGACAGGGAGAGGCACGGCGGAGGCGACCCAGGTTGCGTCCGCGAGGTTCGATCCGAAGATCGTGAGCACCATTCCCGGAGCGTAAGTCTGCCGGAAGGAGGCGCCGTTGGCCAGACCGGCGATCGCCGGAGCCGCAGACGAAGTCACCGCCGTGACGACGACGGTGATCGCCCCGGTGGCGGCATTCAGGCTGGTATCGCCACTGTATTGGGCCACGATGTTATTGGCGCCGACCTGGAGTTGCGCGGCGCCGACTGTGATACTGGCGGAGGCTGACGACCCCGTGCCGCTGAGCGGCGCGACGCCAATCGGATTGCCGCCGGAGGTGAACGTGATGGCGCCGGTGGGGGTGGAGCCTGGTGTGGCGCCGGTGCCGCTGGTTACGGTTGCGGTGACGGTGACAGAACCGGTGGAGGCTACCGAGGTCGTACTGGCCTGCAGGGCGACAGACGCCGACGCCCGGCCAGACGAGCCGGCAGCGCGCCAGCCCGTCACCAGGTTATAGGCGTCGACCGAACCGAGCCCGCTGGCTTGGTCATAGCCAGGGCCTGCCGGGTAGCCATACGAGCCGGCTACGCAGTTACGCGAGCGCGCACCACACGTTACGCTGACGATGTTGTCGCCGGCGGTGACATCATGAAACGCGCCGGTTCCGGACTGGGCGAGGGCGTAGAGGCGCGGGTTCATGTTGCCGACGCCGGGGGCGGCCTGAGCGCCGGTGGACACCAGATAGTGATTGAGCAGCACGGCAATTCCGGCGAAGGAAGGCGTGCCGGCGGAGGTTCCTCCGAAGACGGAGAGCTTGCCGCCGGTGTAGACCAGGTACCCATCGTGATCGGCCGAGGCGGCCAGCGAAATATCGGGGACGTTGCGGGCGCCGTCGCCCGGCACACCCAGACCGGTCTGCCAGGTGGGCAGGGCGAAGACGGTACTGGCGCCGCCGCCACCCGCGGCCGGATTGCCCGTCGTGCTGTCATTCCAGACGGTCTCGGGAATGTATGAGATGGCCGAACCGCCGTTGGCGTTGTTGGCCGCGTTCCAGTATTGGGCGGAGCCTTCGTGGAGGGTAGTGCCACCGACGCCGGTGACCTCGGGAACGTCGGCGGGAGAGTCGACCGATAGTCCCGCGCCATTGCTGGAAGTGCCGGACAGACAATCGGCGCCGCCGGAATCGCCCGCTGCATTCACCCAGGTCATGCCTTGCGCGTTGGCCTGGCGCGCCCACGATTGCATGGTGAGTATGTCGGAGTTCGGCGTGAGGGCTTCGCAGAGGCCGTAGCTGACGCTGAGCACAGGGGCGAGATTCTGCTCGATAGCGTATTGCACGGCGTCCATGACGTCGAAGGAGTAGACATAGACGACGGTCGCCTGGGGAGCGGTGGCGCCGGCCCACTCCAGATCGAGGTCGGCTTCGCCGAGATCGCCTTTCACCGTTCCAGGATCTTGGGTGTTGGGCACGAGAATCAACTGGGGATCGGAGGCCGGAAGCAAAAACTTGGCGCGGAACTGCTGGATGTCGGCGAGGTCGACCTGGGTTTGGCCGGCAACGACGATTTTCTGCCCGGTTCCATCGTAGCCCGCGTTCCAAAGGGCTTTGATGTTGTAGATGGTGCCGAAATCGTCGGGGCTCAGGTAGTGATTTCCAGAAGTGGCGGAGTCGTATTTGGGGTCGAGCGCCGGGCGGAGGACAGCTTTGGGTCGCATGCGGAAATCGTGGAGGCCGTGAATGGCGCGGACGGCGGTTTGGAGGGCGACGGGCAGGGATGGCTCGTCCGTGTTGGCAAAGTGGTTGCGGCCCTCCACGCTATAGCGGTGGAAGCTGATTTGTAGCGCCTGTTCGACGTCGCCGGCGGTGCCCGTGAAGGCCACTGAGGTACGAGTGCGCCCGACAGTGGTGACATGGAGGTTGTGCTGCTCGAGCCATGCCGTGATCTTGGCGATATCGTCCGGCGACGCGCCGAAGCGATCGGCGAATTGCTCGGGAGAGAGCCAGCGGTGATAGTCCGGCGAGGAGGGGTCCTGTTGCGCGCTGAGGAGGCGATCCAGGTCGGCCTGCTGTTCGGGGCTCTGGCGGAGGACGAGCGTAATGGCCGGCAAGGTTACGGAAGCGTCCAGCGGACCGAGATCGTTTTCGGCCTTCGCCATAGGGTGAATCTGACCGGTCATGCGGGCGCGGTGCGTGTCTTGGATCGTACCTTTGATGAGGCGCGGCTGGGCCGAGAGCACGCCAGCCAGGATAACGGCGTAGATACCGGCGATGAGAAGGTATTGTCGGATTATGGCAAGCATATAGGTGGCCTTAACTGACAACTGACAACTGACGACTGACGACTGAAAACTAGCGACTTCCCTTTTCATCTGATAAATAGGCAAGCTGGGGGCCAAGTAACGCAGACCGTAACCCCAACAAAAGATTGACCAAGGGCCGCTGTCGAAAACGCAGGGCGCGGAGAATTGCCACGCCTGGAAGCACGGGGGACGCGGCAGACTGTCGCAGGCCCGGCCCGGTGCCTTGGGAGCCGGGCACCCGGCAGCCTATGGTACGATTCCGAGGTAATGCTCGCCGCCACAATTCGAACACCGGGGATCAGCCTTGTCTATAGCCAGGAGGATTTCACTAAGATCCCCCTCCCTGAGCATGTCGCGGCGTATCCCGAGCTTCGCTACATGGGATCCAAGCACCGTCTTTTGCCATGGATCCATGGCGTTTTACGGGGCATGAATTTCGAGACCGCGGCAGACCCGTTTGTTGGGAGTGGTTGCGTTGCCTATTTATTGAAGGCCATGGGCAAGCGCGTGATTGCATCCGACTTCCTGAATTTTCCGGCGGTGCTGGCAGGGGCCACGGTTGCCAACAGCCAGCACCGCCTGGACAGTTCCGCCTTGACATCTCTTCTGGCGGCCCGAAGCAACGGCCCTCATTTTATCGAACGGACCTTTGACGGCATTTTCTATACAACCGAAGATCTACGGTTTCTCGATCGTGTTTGCGCCAACATTGACAACCTCGATCACCCAGACCGGCGTGCCCTCGCTAAAGCCGCTCTTATGCGCTCCTGTCTCAAGAAGCAGCCGCGAGGGGTTTTCACGGTCTCTGGCGACCTTTCGCGCTACGACGACGGCCGCCGCGATCTGCGCCTTTCCATCGAGGAACACTTTCTTGAACAGGTCGAAGCCTTCAACCGGGTTGTGTTCGACAACGGTCGCCTCCACACCGTGAAACACGCAGACGTGTTCAGCCTGGAGCCAAAAGGCATTGACCTTGTATATCTGGACCCGCCCTATGTGCCGCGTTCCGACGACAACTGTTACATGAAGCGGTATCACTTCCTCGAAGGTCTTTCCTGCTACTGGAAAGGTGTACGCATCATGGAGGACACGCGGGTCAAGAAGATCGAAAAGCCTTATACGCCGTTCAGCTACCGCAAGACGGCGATTGAAGCTTTTGACCGGCTGTTCCGGCTTTACCGTGACAGCATAATTGTTCTCTCCTATAGTTCCAACGGCTTCCCGGACCGGGAAATACTGGAAGGTCTGTTACGGCGCTACAAAACGACCGTTAGCGCCTATGAGAAGCCGCACCGTTACCACTTCGGAACCCATGACCGCGTAGAACGCGCTGCAGTGCACGAATACCTGATCGTGGGGCAGTGAGTTGGAGTTCATCGCGCAGAAACTCGACGATATCGTAGACAGCTTGCGGTCTCTTGCCGTCGATTGGAAGGACGATACGGCCCGCCGCGTCATTGACCGGCTGAAAGTCGTTCCGGTGAAGAACGCTTACACGACCGAGGACGTGAAGGCGTTGCTTGACGGGAATTTCGACGACGGCATTCTGATATGCCGTCTGTTTCTTGGCATGTCCAAAGATCAGTTTATTTCCGTGTTGCGGGGCATTCGCGGAGATGCGGGTATCGGCGTGAAAAGCTACCGTGCCGACCCTCCGGAGTTCATTAAGGACGTGGCTTCAACCGGCCTGCTGGAAGCCATGGCCGCGGAAGCCACCCGCAAATCCCATTGGAGCGATGTACTGGTGGAGCGGTTACGGAGCGGACGTGGCAGCGCGATTTCCGGGCAGCGCCGGGGCCGGGACGTGGAGGACTTTGCGGAGGCTATCGTGAAAAAAGTGTTCGGCAAGAACTTTCAGGTGCGTTGCACCTTTAAAGGTCCGCGCGGGCAGGATGCGAAATGCGATTTCGCCATCCCGTCAAAAAGCTCCGCCCGGATCCTGATCGAGTCCAAAGGCTATGGCGCAACCGGCTCAAAGATGACGGATATTCTTGGCGACATCCGCACCATCATTGCCGCCAAACGGCCCGACACTGCCTTTGTGTTTTTTACGGACGGCCTAACCTGGAAGCAGCGCAAGAGCGATCTGCGGAAGATCGTCGAGTTTCAAAACAATGGCGACATCACCCGTATCTACACCTACGCCATGGCCGGGCAGTTTGAAAGAGACCTCCGGCAGCTTAAAGATGAATACAACCTCTAGCGCACCGCCAAGGAACGACGAGCTGCCTGGGACGGTATACTCAGTCTCAGCAGGACGGCGAAAGCTGGATCAATGGACCGCCCCGCTGAAAGGAGATTACCAAAATGAGAAACCGCGCATTCGTTTTCATGGCAATCGTCATGTTGGCGTGTTTGACCGCCGCCAACGCCGCCGATCTGAACGGCAAGTGGAAAGGGGACATGAAGGTCCCCGGCGGAGACACTTTGGAGATCAACTTCAACTTCCAGGTGGCTGGTGAGAAGCTGACCGGCACGGTGGCTAATACCTATGGCGAAGAACAGATTACCGAAGGTACGGTAAAAGGCGATGCAATCTCGTTCATCATTATGGCCGGCGGCGGCCAATTCAAGATCACCTACAAAGGCACGGTTGTGGGCGAGGATCTGAAGTTCAAAGTTACGATCGGCGACATGGGCGAAGGGGAGTTGACCGCCAAACGCGTCAAGTGACCCCGGCGGCGAACGGCTTGAATTTTCAGGGCGACCTTCGGGCCCAAGGAGGGATTTCGTGAAGATCGGACTTACCGCTGCGCTGGCGCTGGGCTGCATGTTCCCGGCAGTTATGATGGCCGCCACCTGTGAGAGCCTGGCCTCGCTGGCACTGGGCGACGCTCGGATCACGATGGCGCAGGCGGTGCCCGCGGGCGCCTTTTCGCCCACTGCGGGTCCGCGCGGAGGGCCAAATGCTAACGGCAAGGCAGCGGCCGCCAATCCTTATAAGGATCTCCCGGAGTTCTGCCGCGTGGCCGTCACGCTCACGCCATCCAGCGATTCCGATATCAAGGTGGAAGTCTGGCTCCCGGCGGCCGGCTGGAACCGGAAGTTCCAGGCGGTCGGCAACGGAGGCTGGGCGGGCGTCATCAGCTACTCGGCCATGGCGGAGGCGGTGCGGGCGGGTTACGCCACGGCGTCCACCGATACCGGCCACGTGGGCGGCAGCGGAAGCTTCGTTCTGGGGCACCCGGAGAAGCTCATCGATTTCGGGTGGCGCTCCGAACACGAGATGACCGTGAAATCCAAGGCGATCGTGCAGGCGTTCTACGGCAGTTCGCCCAAGCGATCGTATTGGAATGGCTGCTCCACGGGCGGAAGGCAGGCGCTCAAGGAAGCGCAGAAGTTCCCGGACGATTTCGACGGCATCATCGCGGGCGCTCCGGCGAATCGGACGGCGCTGGGCCTTTGGATTGCCGCCGCCCTGCTGAAGGATCCCGCCAGCTTCATCCCAGCCGCGAAGTATCCCGCGATTCACCAGGCGGTGCTGGCTGCCTGCGATGCGCGCGATGGAGTCAAGGACGGCTTGATCGAAAACCCCGGCCTCTGCAGGTTCGATCCGCAGGTACTGTTGTGCCAAGGTGGGGACAGCCCGGATTGCCTCACCGCCCCGCAGGTGGAGGCCGCCCGCAAGGTCTACAGCGCGGGCAAGAATCCCCGTACCGGCCAGGAGTTGTTTCCTTCCTTGGCGCCCGGCAGCGAACTGGGGTGGGGCACCATGGGAGGCGGACCGGAGCCCTATGGGAACATTCTCGACCAGTACAGGTACGTCGTGTTCAAGGATGCCAACTGGGACTGGCGGACATTTGATTTCGACCGCGACATGCCGCGCTCCGAGCAGCCGGAAAACATCGTCATGAACGCCACGGACCCCAACCTGAAGCCGTTTTTCGCGCACCACGGAAAACTGCTGATCTATCACGGATGGAGCGATCCGAACGTCTCGCCGTTCAACACCATCAAGTACTACAAGAGCGTGCTGGACAGCCTGGGCGGCGCCTCCAGGACGTCGGGCAATATCCGCTTGTTCATGGCGCCGGGAATGGGACATTGCGGCGGCGGAGAGGGGCCCAACGTGTTTGACAAAGCCGGAACACTCGACCGGTGGGTGGAAGAGGGCACGGCCCCGGAGAGGATAGTTGCATCCCACCGCACGGATGGCAAGGTGGACCGCACGCGGCCGCTCTGCCCCTATCCGCAGGTGGCCAGGTACAATGGCACGGGTAGTACCGACGATGCGGCCAGCTTCACGTGTAAGCTGCCCTGAATCGCAAGACTGCCGCGTGGCGGAGAAGCAACCACTTCCTAACGGTCGAGCGACAAGTCGCGGCTCTGATGGCCTCGTTGACACGACGAGACTCCGCATCGCAACCACTCCCTAACGGTCGAGCGACAAGTCGCGGCTTGATGGCCTCGTTGAGACGACGAGACTCCGCATCAGAGCCGCGACCGTCTCAGGAAGCGGTCTTACGCTGGAGACTGAGGGTTTGCGACAGAAACCAGCCAGGGCCGCGTCGAATTTCCAGCCCGGGGTTTTTGCCGCGATAGCCCTGACCAGCACGCCGGCATACCTTCGCTCTGCTGGTGCCGGCGGTTGGGATGCCCTGCCGATTCCTGGCGGTAGAATGGGCCGGATGCCGTCTTGGATCTCACAACGACCCACCGGGGACGAATGGCTGTGGGGCTGGGACCAGACGCCCGGAATCGTATCGGTGTGGGCGGAGAGCGATGGGCGCGCCGTGGTGTGGCGCCGGATGGCGGCGACCGGCGAGTTAGTGCGCGAGGAGGCGCGGTTCCAGCCATGGCTCCTGCTGGACCGGCTGGATGATCTGCGGCATCTCGGCGGGCGGCTTGGCCGCGAAGGAACGGCGGATGCGCTGGTGAGTTATAGCGAGCTCGCGGGCGACGGTACACTGCGCTATCTGGTGTGTGCCGGCGATGGAAAGACACTGACAGCGGCGGTGTTGGAGGGAGCAACGCGACGGCTCGGACGGCGCATCGGCCATCTGCGGGACTTGGAAAAGGACGCCGTGCTCGCGTTGCCGCCAGAGGAGCAGTACCTGGTCGCCACCGGCCGGACCTATTTCCGCGATCTCTCGTTCGACCATCTGCACCGGATGCAGTTCGACCTGGAGACCACCGGGCTCGACCCCGAGCGCGATCGCATCTTCATGGTGGCGGTGCGCGACCAATCGGGTGTCACGGAACTGCTGGAGGCGACCGGCGAGGGAGATGCCGCCGAGGCCGAACTGATCCGCCGGCTGGTGGCGAAGGTGAAAGCGGCGGATCCGGACGTCATCGAAAACCACAACCTGCACGGTTTCGACCTGCCGTTCCTGGATCGCCGGGCGCGCATCCTAAAAGTTCCGCTGGGGCTGGGGCGCATCGGACCGCCGGGATTGCGCCAGCGTGCGGCCCGGCGCGGAACTGCCAGCGGGGCGGACCCGGGCCGCCGGGTGCGTTTCGTGGCACCGGGCCGGGAGTTGATCGACACGCTCGATGCCGTACTGCGCTACGACTTCGCGACGCGCGATCTACCGAATCATGGGCTCAAAGCCGTCGCGCGGCACCTTGGTATAGCTGGGGGCATCGCCGGGCCGGATCGCGAGTACATCCGAGGCGACCAGATTTATACGGTGTACGGCCGCGACCCGGCGCGCGTGCGACGCTACGCGGTTGCGGATGTCGAGGAGGTCGCCGCCCTGGCACGGATGCTGGGCGGCGCGGCGTTCGCATTGGCGCAGATGACCCCGCGGCGGTATGAGCGGCTGGCGGATGCAGGAGCGGCCACCGGCGTGATCGATCCCCTGCTGGTGCGGGCGTACCTGCGGGCGGGGATGGCGCTGCCGGCGCACCAGCCCGGCGATGGAACGCCGCATAGTGGCGCTGCCCTGCACCTGTTCGCGACCGGCGTGGCACAGCGAGTGGTGAAGACGGATGTCGCCAGCCTGTATCCTTCGTTAATGCGCGCCTACCGGATCGGCCCGGCGCGCGACCATCTGGGCGCGATGATCGCGTTGGTAGACCGGCTGGTGGAGCGGCGACTGGCGGCGAAGGCGAGCGCCCGGGCAGCGCCACCGGGATCGCCGGAACGTTACGCCCACGAAGCCATGTCGGCGGCCATGAAGCTGGTGGTGAACTCCGCCTATGGATACCTTGCCGCGTCGGGCGAGCTCACGCGCTTTGCGGACGTGCATGCGGCCAACGAGGTGACCCGGCACGGCCGCGAAACCCTGGAGCTGATGTGCCGGGAGCTCACAGCTCGCGGTGTGACGCTGCTTGAGGCGGACACCGACGGCGTCTACTTCGCGGTACCCGAGGGTTGGGTGGAGGCGGACGAGCGGCGCGTGGTAGCGGAGGTCGCCCGGCTGCTGCCTGGGCTGGTGCAACTGGAGTTCGAGGGCCGCTATGCGGCCATGTTGTCGCACGAGCCGAAGAACTACGCTCTCCTCGGGTACGACGGCTCGCTCCTACTTCGCGGGGTGGCGTTCCGTTCCAGCCGTGCGGAGCCATTCGGCGAGGTGTTCCTGCGGCGCGGGATCGCCCGGTTACTCGCTGGCGATATAGGTGGCGTACGTAACGTCTACGTCGCTACCCTGGATTCACTGCGCCGCCGCGAGTTGCCGGTTTACGATGTGTCGTCCCGCGTGCGGTTGACCAAGACGCCCGCGCAGTACCTTGACACCCGCGCGACCCGGCGTGAGATGCCGTACGAAGCCATGCTCGCCAGCGGCCGTACGCGGTGGAGTGCAGGTGACCGCATCCGGGTCTATCGCACCAGGTCCGGCGCTGGTGGTGTAATCGAGGAATCCGAAGACGAAACAGCCGCGATCGAGAGCGCAGATGGCCGGGACTATGACGTCGATCACTATGCGCGTCTTTTGCGCCAGACGTTCGCGGCCCGCCTGGCACGCGCGTTCACTCCCGCCGACTATGAGGCCCTCTTCGCGGATCCTGACCAGATGTCGCTCTTTGCACCACCGGTCGCATCCATACGTACGGTTCTGATTGAGGAGCCGGGGAATGCGCCAGCGAGGTAGATTTCGCGGGCCTCCACTTCCCCCGGCGTCGCTCACCCGCTGCGGCTGGACTATATCGGACTGAAGGTGTCGGCAGACGGCGCACGAAGTCGGATAATTGGGCCTGCTACCCCGGGACAGCATCAATTCTGCGTTGGCGTCTTCTGGACGTGATCGATCACCAGCAGGTCAACTGCTCCCTTCCTGGCTTCCAGCTTGAGGCCGAGTTGTTCTTGTAGGGCGTTGAAAATGCTAGGCGTAGGGTCCCCGCCAGGGGAGATGCGGTTGGCTGGGTCGCCGCCGGCCGGCGCTGGGTCCAGAGCGTCCTTCGGGCCGCCGCGTCCTCCTGGCATGCTCGATGGGTCGTAGCGCAGCTTCCAATCGTACTTGCCCTTCAAGCCGGTCTGGTCGATTACCGGGCGGTCGAACCCCTTGGAAAGCTGCGCAGCCAGGCCATCCATGGTCTCGCCCCTGGAGATCATGCACTCGCCGTTGGGCGTCATCATCATGAAATTGCCGGCTCGGCCTGCAGCCGTGGGCGGAATCTCAGGGCAGCCATTGGACCCGATTTTCATTCCGCGGAGACTTGGCGGGAGAGGCGGAGGTGCAGCGGCCTGAGCCCCGGCTTCGCCGCGTCCACCCTCCCTGGGTTGCGAATCGGACGCGCGCGGCGTATCGGTGACGGTGGAGTCTTTCAGCTTGGGACCTTTGGCGCCCACCACCAGCGCGTACATCGGCAGCTCTTTGGTTTCGCGATGCAGCGAGAGCTTGAAACGCTCCGCCAGGAGGTTTTGCAGCATGACCTCGACTTGTTCCTTGGTGGCGCCCTCTGGGACTTTGGCCACGATGTCAAATCGTTCGGAATCCAGCCAGTTCGGTCCCCCCGAGATTTGGAAACGCTTTACGCTATAAGCGTCCACCACCAGATCGCGGATCGTACTGAAGGTGTAGGTGACGCGGCCGGGGTCGCCGCGGCCGGGACCGCCCTGCTGACCGAGCCGGATCACGCCGCGGCCGGCGGGCAGCACCGAGGGTTTTACCGAGGCCACTTCGAACTCCAGCTTCGCTTCCGCGGGCTGCGTATTCGCGGCGGACTGCGCGTGCGCCAGCGAGCAAAGCCACGCCGCCAGGACCGTCCCCGCAATCGCACGACTCATCTTTCGATCTCCTTTTTCGGGGTTGTGATTGTATGGACGCATACCCGCCGGACTAGTTACGCCCCTTTACCTCGCGGACTTGCATGTCGACAGTCCAACCGCGTCGGGCGGCATAGTCCCGCAGCGCCCTGTTTTGCATAGCAAGAGTCTGCTGACACGTTCGCTAACGTATCGGGAACCGCTTGCTAACGCGCGCGGCTCCGATCAGAGCCGCGACGGTCAGAAGGCGTGAAATATTGTTCGTCAGGACCGAGGGGGCATAAAAATCAGATCCGCAACTCCGCAACTCAATTATTGTCGCTTACTGCCTCGGCCCCACCTCCTTGAAATGCCGCCCAGCTCAGGCGACCTGCGCTCCAG
>DATMNI010000343.1:0-24376 GCA_035570275.1 Candidatus Acidiferrales bacterium | reverse complement strand
TTGCTTCCCCGGTTTCCACCAGCAGGATTGCTCCGACTCGCTCCGGTTCAGCTACATGCACGAACGAGCAATTTACATGGTGAACTCCTTTCAGTTCACAAGATCAAGCCAGGCTTAGCCTGGTGTACCAAAGGCGCAAAGAAGACTGCCCGGCGAGTCCGTTAGCGACGCGCGTGATGCCGCCTTGATCAGGGCTACTTTGAAGTTTATCTGTAAAGCCCAAAACGCTTGTTGGCCGGCCGCAGAGGGGCGGCCTGCCCGAAATCCCACTTCCATGTGGACGCCGTGATACACCAGGAGAACCAGGTGCTGACGACGTCGTGCGCAGCCTGCCGGCGTTCCATTTAATCCTCTTCCTTTGCGGCTTCTTTGCGGCTTCGCGGCTTTGCGTGAAATCCTGATTTTCTTCCGCGCTTGGCTCAAATGTCCAACTTATTATTTAACTTCCCCTAAAACTAAAGCCCGCCTTGCAAATAGGCGATCACATCGGCCAAGCCCTGGCGGCCCAACCCCTTCTCCAGACCATCCGGCATCAGAGAGAGGCTGGAGGCGCGCATTTGTGCGATGCTGGTGCGCAGAATCGTTTCATCCCCTTCGTCGGATCCTCCGCGCAGCGTGATCATGCCGGGAGTCTCGTTGGAAATCACGCCGTCGTACAGGCGCCCGTCCTTGGTGGTCACCATGTAATACGTGAATCGGGGATCGATTGCATAGCTTGGATTCAGAATCGAGGTGAGCAGCTCTTCCTTGGTTTTCATGTTGATACTCGAAAGGTCCGGACCCACCCGGGCCCTGTCCCGGCGCGGCATATGACACTTGGCGCAGTTGTCTTCGAACAGCTTCTTGCCGCGGCCGGTGTCTCCATTGAGCTTCAGCGCATCATGGAATTCGGCCACAACCTTGGCGCGGTCGCTGTTCTGATTTTGAAAAATCGCCTTGGCGCGGCTCGCAATCGCGGAGTTGCCGTCCTCCATCAACCGCGTGCGCGCGACGATTTCAATGCTGGCGATTTCGATCTGCCCTTTTTCCAGCGCGGTCAGCAGGATGGGGATGCGATCGCGCTGCTGGAGCAAGGCCGCCACCACCTGCGTGCGCGCCTCCGGTCCATAACTCTTCCAATCCGCCAGCAGCGTGGTACCAATCTTGGGATCGTCGAAGGCAGCCAGAGACTTGATGGCAGCCGCTTGAATACTGGATTCCTGGTGCGAGTCCAGGATGCGGCGCAAGACCAGGTTCACCGCGCTGTACCGCCCGCCTCGCAGAGCCAGAATGGCTGTAAGCCGCGTCTTCACCGGCAGCTTGTCGGAAACGGCGTCGCGTGCCGCCCGGTCCACCAGGGCGTTCAGTTCCAGGTGACGCGCCACTTCCCACGCGGCCGTTTGCACCGCTTCGGAGCCGCTTTGCAGGTAGCCGTTGAGAGTCGCGTCCGCCCCAGGGACCCGCAACTCGCTTACGCCTGCAACGCTCATGCCGCGCGCCAGGCCCGCCAGGCCCGCTTCCGGAGTCTTGGCATGGCCTAGACTCGCCAGGAATCGCGCCACTTCGTTAGGGTCGTGCTTGATCCCGATGAGAGAAGCCAACTGGTCGAGAATTTCGCCCGTGCCGAAGTCCTGGTGGCGGCCCACCATGGTTTCAAACATCTCCGCGGCCCGGTTGGAAGCGGAGCTGAGTACCGCCAGACGAAACCAGCGGTCCTCTTGGTGCGAGCCGATGATTTCCGCCAGCGCCGGCAGGGTCCGCGGATCTTGGAATTCTCCTAGAGAGAGCGCCAGTTGGAACTCCACGCGTGCGTCCGGATCCCTGATCATTCCCAGAGCCGCGTTGGTGACGGCGGGCGATTTGCCCAGAAACGGCTCCGCCATCCGCAATGCGTGTTCACGCACCCCGGGATGGGCGTCGTGCAGCGCGTGCAGCAGCAATGGATCGTCCAGCGCCGACAGGGATTCCAGCACCCAGAAGGCGTTCACGCGCGCCACGGGATCGGCATTCGTCATCGCCATTTCACGCAGTTGCGGAACCACCGACCGGTCTTGCCGCTCGAGGAGAAGCCGATGCGCCGTCTGGCGGTGCCAGCCGCTGGTGCCGGCCAATAGTTCCACCAGCTCCGCGCTGCTGGCTTTTCCGAGCTTCGGTTTCAGATCGCGCTGCCGTAATGGATGCACCGGCGAAATACGGAAAATGCGGCCCTTGTCCGATCCGGACATGAAATCGATGTTGCTCTTTAACTCCGCCGGAATGGACTCCGGTTGCTCGATGGTTTCGCGGTGCATGTCGGTGAAGTATAAATTGCCGTCGGGTCCGGTAACGAAGTTAGTGGGCCGGAACCACATGTCGGTCGAGGCCAGGAACTCTTTGCCCTGCTCGCCGCGATGCGCGATGAAGTTGACTCCGTCCCGCTCCAGTACGTCCCGATGCACCAGGTTTCCGGATACGTCGCCGGTGAAGATATTGCCCCAATACGCGTTGGGAAAGACATCGCCGTTGTAGACCGTGCCCCCGGACGCCGCCGTGAAATAGCCGCTGGGCGCCAGCAGGCCCTTTTGGCCTCCCCCCTTATTCTGCGGGTTTTGTTCGTCAAAGCGTTCCTGCCGGACCTGGCTGCGCTTGGCGCGCCATGCCTGCGGCTTGGTCAGCGGAAACATTTGCGCCGAGGGGCGGCCGTGGTCGGAGATGTCCTGCGCTTCCGCGCCAACCACCAGCGTGGGAGCTTTGACCAGGTAGTGCATGGGCAGCACCACCTGGCGTATGTGAACTGTGTTCTCGGTGATGAACCGGTTGCCCCAATCGTCGACCGCCTGTCCGAACTGCGTGGGCCCGGACGCAGGCTCCGCGATATCCCGGTCCACGCGAAAACGAAAATCGGCGGCGCGCACCAGGACCGGCGGCCGATCCGGATGTTCAGGGGATGTAATCGGACCTTGCGCACCAGAATTGCAATAGATCCAATTGTCCAGGTTCAACCGCGGGTTGGCAATGCGGCGCTCCGCCGCTCCGGTGAAGAAACCGGTGTAGAGCACCTTGCGCACGTCGGCTACACCGTCACCCTTGCTGTCCTTCAACCAGAGAATGTCGCGAGTGGCGGTGACGATCAGTCCGCCCTTCCACGGCATCAAGCCGGTAACCGCGAGCACGTGATCGGCGAACACGGTGCGGCGGTCGATCTTGCCGTCCCCGTCTGTGTCTTCCAGCATGACAATTCGGGAGAGCGGCGGCTTCCCCTGAGGAGGGTCCTCGGGATAATCCAGCATTTCGGCGACGAATATGCGCCCGTTTTCATCGAAGACCATCTCGACCGGGTCATATACCATTGGCTCGTTCGCAAAAAGATCGACTTTGAAATCAGGGTTGATCTGAATGCTTTTCAGAGACTCTTCCGGCGAGCGCGGCGGCTGGTCGGCGTATTTCTTGCCGCAACCAACCAGGAAAATTAAGGCGATTACACAGTATGGATTTCGTTTCATAATCGGCTTCCGATGCCAGATCTGTCGCGACCGGTCTGGCGCGGGCCGGTCACGCCGTACATTGGGCCTTTGCATTCCCCTCTTCGGAATATCTCACAGCATTGTTTACCACAAACCGTGCCTTGTCAGATCTGGCCGGCGATGCGCCGGGGCATCCGGGCGACTACGACGCTGCAGGACACGCAAAGTACTATCTGCGCGAGCGTGAGGACCAGCAAGCTGCGGAGAAAAAGCGATTCAATCAGACCTGGCGTGGAACCCTTATTCATGTAACACCCTCCGCAATTCCTCACACACTGACACACGCCAAAAGAGATGTCAACCGATGGGGGGAGTCGACTTGAGCAGCGGCAAACGGACCTCAGTCAACGCCATCTTTTGTTCGGTCCTGTGCCTTCTTCCGGCGAGATCACAGGAGGGGCAGGACAAATCGAACACGCTCGACATGATCTGGATTTCAAACCTGGTCCAGCCCTTCCTTTGCTTCAAAGAGCCGGCATTCCCCGAAATTGACCATCACGCAATGCCGAAAACGCTCCGAAGGCGGGCTCCCAGGATCGCCTTCCTTCAGTTCGCCCGTATAGGCATCGAAGACCGGCTCCTTCGGAGAGGCTCCACAATAAAGGTTCATCCGCTCAATCGTGCTCTTCCCATCAACGATCAGGTGCTTGCAGTCGCGGCATGCCGTGGGTTTTGCATGAGCCCGTTTGACGCTGCCAATTGGCGCAGTTCCCTGCAATTCCTGCCGAACGGTGTCAAGAGACAGCCCATAGCCATGGAGGATCTCCACGGCGAAACTGGTTTCGAGGCGCAAGATACCAAGCAGCAGATGCGCGGTGCCGATCTCCTTTGAGGCTGGCGCCTCTTCGGCAGCGTAAGCCAGCACGCTCTTGGAATCCGCGTTCAGCGGAATGTCTACCGAAGTGGACACCCTCTCGCGCTTCGTGGTTCGGGCCTCAATTTTCTCCCGTATCGCCTCGGAGGCGGCGTGGGATGACAGAAACTGAAAAGCCAACGCTTTGTCCTCGCGGACAATACCCAGCAGCAGGTGTTCGGGTTCTATGTAAGGCGCCCCAAACAGGCTGGCCTCATAGCGGGCGAAAAAGATCACGCGCCGTGCTTTCTCGGAATATCGTTCGAACATTCTCGTTTTCTCCAAAGTCCCGCTCAAACCAGGATTACCTGCCCCACACAGTTTGAAGGGTCCAGCAGGCCTCTAGATCCGCCGGACCCAGGGTAACCAACCAGGGTAACCAACCAGGGTAACCTGCCTCACGCAGGCGGATTAACAATCCAGCCTGCCCCACGCCTACTCCCGCCGCAGCCGGAACGTATACCTCACCATCAAGGTATGGGTCGGGCTGGTGGCGCCGCGAAAAGGTCGCGGGTGAAGCGCCGGCCGGCGCCGAAATCGGAGAAACGGCTGGCAGTCTGCCAGGCCATCGGATTTGCCGGGAAAAACGAGTCTTCCACCGGCTCCACGGCGGACCGCCTATCCGAGCCGCCTGCTTGGATGGGAGAATGAACGAAGCGGACGTTTATGCAAACCACGGTGAATCTTCCCGATTCCCTTTACCAAAAGAGTGAAGCACTGGCGGCCTCACGCGGAGCTACGGTGGAGCAGTTGATCGTCGAAGCCGTACAAAAAGAAGTCCAAGGCAACCTTGGGTCAGGCACTTCCGGCTCCTACGGCGATCGCGAGGTAGAGTTGCCGGTAATCCACTCAAGGCGGCCTGGATCGCTAGACCTGTCTCATTTCGACTTTGATGACCTAATTGCTTGACGTCAACGTCCGGATTGCCCTGGCCGCGGAACGACACACCCATCATCGAGTGGCACGGCAATGGTTCAGCAATCTTCAGGACGAAAAGCTCGCGTTCTGCCGCCTTACCCAGTTGGGCTTTCTGCGGCTGTTGACGAACAAGCACGTCATGCAAGAAGAGGTCATGAAGCCCGACGAGGCGTGGCAGGCATATCGCGTCCTGAGATTGGACCGGCGAATCGGCTACTCGGCAGAGCCGAGCGAACTCCCCGAAACACGGCAGGCGTTCACCGAGGGCCCGTTGAGTTCGCCTAACCTGTGGACCGACGCCTACCTCTGCGCCTTCGCTCATGTTGCGGATTGACGTTGGGTGACATTCGACGCGAAGATCCCAGCCAGGGAGGGTGTGAATTGCCTCTTACTCAGCGGAAGCTCCTGACGTGGTCCGCCCGGCAGTGCAGGGACTTTTGTGCTACACCGCACCACTTCAAGACCGGTCGTAATCCTGCCCAAGGGCGGAGGGCGGGCTTTTGATTGCGGCACCTGCACCCAACAACGATTGGATAGCAGTGCGAACAAAATCATATGCTGGTACTTGACACTTGGCGCATTGGCGCTGAACAGAAACTCGGAGCATGGCCGTGGCATCACCATTCGATCTCCTCAGTAGACCTCATTCACTCGACGACGCTCGATTCTTGGAAAGACCGTAATGAAAAAGCACTAGCCGCACTCTTCGGCACACGCTACGCCAAGAAAGCGGAGAAGTCCGTGGCGCTCCGCGCGCCCGACATGAAAGGAAATGAAAAAGGCATCCCGTATGCGGCCTACATTGACCCATCGAATGCCGATGCGGGCTCATATGGCGGCATGAGCTTCGTGATCTTTCCTGTAGAAGGATCGCCGTGCATGATCGGGATGGTAATCGGGACTCAGGGGCTTGCGCCCGACGAAAGAATCCTTGGGCGGCCCGGCCATGCAAGGAAGATGCAGGCGATTTGTACTGGGCTGAATCATCGATTTGGTTGCGGTGAGCAGGTCGCGTGGGCAAAGCAGGACCCGACACGCGTGGACATCAGCGTGCCGGAGACGATCCAGCGAGTCTGGTCTTCATACGAGCGTGCTTTCGAAAAGTACGGCAAGGTGCTCTATGCTATCTTCCGGCCATCTGGAGATCGGGCTGGCACTGTCGCTGCACTCGCGGCCATGCTTGATGTGATGTTCGAAGAGCGTGGCTATGTAGCACTCAAGGAATTTCAGGCCAACGCCGCGGAAGTGAAAGACAGTTGGTTCTCATTCCTGATGCCGCTCACCAGCCAGGATGATGTAGTCCAGCTACTGAAGACGCGTAGGTTCGTCATCATCCAAGGCCCGCCCGGCACTGGGAAGACCCGCATGGCGCGACAGTTGCTCGCCGGAGAATATGGCGGGGCGGGCCAGACGATTCAGTTCCACCCCAATACCACCTATGAGACCTTCGTCGGCGGTTTAGCGCCACTGGAGGAGAGTAGCAACGAGAGTGGGTCGCTGGGATTTCGGTTCGCCCCGAAACCGGGATTTCTGATAGAGGCTGCGGTTCAAGCCGTGCAGAACCCGAATCGGAACTACTTGCTCCACATCGACGAAATCAATCGGGCTGATCTTGGGAAGGTCCTCGGTGAGGCGATCTATTTATTCGAACCAGACCCAGAGTCTCCACGTGAGATCAGCCTAGCCTATGATTTCGGGCCTCCGTTCTTGCGCAGACTGAAAATTCCGAATAACCTTCATGTGTTGGGCACGATGAACAGCGCCGACCGCAGTATTGCAATCCTCGATGTAGCGGTTCGTCGCCGATTCGCTTTCCTATCACTCTGGCCGAGCCTGAAGGTAGTCGAAGAGCACGCTTGCGAGTTCAGCCAAAACGCGTTTCGAGACCTCACGTCGATCTTCATCGAACACGCACCCGACGAAGCCCTTGCGCTCGTGCCGGGCCATTCCTATTTTTTGGCTGCGGACGAGAAGTCTGCCAGAAGGAACCTGAAGACGAGTCTCTTGCCGCTGTTAAGCGAATATTTGGCGCAGGGTTACGTAAGCGGATTCGCAGAGTCGATTCGCGCCTACGTGCAATGGCTTGAGAGCCTTTGATGCCCAGAGTGAGGCGCCCAGCGATTCATCACCGTTCCATCAGCCGCACGCCTCTCAAGCGAGTGGAACAAACAGACGACATCTGCCTGGAGCTTCGTGACCACTCACGCCTCACAAGGTCCGCAATCGAACTGTTCGGGAGTAAAGCATCTGCGGACCCGGGAGCCCAAGCCGCCCGGCTAGCCGATCAGTTCATCACACAAAACGCGCCTTTATTCCAACTCCTCGATGTCGCAATCCAGCGGGATTACGACGGTTGCGACGTCCTGCTGCACATCTGCTCGGGTGGTGCCATTGGCGCTGTTCCCCTCGTCTCGCCTCTAACCGCCAGGCCTGACTTTGGCCTTGTCGTCCAGCCGCGATTCCCATGGGCGGGAATTGGTCCAATGCTCGCAGAAATGGGATGGCTGATCAGTCCCACGCCTCTCCGACTGCCTCTCCTCAAACGCTCCGAGCGGCGAGTACCGCCCTGGGTGCTTTCCTTCATGGTGTTAGCACGACTAAAGGTGCTGCTCGATCGACTGGATCGTCGATTTGAACTCACGACGGAATTACGATCCGCTCCGAAGGGCACTATTGACTGGACTCAATATGTGACATGCCAGTTGCCGCGAGGCGCTTTCCTGTCGATCCCGTGCACGTTCCCCGACCTCCGTGATGATCGGCAGCTCAAAGGGGCCATCCGTTTCACAATAGAAAAACAGCTGCGGTCGCTGGAGACTCAACACGAGCAGGGAACATTCGTCCACCGCCTGATCGCTCTGGCGGAATCACTTCTCCGCAAAGTCGACTCGGTCCCCAGTCACCGCCCAGGCGTGCGAGAGATCGAAACATGGTTGCGACGTCCATTGCGGCATGACAGTTTCATCGAGGGCCTTCAGGCAATCGATTGGACAGTCGAAGAGCGAGGGCTCGCCGGTCTGAGCGACCTTGAGGGGATACCGTGGACGATGCCGATGGAGCAGTTCTTCGAAGCCTGGGTGGAAACAGTCATGCGCTGCGTGGCGCGAAGCGTGGGCGGAATACTGAAGACCGGGCGCCAACGAGAGACTGTCGCCCCAATCTCATGGAACCCACCATACGTTGGTTCGCAGCGCTCACTCGTTCCCGACATGATCCTGGAGTTAGACCAGACCTCATTCATCGTTGACGCGAAGTACAAGCGTCACTGGGAAGAACTCCAGGAGGGCGGGTGGCAAAGCGAGAGCAGTGCCTTACATGAGCAGCATCGGGCGGACCTTCTGCAGATCTTGGCCTATGCCAACCTTGCACGAACGACCGACGTCGTGTGCTGTCTCGTCTACCCGTGTTCCCAAGGCACCTGGGAATCGTTGGCAAAACGCGATCGAATCTTTCACCAATCCGAACTACCAAACCGTGGACGTCGTGTTCGAGTCTGGTTAACCGCTATGCCAATGGGTGTAGCGGCCAATATCGTTGCTGTCCCATTCAGCAAGAAGGCGCGTGCCGAAGAAATCTGACACAGTGTTCCTGCGATACTGGAATGGCGAGGTTGCGCTTTCAAATCGCGGCGGGCGGATTACCAATCCGCCGCAGGTTAGCAACCTGCCCCACGAACTACTCCCGCCGCAGCCGGAAGGTATACCTCACCATCAAAGTATGGGTCGGCCTCGTGGCGCCGTAGTCGGTGGAAAAGAGATACTGCGCGAACAGGTCGCGGGTGAAGCGCCAGCCGGCGCCGAAATCGGAGAAACGGCTGGCAGTCTGCCAGGCCATCGGATTTGCCGGGAAAAACGAGTCTTCCACCATCGTCCGGTAGCCGTACCGGTCGGGAAAAAGGGTCACGTTCATGTCGTGGCATTGCCAGATATTGAGCAGCGATGCGCTGGCAAAGAGGCGCCGCGTAATGTCCACCTGAATGGCCGCATGCATCGACGCGAAGTGGCCGTTGGCGACACCGTTCTGCAGCAGGTTGCCGGTGGCATTCTCGGTGCGCGCCGCCCACGCGCGGCTGGCGCCGCCGGCTACGTCGAAGCTCAGCATGGCGCGGCGCGTGAGTGCATATCCTAAACCGAGCGCCATCGATCCCCGCTGGGCGCGGTCGCGCTCTCCCGAATCCACCGCCCCGGCGCGCGCCAGGCTGTCCTGCAGGGAAACGCCCAGCCATGCCGCCGTGACTCCGTAATACAGGCGAGGCGTGATGGCTCCGCGGAGTCGCAGTCCGAATTCGAAGGAGTGGCCGGAGGTGCGGGTCCCATCGAGTTTCATGGCCATGCCGCCCACGGTATGGCTCACGTCATGATCGTCGGCGCCAATGAATGCGTAGCGATAGAAGAGCCCCAGTTTCAGGTTCTTCGAAAAGTCGTGCGAATAACCGGCGGTCAATCGCGTCTGGTTTACTGTGGAGACCGAATTGATTCGTTCCGTGGAGCCCGGCGCCCCAGCGTTGTTACCGGTAGTCCCGGTATCCGTGCTGGTGCTGTCGGTGGTGGTGCTGTCGAGCGAGCCGGTGCCCTTGAGGGACTCCAGTTCCAGGCCAAAGCTGTCCGGCCCGAGGCGCCGGGCCAGCACCAGGGCGCCGGAGTAGAAGTCGGATGTGGAATTTGCGGAGGTCCGTTGCACGCCGGGTATCGCCACACCGGGGCCCGGCGCGCCTGGCACGCCGGGCTGTCCTTGCAGTGGGGCCTCGAAATCGGGCTGGGACGAAAGTGAGGTATCGCCGACACGCGACGCCGAAACGCTGCCGCCCAGCGTGAAGCCCGCGCCGATGGGGGAGAACATCGATAGCTGCGGAGAGATGCTGTAGTTACCGGGCAGCGAACCGGCGGGGCCGAAAGCCGATTGGTATTCCTGCAATCCGCGCACGCCGCTGAACGTCGGCAGCACGAAAATTCTGCCTTCGCCCTGCTCGAAACCGGTCGCATACGCCGGGTTCTCCAGGCTGTCCAAATGGGCTTCCGGATAGGCGTTGAAGCGGAAGAGGAATGGCAACTGCTGCACGTCGGCCAGACCGGCGACATACCGGTCGTAGGTGCTGGCGGTGGCGCGCGGCGAACCTTCCTCGCGATCGTGGGCGGCCTGCGGTTGCGGTTGTGGTTGACCCGGCCAGGATGTTTGGCTTGGGCCGCCTGTTGGGCCACCCGGAGGCGCCCCGGGACCGCCGCCGTGGTTATCGGGTCCATGGTTGGATGAAGGGTTGGGTGCAGCCGAATTGCCCGCCCCATTCTGCGCTTGCGCTAACACCCCGTTCTGAGCTAACGGAGCAGCGCCCGGATGGTCGCGGTCGGCGGCTTCATTCCGGTCGCCTGCATCGCGGTTTCCGGGCGATCCAAGGGCCCCAGCCAGCAGGTGGAAGTCCTGACCCGGCCGCACCAGCACGCCGCGCCCGGCTTCAATCAGCACCCGGTGGCTGGGATCGCTCAGGCTGGTCACTTCCACCGCGCCCTCGTAAACCACCACCTGGGTGTCGCCCTGGGCGTCCACCTCAATACTGAACTCGGTTCCGCGAACCGCGATCGAAGCCGTCGGGCTGTTCATGCGATACGGGTTCGGCTTGCCGGCAAAGTGGTTGATCTTGACGCGCACCAGGCCTACCGCGATCTCGAAAAGTTCGCGCAAAGAACCGGCGGTGCGGAAATCCTTCAGGATGACGACGGACTCCGGCGACACCACCACCATGCTGCCATCGCTCAGATCGATGACCACGCGCCCGCCGCCCCGTGTATCGATGCGGTCGCCGGGGTTGAGAATGTATCCGGGGGTCAGCAGGAACGGCGCGCTGCCGCTGCCCACCAGAAGAGCCTGGCCGCTGACGCTGGCAGCCCGCGCGATTACCGGTGTGGATTGCGCGGCCGCCACGCCGCTGAACACCAGCGCCACTCCGAACGCCAGCCAGGTGGATGTGCTGGCACACGTCCTGGAACACCTGCTCGGTCGGGCACTCGGGCTGGCGCGGCCTTCCTGTTTCACGCGATATCCAGCGGCCTTTCCGCGTTTTCCTCTTCCACTTCCAGTTCTCCCTCGGTGTCAACCGCCCCTTGCAGTTGATACCGTGCGATGAGCCGCTGGATGGTTCGGCGGTCCAAATCAAGGACGGCGGCTGCCCGGCGGCGGTTCCAACCGGTCTCTTCCAGTATGAGCTGTAAGTAGCGGCGCTGCAATTCCTCCATGTTAGGACGGTCGGCGATCAGGCGATGCTCCGGGCGTTCGCTCGGAGCGGCGGCCTTGTGGCCGCGGGCGGCGATCTCGGGTGGCAGGCAATCGATGGTGACCAGACCGCCGGAGGAGAGCGCCACGGCGCGGCGCAGGGCGTTTTCCAGTTCCCGCACATTGCCCGGGAAATTGTGGGCGCCCAGCGCGTCCATGGCTTCGCGGGTCAGGTGCAGCGGCGGCTGATCGGGGCCGCGGAAGGTCTGCAGGAAGTGGCCGGTGAGCAGTTCCACATCGCCCGCTCGTGCCCGCAGCGGCGGCAGTTCGACGCTGAGGACGCTGAGCCGGTAAAACAGATCCGAACGGAAACTGCCGGCGGCCACCAGGTCGCGCAAAGGCGCGTTGCTGGCGCCGATCACGCGCACGTCCACCCGGCGGGATTGAGTGGACCCCACACGGCGCACTTCGCCCGACTGCAGAACTCGCAGCAGGCTGGCTTGAAACGCCGGGCTGGTGGAAGCCAACTCGTCCAGGAAGAGGGTTCCGCCGTCGGCCGCTTCAAACAGGCCCTGGCGTTCCGTATTGGCGCCGGTGAAGGCGCCGCGCGTATACCCGAATAACTCGGACTCCAGCAAGGTATCGGTGAGGCCGGAGCAATTCACGGAGAGGAACGGTCGGGCCGAGCGCGCGCTGAAATCATGAACGGCGCGCGCCACCAGCTCCTTGCCGGTTCCGGATTCGCCCATGATCAGGACCGTGGCATCGGTTCGCGCCGCTTGGGCGATCAGCTTGTAGACCATCACCATGGGAGCGCTGCGGCCCACCAGCCCGGCTTGGGAAAGATGCAGGTCCGGTGGCACGGTCTCAGCGGCGTCGGCCTCGCGGCGCGCCTCCAGCAGGCGTTTGAGAAGCGCCACCACCGCCGAGATGTCGAAGGGTTTGCCGATGAAATCAGTGGCGCCCCGAGTGACCGCTTCGATGGCAACGGCGAGCGATCCCTGCGCCGTCATCAGCACAATGGGAAGATTGGCGTTCGACGCGCGCAGCGCGTCCACCAGTTCCAGGCCGCCCACGTCCGGCATGTAAATGTCGCTCAGGATGGCGTCGAATGAAGTGCTGGCACACGCCTCCAGCGCCTCCCGGCCGGTGCGCACAGCGGTGACCCGGAAACCGTTCAGCGTGAGACCGGTTTCGAGCATCAACCGGATGGAACGTTCGTCGTCGGCAATCAGAATATGGGGTTGTTGAGACATGTGGGGTAGGCCTCCAGGACTGCCATCGGATTGGTACTCACGCGGATTCCTCTTTGCGCGGAATCCGCAGGGTGAACGTGGAACCGGCGTTCACTGCGCTTTTGACGGCCACCGAGCCGCCGTGCAATTCGGCGATTTCGCGGACCAGCGCCAGGCCCAGGCCGGTGCCCGGCACACCGGCGTCCTGCACCCGTGGAACCCGGTAGAACTTCTCGAAAATCCGCGTCAGATCGGCTTCCGAAATGCCGTAGCCCTCGTCTGCGACCTCGATGAACACCGCTTCCTCGTCGCTCGAAGTGACAACCGTCACCTCGGTTCCGGACGGGCTGTACTTGATGGCGTTTGAGATCAGGTTCTCCACGGCGCGCGAAAGCAGGTCGGCATCGGCCAGCAGCGCCGGCAGTTCCGGGGCGAAACGGCGCACCAGCCGGATACCGCTTTGCGCCGCCACAGGGTCCAGCAGCAGCAGGGAGCGTTCCAGCAGGTTTTCCACCCGCACCGCCGAGCGGCGCAACTCGGTGGCGCCCGATTCCAGGCGCGTGATATCCAGATAGCCGGTGATCATGCGCGTCAGGCGCTTCACTTCGTCGTTGATGGCCAGGTGCATTTCCTTGCTGCGCTTCGGATCCACGTCGTATTGGGCCAGCAGTTCCGTCATCCCCTGGATGGCCGTGAGCGGCGTGCGCATTTCGTGCGACACCAGCGAGATCACGTCGTTCTTGGTCTGTTGCAGTTCGTGCTGGCGCGTGATATCGGAGAGCGACGCCACAATTCCCAATGTCGAGCCGTTGCCGTTGTCTCCCGCCGAAACCGCCGCCATGCGCAGCGTGAATTGCTGCGGCCGCACGTTGTTGATGGTGATTTCGCGCTCGATTCTGCCCCGGTCTTCCACCAGGCGCGCGATCATCCCGGCATCCACCAGGCCGGCCAGGCGTTGCGCCAGGTTCTGGCCCACCAATCCGCGGCCGGTGGAACCCAGGATGGCTCCGGCGCTGCGGTTGGCAAACGTGATCAGCCCGTCTGGTGCTGCCATGATCAGGCCGTCTTCCACCGAACGCAGGGCGAAATCCATGAAGCGCGCGCGTTCCAGCAGGCGCGCGTTCAATTCGCTCAGCGTGCGCGCTTTCCACTCCAGTCCCCTGGGCAGCCAACCCCGCGCCAGCGATACCGGGCCGCCATGAACCCAGTGGTGGTAAGGGCCGCCGATGCCGGCACCGGCGGGGGCTAACAGATCGCCCGAGAATGCCAACTCCGCGATGTTGGCATCCAGCCGCGAACTGGCATCGAGCGACCGGCGCAGCAGCCCCAGGATTCCCGCCACCGCGAACGCAATCAAAGCCGGCGCCAGCGGCGGAAACACCAGAAACCAGGTGAAAGCCAGATAAGCCGCCAGCCATACCGCGGCCGCCACACCCACCAGAACGGCCACCTGCTTCAGCAGTTCGTGGCCCCCCTGCGCGCCGTCCAGAAGCACCAGGGTGAGGGCGGCCACCAGTCCGGCTAGCAGGAACACCGCCCAATCGGAGGTCTCCGAATAGAAGCGCGAACGAAGGATGGTGTTCACCGCGTTCGCCAGAACCTCCACACCCGGCACCAGCGTTCCATGCTGGTCTGCGCGCTCATCGGTATAGCGCACGAACGGGGATGCCACGTGGTCGCCCGAGGACGCCGCCGTGGCGCCGATCAGCACGTACTTGCCGCGGAACTTTTCGGCGGAGATGCGGCCGGCCACCACATCGGACAGGCTGAAAGTCTGGGCGGCGAAGGAACCCGCCGGGCCGATGTAATCGATGCTCATGCGGCCGTCGCGCAGAATTCCGGCCGGTCCCCTGGTTTGTTGTGAAGTGGCTGGTTGTGAAGTGGCTGGTTGTAAATTGGGTGGCTGTGAAGGGCCGTGGGGCCCCTCGGCCGTCACGCCGGGGGCGATCATAACTGGGGCGATGATCACGGGGCCGATCATGACGGCCGGTGGCGACACATCCAGCGGAATCACGCGCGGCCCAACCAACAGGGCACGCGGGGTATCGGTTACGCCCACCGGCGGGGTGCCATCGCCAACCCGGATCACTTCCACCGGCAAAGCGTATATGGTCTGGCCGGCGTCATCAGCGGCCCGCACCGCGATCTGCCGGGCGGTGCCATCGAGTTCGGTCTGCACATTCACGTGACCCATACCGGCAGCGGCACGAACCATGTCAGGCAACGGGAGCAGCCAGCGCGCCGGGCCGCCATGAACCGGCGATTCGGCCAGTTGGGCGGATACCACCACGTTGCCGGCCCGGCCGATGGAGCGGGCCAGCGACTCGTCGTCTTCCTGGGTGGTTTGGTCGGTGAACAGAACATCCAGGCCGACGACTTTGGGGTGATCCGCGGCCAAGGCGTCTATGGCGCGCGCCACCACCTGCCGCGACCAGGGAAAGCGCCCGAAACGGGCCATGCTGGTTTCGTCGATGGCGACGATGACGATGTCCTCGGGCGCCGGCAGCGGGCCGCGGGCGCGCATGAGCCAGTCCTCGGTATACCGGCCGATGCCGGGCGTGCGCCAGGCCACAACCATGCCGAGCGCCGCGGAGACAACGATGATGGCCAGTCGCCACGCCATCTTGCCGCCGTTGCCTCGGGTCGTCAGCATCAGGTCCTTTCCCAGACCAGTGGCCGCGACCCTGTGGGTCGCGTTCCGTTAGTTCGCGACCCCACCGGGGTCGCGGCCACTGTACCGGCTCACACTAATAGTAGGGTACGGATGCCCACCTCGGAATGGGCACGCCAACTGCCAGGCTGCGGCTTCGATAAACTGCTTGGAATCAATTGGATCGCGTCAGTCCTAACAGCCCCCGGCGGCAACTTGCCGCACTTCACCGGCAGAGAAAGTGGCCGCCGCGCCACCGGGCGGGTAACATCCGCGCCGGAACTGACGCCTAATCGGGCACTATGACCAAAAAGCTTCTTTTTGTAATGACAATTCTGCTGGTCGCCTCGTTCGCGCTCATGGCTGCGGACGTTTCGGGCAAGTGGACCTTCGAACAACCGGGTAGGGGTGGCGGGCCGGGCCGGCCGGTGACCATTACCTTAAAGCAGGATGGCGCCAAGTTGACTGGCAGCGTTCCTGGATTTGGCCGCGGTGGTGGCGACCCTCCGCCCCCGTCCGAAATCATGGACGGCAAAGTGGACGGAAACAACGTTTCGTTTTCGGTGAAGCGCGAGATGAATGGCAACACCATGGTGACCAAATATGAAGGCACCCTGGACGGCGACTCAATGAAGTTGAAGATCACCCGCGACGGCCAGAACGGTCCTCAGACGACCGAAGTGACGGCCAAGCGCGGCACCACTTAGAAGCTTAACCCGTATCCGGCCAGTGCGCCGGAGCCACTTCAATCTCTATCCCGAAAGCAATCAGGCGGCTTCCCTGCGAAGGGGGCCGCCTTTTGTGTTTGCGGCCATTCGGCGCCCGGCCGCGGAAACCTCAATATCAATAAATGACCAGGCTGGGAAACAGGCAAACTCGGTTTTCAAGAGCACAAGGGTCCAGCACTTCTGCGATCAGCACCAGAGTCTCAATCGCCCGTGCGATGGTGACTCGTATCTGAGGTATTAAAATGAGTCCGGGGATTTTCCGCGTTTGAATAAACCGCTTGAAGTGGCCCTCCATAGTGCTCAGATCGTCGCTGACGAGTACCCGGCCGTCTGCGGCAGCCATTGCCAGAACTTCAGGGTCGTCGAGACCCTCCAGAGGAACAGTTTCTGCTCGGCGGAAGTCTAGACTCGGTGACTGGCGGAGGGTTCGCGCCAAGATGGCGTGCTTGAGATCAGCGTCTGCTTGAAACCGGAATATCACGCCGGTTTCGCCAACAATCCTAGCCTGGAGTTCGGGATCGGCTGGGATGGAGGCTTGTTCCAACTCATCCCATTTCCTTTCCAGGTTCCGAAGGTAGACATCGGCTTCTTCTCGATTCCCAAGGTAGAAGGCAATCGCACCATGAACCTGCTCAAGAGACAGTGTCGGGAAGTTCTGCCGGATGGTTTCCGCCGCGGCGCCCTCCCTATAATCGTAGATAATGGACGCTAGGGAAACGCGGCTTCCAGACACGTAGTAGCCACCGTTTCGTAGTTCCACATATTCACGTTGCATTTTCGCACCAGTCACGGTTTTAACCATTAACGCTTGCCGTTTATCGGTGCAATGGTCCGGATTTGTCCGCTTCCGGAAAGTTGGGCCAATGCGCGTGGTAGCGATATACCGGCATTCTGGAGACTGACTGGGGTCCGCATCGGCGAACAAAGGACGCCCAAGACGCGCTTCTGCGGGCACACGAGGTTTATGGGGCGGGAGGACAACAAGGCGAGCGATGTGAGGCGAGAATCAAGCGTTTCCCTAACGATCTGCCGGTCTAACCGTCGAAGCGGAGGGAGAAGCCATGGGTTTCATAAGATCCGTCCTGGTCATCGCAGCTGCGTCGCAGTTGATGTTCGCGCAAGGCAAGCCCGCAATCGCGGGAATCTGGCGCGGTCAATCATCCTGCGAACAAAAGGAGTCAGCCTGCCGCGAGGAAACCGTCGTCTACCGGTTCTCGTCGCTTCAGGACAAGCCCGGCTCATTCTTGGTGAGCGCGGACAAGATCGTCGATGGCAAGGTCGTGAACATGGGAGCCCTGGAATTCCGGTACGTCGAGGACCAACACGCGCTGGTTTGCGAGTATGCGCAGGGCGTCTGGCGGCTCTCAGTGGACGGGCACAAGATCGAGGGAACGCTTACCCGCCCCGATGGAAGTCTCTTCAGGCGGGTGGCGCTGCATAAAGAACAATAGGCGCTCAGGCCCGGCTCCTCTGACGCCAGTCGCGCGGCGCACCCCGCGGGGCCTGGGAACGACCGCGAGCCACTCCGAAAACGTACTAGCGGCCTGAAACCGGCTTATCGTAGAATGGCCGCGAACGGCACCCAGATCCGACTCCAGCAGATCACGGTTGAGTGGGAGCCGCGCGTGGCAAGCGGTGCGGAGGGCGGCTCACGGACCGATCCCTTTGTTGGACAGATGGGGACTTCGCAACAGGAACCGTATACCGCCCTTGGCAGTTACGCAAGCGTGCAAAGGCGTCGCCGGCTTGGTGCCAAACCGCCACGACCACATTAGCGTCCACAAGCCGACTTGTGGGGACTAATCCTTGTCAGTGGTAAAATCAGCGGCGCGAATGCCGACGATCAGCATGTTCTATGGGATCTTGATCCGGATGTTCTTTAACGACCATCCGCCGCCCCACTTTCACGCTCGATATGGTGAGTTCGAGGCCACGGTCAACATCGGCACGCTGGAGATTCTCGAAGGCCACCTGCCCAGCCGGGCTTTGAACCTGGTCCAGGAATGGGCGATGATACATAGAGAAGAGTTGTTGGAAAACTGGCAGTTTTGCCGCGAAAAGACAGCGCCCACGAAAATTGAGCCGCTGACCTGAATGGAGCGCTCTGAATGTATTGGGACGTAGTTGAAGTGAAGCCGGAGACGCATTACCGCCTTTTTGTCCGGTTCCAGGACGGCCTGATGGGGCGTGTGCAATTGCGGCGGAAAGACCTGACCGGTGCACTCGCGCCCCTGCAGGATGAAAAGTTCTTCGAGCAGGTCTTCATTGATTCTGGTGCGGTCGCATGGCCCGGTGAAATCGATCTGGCGCCGGATGCAATGTATAGAGAGATCGTCGGCCAGTCTCAAGGGCTGTATGAGCCGGACGAGAGGAAGATCAGATGCGACGAAGCGGAGCACGGATCAAGGCCGCTGCCAGGGCGCTGAATGAAGTTCCGTTGCCTCTCATTCCTCCTTGCTGCGTTCGACCATATGAGCATGGTAGCCGCACAGTTTGGTCTCGAAGTGTATTTCCCGTTCCGCCTTCAGAGGATACTCGCCACAAACTAAGCAAACGAAACCCTTGCTTCGGCACACAGCAGCCCAGGCTGATTCCTCACTCTCGATCCGCTCCTGCTCTGCTCTTTTCCTTGGCCCATCTGGTTCTCCGTTCGTCAAAGCCAAATCCTAATCACCGACCGTTCCGGCCTCGTTCCTTCCTGAATGCAGGAATATTCCAGGATGAGTCAGCCCATTTCAAGCTGTTTGCTGTGGCATCCGCCGTTAGGACCGCCAGGCATTCGGCGCATAGAGGGTAGCCATCTTTTTGCGTAGCGGGGAGGTGCTCTTCACACAGGTAGCATTCTGGAGCGGTCTTTTCAGGTGTAGGCCCGTCGACTGTTTGGCTGGCGTTTTCGTTGTAGTCGGAATATGCTTTGTAGAAGTCTTCGCATAAGCGGAGCATTCCGAGCGTTGCAGTCCCCTGCAACCAACCATCAATTGTAGTTCCGACGCATTGGAAGGGGAGGTGACCTTTGCGCCGACTGGCCGTTACGCGCCCAAACTCCTGAGTTGGCGACGCCGGCGGTCATCCGCTCGGATCGGTACCCATAAACGCGCTAGGTTCCGGCGATCTACCGCGGCGCGAAATCGGAGCCCCGGACAAACCGCCGACCTCAGCGCCTCCCGGATTCCTCGCGAGAACAGCCCTTCCGTCCAGCAATCCGGCTTGGCGGTTGGAGAGGCGTTCTGGAAGATGCCTTTTGCCTCGTCGCCAAGGGTTACCGACCGCGCCGTGGGGTAGATCGGATGCGTTCGGGGCAGATAAACCGCGTTCTCGGAAAGTGGCCCAGACTGGCTCGAAGTCTTCTGGGAGGGAGAGCCTTCAGAAAATCTGTTTTTGGCGGGTCGACAGCAAGGGCCGTTCGCACCACTACGGCTCTCTAAATGAACAGCATTGGGGCGTTAGTCCGGGAAAGCCTAGAATTGAGACTGGATGGGTTTGCCGGGGCGGGAGGATTCGGGGAATAGTTCGGAGCGACGGTTCCGGGTGTCGCTGCGCGCGCAGGGTGTCGCCGCCATGGTGGTTCCGCTGGCTGCGCTGTTCGTCGCGTTGTTTTCCATCTACCGGGCGCAAGGTGAGATCGGCGATGCGGAACAGACGGTGGAGCGCGCTTACGAAACTCGCGCCGAACTGGCGCTGTTGCGGAGTTCGCTGCGCGATGCGGAAGTCGCCCAGCGGGCGCACCTGCGGCCCGCGTTTGAGGCAGCACGTGGAGCAGTTGAGGAAGCCTTGGGTCGGCTCGATCGGCTGCTTCCCGGCGACCCGGTGGGCGGGCCGGCAGCAGCCGGGATAAGACGGCTTGCCGGCGAGGAAATGCGCCGCATCGGGGCTCTTACAGATGGCATCGGGGCTCCGACAGATAGCATCGCTCTTCCCGAAGGCGGCCGGCCCGTCATTACCGGACTGCAGGACCGCATCTCGCAACTGGACGGCCATGAGGCGCGGCTGATCGCCCAGGCGCGCTCCGGCAGGGACCAGACCGGGCGACGCCTGTTTGCCAGCCTGATTCTGTGCGGCACCCTGGGGCCGCTCGGCGGGTTGTTCGTTCATCTGCTGCTGGCCGGCAGGCTGGTGCGGCGTCTCAAGCTGGTCGACGAAAACGCGCGCCGCCTGGCCCATGGGCTGCCCCTGGCGCCCCATCCCAAGGGTAGCGACGAAATCGCCGCGCTGGGCCGGCAATTGGACGATGCGTCGCATCTGCTTCGCGCCCACGAGCGTGACCTGGCGGAAAGCGAGCGCCGCTACCGCGATCTCTTCGATCGGGCGCCCATCCCCTACGAAGAGACCGATAACGAGGGCGTGATCCGGCGGTTCAACCAGGCCGTTTGCACTTTGCTGCGATGCACCGGTTCCCAGCTCATGGGCCGCAGCGCCTGGGACTTCGTGCCGCCGGAGCAGCGGGAGGAGTTTCGCCTTGCCATGCGGGCGCGCATCCTCGCGGGTACCGAGACCGGGCCCTTCGAATGCGAATTCCTGCTGGAGGACGGGAGCCAGATCAACGTGGAGATCCGCGAAAACCTGATTCGCAATGAGGCCGGAGAAGTGACCGGCGTCCTCCGGTCCCTGCTTGATGTCACCGAGCGAAACATGGCCGCGGTGGCCGCCCGCAAGGTGCAACAGTACGCCATGGAGTTGCGTAACCGGAATGAGCAACTGGCCCGCGCCCTGGATGCCGCGCGCTACGCAACCGAGGCCAAGAGCCACTTTCTGGCCAGCGTCTCGCACGAACTGCGCACGCCGCTCAACGGCATCATCGGCTTCAGCGAACTGCTGTACGACGAAAAACTGGGGCCGGTGGAGGAAGGCCATCGCGAGGTCCTGGGCGATATTCTGTCGAGCGCCCGTCACTTGCTGCAGCTCATCAACGACATCCTGGACCTCTCCAAAGTGGAAGCCGGCAAAATGGAGTTTCGACCCGAACCGTGTCAATTGGAGCGCCTGGTGTTTGAGGTTCGCGACGTGGTCCGGCCGCTGGCGGAGAAGAAGGCGATTACGCTGACGGCCAGTGTGCCGGCCGGCTTGTCCGCCACCATCGATCCCGCCCGCTTCAAACAGGTGCTGTACAACTATCTGTCGAACGCCGTGAAATTCACTCCGGAGGGTGGGTCGGTGAAGGTGGTGGTGACACAGGAAGGCGATACTTGTTTCCGCCTGGACGTGGAAGATACCGGCGTCGGCATCGCACCGGATCAGGTCGCCTACCTGTTCCAGGAGTTTCAACAATTGCCGAACAGCCGGACGGCGGAGCAAGGTACGGGATTGGGGCTGGCCCTCACCAGGCAAATTGTGGAGGCACAGGCCGGCACCGTTGGGATCCGCAGCCGGCCCGGCCGTGGCAGCGTTTTCTCCGCCGTGCTGCCGTTGCACGCCGGCCTGCCTGCGCCGCCCGAATAGACAGGCGTGTTTGACTTTGCGGCACATCTCCCATACGGTTAAGATACAAACGCATGGCCGGTGAGCCGATCCTGGTTGTCGATGATACTCCGGTGAATCTCAAGCTGACGCGGATCGTGCTGGCCAACGAAGGCTACAAGGTTCAAACGGCCGCCAGCGCGGAGGAAGCGCTGGAACTGCTCCGCGGGTACCATCCCCTATTGATTTTGGCGGATATCCAGTTGCCGGGCATGGACGGGCTGGAGATGACCCGCCGTCTGAAGAGCGACCCCCAGACCCGCGACATTACCGTGGTGGCGCTGACGGCGTTCGCCATGAAAGGGGATGAACAAAAGGCTCGGGACGCGGGGTGCGACGGCTATATCACCAAGCCCATTGACACGCGGACCCTGGGGATGCGCGTTCGCGAATATCTGGACCGCCGCGACCAACCTGGCCGGGACCAAACTGGGCAGGACCAACCTGGGCAGGATCCACCTGCGCAGCCTGCGCCCCTGGCGGCCACCGCCGCGGCCTCAAGGGGCGATGGGGAAAGCGACAGGGCGGCCAAGATGAGCGCTCTGCGGCGGCTTTTCTTGGACGAGGGTGAGGAGGGCACCGGCCGCCTGCTGCGGGATCTGGACGGCCGATTCGATGCGGTCGAGGCCGACCGGGTGGTGCACCAGTGGGCAGGCACGGGGCCGCTGCTGGGCTACACCGCCATCGGCCGGGTTGCGCACGAGGTGGAAGGGCTCCTGGCCGAGCGGCCCATCGACGCCGCGGAAGTGCGCCAGGCGCTCACCAATTTGGCATTCGCGTTCACCTGCCAGAAGGATGCCTTGGACCTGCCGGTTCCGCCGATGTTCATGGATACGCTTTCCGGCAAGCGCATCGCCATCGTCGGCATGCCCTTAAATGACGCCCATCGCCTCGCCGCGGCACTGGAGCGGGCGTCGGCAAAGCCGGTGTTCTACGAGCCTTCGAAAGTTTCCGATGGTCAGAACGGGGAGGATGCTCAAAACGGGGAGGATGGCCAGAACGGGAAGGATTACGATGTGGTGGTGATCTACGTGGAGCCCGGCACGGTCCCGGGGGAGTGGCGGAATCCGGTGGCCGGCGGGGCCGGTAAACCGCCGATCGTGTTGGCGGGGAGGCGGGAAGATCTGATGGCGTTGGACCAGGCGGCGCAGCGGCTGGCAACTGAGGTGCTGATGGATTCCTGGCAGGCCGAAGAGGCGCTGGCGCGGATCAGCCTGGCCATTTCACACCCCCGGTCTTCACACCCCCCGTCTTCACAAGCCGGGTCTTCACAAGCCGGGTCTTCACACTCCCGGTCTTCACACGCCGGCCGATTGCAGGTGCTGATTGCCGGGGACGACTCCACCATGCTGGCGCTGGCGCGGACCGCGTTTGAGAACTCCGGAGTGGATTACCAGACTGCTTCCGATGGGGTTTCGGCGGTAGAAGCCGTGCGCCGCTTCGAACCCGACGCCATGGTGCTCGATGCCGGGATTCCCGGAATGGACAGTAGCCATGTGCTCGCCGCCATTCGCGCCGAAAATCTGCCGGTGCAGGTTCTGCTGCTGGCCGCCCGCCAGCAGCCGGGCGACATCGCACGCGGCCTGGCAATGGGCGCCGGCGACTTTCTCTTCAAGCCCTTCAGTCCGATGGAATTGGTGGCGCGCCTCAAGCGGCTGACCGGCGATCTCCACCGCTGATCTACCCAAAAAAGGACCGCCAAAAGGACTGCCAAAGAGGCCGCCCAAAAAAGGACCGCGGGAACACGGCCCGAACCGTGCGCCCGCGGTGTCTCCCGGAAGCGGAAACGAATATTCAGCGATTAAAAATGAGCTTGGTCCTGGTGCCGCCGATGCGAATTTCCCGGATGTTCTGCTGGCCGCCCTCTTCGGTGTAACTGATGGCGGTGGTGTCAAACTTCCGGCCGTTGTTCTCGACTTGTACGGGAACCTGCACCGACTCTTTTCCGTTGGCGATGGTGACTTTCGATTCCTCGACGTTGAGGCGATAGTCGCCGGCCTTCAGTTGGTTTCCCTTCACCACGGCAGCCTGCGTGATTGTGATCTTGTAGCCGGTGGCGGCGCCGGCTGCGGCAATCGAAAGGACGGCGAATGCAAGGACGAGTTTCTTAAACATAAGGTCTCCTGAACCGGTTGGTTCTATGTCATTCCATCGGGCTGATAGGCCCATAAAGGAGTTTAGCACCATTTTATAATGGTTTGTCGGTTTGGCCGCGACGCCGCCAAATCCGGACTGCGGCTGCATTGGCTTGCCAAAATCCTCGAACCGTCATCTTCACGGGCGCAGATGGGTGATGAACGAGCCCTCGGGAAGCGGCAGCACCCAAGTCCGTCTGCCAGGCGTCCACCAGCGGCAGGCCGCCTTGCGTTTCCAGCCGCAAACACCCTCCCGCCGGAAGCCGCGGCGACGTTGACTTGCGTGAACGCGCCGCCCGGATAGGTGCCGTACCGGGCGTTGGCCCAAGGCGTCCGTGGCCAGAAAGTATCCCTACGGCAGGTTAGGAGTCCGCCAGGCGTGAAGAACTCCGACCGCCCCCTCAGGTTGGATTGGCCGCGATGAGAATGTTGCCCTGAGGGTCCACGCCGAAACGGTTGTAGAGCGATAAGACGTTATCGTGGCCGCCTTCGGGGCCCATCACAAAGAAACTCAATAAATCGACAGAGCGATTTCAACGACTTACAGATCTCTTATCCCGAAACCGATTGACACTGTGTGTATTCTATAGGTGAGATAGCGTTGGGCGCGCCACTCGCCCAGCCGCGACAGGTTTTCTTGCTGGCCAGCAAGCGTTGCATGTTCGGTGGTACTGACTTCCCGCAAGCCCTTAAAAGCTGAACGGCGGTTCCCCTTCG
>DATMNI010000342.1:0-3421 GCA_035570275.1 Candidatus Acidiferrales bacterium | reverse complement strand
TCGCTCTGGGACCTAACATAGCGCCGGACAGGTACCGAGTCCCTCCGGATGATTGGTCAGACGGTCTCCCACTATCGGATTGTGGGGAAACTCGGCGGCGGTGGCATGGGCGTCGTTTACGAGGCGGAAGATACTCGCCTTGGGCGCCATGTGGCTCTGAAGTTCATTCCTGAAAATCTCGTTCGAGATGAGAAGGCGCTGGAACGCTTTGTGCGCGAGGCGCGTACGGCTTCGCAGTTGAATCATCCGGGAATCTGCACGATCCATGACATTGAAAACAGTAACGGGCAGCCGTTTATTGTCATGGAGAAACTGGAGGGCGCCAGCCTGAAGGAGCGGATTCGCGGCAATCCGATGGAGTTGGACGAGATCCTCGACATCAGCATTCAGGTTACGGACGCGCTGGCCGCGTCGCATGCCAAGGGCATTATTCATCGCGACATCAAGCCTGCGAACATTATTGTCACTCCGAGTGGGCAGGCGAAGATTCTCGATTTCGGACTTGCCAAGTTGGCGGTGGGCGACAGCGCTACGGAGGATTCGCTCACTGCGGTCGGAGTCATCCCTGGAACGGCGGTGTACATGTCGCCGGAGCAGGCGCGCGGGGAAGAGATCGATGCGCGGAGTGATTTGTTTTCGCTGGGCGTCGTGTTGTACGAGATGGCTAGCGGCAAGAAACCGTTTTCCGGCGGGAACGTGGTTACCACGCTGGACGCGGTGCTCAATCAGAAGCCCATCTCCCCTTTGTCGCTCAATCCGCGGTTGCCCAAGGAGATGGAAGGCATCATCGGGCGAGCGATGGAGAAGAACAAGGGCAATCGCTATCCGAACGCTCTGGCGATGAAGGGCGATCTGGTTTCGCTCCGGAAGGAGACGGAATCGGGCCTGACCAGGAGCGGGATGCGGCGGCCGGCGTTGCCGTATCGCATCGCCACGAACACCTTCGCGGCTACCAGCCGCTGGCAAACGTACATCCTGATTGGGGTGGTGGCATTGCTGGTGACGGTGCTGGCGGCGGTGGGAGCCTGGTGGTACAAGGCGCGTCCGGGGGCGGGCGGAGGCGCGGCGAAGAACACGATTGCGGTATTGCCGTTGCAGAATGTGAATGGCGACATCAGCGTTGAGTTTCTTCGTTTTGCGCTGGCGGACGAGATTGCCAACACGCTGACTTATACGCGCTCGTTGGATGTGCGGCCTTCCTCGATTACTCGTAAGTATGTGGGTAACGATGTCGATCCGCAGAAGGTGGGGCGCGAAGTCCACGTGGCCAACGTTCTCACCGGGCACTTTCTCAAGCAGGGCGATCAGTTGTTGGTGACGCTGGAGGCGATTGAAGTGGAATCGAATCGTCTGCTGTGGCAGAGCAACGTGACGGCGAAGGCGGATGATTTGATCGCGTTGCAGGCCGGGATGGCGGCGCAGGTGCGGCAGGGATTGCTGGCCAGTCTTGGCGCCGCGGGTGGGGTGCTCGATACGCAGACTCGTCCGAAGGATGCTGGAGCATACGATCTTTATCTGCACAGTCTGGCGCTGCCACATGACCCGGCGCCGAACAAGGATGCGATCTCGGTGCTGGAACATGTGGTGGAAACTGATCCGAATTATGCTCCGGCCTGGGAGGCGCTTGGACTGCGCTGCTACTATGACGCGAACTATTCGGATGGCGGCGAGGCTATGTTTCAGCGTTCGAATAGCGCTTGCGAGCGGGCGTTGGCTTTGGATCCCAATCGGATTGTGGCGGCAGGGCAGCTCATTACGAATCGCGTTGAGCGCGGTGAGTTGGGCAAGGCTTACGTGGCTGCGATGGAGTTGGTAAAGCGGCGTCCAGAGAGTGCGCAGGCCCATTTCGTCATGGGATATGTATATCGCTACGCAGGCATGCTCGAGAAGGCAACTGCGGAATGCGATACGGCGCTGACACTGGATCCGGGAAATTACCAATTTCGTTCATGCGCGTGGGCGTTCATGGAACTGGGAAACACGAAGCGGGCGGCGGAGTACGTGTTGCTGGATGCGGGTTCGGAATGGGCGGCCTACGTGAAGCCGTCGATCCTGTTGCGGGAAGGGAAGGTTGCGGATGCGCGTGAGGCGGTAAAGCACATGCCGACGGCTCCGCGATTCCATCGCGATTTGCTGGAGTCTTGCTTGCAGATGCGTCCGGCGTCGGATCTGGATCGCATGGCACATGAGGCGGAGAGCAGTCCGCCGGCGGAACCGGACGCCGAACTTTGGTACTACCAGGGCGCGCTGTTTGCTTACTGCGGGAAAAAGGCGGCGGCGCTGCATATGCTCGAGAGCGCGGTAGAGCAGAACTATTGCGCACATTCCAACCTGCAACAGGATCCGCTGTTGCAGAAGTTGCGGGGCGATCCTGGGTTCGCGAAGCTGGTGGAGGCGGCGGCGGCGTGCCAGCAGGCTATGGTGGCGGCGGGGACGCAGGGGCAATAGATTGCCACGTACCGCCGCTTCCCGGCTGGAGCATTGCGATCCGCAACTTGTTTAAGCCCGCAACTACGGTCGTACTGGTGCGGCAGCCTTCTTCGGCAGGATGTCGCCGACGCGACGGATTTGTGCGCCGACACTTTTTAATTTCTCTTCTATGTTTTCATAGCCGCGGTCCAGGTGGTAGACGCGGTCGATGATGGTTTCTCCGTCTGCGACTAGAGCTGCCAGCACCAGTGAGGCGGAGGCTCGCAGATCGGACGCAAGCACGGCTGCGCCGCTCAGGGGAGTCTTGCCTCGCACGATCGCGCGGCGGCCTTCGATCTTGATGTTCGCTCCCATGCGGACTAATTCCTGGGCATGCATGAAGCGGTTCTCGAAAATATTTTCGGTCACAATCGAAGTGCCTTCCGACTGCGTGGCCAGCGCCACGTATTGCGCCTGCATGTCAGTTGGGAAGCCGGGATATTCTTCGGTGTTCATGTCGGCGGCTACGAAAGGGTGATCGCCCATCACACGGACGGAGTCGGTCTTGACTACGGTCTTCACGCCAGTCTCCTGCAGTTTCTGCAGAATCGCGGCGAGGTGAGCAGGATCGCAGGCGGTGACGTTGAGGTCGCCTCCGGTGAGCGCGCCGGCGATGATGAAAGTGCCGGCTTCAATGCGGTCGGGAATGATGCGGTGTCTTGCGCCGTGCAGTTTATCAACGCCATGCACGCGTATGGTGGAAGTGCCGGCGCCCTTGATCTTCGCGCCCATAGCGTTCAGTAGCGCGGCGAGGTCGGCAACTTCGGGTTCGCGAGCGCAGTTCTGCATGACGGTTTCGCCGTCGGCTAAGGTCGCGGCCATAAGCAGATCTTCGGTGCCGGTGACGGTGATCTTGTCAAAGACGATTTCGGCGCCGTGGAGGCGGTCAGCGGAGGCCTCTACGTAGCCGTGTTCTTGGGTGATCTTGGCGCCGAGCTTTTCGAGTCCCTTG
>DATMNI010000341.1:0-10100 GCA_035570275.1 Candidatus Acidiferrales bacterium | reverse complement strand
GAGCTGCTCGCGTAACGCCCGGACCTCAGCCTCCCGTTCTTTCAACTGCTTCCGCAGGTCGCCAGTCTCGAAGCCTTCCATTGCTTCTTATCGTGGCATCAAATTGGCCGCTTGTCCAGTCTTTTCCGCTAATCAACTACGTCAAAATGAACACGGATAGTGTAAGCGGAAACGATTTCGAAAGAGCGAACCCGATATATCGAAGGATTCATAGCACAACCTATTTCAACGGCTCAATGGGCGCAGGACTCCGCCCTTCTTGCAGCCGCTGCCAATCCACGCTCAACTCGGCCTGATGTAACTCAGCCCAAGCCTCCACCAGGCGCCTCTGCCGCCGCGGCAGGGAACGACGCGGTCAACTCGACATCCGCCGGCTGGCAACGGACCCAGCGGGTGCCCCGGCCCGTCCTACAGCTTCAACCCGTACCCGTACCCCCACAGCGGCCTGTGCAGTTGCTCCATGCTGCGCGGCCACGTGAATGAGAGCTTCCCCGTGGGCTTGTAAGTCCCAAAGAGCACATCGGCAACGCCCTGGCCCTCGGTCCCGGGCAGCCACGCGGCGATCAGGCCGTTGGCCTGGTCCAGCACGTCGCCCAGAATCATCGGCCGGCCCGAAATCAGAATCACCACCACCGGGATGCCCGCACCCTTCATGGTCTTCACGGCCTCCACGTCTTCTTTCGACAGGGCCAGGTCCGCGCGGTCGCCCTTCATTTCGGCGTACGGCGTCTCGCCAATCACCACCACGCCCACCGCCGCGCCGGCCGCGCCACTGCCATCCTGCGAGAACGTCACCTGCGTGGTCTTGGAAGCGGTGTTCCTGATGGCGGCCAGGATGGTGGTGCCGCCGGTGGTCACATCGCCGGTCTTGCCCTGCCAGTCGATCGTCCAGCCGCCGCACTGGTTGCCGATGTTGTCGGCGCTCTTGCCGGCCACGTGGATGCGGGCCGCCGTCTTCGAAAGCGGCAGCACCTTGCCGTCATTCTTGAGCAGCACAAGCGATTGGCGGACCGCCTCGCGCGCCACCGCGCGGTGCTCCGGGGAGCCGAACGTCTTCTGCAGCCCGCGGTCGGCTAACTGCGACCGGCTTTTGTCCATCAGGCCCATGGCGAACTTCACGCGCAGAATGCGGGTTACGGCATCGTCAATGCGCGCCATCGGCACCTTGCCCTCCTGCACCAGCGCCTTGAGATCGGCGTAGTATTCGCGGTAGCGGGTGGGCACCATCGCCATATCCATGCCGGCGTTGATCGAAATCGCGATGGCGTCCTTGTAGTCCCTGGCGACCTGGTCGATGGCGTTGTAGTCGGAAATCAGGAAGCCTTCGAAGCCCAGTTCCTGCTTGAGGATTTCGGTGAGCAGGCGCTTGCTGGCCGAGCATTTCACGCCGTTCCAAGTGCTGTACGAAGGCATGATGGTGCCCACGCCCGCGTGAATCGCCGAGATGTAGCCCGGCAGGTGGACCCGGCGGAGGGTAGCCTCATCCACGCGCGTGTCGCCCTGGTCCAGACCTTTGCCGTTCTGCGCGGAGCCGAACGTGGTGCCGCCATCGCCCACATAGTGCTTGGCGCAGGCCAGGACGCCCAGAGGGTCGGCCAGGCTGCCGCCCTGGAAGCCCTGTACAGCGGATTCGCCCAACTCCCGCACCAGCTTCGGATCTTCGGAAAAACCTTCGTAGGTGCGGCCCCATCGGATATCCTGCGGCACCGCGACGCACGGACCGAAAGCCCACTGGATGCCGGTAGCGCGGATCTCCTCCGCCGTGATGCGCGCCACTTTTTCCACGATCGCGGGGTTGCGCGTGCAGCCGAGCCCGATGTTGTGCGGGAAGATCACCGCGCCCAGCACGTTGTTGTGGCCGTGCACGGCGTCGATGCCGTAGAGGATCGGGATCTGCAGGCGCGTCTTCCTGGTGTGCGCCTGCAGGCGGTCGTAGAGATCGGTCCAGGCCTGGAGGCTGTTGCCCTCCTGGGGGTCGGAATCGCCGCCCGAGAGCAGCGACCCCACGAAGTAGTTTTCGATATCGGCCTGGTCTTTCAGCGCGCTCTGTTCGGGCTGGGTCATCTGTCCGATTTTCTCTTCCAGCGTCATCTGCGCCAGAATCGGCTTGACCTGCGCGTCCCAGGAGGAAAGCGCCCGCGGCTTGGGGGCGGCCGAGCTGACACCCGACGGGCGGAACCATGTGATCGCAATCGCAATCGCGGCCGCGGCCGAAACCAGGGCGACCACGCGGAAAGCCAAACGACAATTTGTCATGACACCGCGTTTTAGCACCTTTCACGGTGCCGGGTTGCCTCATACCGTACCGGTTGGCCCATACTGTAAGAATGAAAACTCTTTGCCTGTTCCTGGCCTGCGGCTGCGGGTGCGCCCTGCTGCCGGCCGCGGACTTTCCCCAAGCCGAGATCTCCAACGGCCTGGTTCATGCGAAGCTCTACCTCCCCGACCCGGACAAGGGTTACTACCGGGCCACCCGGTTCGACTGGTCGGGCGTGATTTCCAGCCTGCAATACAAGGGGCACGAGTTCTTCGGCCAATGGTTCCCCAAGTACGATCCGAAACTGCACGATTCCATCACCGGCCCCGTGGAATCGTTCAAGACCGGGGACACCGCCCTGGGATACGACGAAGCCAAGGCCGGCGAAACCTTCATCCGCATCGGCGTGGGCGTGCTGCGCAAGCCCGAGGAGGCGAAGTACAACGACTTCAAGACGTACGAGATTGTGGATTCCGGAAAGTGGACCGTCACCCCGAAGCCCGACCACGTGGAGTTCGTGCAGCAACTCAAGGGACCGTCCGGCCACGCCTACATCTACAAGAAGACGGTGCGCCTGGTGAAGGGCAAGCCGCAACTGGAGATTGAGCACAGCCTGAAAAACACGGGCGGCAAACCTATAGAGACCGACGTCTACAACCACGATTTCTACATGTTCGATAACCAGCCTACGGGGCCCGACGTGACCGTGCAGTTTCCTTTCGACCTGAAGGCTACGCGCGAGCTGAATACGCTGGCGGCAGTGCGGGGCAGGGAAGTGGTGTATTTGAAAGAGCTGGCCAACGGGCAGACCGCCTCCACGAACTTTGAAGGCTTTGGCACGACGGCCAAGGATTTCGATATCCGCGTGGAGAACAAGAAGGCCGGCACGGGCGTGCGCGAGGTGGGCGACCAACCAATTTCGAAAGTGGTCTTCTGGTCGATCCGCACCACGGTCTGCCCCGAGGCGTACAACCATTTCCGCGTGGAGCCCGGGAAGGAAGCCAAGTGGAAAATCGCCTACGAGTTTTACGAGTTGCCGAAGCAGTGAGCGAAGGCTTCGCCTTCAGGGGGATGGGACGGGTAGCTGTTAATCGCAGGGCTGAATTTATAGGCGTTAAGCGAGACGCTGCTGCGGGCCCTTTGGTGTGGAAGCGCGGCAGAGCGAGCAGGCGATTCGGTTTATTCGGATTGGTGTCCTTCATGGAGACCGTTGCGGGCCCGGGTGGGCATGCCTTCGGCGTCGCGGCAGATGCTGCATTCCCGGCACGTCATGGTTTCGGGAATCGACGGATCGCAGACGCAGTTCCGTACGTCGGCTCGGGCGAGCGACAACAGGAACAGGCCAAGAACGGCCAAGGTGGGCAGGGCGCGCATTTTTTATCTTGATTATAGCGGGAACCCACAGAAACCGGACCGCTTGTTGCATCCCACCTTGTTGAATTCTAGCGTGGCCGACCAGAAAGCCCTATTTCGCGTCCTTGGCGCGCCGGAATCCCGGTGGTAAAGGACGTGAATTCAGGTACTCACACAGGCGCTGCAGGTCGTTATCGAAGCGCGCCAAACGCCTCCGATACGCGTGCAGATCCTCCAGGGGATCTCCCGCTTCGCACACGGTTTTAGCGCGGCGCACCTTCGATGAGTTGGTCGGGGGTGACGACAACTGGCGGCTCATAGCCATGTCCTCTACATCGACTCCTGCGTTTGCGGGCAGTGGTCCATGGGGTTGGATGAGTGCGGCGGCAAGTGTGGCGGCGGCAGCGGTCGTCTCCAGCACCGCTGCTTCTTCAAGGTAACCGCGGCGCAGTGTGGCAACGTGTTTATCGCCGTGCTCGCATTCGTCGATGACCGCCTGCGAGATCAGGAGGGCGAAGCGGTGTCGATGAGACTTCCACCAGTCACGGCTGGAAAGTGGTGGCGCTGCACCGCGACCGAAGTTCTGCCGATGCAGTGAGCCGATGCCATAATCAAGACACATGCCCCACAAGATCCCGCGACTCGTTTGGGCTGTTCTACCTCTGGCATACGTGCTCTATTTCCATGGCTTAGGTTCCGTAGGTCTGCTCGGGAAAGATGAGCCGCGGTATGCGTCGGTGGCGCGGGAAATGGCGTGGTCGGGCGACTGGGTTACGCCGCGCTTGTGGGGGCAGCCCTGGTTCGAAAAACCGGCACTGACCTATTGGATGGGCGCCACCGGGTTCCGTCTGGGGCTGTCGCCGGACCTGGCGCCGCGGTTGCCTGTGGCAGGGTTGGCGGTGGCTTTCCTCGGATTCTACTGGTGGATTCTGGCGCGCGAATTCGGCTGCCGGGCGGCTTGGATGGCCACCCTGATCCTGGGCACCTCGGGCATGTGGCTGGGATATAGCCAGGTCGGCGTGACCGATATTCCGCTTACCGCGACGTTTTCGGCGGCCATGCTGCTGTGCTTGCCATGGGTGGGCCGCGCCGACCTGCGGTACCTGCCGGCAGCGGCGGCGATGTTGGGCTTCGCGGTGTTGGCCAAGGGTCTGGTGCCGCTCGCGCTGGCCGTGCCCCTGCTTTGGTGGTTCGGGCTGGGGCGAATCGGGCTGGCGCGAATCGGGCCGGGCTGGATCGGGCCGGTGCGGGCCGGCCGGCCGGCGCTCCGTATTCCCGCGGTGTTACGGATCGCCATTCCCTTCCTGGTGGTGGCCTTGCCCTGGTATCTGCTGTGCTATTGGCGCAACGGCTGGCCGTTCATCGAAGATTTCATTTTGAAGCAGCACTTCGCGCGCATCACGTCGCCCAGCCTGATGCACGTGCAGCCCTGGTGGTTTTATTGGAAATGGCTGCCGGGTGAATTGCTGCCCTGGACACCGCTGCTCTTGCTGCTGCTGCGCCCGCGGGCATATCGCGACCCGCGCCGGCAGTTCCTGTTGGCTTTGGCGCTGTTTGGCATGCTGCTGTTTTCCATTCCGGTAAACAAGCTGCCAGGATACATTTTGCCCGTAATCCCCGCCATTGCGGCGCTGATGGGTGTGGCGCTGGATGAGGAAGCCGATGCAGTGGGCCACGCCCGGTCCTGGCTGGTTGGCTGCGGGCTGGTGTGCGCCGGGTTGGTGCTGGTGGCGTTTCCCATTGCCGCCGCCGTCCTTCCCGAAGCGATGAACCGCGGATTGACGCGCGTGGCGCGGCCGGCTTTTCAACCCGAATGGCTATTGGCTGCCGCTCCGGCGCTGGGCGCCTGGCTGCTGGAGGCGCGCGGCAAGCGTCTGGCTGCGGTCTTCACCGTTGCCGCCGGAGTGGCCGCCGGCGTGTTCTATCTGAAGGCCACGGTGGTTCCCGAACTGAACCAGAAGGTTTCCGCACGCGATTTGTGGGGGCAGGTTTCGTCGCGCGCGGGCGAGGTCTGTGTGGAGGGGCTGGACAGCGCCTGGCGTTACGGGCTGAACTATTATTCCGTGACGCCGCTGCCGGAATGCTCCGACAGGCCAACTGCGTGGCGGGTGCGCCAGGAACCCGGAAAGCCGCCGCATCTGGATGCCGGTTCACCGGGTGCGGGGGCCAGTGCCCTGACAGGCGCCCGTGCCACGGTTGACCCGCCGTCCCGCCACGTTGTAACCTCAACTCTCTGGAAATGAATTCATGATCCTGCCGGAGACGTACGCCCCCACGATGTTGTTGATGATCCTGAGCCTGGTGTGCCTGGGTATTTGGGTGAGCACGCTCAAGCTCGCCGGGAAGTGGCGATTTGAGTTGTATTACTTCGATTTCGTGTTCGGGATGCTGGCAACGGCGTTGATTTTGGCCTTCACCCTGGGCAACCTGGGTTACGATGGGTTCGACTTTCTGGACGATTTGCAGCATGCCGGAAAGCGCCAATGGGTGTTTTGTTTCGCGGCTGGGATGATCTTCAATCTTGCCAACCTGCTGCTGGTGGCGGCCGTTTCCGTGGCGGGCACGGTGCTGGCGTTTCCGATCAGTATGGGGATTGGGCTGATTATCGGGACACTTCTAAACTTCGCCATCTCCAGGTCGGGCAACGGAGCCATGATCCTGACCGGAGCCGTACTCGTGCTGGTATCGGCGTTGGTGAATGCCATCGGCCATGGGTTGCTGGCGGTCGAGCGCCATGAAGAACTGGCGCGGGCGGGCAAGGCCAAGAGCACGCGGCGGCCCAGCGGGGCTATAGGGATCGTCCTTTCCCTGGTAAGCGGCCTGCTGATGGGGTCTTTTTGGTCGCTTCTGGACAAGGCGCGGCTCGGTGATTTGGGGATGGGCCCATACGCCATCGGCGTGGTATTCGCCCTGGGAGTTTTCTTCTCCACCTTCGTCTACAACATCTTCATGATGAACCTTCCGGTGGCAGGAGATCCGCTGGATCTGTCGGCCTATATTGCGGGAAAATTGAAACACCATATTTGGGGCCTGCTTGGCGGTGTGATCTGGTGCCTGGGGACGACCGCCGGCATGGTTGTGCTGGCGACGCCCGAGGCGCAGCAGGGAAGTCCGGCGTTGCGGGCGATCCTCGGCCAGGCCGCGCCCCTGCTGACCGCACTGGTTGGTATTTTCGTGTGGAGAGAACTCAAAGGCGGCGATATGCGCGTCCGGTCGCTGACCCTTCTGATGCTTGTTCTCTACGGTTGCGGCGTGGTGCTGTTATCGATTGCGCCCATATACGTGCGCAAGGCCTGATCGGGGCAAACTGGATCGGGGCAAGCTTCCTGATCAGGCCGGCGTCGGAAGCCCCATCTTCGCATACCAGGGCTGGGCGGACTGAATGGCGCTGTTGACGGCCGTGATGTTCTTGACACCTTCCCGCTGCAGCCAATCTTCCAGCGCTTTCACACCCTGCTTGGCATAGACGGGCACGCCCTCCTTCCAGGTGGCACGGCCGCACAGCACGCCGGAATACGAGGTGCCCGCTTCCGATGCCATTTTCAGGGATTCGGTGAACTGGGCGTTGCTCACGCCGGCGCTGAGATAGATGAAGGGCTTGGCCGCCGCGGCCGCCGCCTCGCGAAAGTGTCTGAGGGCTTCGTCGCGGGTGTAGGCCGTTTGACCCTTGTAGACGGTGGATCCTTCGACGAATTCGGCGTTGATGGGGACCTCGACCTTGAGGATGTCCACTTTGTACTGCGGCTTGGAGAACTCTTCCATGCTCTTCTTGACCACTTCGGGCTTGTGCTTGGCGAACTCCAGGCTTTTTTCGTCGCCGCCCTTCGGATCGTAGCCCACGAATTCCAGGAAGAACGGCATCTCGTAGGTTTCGCACTCGGCGCCAATCCGCTCAATGAAGGCATGCTTCACGTCTTTCACCGCCGGTTCGTCGTAGGGAGTGTAATAGATCAGGATTTTCACGGCGTCGGCGCCCCAATCCAGGATGCGCCTGACTGAAACGTGGGGCAGCAGATCGGGGAGGCGGCCGGGACGGGTATTGTCATAGCCGCTGAGTTCGTAGGCCAGGAGGAGACCCGCGGTTTTGGCCCGCGCGCGCCCGGCTTCCAGGCCGAATTCGGGGTCCAGCAGAATCGCGCTGGCGTGCGGGGTAAGCACCTTGCTGACGGCGACCTTGAACTCGCTCATCATCTCTGGAGTGATATCTTTCATATCGACGCCGCGCGCGGCCGCCAATGACTTCTGGAGGCTCCCCCTTTGATCCATGGCTGCGGCAGCGATTACACCGCGCTCGTTGGAAAGCGCTTTCATGCGCGCGAGTTTACCGTCTGAGAGCTTCATGGGGCCTATTATCCCACGTCGTGCGGGCCAGAGCAGGGAGGGGGTGAAGGGCGGGGAAGCTGGTGCGATTTGCTCCTACTGGTCCGCTTCGCGGAGAAACGGCCTACGGCTGCTGTCAGAGCTTGGCTGCGATGGCGGAAACGAGGGCTGCGATGCGTTCGCCCAGGCGGGCATCTGCCTCGCGCGCTTCGGCTGCGAGTCGGGCGTCTGCCTCGCGCGAGTCGGCGGCTAGTTGGTGGATCAGGTCGCGGGTGTCGGCGATTGCGAGAGTGTTGCGGTTGACGTTGGCGGTCAGCTCGTTGAGCTGGCGTTGCGTGTCGCGCCAGAGCGCTCTGTATTCCTCGCGGTCGCGGCGGCGGTCCTCGGCGATGGCGGCGGTTACGTGTTCGATGCGCTCCAAACGTTCGTCTGGGGTCATGATGTTGGTGTGGCTCCTTTCAGTTTAGCTGACTGGCCTACAGGTGTGTAGGCCAGTCAGGGCGGCTTGCTTAAAATGGGCACTCCTCGGCGGGGCCGTCCCTTGGCGGGTCGTGAGGAGTCCGCGCGTGGTCAGGGTGTCGATTGCGAGTACAACATTGGATCTTCCCAGTTTGCAGGTTGCGAGCTCGCGGCTGCTGGCGCTGATGGCTGAGCCAGAGGTGATCTGCCGGCGGGCTAGCTCCAGCAGCACTCCAGCAGCACCCGTAGCTCGGCTTCCTTGAGGGTTGGGGCAAGGTCGGCAACTGCCGCACGGGCAACTTCTGATAACGAATATTATGTCAACTCCAATCCCGGGGGCGGATCCCAGCCAACCACAGACCACCCCGCGCGACCTGCCCTGGCGCTGGTTCCGGTTCGAGGGAGTTGAATCAACTGGAGGAGCGTTGCTGCTCGATGAGAGCCCCCGAGTTGTCGAACATGCCCGGAACACAAAAAAACGGCCCGGCCCCCGCTGAACGGGACCGGGCCTATGGGAAGAAACTACGCAGTGTTAAAGGAAAGAAACCTGTTACCGGCGTCCGCCGCCGCCCGAAGACCGGGAGCCGCCGCCGCCACCGGAGGGCCGCGAGCCGCCACCGCCGCCCGCGTTGCCGCGCGGTGCGCTGTTGCTGGGCGCGCTTTGCCGGGGTGCGCTATACGACGGCGCACTGTTGGAGCGCTCCCGCACCACCGGCGGCGAGATCCTTAGAGACTGGCCGTTGCCGCCGCTGGGCGCTGAATTCCGCGGGCCGGAATTCTGGTAATTCGATCGGGCCGGCTCACCGAACCGTTGCCAGCCGCCGCCCCCCCCGCCATTGCTCCGGTAGGCTGGGGCCTGGTTGCCCGGCTGGGCTTGCGCAGGCCGGTCGTTCCGCATAATCTGGCTGTTGGGACCATTATTACCGCGGATTCCGCTGGTTTGCCCCGCACTGGCTTGCGGACTCGAATTCGGTCCGGACGGAGTACCGAAGCGCCGCCAACTGCCCGATGAGTCACCCGGCGTGCTCCGGTTCGGCGCCGCCATGCTCTGCGACGGCATGCTCTGCCTCGGCATGCTCTGCGACGGCATGCTCTGCGACGGCATGGCTGAGCCGCCCGCGCCTTGAGACCGCGCCGCTGCCGCGCCGCCCGCCCCCTGGGGCCGCGCCATCGCGGCGCTGGGACTGCCGCCACCATTAGCACCGCCGCCGTTGAAAGGCTGCCGCGCCACCGGGTTCGGTGTTTGATGCGTAAAGAATCGGCCGTTCTGGTTCGACTGGTTGGACCGCGGCATGGCCACGGCCTGCCGGTCGGAAAAGCTTAGATTGGCGCGGTTGGGCGAAATGGGCACCTGCCCCCTCACCAAGCCGGCTTCGTGGATTTGATTGCCGTTGAACCGCTGGATACTATTGAACCGGCCGTTCTGGAATTCCGCGACACCAACCCCATGGACGCCGTTGTTCACGCGCGCATTTCTGTATACGTTTGTGATGCTTACATTCGTGATGTTAACGGAACGGTTGAACCCTTCGCGTCCGTTGAAACCACGTCCCCACCAGGGGCGGAAAACTTCAAACGGTGCCAGCGGAACCCAACCAATATTTCCGAATCCGAAGCCCACGCCGATTCCGCGGCCACCAAATCCGAAGAAGCCCACCAGCGTATACAGAAATGCGCGCGTGAACAACGGCGTCCATGGGGTTGGTGTCGC
>DATMNI010000340.1:0-16660 GCA_035570275.1 Candidatus Acidiferrales bacterium | reverse complement strand
TGCAGCAGGCTGGTCATGGGGCTGTCCTCATCAATATCTTACTGTATCTTACCGGCATTCAAGGCTCTCCACAAAACATTTCTTCAGCTTTCTGTTTTGGTCACCCCTCGCACCATCAGCCAATTCTGCAAGTCCCTCTGCTAATCCGCCTGCCGCGCGCTGACGCACCCTCACGGGCCAGGCAGCAAAACGCGCACTCTGAGTGGCCAGGTGATATTCGGCCAGGACCGGTTCCGAAGCATACATCTGCGCAACTCGAGCCAGACCGAGTTTCAAAATGAAAAACAGCATGCCGTTCCTGGTTGAGATAGGCTGACACAATGACGTTGGTATCCAGAACAACCCGGATCATTTGGCCGGGCTGGTCACTGGTGCCTTCCGGCGCCGCGCAGGGCGGACGGCGGCGATTTCGGCGTCGATCTGGCGCATGCTCAGCTTGTCGAGCCCTTTGCGCTTGGATTCGGCCCCAATCTCTGCCAGCCAATCCGGCGTGGGTGCGATGGTGTTGATGTAGTCCTTGACGCCCATGATGATGACCGTGAAGCATCTAATTACTGACCGCGACGGATAGCGCCTGCGTCCCGCTGACCCCGCCGAGATAACCGCAGAAAACGTTGATGAAATACAACTCGTTACCGGCTATCCCGCCTACCTCCGCCGCTCCGCCACAATCGTGATCTGCATATCCCTGGCCAATCGGACCACCTGCTGCACGATGTTTTCGCTGAAGCGCTTCCAGACCGGCCGGGCCAAAGACCGTCCCATGAAAATCTGCGTGACTCTGCGCGAACGGGCAAATTCCGTAATCGCCTTCGGCACGTCATCGGCGTGCATACTGTGCGTTTCGATGCGTAGGTTGCGGGCGAACCTGAGGTGCCGCTCCACCGCCTCGGGGTCCTTCTCCGAAGGCAGGCAGACGTGCAGGGCCAGACAATCGGCCTGCAGATAGTCGGCTACGCGCTTGCCTCGGCGGATCAGATTGGCGGAAGCCGGCCGGCCGGTGAGGCAGATCAGGACCCGTTCGTAGCGCCTGGAACCGGCGGCGGGTTCCGGATTGGCCAGGCGTTCCTCCACCTCGTGGGCGGTATGGCGCATGGCCATTTCCCGTAACGCCGTGAGGTTGGCTTCGGCGAAGAAGTTCTCCATCGCCCGCTTGGCCTTTTCGGGAGCGTAGACCACGCCGCGTTCGATGCGGTTGCGCAGTGCGCCCGGGGTGAGATCGACAAAAACCACTTCGGCCGCCTCGTCCACCACCCAGTCCGGAACCGTTTCCCGCACACGCACTCCGGTGACGCGCCACACCTGGTCGTTGAGGCTCTCCAGGTGCTGGACGTTCATGGTGGTCAGCACATCGATGCCGGCCGCCAGCAGCACCTCCACATCCTGCCAGCGTTTTTCGCGCGCCGACCCCGGCACGTTGGTGTGGGCGAATTCATCCACGATCGCCACCGCCGGCTTGCGGCTCAGAACCGCCTCGGTATCCATCTCCTCAAACGCGGTCCCGCCATAAGGCAACACACGCCGGGGAACCACCGCAAAGCCCTCGGTCTTGGCGATGGTTTCCTTGCGGCCGTGAGGTTCAAAATAGCCGATGACGATGTCCACGTCCTTCTGCCGCAAGGCCTGCGCTTCTTCCAGCATGCGGTAGGTCTTGCCGACGCCGGCCGCGTATCCGAGGTAGATTTTGAGGCGGCCCCGCTGGCTCATTTCTCGCCCTCGTCTGGCCCCTCGTTCGACTCCTCGTTGGAGAGGCTGCTCGGGAAGATGCGCAGATCGAAATCCTCGGCCGCATCGATCAAGCGGTCTACAGGGCTCCGCAAAAACGCAAACCTCTGGTCGCGGTGCGTGTGTCCCAGAAAGACCTGAGTGACCCGCTGTTGAGCGGTGAACTCCAGCAGGGTATCCACGAAATCGGCGCCTGCCAGGCTATGCACCTCGGCCCCGAGTTCGCGGGCCAGCGCCAGGTGCTGGTCCAGCCTCTTGCGGTCGGCCGCGGGAAGATCGTCCTGTTGCATGTAAGCCGCCAGCAGCGCGCCGTGAAATCGCTGCGCGTTGCGATAGCCGCTGCGCAGCATCTCGGCGGCATTGCTGCGCGGCGTCAGGCAGACCAGAATGCGCTCCTGCGCGCCCCAGCGCGCGCTGACACCGTGCGAGTCCAGATAAACCCGCAACTGGCGGTCCACCACGTCGGCCGCCAGCAGCAACGCCAATTCGCGCAATTCGGCCAGCGCGCGCGCGTCCGGAATGCGGCTGTTACCGGTCCGATCCAGCAACGTATCGGGCGGCGCGTCCACGATTTCGATCTCGTCGGCGGAGCGCAGAAACTCCTCGGGAACGCTGTTGGCCGCGCGTTTGCCGGTGATGCGCTCCACCGCGTCCTGGTGCTCGCGAATGTGCTGCAGGTTGACCGCGGTGATTACCGAAATGCCCCGGTCGAGCAGTTCCTGAAGGTCCTGCCAGCGCTCGCGGTTGCGGCAGCCGGGCGGGTTGTCGTGCGCCAGTTCGTCGATCAGGCAGATTTCCGGGTGGCGGCGGAAGAGGGCCACCAGGTTGATAGCGCCGTCCAAGCTGGGGATCACTTCGATACGCGAAACGATGTCCCGCACGTCCGGCGTGACATCGCGCTGAATGGCGCCGATGACCACATCCTGGCCGCGCTCTTTGCGGCGGCGGCCCTCGTCGAACATCCGGAAAGACTTGCCGACACGCGAGGCGTAGCCCAAAAAAACCTTGAGGCGCCCGCGCCGTTCGCGGCGCTCCTCGGCTTGCACCCGGCGCAGGAGTTCATCGGGACTGGGACGGCGATCGACCAATGGCTATTTTAGACGATGCCAATTGAAAATGGTGGCCGGTGGCCGGTGGCCAGTGGCCGGTGAAAGCGCCCGATGCGGTGTTCACCGACATCCGGCATCCGAGCGCAGCGAGCATCCGGCATCCGAGCGCAGCGAGCATCCGGCATCCGTTTTCCGTCGGCATCCGTTTTCAACGGGCACCATCGAGCGCCAGATTCAGTTTCAAAACATTGACCCGCGGTTCCCCCAGGATGCCCAACTGCCGGCCCTCGGTATGCAATTCGACCAGTTGGCGCACTGCCTCCGCAGTCATTCTGCGGGCCCCGGCTACCCGGGCGACCTGGGCTTCGGCGGCGGCCGGACTGATGTGAGGATCGAGTCCGCTGCCCGAAGCCGTCAGCAGGTCGGCCGGCACCGTGCCGGAGAAGGTGGGGTTCTCGGCCCGGAACTTTTTCAGATCGCCAGTCACGCGGTCGGCCAGTTTCTGGTTGGTAGGACCGAGGTTCGAACCGCCGGAGGACAGGCCGTCATACCCGTCGTTACCGGCGGCGGAAGGGCGTCCCTGGAAATACTCGGGCCTGGTGAATCGCTGGCCGATCAACTCCGAACCCACCGTGTGGCCGTTGGCCTGGATCAGGCTGCCGGCGGCTTGCGAGTGGAACAGCGTCTTGGCCAGGCCGGTGACCAGAAGTGGATACGCCAGGCCCGTCAACACCGTCAGCAGCAGAGTCGCTTTGATGGCAATCAGTAGTTGTCTCATGTATGTCTCCTTTTTTGGCGCAGGCGTCCGCTCCCTGACGGTCGCGGCTCGGTATGCTACGCCAAGCCCAGCGCACCCAGCAGCCGGTCAATCAGCCAGATGCCCGGGAAAGGCGCGATCACGCCGCCCACGCCATAAACCAGCAGGTTGCGCCGCAACAGATTGGCCGCGCTCATGGGCCGGTATTGCACGCCGCGCAGCGCCAGCGGGATCAGCACCATGATGATCAGCGCGTTGAAAATCACCGACGCCAGCACGGCGCTCTGTGCCGAGTGCAGCCCCATGATGTTGAGCTTCGCCAGCGCCGGATACGTGGCCATGAACATGGCCGGCAGAATGGCAAAGTACTTCGCAATATCGTTGGCGATGGAAAACGTGGTCAGCGCGCCGCGCGTCATCAGCAGTTGCTTGCCGATGGCCACCACCTCGATGAGCTTGGTCGGGTTGCTATCCAGATCCACCATGTTGCCGGCTTCCTTGGCGGCCATGGTGCCGGTGTTCATGGCGAGGCCGACATCGGCCTGCGCCAGCGCGGGCGCGTCGTTGGTGCCGTCGCCGGTCATGGCCACCAGGCGTCCGCCGGCTTGCTCCTTCTTGATCAGGTCCATCTTGTCTTTGGGAGTGGCCTGTGCCAGGAAATCGTCCACCCCGGCTTCGGCGGCAATGGCCGCGGCGGTCAGCGGGTTGTCGCCCGTGATCATGACGGTGCGGATGCCCATGGCGCGAAGTTGCTCGAAGCGCTCCCGCATTCCGCCCTTCACCACGTCCTTCAGATGCACCACGCCCAGGGCGCGGCCCCGGTCGGCAACCACCAGGGGCGTGCCGCCGAAGCGTGAGATGCGCTCGGTGATGTCCATGAGCTCGGTCGGAATGGTGCCGCCGTGTTCGTGGACGAATTCCACCACGGATTCGGTGGCGCCTTTGCGGACGCGGCGGCCGTCCAGGTCCACGCCGCTCATCCGCGTCTGGGCGGTGAACGGGATAAAGTGGGCTTCGTGTTCCGCCACCTCGCGTCCCCGGATATTGTGCTTCTGCTTGGCCAGCACCACGATGGACCGGCCCTCCGGGGTTTCGTCGGCCAGGCTGGAAAGTTGCGCGGCGTCCGCCAGTTCCTCCGCCGTCACGCCGCCCACCGGGATGAACTCCACCGCCTGCCGGTTGCCCAACGTGATGGTGCCGGTTTTGTCCAGCAGCAGCGTGTTGACGTCGCCGGCGGCCTCCACGGCTTTGCCGCTCATGGCCAGCACATTGTGCTGCATCACGCGGTCCATGCCGGCGATGCCGATGGCGGAAAGCAGGCCGCCAATGGTCGTCGGAATCAGGCACACCAGCAGCGAGATCAGCACCGTGACCGAAGGCGCGGCGCCGGTGCCGCTGGCGGCCACGCTGTAAATCGCGAAGGGCTGCAGCGTGATTACCGCCAGCAGGAAAATCAGCGTAAGCCCGGCAATCACGATGTTGAGCGCGATTTCGTTGGGCGTCTTCTGCCGCTCGGCGCCTTCCACCAGCGCGATCATGCGGTCCAGAAAGGTCTCGCCCGGATTGGAAGTGATGCGCACCTTGATCCAGTCCGAGAGCACCTTGGTGCCGCCCGTAACCGCGCTGCGGTCGCCGCCCGATTCGCGAATCACCGGCGCGCTCTCGCCCGTAATGGCCGATTCATCCACGCTGGCAATGCCTTCGACCACGTCGCCATCGCCCGGGATGGTTTCGTTCGCTTCCACCAGCACCAGGTCTCCGGAACGAAGCAGGGTGCCGGAAACCGTCTCGGTGCGGTCCTTCAGAATGCGCCGCGCCGTGGTTTCGGTCTTGGTCTTGCGCAGCGTGTCGGCCTGCGCCTTGCCGCGGCCTTCGGCCATGGCTTCAGCGAAGTTGGCGAACAGGACGGTGAACCAGAGCCAGAGCGTGATCTGAAAGGTGAAGCCCGCCACCGCCGCCCCGCCGGCGAAGTCGCGGATGGCCAGCACCGTGGTCATGGCGGCCCCCACCTCCACCACGAACATCACCGGGTTCTTCATCATGGGGCGCGGGTTCAGCTTGAGGAACGAATCCGTGATGGCTCGCTTCACGATCGGCGGATCGAATAACGGACGCGAGCGGGCGCCCCGCTTCGGCATCAAAGTAACAGCGTCGACCGGAGCCGGAGAGGCCTGGTTAGAAGGTTCAAGTTCAGGCATAGTGACGTTGGACATTGTAATCTTAGCTCCAGAGCTTGCCCTGCATCATCAGGAAGTGCTCGACGATGGGACCCAGCGAAAGCGCCGGGAAGAAAGTCAACGCCCCGACGATCACAATCACTCCCACCAGCAGGCCGACGAACAAAGGCCCATGCGTGGGAAATGTGCCGGCTGAGACCGGCACCAGCTTTTTCTGCGCCAGGCTGCCGGCCGCCGCCAGCAGCGGAATCAGCATCAGAAAACGGCCGAACAGCATGGCGACGCCGAGAGTGATGTTAGTGTACGGCGTTGGCGACGATGGAAAGCCCGCGAAGGCGCTGCCGTTATTGCCCACGGCGCTGGTGTAGGCGTAGAGGATTTCCGAAAGGCCGTGCGGGCCGGTGTTGCTCAGGTCCGCCGTAACCGCTCCTGGAGAGTTGATCCAACTGTTCTTGGCGAATTGCGCAACCGAACCTGTCGCCGCGAAACCCAGAATGGTAAACGCCAGCACCAGGCACGCCAGCATCATCATTTTGACTTCCTTCTGCTCGATTTTCTTGCCGAGATACTCCGGCGTGCGGCCCACCATCAGCCCGGCGATGAAGACCGCGAGAATGGCGAAAATCAGAACGCCATATAACCCCGAGCCTACGCCGCCGAAGATCACTTCACCCAATTCGATATTGACCAGCGGAACCAGGCCGCCCAGCGGCGTGAGGCTGTCGTGCGCGTTGTTGACCGCCCCGCAACTGGCGTCGGTAGTGACCACCGTGAACAGCGCCGAGTTGGCGATGCCGAAGCGCACCTCTTTCCCTTCGTAGTTGGCGCCGGGCACGCCAAGCTTGGCCAGGATCGGGTTGCCCGCCGCCTCCGATCCATAGACCACGAAGACGCCGGCCAGAAACAGCACCGACATGGCGGCGAAGATAGCCCAGCCCTGGCGCGTGTCCCGCACCATTTTGCCGAAGGTATAGGTGAGGCCCGCCGGGATCATGAAAATCATCACCATCTGGATGAAGTTGGAAAGCGGCGTGGGATTCTCAAAAGGGTGGGCCGAGTTGGCGTTGAAGAAGCCGCCGCCGTTGGTGCCGATCATCTTGATGGCTTCCTGCGACGCCACGGGGCCCTGCGGAATGGTTTGCACCGCGCCTTCCAGCGTGGTGGCCTTGGTGTAGGAATCGAAATTCTGGATCACGCCTTGCGAGCAGAGCAGCAGCGCGCCCACGATGGAGAGCGGCAACAGCACGTAAACTACCGCGCGCGTCATGTCCACCCAGAAACTGCCCAGAGTCTTGACCGAGTGGCGCGCGAAACCCCGCACAAACGCGATCGCCACCGCCATGCCCACCGCCGCCGAGAAGAAGTTGTGCGTGGCCAGAGCCGCCATCTCCGTGAGGTAGCTCATGGTGGTTTCGGGCGTGTACGACTGCCAGTTGGTGTTGGTGGTGAAGCTGACCGCCGTATTGAACGAAAGGTCGGGGCCTACGTTGGGCAGCCCCTGCGGGTTCCACGGGAACCACTGCTGGAAGCGCAACAGCAGGTAGGTGAACAGCAGGCTGACTAGGCTGAAAAGCAGCAGCGAGCCGGCATACCGGGTCCAGTGCTGCTCGCCGGCTTCATCGATGCCGCAGATCTTGTAGACGGCCACTTCGAGCGGCCGGAAAATCCGGTGCAGGAAAGTGCGCTCGCCCGAGAAAACCCGCGCCATGTAGGCGCCCATGGGCTTCGTGATGGCGACGATTACGAGGAAATAGAGGCCAATTTGAAAAATTCCCGATGCAGTCATATTATTGTCCAACCGCTCCCTGACGGTCGAGCGACAAGTCGCGGCTCTGATTCAGAAACGCTCCGGCCGCAGCAGCGCGTAGAAGAGATATACGGCGAGGCCCACCGCAACCAACAAAGCAATCGCGTATTCCGCATTCATAATCTGTCGCACCCTTTCACGTATGCCCAGCTCACCAGGAAAAACAGAACCGCGATAGAGACCATAAGAAGATCAAGCATAGTTATCCACTTTACGCTACATGTACCAGCGCTACCTTGTGCCCATCGGCGACGAACATTTTGGCCAGGCGTTCTTCCGAAGTGGGCCAAAGGCGCTTGCGCGTCCCCAGCAGCACCATGGAATCGGGCCGCAGAATGTAGCGGAAACCCTCCTCGCGGCTGCGCGCCATCACCACCTGGGCTTGCACCGGCAGCGTACACCGGCCGGCAAGATTCTGGAGTTGCTCCACCAGGTGCGCATGCACCGACGCGGGGCCCGGGAAATCCGCAGGATACGGAATGGTGTGGACGGCAACCAGCGTCAGCCGTACGTTCAAACCGGCGGTCAACGCCGCCGCGCGTTTCAGCAGCGCGTCCGTGATGGCCCATTCGGTATATGGCACCACCACTTCCATTTCTTCTACCGCAGTTTCCGGGACGAGAGTTCCCGGATCGATCAGAAGCTCGCCGCGAGTGTTCATCTTGGTCACCCTGATCACAGGATATGAGCAGGGGCGTAAGGAAGTCGTAAAGAAAGGATCAGGAATCAATCCGTGTTCATCAAGGCGTGGTCGAGGGCGGGGCGGACCGGCGGATCCGCCTGCGGGCCAGCAAGACAGACCACAAAAGGCGATGGTCTGTCCCACCGGGCGGCCACCAAGACAGACCACGGAAGGCGATGGTCTGTCCCACCGGGCGGCCAAAACACCCGTCACTTCAGGGCAATCGGCTCGGGCACCGCGGCTCCATCGGCGCGCGGGTCGGATGCCGCGTAATTGGTGCCCGTTTTGGAGTCGTGCAGAATCGCCTGCCCGCGGCCCATCTCCTGCGTGTAGGGCCGGCGGATGGCAATCTGGTGCCCCAACTCGGAAAGCTGCTCGATGGTGCTCAAGGGAACCCGCGATTCGATCGAAACATCGCACCCGCTTGCCGTCCGTTTGGTAAAGCGGGGCGATTCCAGGGCCATCTGCAGGTTCATGCCGTAATCGACCATGTTGGAGACGAACTGGGCATGCGCCAGCGGTTGATTGGGGCCGCCCATGATGCCGAATCCGATGTGCCGGTCACCGCGCTCCATGAAGGCCGGAATGATGGTGTGGAACGGCCGCTTGCCGCCGGCCAGCACATTCGGACTATTGGGATCGAGACTGAAGCCCGCGGCGCGGTTCTGCAACTCGAATCCCATCCCCGCCACCGTCACTCCAGACCCGAAGCCGCCGGACAGGCTCTGAATCCAGCTCGCCATATTGCCGTCCTTGTCCACCACGGTCAGGTAGGTGGTATCGCTGCCCACCGGCTGCCCTGCCGGCACCGCGCAGTTGGCTTTCGCCGGATCGATCAGGGCCGCGCGCTTCCGTGCATAATCCTTCGAGAGCAGCGCCGCCACCGGCACATCGTACGTGCGCGGATCGGCGTCGTAGCGGCGCAGATCGGAGTACGCCAGCTTCATGGCTTCCATGCGCTTGTGCATTTCGGCGGCGGAGAATGCGCCCAGCGGCGACGGCGCCCCCGTCTCCATGAGGTTCAGCATTTCGAGCGCCGCCATACCTTGCCCGTTGGGGGGCAACTCGTAGACTCGCCATCCGCGGTAGTCGATCGAAATCGGCTCTACCCACTCCGCCGAATACGAGGCGAGGTCATCGGCGGTCATCGTTCCCTGGAGGCGCTCGGACGTCTGCAGAAGAGCCGCGCCCACATCGCCCTTGTAGAACGCGTCGCGCCCTTTCTCCGCCAGCAGCCGCAGCGCGTGCGCCAGATCCGGATTCCGGAAAAGCTCGCCCTCCATCGGCGCGCGGCCGCCCGGCAGGAACACTCGCGCCGATTCTGCGTCTGCCTTCAGTTTCGTTACGGTGGCTGCCGACGACCACGCCTCGTGAATGACTTCGGTGACGGGAAAACCTCGCTCGGCATAGGCGATGGCGGGCTGGAACAGGTCTTTCCAAGGCAATTTGCCGAAACGCTGGTGCATTTTAGCCCACCCTTCCACTGCGCCCGGCACCGTGACGCTGTGGATTCCCGAGCTCGGCATGGCCTTCACGCCGAGGCTCGCCAGCAGTGCCGGCGAAAGACCGTGCGGCGCAGGACCCGAAGCGTTCAAGCCTGTGAGCTTGCCGGCCTTGGCGTCCCAATAGAGGGCAAAGCAGTCGCCGCCGATGCCGTTCATCATCGGCTCAACCACGCCCAGCACGGCATTGGCTGCGATGGCCGCATCCGCCGCCGAACCGCCCCGCGCCAGCATTTGTGCGCCTGCCTGCGAAGCCAGGATCTGACTGGTGGCTGCGATTCCCTGTTGTGAGATGGTCATGGACCGGCCATAGTCGCGCCCGATCCCGGGCTGGGCCAACAGAGGCGAACAGGAAAGTACCAGAGCGGCAATGCACTTCATTTGGCTGCGGATCATATCAAACTCGAACTCCGGTTTCCGATTAGCGTATCACAGGCGGGTCTGGGGGCCGGCGGATGGGGGCTGGGGCCAGGGGCTGGGGGCCGGGGCCTGGGGCTGGGGCCGTACGGACGGAATATGCGAAACGAAGCCAATTTGGCGGTCGGGGGATGGGACCGAGGCAGGAGGCGTGGCTCGACGGTTGAGCAGGATTGCGAAACGAAGCCAATCTGGCGGTCGGGGGATGGGACCAGGGACCGAGGGCGTGGTCACCGCTTGAGCGGGGCGAAACGAAGCCAATTGGGATCCTGGGAGCTGGTGGGTTAGGGAACTGAGGCCGTTTGTGAATTTTGGGCCCCTGGAGTTGGGAGGGCAGCGGCGATCTCGGTCCGGGCAGGTGAGTGTAATAAGGGGTGAACATTCGGGGGATTGTCCGATGCAAAGCGGCTCCTGATCCTGGTGTAGCACGGCGGGGAGTCGATTTCGGGGTTGGAGATCTGGAAATGCTTGAAAGCAGGGCTCAAACTTAGTTAATTTAATAGTCACCAAGAAGCGGCCTCTCCAGCGGAACCGATTTCGTGAGTGCAGGCGACTGCGGGGGAGGCGTGCCCGGAGCAGTAACGCCTGGAAGTCCATCGCCACACCGTCCAGCACAAATGCAGACGTTTCTCTTGCAGGGCATTGCAATTGATCATGCGATCGAGTACTCTGTATTACGTGACGCGTAATAATGACCCTGCCCTGCTGGTCTTGGCCAGCCTGGCCGAAGGCGATAAACACGGCTACGCGATGATGGAGGACATTGAGCGGTTTTCGTCCATTAAGCTGGGGCCCGGAACGCTGTATGGAGCGATCACGAGGCTTGAGGAAAGTGGGTGGATCGCGCCGGTGGCGTCGGAGGACCGGCGACAGCCCTATACACTGACTGCGCTGGGTCGAAAATCGCTGGAAAACGAGCTAGCCACGCTCAATAACGTCCTTAAGACGGCCTCAAAGAGGCTTAGGCACGCATGAGACGAGTCCTGAAAAGTCTGATTCGGCTGTATCCGAAATCCTGGCGAAATCGCTATGAAACCGAGTTCGACGCCTTGCTCGATGAGGTTCCGCCCACGTGGCGCACATGGTTCGACGTTCTAGGAGGTGCCATGAAAATGCAGATGAAATCAGGTAGTTGGTGGAAAGCCGCCGCAGCCGCCGCAGTGGCCGCCGTGCTTGCGGGCGTGACATTTTCGCGGCCTATGCCCGATCAATACCGATCCGAGGCCGTCATCCAGCCGGATAAGACTCCACTGAATGCGGAAACCGCCACGATTTTGAGCAGAGCCAGCCTGACGCGCCTGATCCTGCGGGAGAATTTATACGAAAAGGATCGCGCCCGCGTTCCCATGGAGGACTTGGCCTTACGGCTGCGGAACAGCATCCTGATCTGGTCGGACCGCAAGGACGGACCGCGCCGAGTCCGCGTGACCGCGCCGGATGCGGCACAAGCGCAGCGTACCGCCCAACGCATTGCCGATGCTTTTGTGGATGGGAAGGCCGCGGCATTGATCGATCCGGCGAATCTTCCGACTCATCCCGATCGCCCGCCGCTTCGGTTCGCGGTGCAGTTTGGGCTGTTCGCCGGCGTTCTCGTGGGTGCGTTGTTTGCGCTCTTCAACGGGCTTAAAGTATGGAAACCGGTGGCCGCTTTGGGAGTTGCGGGCACGGTGGTGGGCGCGGCGGCATCGTCGGTTGTGCCCAACATTTTCCAGGGGCTCTCGGTTGTAAGCTGCCGCACTTCGGATGCGGCTGCCGTCCGTCGATTGATCGATTCCCGGTGCACAAGAAGCAGCTTCTCACCCATCTGCGGCTAGCCAACAAGCGTTTGGGCTTGCTTATCAACTTCAATGTGGCGCTGATCAAGGACGGCATTACGCGCATCGCTAACGGACTCCCTGAGTAATCTTCGTAGTCTTCTTTGCGGCTTTTTCTTGGCGGCTTGGCGGCTTTGCGTGAAATCTTGCGTTTTTTGAATCCCACGATCCAAGCGATTCCCGTTACGCCAGACGCAAATTGTCCTTCTTTTAACCGGCCAATCGGGATCGAAATGAGAGATCGGGCGTAAGTGATCTCGAATGAGTCGATTGGCCGGTTGAAAAGCTGGTTGACCGGTCCAATCTTTGAACGCGCCATTAACTTATTGATTCCAATCTTGTTCGACGACTAAGCGGTCAAGGATTGGCCGGTCAACCAGTTTATTGTTGACTCGGCCTTAGGCCGAGCCACCCTATGTGGGGCAGGTTGCCAGGGGCACCCTGGGTCCGGCGGATTGTGAATCCGCCTGCCGCGAGCCGCGCCAAAATCTTCGCGCCCTGTTCCCATGCCCGCCCTGTTCCCGATTCCCATCCCCCGTATTCACCGAACGCCCTACGCGGTTCCGGGAAAGACTCGACTGTGGGACGTGGAACTGCCGCCGAGCGTCCCCGCGATCTTCTGTGCCAGCTTCTCCAGGGAGTATGGCTTTTGCAGAAAACCGGCCACCGACCCGGACCGGAAGCCCAGTTGGGCCTCTTCCTCGGGGTAGCCGCTGGTAACAATGATCTTCGGACCCGGAAACTGCGTTTCCAGAATCGGCACCAGTTCAGCCCCGCCCATGCCTGGCATTGCCAGGTCGACAAGAATTAAAGATGGCAGCGCCGCGGAGCCGGCCAGCACCTGGAGCGCATCCTTGCCGTCCTTGGCATCCAGTACCTGATATCCGTGCCGCCTCAGGGTCATGCACACCAGGTTGCGCACCATCTCCTCATCGTCAACCACCAGAATGGTGGCGGGCCCGGCGGGCTCCCGGCGCGCGGCGCTCTGCGGCCGCGATAAACGCGCCAAAGGCTCCGTCGAACGCTTTTTCTGGGAGGCCGGAAAGAACACCCGAAAGGTGGTGCCGTCGGTGGGCGAACTGTGGACGTCGATGAAGCCTTTGCTGGTGCGAACGATTCCGTAGACCGCGGCCAGGCCTAGGCCGCGCCCGGTGAACTTGGTGGAAAAGAACGGATCGAAGACGCGCGAGCTCGCGGTTTCGTTCATGCCGGCGCCGTTGTCCCGCACTTCCAGGCATACAAAAGCGCCGGCGGCGACTTCGTACGCCTTGGAGCGCCGCCGGGCCATTTCCGGCGTGACCTCGCAACTGCTGGTGGTTACTTCTATCAACCCATCGCGGTTGGGTGGCATCGCTTCCCCGGCATTGCTCACCAGATTCATCAGGATCTGCTCAATCCGGCTGGAGTCCGCGTCGATACAGGGCAGGTCCTTCGATAGGTTGAAGCTGAGGCTTACTCTCTTGGGAACGAAAGCCGAGAAAAGCTCCGTCGATTTCGACACCAGTTCCGTCAGATCTACGGTCTTGATGACAAGCTGGCCCATGCCGGCATATTGCAGCAACTGCTTGGTCAGGTTGGCGGCCCGCTCCGACGCCGAGAGGATGGTCTGAAATTGTTCGCAGCCCGGGCACGCGGCCAGGGCGGCGCTGGCGGTTCCCACGATCACGGCCAGCAGATTGTTGAAATCGTGCGCCACGCCGCCTGCCAGAATACCGATGCTTTCCCATTTTTGCGCATGCTGCAGACGTTCCTCGGCGCGCTGCCGCTGCCGTTGCTTTTCGGCTTCCTGGAGCGCGCGCTGCACGGCCGGGACCAACCGCGCCGGGCGCTGTTTCAGCACATAATCGGTGGCGCCCTTCTTCAGGCTTTCGATCGCCGCCTCCTCGCCGAGCGTGCCGGAGAAAAAGATGAAAGGAACTTCCGGCCGGCGCTGCCGCGCCTGTTCCAATGCCCGCGCGCCATCATAGGACGGAAGCGCAATGTCGGCAACGATGACATCAACCCCCTCCTGCTCCAGGGCCCGCAGGTAGTCCGCCTCCGTCTCCACACGCAGGAACTCGCACTCCATGCCCGCCGCCTCCAGCCAGAACCGGATCAGCTCGGAATCGGTGACGTTGTCCTCCAGGTTCAGAATCCGGACTTTTGCGTTCATAGTCGCTATTGGGCCCTTTCCGTTAAAATCCTGTGACTCTATTCTACAGTATTATCAGGTCTTAAAACCTTGGTATTCGCATGTCGATTTTGCGGGGCTTCCTGTTGCCCGGACGATCTGGGAAAAGGGTTTCGGTGCATGGAGCCGGTGGCGCATCGGCGTTCGATGGTGCGCGCGGGTGCGCCGGCCCTGCCCCCGCTGGGGGGCTCCTTCTATCGCGCCGGCGCGACGGCGTAGTCAGGCAGCGGTTCGTTGATCAGCGCCCAGAACAGTCCCAGGCAGCTTACTGCTTCCACGAACTCATCGAAGTGGACCGGCTTGACCACATAGGCGTTCACGCCCAGCCGGTAGCCTTCCACCAGATCGCGGTCTTCCCGCGAAGAGGTCAGGATGACGATGGGAATGGTCTTGAGTTTGGCGTCGGTTTTCACGCGGCGCAGCACCTCCAGTCCATCCACCTTGGGCATCTTGAGATCCAGCAGGATCGCCGCCGGATTGCCTGCTTCCCTCTGGGCGAACTCCCCCTCCCGATACAGGTAGTCCAACGCCGCCGCCCCGTCCCGAACCACCGTGACGCGATTGGCAAGATTGTGTTTCTGGAGCGCCGTCAGGGTCAACTCCACGTCGTTAGCGTTGTCTTCCGCCAGCAGGACGTCTTTCACCTTGGTCGGAAATATCATGCGTGTTCCTCTCGATCGCCTGATGGCCTCAGTATGATTGCCTCGGTATGATTCGCTCAACCCGCCCGCGCCCGTGTCACTCTCTCCTCGGCGGCCGTTCTTGGCAGCGAGAAATAGAAAGTTGCGCCCTGTCCCACCACGCCTTCGGCCCAGGTTCGCCCCCCGTGCCGGGCGATCACGCGGTGAACGATTGCCAGGCCGATGCCTGTGCCTTCGAATTCGTGGGAACTGTGCAGCCTTTGAAATACGCCGAACAGCTTGTGGGCATAACGCATGTCGAACCCCACGCCGTTGTCGCGCACGAAAACCACCCACTCCCCGCCCTCTTCCCGGCAACCTATTTCAATCGCCGCTTCCGCCCTGGTGCAGGTGTACTTGATCGCGTTCCCCAGCAGGTTGACCAGCACCTGCCGGAGCATGGCCAGGTCGCCCGCCACTTCAGGCAGTGGTTCCACCGCCCAGACAATCTTGCGTTGGGTAAGATGCGCCGCCAGTTCCCGCTGCACCCCCTTGACCATGTCCGCCAGGCCGACCTTGGTCTCGGATATCTCCACCCGGCCCATGCGCGCGAACTGCAGCAGATCGTCCATCAACGTGCCCATCTGCGCCGCCGAATCCGTCAGCACGTCCAGGTAGTGGCGTCCTTTTTCGTCCAGGCTGTCGCCCAGATGGTTCTTCAATAAATCCAGGAATCCCCCCAGATAGCGCAGCGGTGCCCGCAGGTCGTGAGAAACCGTATAGCTGAAAGCCTCCAGTTCCTGGTTGGAGGCGGCCAGATTGCTCGCGTTCTTGCGGAGATCGTCGTTAAGCCGTTGGATTTCCGCCTCCGCCGCCTTGCTCTCTGTGATATCGCGCGCGATCGTGGAAGCGCCTACGTTCACGCCTCTCCCATCCCGGATGGGGGAGATGGTCAGCGACAGAACCACACACTGGCCATCTTTGCGCAAGCGCGTGGTCTCGAAATTCTTCACATGCTCGCCCTGTCTGATGTGGTCTAGAATGCGCTGCAGTTCATTGTGGCGGTCCGGCGGGATCAGCATCTCGACCGAATGGCCAAGGGCTTCCTCCTTGGTAAAGCCATAGATGCGCTCCGCTGCCCGGTTCCAACTGGTGATGATGCCCTCCGGCGTCTTGCATATGATGGCGTCATTGGAAGATTCCACCATGTCGGCCAGGCGAATGACTTCTGCTTCCATCGCCCGCTTACGCTCGGTCACATCCAGATTCGTGCCCATCACGCGCAGCGGCTTGCCGTCGGGGTCGCGCACCATGCGGGCACGAGCGTCAATCCAGCGCAGTTGGCCGCCGGGCAGGAAAATGCGGCACTCCCAACTGGCCTCGTTACGGGCGGAACTCAGCCACTCGGCAAGCAGGGCCTCCATCCGTGGAAGGTCTTCCGGATGCACTTGCTTGGTCCAGCCGTCGGCGTTGCCTTCGCCCTCGCCCAAACCAAATATCTCCTCCAGTTCCCTCGTCCACACGGTGCGCCCGGTGGCCAGGTCCCAGTCGAACACGCCCACCCTGCCGGCGCGTTGCGCCAGGCTCAACTTTTCCTGCAACAGCGTGGTCAGGCGGGCGCGCTCTACGCCCAGGGCCTCTTCCGCAATTCGGTTGCGTCTCTCCGCCCGGGAAATGGCCCTCCTGCCCAATCCCAGGATCAGAAGGGTGATCCCACTTGCCAGGACGACGATTACTTTGGTGGCGGTCGCCCGCGAAGTAGCCGTACCTTCCGCTTCGCTTAACAACAGCCGCTCCTCGCCCTCAATTTCAGCCACCAGCTCGCGGATCGCGCCGGTGACATGGTTGTCATCGCTCGTTCCTACCTGCTGCGCGGCTGCCGCCAGCCCCTTGGCCCGGCGAATTTCGATCAACTGCTGGCTTGCGGCAAGCCATTGATC
>DATMNI010000339.1:0-13574 GCA_035570275.1 Candidatus Acidiferrales bacterium | reverse complement strand
TAGTCCGCTACTTGCCTTCACTTAAGTGCAAGTTTACGTCAAAAAGCGCTAATTTGGGCATTTGCGAATCTCCCCGGATGCGAATCTCCCCCTACCTCACTGATTCAATGGGAAATATAATTGCCGTGCGAAGTCTCTGCGGGGGCCTGGGGGCCTCGGGGGCCTGAACTCGGGGGGCGCGGCGAGGGGGAATCGACAAGCGTCCACCGGAGTGGTCGAAGCCATTGAAAATGAGTGGTGGCGGCGCGCAGACTCGAACTGCGGACCTACGGATTATGAGACCGTCGCTCTAGCCAGCTGAGCTACGCCGCCGTGGAAGCTCAAGTTTACCAAACCAGCGAACCATTTCGCTATCCTTCTCGCTCCCATCGCCATCCATCCAAGGCAATCCCAGGGAATTCACCCGATTGAAATTGTGGATATCCAGTTTGGCTAACCGCTCCAGAACCGCAACCAACTTGCAACAATTGCAAACCCCTTTTGGTTTTGGCCGCTAAACCTATCCCCATCAGTTAGTTGCGAACAACTGCTGCCCGGTGGTTCAAAACGTTGTAACTCCCTTTCTTCACCATACTTTGACGGTTCCGGACGGCCGTTTCCAACAGACTTTTCCACCGTTCCTGTGGATCGCTCGTTACGATGGTTCGTCTATCCCGGGGATTCCAGGCGCCGCTTCAACGATTCCGGGACTTCGGCCTCCACTTCGCAATCCTCGCCGTTGTAGCGGGTCTCGATCACCCGGCCGAACTCGTGCAGCAGGGCAAGTCTGGCGCCATCCCCCGACCGCAGCCGGAACGTCTCCCGCACGATCGGGTCCATCTGCAGCACGTCGTCGATTTCCGCCAGCAATCGCTCTATGCCGGCGCCGGTCAAGGCGGACAGCGATACCGCGCGCGTGCCCGCTTGCCCGCCGGTTTCGCTCAGCAGGCGCCGGTGCAGCGATTCGGCATCGGCCTGGCCCTCGACGGTGACAGCGCGGTCGATCTTGTTCAACACCAGAATCTGCGGAATCTCCGCCGCGCCGATTTCGGCCAGTACCTTCGAGACGTGCGCCGTATGCTCGGCGGCCGCCGGCGTCGAGACGTCCACCACGTGGAGGACAAGCGCCGCCTCGTTGACTTCTTCCAGGGTGGCGCGGAACGCCTTCACCAGTGTGGTGGGCAGGTTGCGAATGAACCCGACAGTGTCGCTCATCAACACGCGGCGCCGGGAAGGCAGCACCAGAGGGCGCACCGTAGGGTCCAGCGTGGCGAACATGCGGGCGTCGGTGAGGACGCCCGATTGCGTGAGCCGGTTGAAGAGCGTCGATTTGCCGGCATTGGTGTAGCCCGCCAGCGCCAGGGTGGCCAGCGGAACGGCGCTCCTCCGCTGCCGGTGCAGGCCACGGCCGGCGCGGACGCCTTCGAGTTCGTCTTCGATCTTCTTGATGCGCTTGGCGATGCGACGGCGGTCGGTCTCCAACTTGGTTTCGCCCGGACCGCGCGTGCCGATGCCACCGCCCAGCCGCGACATTTCCACGCCGTGTCCGGAGAGCCGTGGCAGCAGATAGCTCAACTGCGCCAGTTCCACCTGAAGCCGGCCTTCGCGAGTCCGGGCGCGTGAAGCAAAAATGTCGAGGATGAGTTGGGTGCGGCCGATGACCTTGGTCTGCAGCGCCTTTTCGAGGTTGCGCTGTTGGGTGGGGCTGAGGTCTTGATCGAAAATGACCACGTCGACCTCGCCCGATTTCACGGCCGCGGCGAGTTCTTCCACCTTGCCCCGGCCAATCAGCGTGGCGGCTTCGGGCGCGGGCAGTGTCTGCAGGACGCGTGCGGAAACAGTAGCACCAGCGCTGGCGGCAAGCTCTGCGAGTTCTTCCAGGGATTCCTCGACGCCAATGGCGCCGGCACGGGCCCGGGCGCCGCGAGTCTTCCACTCCAACCCTACCAGGATTGACCGCTCTCTAACGGCGTTGCGGATTGCCATTCTCCAAATTCCCCGGGGCTAAAACCCTCGGGCTAAACCTCCCGCTAAACCTCCGGAGCCGCCGGAGGACCCGGTCCGGCGCCGGCCGTTGCACTCTGGCTCGCGGCTGGCGCGCTGCTGGTGTACGAGTGGGACGATTTCTGCGTGACCACCGTGGATATGGCGTGTTTAAAGATCAATTGCTCCTGATTGTTGGTCTCCAGAACCAGGGAATACTTGTCAAAACTCTTGATTCGGCCGGAGAGTTTTACGCCGCTCATCAGATAGATGGTCAGGACCACTTTGTCCTTGCGCGCGTTGTTTAGAAAGCTGTCTTGGATATTTTGAGCTGGTTTTTCCATTGCCAGGGCGTCCCCCAAACCCCTTTCGGGGAAGTAAAACAGGTGTTACGAACGGCAAGGTTATTGTACAACTATTGACGGGATCGAAATGTGGGGGGTGCGGGACGAAGGGGACAGGCGATCGGTCTTGTCGCCTGTCAACAGGCTGCCCATCAAACAGACCACAAACGGCGATGGTCTGTCCCACCGCCAGCAAGACAGACCACAGACGGCGATAGTCTGTCCCACCGGTCTGTCCCACCGGGGCTAAAGCATGGCCAACGCTTACTCGTCGTCGTGCGCGTCATGGGCCGCGGCGCCCACCGGGGCGGCCATGGCCAGGGTTTCCAACTCATCGCGGGTGATGGATCGGGGCTTCGGCGCGTTTTTCACGCCGGCCGGGTTCACGCCCAGGGAACTCACTGGTTCCAGCACGAACTGGCGGGCCGAGACCAGTTCCTTTTCCAGGTTGAAATCCGGCACCGACTTCAACGCCGGCACGTGTGCCACACCATGCTCGTCGATCACACACTCCATCCCGTTTTGCAGTGGAAAGCGAACCCGGAACTGTTTCCGGATGGAAAACTTGCGCAGGTCGGCCAGGGTCATTTATCGGCTTCCTGGAATTCGTCGACGGGCTCGCCGTCGGCGATCCGGGTGGCGATCAGTTCCTGGCAGGTGACGCAATACTTGGCCCATGGGACAGCGTCCAGGCGTTTGGCGGAGATCGGTTCCTCGCACTCCATGCAAACCCCGTAATGGTCGTGGTCCATGCGGTGCAGAGCGCCGGCGATTTCACGCAGCAACTTCATATCGATGGTGTTGCGGTTCAGGAAAATCCATTCTTCGTGATGCTGCTGGCTTAGGTCGCCTTCGTCCGAAGGAATATCCAGCCGGGCAACTACCTGCGCGGCCTTTTGGGCAGACATGCTCTGACGGACTTCCTCCGCTTTCTTTTCGAGTACTTTGCGATAGTTCGCGGTTTTGGGCTTCGGTCCGTTTTTCGTAATCATAATTCTCTTCTTCTGGGTAATTCCGATCAATATGCGATCAGAAGGATAGGACGCAGACCCGGAACCAAAGGTTGCAGCCGATTGGAGTGGGCGGATGCGGCGCGGATTCGAAGTATAGCCGGGAAGCGGCCCAGAAGTCAAATCTTTCCCGCAATTTACAGAACCTTACGGAAAGCCGATCACACCCGCGGCCGGTGGTATCTTTCGGTCACTATCGGCTAACGCTTTCTGCTATTTGGACTTCCGGAAAGCCGCGGTCAATTCGGGCACCACCTGGAACAAATCGCCGACAATTCCGTAGTCCGCCACTTCGAATATGGGGGCATTCGGATCTTTATTGATCGCAACCACCACGCGCGAACCCTTCATGCCTACCAGGTGCTGAATCGCTCCCGAAATACCGATCGCCATGTACATCTTCGGGGCTACGGTCTGTCCCGAGCTGCCAACCTGGCGTTCCATCGGAAGCCAGCCGGCGTCGCAAATCGGGCGCGAGGCCGCCAGTTCGGCGCCCATGGCGTCGGCCAGTTCCCGGACCATGGCGATGTTTTCGGACTCTTTGATCCCGCGCCCCACCGCCACGATGAGCTCGGCTGCTCCCAGATCCACCGCGCGCTGCGATTCGCGGAAAAGCTCCAGCGGCCGGGTGCGGATGTCGCCCGCGGCGATCTGCGGCGCGAACTTTTCCAGCGGCGCCGATCCGTCTGCCAACTGGTCTCCGCGGTAGGCGCCGGCCTGGAACGAGGCAAACTGCGGGGCCGGGCTTTGCGTTGAGGAACCGGCGGCTTGCGAACCCACCACCGGCGAACCCGGCAGGCGCACGTCGGCATTCACCTTGCCCTGGAAAAGCTGCCGCACCAGCACCACTTGTCCATTTTCGATGCGGTGCGAAACCACGTCGCTCACCGCCACCGTGCCCAGCGAAGTGGCCAGCTTCGGCAGAAAATCGCGCACCTGGTAAGTATGCGGAAACAGCACCAGGCGAGGCTCGGCCAGCGCCACCAACTGGCGCAGGGCTGCGGTGTAAGCGTCCGGCGTGTAGTCCTTCAGCAGGTCGTGTTCGACGGCGTAGACCTTCCGCAGTTGCTTCGACGCCAACTCGTCCGCCAACCCATCGATGGCCTGCCCCAGCACCGCGGCGCTAGCCGTGGTCCCAAGCTCGCGGGCCAACTGCTGCGCGGCCGAAAGCGTCTCAAACGACATGCGGTTCCAACTGCCCCCGCGCTGTTCCATCACTACCAGGATGCTCATATGACTCGCGCCTCGAACCTAAGCTTCTCCACCAGTTTCGCGGCCGCTTCCTTGGGGCTCCCCTCGAACAGTTGCGTGTGCTTGGTGCGCTCCGGAAGGTAGATGCGCTCGATGACGAAGTGGGACTGCGGCGGCCCGCCGCCAAGACGATCGGTTTCTGTCGTCTGTCGACCGGCGACCACATCGGCGGCCGAGAGACGTTTGACCTCTTTGGTCTTGGCCTTCTTGATTCCCATCAGGGTGGCGTAGCGCAGCTTGCTGATGCCGGATTGAATGGTCAATAGCGCCGGCAGCGGCATCTCCACGTGCTGGAACCAGCCGTCCTCCAACTCGCGCTTCACGCGGATTCCGCCATCCACCTTCTCCACTTGCATGATGAGGGTGGCGTGGGGAAGCCCCAGCAGCTCAGCCAGGATCACGCCGGTTTGCCCATAGCCCAGGTCGTCGGACTGCAACCCGGTGAGCACCAGGTCAGGCGCTTCGGCTTCGATCGCGGCCGCCATGACTCGGGCGGCGGTCAGCGGATCGCCGAAGTCGTCCTCTTCGATATGGATGGCGCGGTCGGCGCCTTTCGCCAGCGCTTCGCGAATGGTGGACGCGGCGCGCGCCGGACCGGCACACAGAGCCACGACCTCGCCGCCGTGTTTTTCCCTCAACTGAAGCCCTTCTTCCAGGGCGTAGGCATCGGGCTCATTGATCTCATAGGTAAGATCGGCGTCCTCGATCCACTTTCCCGAAGACGCGATCCGAAGTTGCGAATCGCGCGCGGGGACTTGTTTGATGGCGACGACTATCTTCATGGGAGGCCTCTGTGTGGTCGGTGGTCAGTGGTCGGTGGTCAGTGGTCGGTGGCCAGTGGCCGGTGGCCAGTGGTTGTGTTACCCGGCCACCGGCCACCGGTCACCGGCCACCGTATCAACCTTCATACCTCTTAAAAATCAGGCACCCATTCGTTCCCCCGAAACCGAAGCTGTTCGAGAGCACGTACTCGATCTTCATGGGGCGCGCCTGGTTGGGAACGTAGTCCAGATCGCAGAACGGGTCGGGGGTTTCCTGATTGATGGTGGGCGGCGCAATCTGGTCGCGAATGGCTAACACGCTGATGCCCGCTTCCAGGCCGCCGGCCCCGCCCAGCAGGTGGCCGGTCATCGACTTCGTGGAACTCACCGCCACCTTGTATGCATGTTCGCAGAAGGCCCGCTTGATGGCCACGGTTTCGGCGCGGTCGCCCACTTCCGTGGAAGTGCCGTGAGCGTTGATGTAATCCACCTGGTGTGACTCGATCCTGGCGTCGCGCATGGCATTGCGCATCACGCGGAAAGCTCCATCGCCGTCATCGGGCGGCGCGGTCACATGCGACGCGTCGGAACTCATGCCGTAACCCACAATCTCGGCCAGCACACTGGCGCCGCGCTTGCGGGCAAACTCCAACTCTTCCAGAACCAGAATCCCGGCGCCTTCGCCAACCACGAAGCCGTCGCGGTCTTTGTCCCACGGGCGCGATGCCCTCTGCGGTTGGTCATTGCGTGTGGAAAGCGCGCGCATGGCAGCGAAACCGCCAATCGACATCGGGGTCACGGCGGCTTCGGCGCCGCCGCAGATCATGGCATCGGCATCCCCGCGCTGGATCAGCCGGAACGAATCGCCAATGGAGTGCGCGCTGGTGGTGCAGGCCGTCGCCGTGGCGGAATTCGGCCCTTTGGCGCCGCTGCGGATGGAAACATAACCTGAAGCCAAATTGACGATGGTGGCGGTAATGAAAAACGGGGAGATGCGGCGCGGCCCATGCTCCAGCAGGATTTTGTGTTCGCGCTCGATGACTTCAAACCCGCCGATTCCGCTGCCGATGTAGACTCCAACCTGCTCGGCATCTTCCGCGCTCACCTTCAAACCGGAATCCGACAAGGCGAACTCCGCCGCCGCGACGGCGAACTGGATAAAGCGCCCCATCTTCTTGATTTCTTTTTTCTCGATGTATTTGGCCGGGTCGAACCCTTTTACTTCTCCCGCAATCCGGCAGGAGAAAGCCGAAGGATCGAACTGGGTGATCGTATCAATCCCGCTGCGGCCCGCGCAGACGGCCTCCCAGGACGTTTCGGTCCCAATGCCAAGCGGCGTCAGCAATCCGACGCCGGTCACTACGACTCTTCGCGACAAACGGCTCTCCGTGGTGAGAAAAGGGGCTACTTCTTGGCGGTCTTGCCCTCGATATAATCGACGGCGTCCTTCACTGTGGCAATCTTTTCGGCGTCCTCGTCGGGGATTTCCAACTCAAAGGCCTCCTCAAAGGCCATAACCAATTCAACGATATCGAGCGAATCGGCTCCCAGGTCGTCAACGAATGACGCGTTGCTGTCCACCTGGCTCTCGTCGACGCCCAGTTGCTCGACAATGATCTGCTTCACCTTCTGCTCAACTGCCATGATTCCTCCTGGGATTTCGCGAACGCGTTGATTTTAGCTGGCTTCGCTTAGTTTCCGCAACATACGGAACCATGCTATCAGATCGCAGTTGGCAAAGGCGCCCGAATCCGGACACGAATCTACCATAATTTTGGATGAAAGCCGGGGTGATGGGGTTGCAATTCTCATAGCATTCGCCGGCGATGTCCCGAGACCCCCGGCGTGGCTCATTGCGCGGTTGTAGGGTCAGGACCCGGCGCCCGAAGAATTCGCTGCCGGAGTTCGCCCATCGCGTACGCCGAAGCGGCGGGGCGGTTGTTGAACGACGCAACACAACCTGAGTTATCGGGAACGCCGCCCCGTGCCTCCGCGATGCGGCTCGGCTCTCCGCGGCCTGACGGGCGGCTACGGAGGACTCCACGGAAGCATTCTTTGCCGGCTCCAAATGAACTGCGTCTTTTAGCGCCATTGGGTCTTGTGCCCAGCCCGCCAGCGAGCACCAAACCAGCATCAGGAGCGTTTTCTTCATTTGCTTCTGGTTCTCAAGATGCAGTTACTTTGCCGGGTGACGGCGCGTCCCTTTCCAGGGCGTTCGTACCCTGGGAATAACGAGGGAAAGATCATGGAAGTAGTGGCTAAGTATCTCGGGGAATCGCAGTTCGAAGTCGCCGCCCGAGGTCATCGGGTGATTTGCGACCAGCCGATGGATAACGGCGGTTCGGATGAAGGCATGACGCCGCCGGAGTTCCTATTGGCGTCGCTGGCGACGTGCGCGGCCTACTATGCGGCTCAATACTTGAAGACGCGCAAACTGCCAGCCGAAGACTTGAGTGTGAGAGTCGCCGCGGAAAAGGCAGCCCAGCCGGCCCGCCTGGCGTCGTTCCAGATCGAGGTCGCGGCATCTGGCCTGGATGAGCGCCACCAGGCCGGTATTCTGCGAGCCGTAAGAGCCTGTATGGTCCACAACACGCTCCTGGGAGCGCCAAGTATTGAAGTCTCGGTCAATGCCTCAGTGCTTGCACTGGTCTAGTTTCTAGTGCAAGGCTGGCCCGCTACCATCGGCAGCGGTTGACAACGTCAATGGTTCCCCAAAGGTAGGCGCACGCGAGCCCGTGCGACGAACAGGTATCCCATCGTCAAAGCGCAGGGAAGGCTCTGGGCAGGCTCGCTTCGCATCGCGCTGGCGGACTAGCCATCCGCCGCATGTTTTCCAACCTGTTGCGATGGGCCGCGGCCCCGCCGACGGAACTTTCGCATCCATTCCGGTGTCCAATTCGAACCATGGCCCCGGTCCTCGAAGCCTGCGAACTAGCCAAGCGCTACAGCGCTTTCACCGCCGTGCGCGATGTCAGCTTCGCCATCCGCCCCGGGGAAATCCTGGGCGTGCTTGGCCCCAACGGCTCCGGCAAGAGCACCATTGTGAAAATGGTGACCGGTCTGCTGGACCCCTCGCGCGGCGCCGTCCTGTTTAAGGGCGAGCGCATCGGCCGGGAACTCACGGCCTTCAAGCAGAGCCTCGGCTACGTTCCGGAGCAGCCCGATCTCTACGCATTCCTCACCGGCTGGGAATACCTGGACCTGGTGGCCACCCTGCGCGGCCTTGACGCCAACCGGTTTCGCGAAAAGGCCACGGCCATGCTCGAGGGCTTCACCCTTTTTAGCAGCCGCGACACGCCCATCGGTTCCTACTCCAAGGGAATGCGCCAGCGCATCGTGCTGATTTCCGCGCTGATGCACGACCCCGAACTGCTGGTCCTGGACGAACCCTTCTCCGGCCTGGATGTCACCAGCGCGCTGGTCCTCCGGCACGTCATCGCGCGCCTGGCTGCCGAAGGTAAAGCCATCCTGTTTTCGTCGCCGGTGCTGGAACAGGTGGACCGGCTTTGCTCGCACCTGCTGGTGCTCAAGAAAGGAGCCGTAGTGGGCGCCGGGTCCATGGAAGAGATGCAGGCAGGCTTCGCCGGCCTCGGACTGGAAGCCGGGTTCATGCAATTGACGGAGCAGGTGGATGCCGACGCCATTGCGCAAAATATTGTCACCGCGGTTCGTTCGCCGGTTCATTGAGCGGCTGGCCGCGATCCGGTTCGACCGGTTGGCCGCGATCCCGGTCGACTGGCTGGCCGGCAGGCCGTTCGACCGCCTGGCCGCGAGTCCGTTCGGCCGGCTGGTGAGGCAGTTCCTGGCCCGCACCGTCAGCGGCAGCCAGGCCTCCGCCGATTCGGACCTGGATCTGGGCATCGGCGGCCTGCTCGGGCTGCTGGCCACTCCCGGCGCCTTCACCTGCTTCCTGCTGTTGGATAAGTACTCCACCTTCCTGAACTGGTATCGCGGCCGGCGGCACATCGATATCTATCTGGTTTCGCTTTCCGACAAGTACCTTTTTATCGCGCTCGCCATGGCTGTGACCGGTATCGTCACCGTGCTCAAGTGGGACAAGATCCTGCCCGATTCGCAGGACTATCTCAACCTGGCCCCACTGCCGGTCCGCCGCCGGACCATCCTTCTGGCCAACGCCTGCGCCATCGCCATCGCGGTGCTGGTATTCGCCATCGACGTCAATGCCGTCCCCTCCTTCCTCTTTCCCCTGTTCGTCAGCTCCTCGGGCGAGATCGGCATGGCCGATTTCCTGCGGTTTGCCGGCGTCCATTTAACCTGCGTATTGATGGCCAGTTTCTTCTCCATCTCCGCCGTGTTCGCGGTGCTGGGAACGTTCGCCGCCGTGCTGCCGCGGGGCGCGTTTCGCGCCATCTCCTCCTGGCTGCGGGGCACGCTGCTGCTGGGGCTGATTACGCTGCTGCTCACCGGATTTGCCGGGCCGGCGCTGGTAAGGCATCTGGAGCAGTCGCCCGGCTCCCCCGTCCGCGCGCTGCCCTCGCTCTGGTTCCTGGGCCTCTATCAAAGCCTGCAACTGCGCGGCACTGCCGTGATGACGGACCTGGCACACCGCGCCCTGGTGGGAACCCCGGCCGTCTTCCTGCTGATGCTGGTTTCTTACGCCTTCAGCTATCGCCGCCGCTTCGCGGGCGTCCTGGAAGGCGAGCGCCGCCCTTCCGAGCAGCACCTGGCGGCTTGGCTGCTGGCGCTGCTCGACCTCTTCGCGCCGCGCGCCGCCGGGTTCCCGCGCGCCTGCCATCGCTTCGCCGTCCGCGCCCTTCTGCGCAGCGAACCGCATCGCCTGGCGATATCGGTAGGGCTGGGGCTAGGCTGGCTGATGGCGTCGCAGGGCTCGCCCGAGGCCGCGCCGCTCACCGCGGGGTATCTGCTCATTCTCGGCACGCGTCTGGCATTCGAACTCCCGGCCGGCGTGCCCGCCAACTGGATCTTCCGAGCCGTTCTGGACCCGCGTGCCAATGAAACTCTGCCCGTCGCGCGCCGCATCATGATGGCCTTCCACGCGCCGCTGGTTCTGCTGCCCGCGTTCGCACTCGGCTGGTGGCACGCCGGCCTGGCGACCGCCGCCACCCACACGCTGTATGTGCTGGCGCTCTCGCTGTGCCTGATCGAAATCCAATTGGCGGGATACCGCAAGATCCCCCTAACCTGCCCCATGCCCGGCTTCCACGGAAGTTTTCTCATGCTCTGCTTCCTGCAGTTCCTCGGCTTTGCGGTCTTCACCCGCGCCGGCATGGCCACGGAGCAGTGGATGTTCGCCCAGCCGCTGCGCTTCCTGATTCTGCCCGTGCTGATGTACACCGCCTGGCTCTGGAACCGCCGCCGCATTCGCGAAGCCCGCGAAGCCGGCGAGTGGGAAGAAGGACTGACGTTCGAGAACGCACCATTGACAACGGTGGAGCGGTTGAATTTGTCGGAAAGCGACTGAGCGAGCGAAGAATTCCATGCGTGCTTCAGAAAACCTGATTCGAGGCCGCTAAGCAGGGCGACCTGGAACGGGTCAAGGGAATCCTTGAAACAGATGACAGGCACAGCTCCACTATGCGGCGATGAACTGTCATCGCCAGATCGTGCAATGGTTGTTGGAACGAGGTGCTGACATAAACAGCACCGACAGTCATTTCGGCGCTACGCCGGCAGGGTGGGCGATTGAATATCTTCGGGAGATGGGTGGCCACCTGGCGATTGAGCTTGACGACCTCGCCTACGCCACCCGCCTCGGCGACACCCGGTGGGTGAATCGATTCCTGAAGCGGTTTCCTTCACGCCGTCACGCGAGGGACAGAGAAGGAACTCCGTTTCAGAAACTTGCCCGAGAGTCCGCAAACTACGGGCATTACGGCGGCGGGATCGAATCGATCAATCCTCGCGAAATATCGAAAACATCAGCCGGGGCGTACCCACGCCCGAGCTTCGGGTGCCAATGCCTGCCATGCGCCAGCCAATGCCGTAGCCTCAATGCTCCCCGGAAGGCCCCTATCACACTTGTAGGGACGCCCATCTCCTTCATTGCGCCCAATATGTCCTCGTCCAGACGGATCCTATCACCGCTCGCGTGGTACAGTTTCCGGAATCGACGGGAGAGTGCATCTTTCTTCCGTCCGGCTACGCGAGTTCTGACCTCGATCCGCAAGACCGCTTCCGTAGTGGCGAGAATTTCGAACATGGTGAGCAGTTCCAATTGGCCTCGCTGTGCATCGAAAAACTCCTCAACTTCAGTTCGTGTAAAACCGACAAATCGCCCCACGTGCGCCCGAAGCGCCTCCGGCGAAACATCGGAGCCCGAACTGATGCTCGGAGAACGGTTGCGCGGGATTCGCCGATCAGTGCTATTTGAAACTCAAACCACGCCCAAACGAAATCGATATCCGATCGTTATGACCCTCGAATGACAGTGTCACGGTAGCGGCAGCATGACCCTTTCAAGAGCATTCTTCAGTGATTCTCGGCTGAGCGGAACGGTCTCCAGGCGCGGAACACGCTGAAGAACTACGGTCCATTCACTGTTAACTCCCGCCTGATCCCTTAGCAATGTCACTGTATCGCGCTCGCCACGGACGTCCACGCGGCCCGACGCTCCGATTACGGTGATACTCTTTGGGCGGAACTCCACACGTTCGGCGCCAACGGTCATTTCAAGAACTGGGATGGAATATGCACCTATGAAATCCTCGGATACCTGCGTCTCGAAGGTGCGGACCGAAACATCGTTCGACGCTATGGAATCTCGGAGCATCTCCTGCACGATCGCGTACAGGCTCACAACTGAGCGGACCCAGGTGTCTTTCTTCGCTTGCCAGTCTAGCTCAGGACTTGCCGCCTGCTGTTTCCTACCGCGAAGAAAGTCGACCAACTGATCTTCCATGGTTCTCCTGGAAATCGGGCGCGTTCAGCCTACCTGCACTCATTGTAATTCTCCAGGGCCCTTCTTCATAGCGACGATTTCTCAAATTCAATCGCCACTACCGCATTTGATTCGCCAATTCCTGGAACGCCCACTCGGAGGAATTTCAGAAGGCCCTATAATCGCCATGTCGGACTTTGGCCCGGCCGGTGTTCCCGAACCCGGCGGTCCTGGCAAGAGCTCCTCCCTTGTCGCGCAGTGTAGAGCGGTCCGCGCGGTTCACGCGACGCGAAACACCACCAGCGTCATATCATCGTGCTGAGGAGCGCCCGCGGCGAACGCCTGTGCGGCGGCCAGGATTCGCCTCATGCCTTCCAGAACAGGAAGCCCATGACACGTCTTGGCGAGCTCGATCATTCTCTCTTCGCCCCACTCTTCGTAGCGAACGTTCATGGATTCGGAAACTCCGTCCGTAAAGAGCACCACCAGGTCTCCAGCTTCATGGGAAAATACGCCTCGCTCATAGCGATTTGGCAGAAGCCCGACCACCGAACCGCCGGTCTCCAGGCGTAATACCTGGCAAGAGCCGGCACATTTCCGCAGGACCACCGGCGGGTTATGACCCGCGTTGACGTAGGACAAGCGGCGGCTGGCCGGGTCGTACTGGGCGTAAAACAGCGTCGCGTAGCGGTTGGACGCGGATGCCTGATAGACCAGGCTGTTGACTCGCTCCATCAGCTCCGCGGGATCATCGACCACCGCAGCCAGGGCCCGCAATGACGCTTCCAGGCTTGCCATCATAAGCGCGGCGCCCACGCCCTTGCCGGATACGTCTCCGATCGCGATTCCGAGCCTGCCGCCGGGCAGCGCGAGAAAATCGTAGTAGTCTCCGCCCACCTCTCGCGCCGGCCGGCAGTGGCCGCAGTAGTCCAGACCCGGCACCGCGGGAAAGCGCTGCGGGAAGAGATGCTCCTGCACCTCGCGCGCGATCTCCAACTCGCGGTTCAATCGCTCCCGCTGCGCCATCTCCCGCCCGATCGCCGTCGTTAAACGGGCAACTTCCTGGGCCAGCGCGGTCTGGGTTGCCGATCCTGTCCTGACACCGTCCAGCGCGGCGGCGATGGCACGCCTTGCGAACTCGTCGGTTTCAATTTCGTGCCATGCAATCAGATACGGGGCCAGACGCTCCTTGTCGCGATCGTTCCGTAACGCGCTGGCGACGAGGTGCCGCAGGCGGCCATCGGCGGGAGAAGAAATCTGTCCAAGAAACTGCTCCAGAGCGGAACCGCCGGAATCGAAAATCCGCAGAACTATTTTGCGGGCCTCACGCGGGTCCTCTACGGCGAGGCGCCGGAGGCTCTCGTGAAGAAACTCAGCCTGCTGCATA
>DATMNI010000338.1:0-6120 GCA_035570275.1 Candidatus Acidiferrales bacterium | reverse complement strand
TCGAACCCATCTGTCTTCCCGTCGACCTCCTCCACGAAGGGGAACCGCCGTTCAGCTTTTAAGGGCTTGCGGGAAGTCAGTACCACCGAACATGCAACGCTTGCTGGCCAGCAAGAAAACCTGTCGCGGCTGGGCGAGTGGTGCGCCCAACCTTATCTCACTTATAGAATTAACACCGTGTCAATAAGGTTCGGGGTAAGAGATCTGTAAGTCATTGAAATCGCTCTGTCGATTTATTGAGTTTCTTTGTGACCCGTTTACCGGCCAATCCGTGAGAGCATGCGTGCGATGAAGAAGTACTGAGCACGGCCGGTCTGGAAGGGAACTCCGATTTTAGGCTTCAGTGGACGCCCGACTCGGGTCCGCCGGCGTCCGACGGCCGGACCGCGGAGGCCTCGCTCGGCCCATCGCTATTCAGCGCTCTCCAGGAACAACTCGGGCGCCGCTTAAGTCCAAAAAAGGGCCGGTGGATGTCCTCGTCATCGATCACGTGGACAGGCCCTCGGAGAATGGAACGATTCCCCTTGACAGCTTAGGAGAGTCGGCGTATTCTCCTAAATAGCTAAGGAGAGCCTATGTCCGAGACCGCCGCCATCCTTCCCGGCACGCTGGATCTTCTGATCCTCAAATCCGCTTCCCTCGGCCCGTTGCACGGTTACGGTGTGCTGCTGCGCATCGAACAGATTTCCGGCGGCGCGCTGCAGATCGAACAGGGCGCGCTCTACCCGGCCCTCTACCGGCTGGAACACCAGGGGCTGATCGCGGGCGAATGGGGTACTTCGGACAACAACCGCCGCGCCAAGTTTTACCAACTCACCACGGCCGGCCGCAAACGCCTGCGCGAGCAGACCGCCGGTTGGGAACGGCTGGTAACCGCCATGACGGCCGCGCTTTCGGCCCGGCGCGAGGAGGTCTAGCATGCCGGCACGGCTGGTCAACACGTTGAAGGCACTCTGGCGCCGCGACGATTGGGAACGCGACCTGGACGACGAACTCCGGCTGCACGTGGAACAACGCGCCGAGCACCTGGTGCGCACCGGCATGGCGCCCCAGGAAGCCCGGCGCCGCGCACGCCTGGAATTGGGCTCAAGGGAAACGTACCGCGAGCAATGCCGCCGCTCCGCCGGCTTGCGCTGGTTCGACGAGTTGCGCCAGGACCTTCGCTATACCTTACGCACGCTGCGCAAGTCGCCCGGCTTTCTGGCCGTCGCGGTGCTCTCGCTGGCGCTCGGTATTGGCGCCAACACGGTGGTCTTCAGCATCGTTAACACCATGTTGCTGCGCGGCCTGCCGGTTCGGTCGCCCGGCCGGATCTTCTTTGTGCAAGGCCCCGGCCACTCGTTTCCCAACTACCGTGACCTGCGCGATCGCAACACCACGTTCTCGGGCATGATTGGCTACCGCGTCGCGCAACTGGGCATCGAAACCCGGGACGGCCCCCGCCGCCTTTGGGGCTATCTCGCCACTGGAAACTACTTCGACGTGCTCGGCGTGCAACCTGTGGTGGGCCGATTCTTTCACGCCGAAGACGACCTCAAACCGGGAGCCAGCCCCTACGCCGTCTTAAGCTATGCGGCGTGGCAGAGCCGCTTCGCCGGCGACGCCGCCATCGCCGGCAAAACGGTGCGCATCAACGCCCTGCCATACACCATCCTCGGCGTGGCGCCCGCCGGCTTCTACGGCACAGAGTTAGTTTACTGGCCCGACGTCTGGATCCCGATGATGATGCAGCCCATCATCGAGGGCCGCTCCTGGCTCGACAACCGCTACACTTTCAACACCTGGGTGGCGGGCCGCCTGCGCGACGGCGTCACGCCGCAACAGGCCACTGCCAACTTGAATTCCATCGCGCAAACGCTGTCCCACGACTTCCCTGCCGAAAACGCCGGCTTGAAGTTCGGCCTGGCCCGGCCCGGCCTGGTCGGCGATATGCTGCGCGGCACGGTACAGGCGTTCCTGGCGGGCATCATGATGCTGGCCGGCCTGGTATTGCTGGCCGCCTGCGCCAACCTGGCCAGCCTGCTGGCGGCGCGAACCATGGACCGCCACTTCGAGATCGCGATCCGCCTCTCCATCGGCGCGGGCCGCGGCCGGATATTGCGTCAACTTCTGACGGAAGCACTCTCGATCGCCATGCTGGGCGGCGCCGCCGGCCTGGGCCTCGCGTATGGAGTGCTGAACCTGATTGGGCACGCGCCACCGCCGATCGATTTCCCGGTCCGCTTCGATTGCCCGCCGGATCTGCGCGTGCTCCTCTTCGCCTTCGCCGCGTCCCTGGTAACGGGACTGATTTTCGGCGTGGCGCCCGCTCGCCGGGCCGTGAGCACAGACCCGAATGGCGCGCTGCGCGGCAGCACCGCCGGCCGCAATTCACACCGCCGCTGGGCCCCGCGTGATTTCCTGCTGGCCGCGCAAGTGGCGCTGTGCTGCTTCCTGGTGACTGCCTGTTTCGTGTCGGTGCGCGGCCTCTCGCACGCCTTTGAAACCCCGGTTGGCCTAGCGGCGCGCGGACTGAACGTCGCCGCCTTCGACATGGAACTGGCGCACTACAGCCGGGAGGAGGGCGCCCGGTTCCAGCGACGCGCCCTGGATGCCGTATGGCAACTGCCCGGTGTGACGGCCGCCGCTTATGGCAACTCGGTGCCGCTGTGGGTGGATCAGTCGCGCTCCGAGGTTTTTTCCGAACAGGACACCGGCCGCCGCAACCGGGGAATGGCCGCAATCCACTACGACGCTTCGCCGGGTTACCTGGCCGCCATGGGCACGCGCCTGGTCGCGGGCCGCGATTTCACCTGGCACGATGACCGCAAGGCTCCCCTGGTAGGGATCGTCAACCAGACCTTCGCACGGGTGATTTTGAAAACGCCGGATGCCGTCGGCCGCCGCTATCGGATTGGCACCGGCGGACCCCTGATGGAAGTCATCGGCATTGTTGAGGACGGAAAGTACGAAAGCCTGACCGAAATGCCTCGTCCCGTCTTCTTCCGTTCGGTCGCGCAAAACTACAACAACACCACGGTTCTTCTGATGCGCTCGTCATTGCCGGAGGCGGAAGCCGCGGCCCAATTGCGAAAAGTCATGGCCACCCTGGACCCGAGACTGCCGGTCTATGCCTTGGGCAGCATCAACCAGTTACTGGGCCTGGCTTATTTCCCGGCCCGCACGGCTACCGCGGCCTTGACCGCCTTCGGCCTGCTGGCAGTGATGCTGGCGGTAACGGGGATTTACGGGCTGGCAGCTTACACCGTAAGCCGCAGGGTACGGGAAATCGGCGTGCGCGTGGCGGTGGGCGCCCAACCCTGGCAGGTGCTGCGCTCCGTGATGGGCCGCATCGGGACACTGCTGCTGGTGGGGTGCTGCGCCGGACTGGCAATGGGGCTGGCCTCGACGCGACTGCTGGCGAGCATCGTCTATCAGGCCACGCCGCGCGACCCGATGGTCTTGGGCGCGGTCGCCGCCACCATGGCGCTGGTGGCGCTGGCGGCGGCTTGGGTGCCGGCGAGGCGCGCGGTGTCGGTGGACCCGATCCGGTCTCTGCGGCACGAATAGGACAGCCGGCTAACGACAGCCGTGGCTCGGTCCGGAGCCGCGCGCGTCAGCAGGCGGGTATCGCGAAACGCGACAGGACTTCCGAATCGGCCGGCTAAGTGAGTAGTTGAGTAAGTGCGTGATTTCCGACTTACACTCACTTACTCTAGCGCCGCGGTGGGGCGGGCGTAACAGCGAGTGTGGCTCAGGCGCTTTCAACCCCCGGACTTCAGGGACTTAACGCACCGGCAGACCCATACTCAACAAATCCGGCAATTCTGGGGATTGGATCCTGGAAGGCAGGCGGCAATGTTTGACCACTCCCTAACGGTCGCGGCTCCGATGAGGCATACAGAGCCGCGACCGTCAGGGAGCGGTAGTCTTAGAAGCGGAACCTCGCCGAAAGCACCGTGTGCCGGGCCTGAAGCTGCGCGCTTTGAACGGTGCCGAAGGCCGCGTTGGTCTGTGCCCCCGTGGCGAAGTTGTAGGTCAACGAGGTATTCGGGTTACTCGGATTGAAGTGGTTGAGGGTGTTAAAGGTTTCTACCCGAAGTTCCAGAGTCTTTCCCTCCGCGATCTGGGTCATCTTAGCCAGCGACATGTCAACGTTGAAAAACCACGGGCCGTAGAACAGGGTGGGTGGCGTGTTGCCGATGCCCAGCGAGTTCGCACCCGGAAGCGTAAAGTTGGCGGCGTTCAAAGGAACCTGCAACACGGGACTTTCCGTGGCCGAGGGAAGCTGCCCGGAGGGGAGGAAAATGTTGTTCCCCATCTGGCAGCGGAACGGAAGATAGGCGGTGGGTGTGCCGACCCAGTACTGCGACGGTTGGCCGGTTGCAGCGCAGGTCACCGTGTAAGGCGATCCCGAGTACATGGCTCCGTTGCCGTTGATGTGCCAGCCGTCCAGCACCGCCTTGGTGAACCCGTTGCTCCACAACTTGCTGCCGTTGGGGATGTCGTAACCCAGGTTGAAGTTGATGGCGTGCGGACGGTTGACCACGTTCTTCGTCAGTTGCTGGTTGACAAACTGTAAGAGCGTTCCGTTGTTACCGTTGTTGTTGTAGGTAATGGTCCGGGAGAAGGTGTAGTTGAGGTTCCACTGGATCTTGCCGGTGCGCCGGTTCAACTGCACCTGCAGCGAGTTGTAGTTGTTGTTGAGACTCTGGGTATAGTCGATGATGTTGCCGAGTCCGGCGTAGCCGGTCATGGCGCGGATCAGGTTAGTAGAGTAGAAGCCCGGGTTGGCCGGGTTGGTGGTCGGGTCGACGAACTTCTGATTCGGGCAGCCGCCCAGGACCGGGGTGGCGCAGCCCGAAGGGGTCCAGGTGGTGAGCGGCGCAACGGCATTGCCATCGTACAACTGGCCGTAACCGTGGCGCAGGGCATTGGCCACGTAAGACACGTCGAGAATCAGGCCGCGCGAGAGCTCACGCTGGATGCCGAAGCTCCAGTTGTACGTCGACTCGGGAGTCTCGTTCGGGGTTCCGCCGATGAGGTTCTGGGGCGTGAGTACCGCCTGGCTGTTGGCCAGGCCGGCGAAGTTGGTGTAGAGGATGGTGGGCGACAGGAAGTTGGGCGGCACCATCAGCGGGCCTTGGCCCGCGCCCAGCGCGCCGATGTAGTCCACCGTCCAGTTGCGGCCCACGGTGATTCCGAAACCGCCGCGCATGGCGGTCTTCCCGTCCCCGAACACGTCCCAGGCGAAACCGACACGCGGGCCGAGTTGAATCGGGGGGACGTTAAAGAAGTGGGTCTTGTAATACTGAAGCCCTGAAAAGGGAGTGGTGGAATAGGAAGAGGTATCGAACGTGCCCTGCCGCACGTACGGGAAGGTGGCACCGGTCTTGGGGTTGATGGCGATCTTGTCCGCGGTCGGGCAGGTGACGGTGGTGGATGGGACCGAACACGCCGGAAAGAGCAACTGCCCCACCTGGCTGGCGTTGTAGCTGGCGGTGTTGAACAGCCCCAGCGTGCCACCCTTGGAATTCAGGTCGCCTACGCGGTAGAAGCGCAAACCGTAATCGAAGGTGAGCCGGCGGCTGGCCTTCCAGGTGTCTTGCAGGTACCACTCGACCTGCGTGTAACGGGCGTGATTGACCAGCTTCTCGTTGTCGTCGCCATAAGCAAAGACGCTGCCCAGCACGGCATTGGCAAAGGGGTATCCAGTGTCGAGCGGACTGGACTTGTCGGAGCCGAAATAATAGGTTCCGGCGGCATTGTAGACCGAGTACACGCTCACGTTGCGGGCCATTCTTTCGTAGTAGATGCCGGCCTTAAAGGTGTGTGCGCCCTTGACCCAGGTCACTTTATCCTGCATGGATTCCACCTGGTCGGTGCCGGTGAACGGCCAGCGGCTGTCCTGGCTGAAGGAGGCGCCGTTGGTTACAGCCGCGCCGTTATTCACCCCGTTCGTTATAGCCTGGCCGGCCGACTGCGCGCTGAAACCGTTGGGAAAACCGAAGTTGACCCCGGGAAGCAGGTTCAGGAAATTGCTGCCCTGGTTGATACGGGGCAAGGTGACGGGGTTGCCGTTGATATCCTTGAGCGGGAGCAGACTCTGCGCGTAGGTCTTAACGCCGCCCGCCGCCTTGT
>DATMNI010000337.1:0-22011 GCA_035570275.1 Candidatus Acidiferrales bacterium | reverse complement strand
ATGGGTTCGAACCCAAGATCTCTCCCCCGACCCCGTAGCACTGCTCAGACAGCCGTGAAGGCGTTGACGGCCCCAGGGAGAGTTCAGTTCCACCGTACATGCAACGCTTCCTGGCCAGGAAGAAAACCGTCGAAGGCATCGTGGTGGGCGAGACCTCCTAATTTCAAATTAGCACCCGTGAGAAGGGGTTTCGGGGGCGAATGTCTGTAACCGCTTGAATTCAGGGTGAAGATAAAGTCGATTTCGCGGTGACTGCGATTTCGGCGTTCCCGCGCGGCGGCGGGAGCGGCTATAAAATGCCGACGACCTCACACGATGAAGTGCATCTCCGACAGCGTAAGCATACACATACACAACCGGTATAAAGGCGTTTGCGAACCGTAACACGCACGTGGACAAATGCCAACTACGGACCAAGGTGACCTTCGACTGCCGGGAATGGCGAGTTCACTCAAAGGAACGGCGTTTCACGGGAGAAATCCTGAAACTGAGGTTCGGGGCGGGAAGCCGACTTGGACTTGTCGGTACCTAACACCGTTTTTCAAGAGCAAGTAGAAGCAACCGCGGGGGAAACGACGACCGAAAAAGGCAGAAGTGCTAGAGAGACACCATCCCTAACCCTAACACTCACGGACGAAGGCAGCGTGAACACCGTGACCATCCGCGAGGTGCGCGCTTGACCGTTCCCTTTTTGTTGGGCCTCCACTCGTCCGGAACGGCCGCGCCGTGGAGGGCACCCGACGATCTGCAACTTGCCATGAAGACGGCTGTTCGGGAGCGGAACCCCGGTACGGCTTGACATCTATCCCCGGTGCGTGTTACCTTTTGGGTAACAGATGAGGTCACTCCGGGGGTTACCTATAGGGGAATTTGATGGATATTTCTATCAGCGACAAGCGGCTGCGCAAAGTGGCGAACGATCCGGCTGCCCGCCAACGCGAATACGGCGTGAACATGGCGAAGAAGATCGCCTTACGACTGGCAGCCCTGTATGCCGCGGACTCGCTGGCCGATTTCTGGCCAGCGAATTCGGGGCCGGAACGGTGCCATGAACTGAAAGGAGACCGTAAGGGTACATTCTCGGTCGATCTGAACCAACCATACCGGTTGCTGTTCCAAGCGACCAAAGAGCCGAATGTGGCCGATGAACAAGAGCGATGGAAGTCAATCACATCGATTGACGTCACCGCTATCGAGGACACTCATGGATAGCAATATCAGTTTTGAACCAATCACCGTCCCGCACCCCGGCGAGACGGTACAAGAGTATCTCGACTTCTACGGATGGTCGCAACGAGACCTCGCGCGGCGCACCGGTCTCACGCCGAAGACCATCAGCGAGATTTGCAACGGCAAGTCACCGATCACGCCAACGACCGCGCTGGCATTCGAGAAAGCATTCCAGCGGCCCGCACACCTCTGGTTGAACCTGCAACGGCAATTTGACGAAGTCGAGGCGCGACGCCGTGAGGACGCGAAGGCACCAGGATGGGATGAGTGGGTCCGTCACTTTCCACTCAAGGAGATGCGCCAACTCCAATTCTCCCTACCAGAAGGGCGGTCCGACGCTGATGTGCTCCTGGGATTCTTTGGGGTGACGTCGCCGGAAAGCTGGGCGAACGTTTGGCGTGCCTCGGCACCCCAGTATCGACAAACTCGCACGGTGAAGACTCGCGAGGAAGCCATTGCCGCATGGGTGCGTGAGACCGAGATCATCGCCCGTGGATTGGAGCTCGTTGACTTTGATGCTGCAAGACTGCGCGCAGCGATCAACCCGCTCCGTCAGTTCACGACGCGACGAATCGAGGACGTGTTGGACCCATTACAAGATCTGTGCGCCAAGCTCGGCGTCGCGTTTGTAGTGGTCCCTGCGCTCCGCAATACGGGCATCAGCGGTTGTGCTCGTTGGCTGACGGAAAAGAGGGCATTGATCGGACTCACCATCAGGTACAAGACGGATGACCAGTTCTGGTTCACGTTCTTTCACGAGGTCGGGCACTTATTGCTGCACCGGAGCAAGCGACCATTTGTGGTCGATAACGCGGAGGACGACTTGTCTGATCGAGTGGTCGATCCTGAAATGCAACAGGTCGAAACAGAGGCGAACAGGTTCTCGGCCGACACGCTCATTCCGCCCGCGCAGCTCGGAGCATTTGTGCGCGCGGGCACATTTACCAATGATTCCATCCACGAGTTCTCCGAAACCGTTGGCGTTGGTCCGGGGATCGTGGTTGGGCGACTGCAACATGACGGCGTGATCGCACCGCACCAGGGGAACACGCTCAAGCAAAAACTCGACTGGGGGTTTAAAGAGGAGAAGTAGGTCGATATGGTGGGAAAGATCTTCATCACGCGGTCAGGCTATGACCCGCAACTCGGCAAACACGTCAAAGACCCGTACCTTGGTCCGAATCCGACGCTCGGGGCATGTCGCCCGGACGTGCGGAAGCAGCTACAACAGGGAGACCACATTTTCGTAGCCTCCGGCAAAATCCCTGTCGCGCCACAGTACGTGATGGGCGGGTTCGAGATCGCCGCGAAGATCGATCCCCTCACTGCGTATCAGCAGTTCCCAGAGCAACGGCTGCACCGGCTCCCGGATGGCCAGCTTACCGGAAACGTCATCATCAGTGCAAATGGCAAGCAGCACAAACTCGACACCCACAACCTCGACGACCACAATTCGTTCGAGAAGCGCATCAAGAACTACGTAATCGGCACGAACCTCCTCGTGCTCACGACTGATGAGGAGATCGATCGCGGACGCGACGAAACGCTTGAGGCGTTACGCGACATCCTGCACAAACACGGCAGCTCTCTGGTCGAGGTCGTCGGTCGCTGGGGGACGAAACTAGACGAAAAACAGATTCTCGAACTGCGAGCATGGCTCGCGAGCCTCAAAGGCAGCAACAACTAGACGGGAGTCCTGCATGAAGAAGGCCATGATCCAGCGACGAGAAGCCGAACAACATACAATCTTTGGAACGAAGAGGACGCCGATGCCGGAAGGCAACGCATGCCACATCGTTTCCGTCGGTAAGCGACGCGACGGGGGCACGCGGTACTGGTGCCTGAAGCATCGAGCGGATGCGACCGCGAAGTATGGCAAGCCAGCGACCGCCTGCCGTACCGCACACTTCCCGCCCATCGCGGAGAAGGATATCCTGACGCTGGACTTCGCGAAGTATCCGGGTGGCGTTGCGCTCTGGGGTGCCGTCCCGCCCGTGTACGACACGACCACGCAGCCATTGGATCGCGGTATCCACGTGCACTGCCGCGTCACGGCCGACAGCGAGAAGGAGCTAGACAACACCTTCCGCGCTGTTCGGATAATTGGCAAGGACCTCCCCGAGGACGGTCTGCACGTCGATGAGTTGGACGCGATCTACTACATGGCAACGACCGTTTTCGGCTACACGATGCGCGAGGTCCGCTGCACCTACTGCAAGTACTCGCATCTGGATCGGGACTGGTTCAGCGTCCACCCGCACTCGCGGCATTTGTGCGCCGGGTGTGGCAAGCACTTCAGGGATACGCAAACAGGTATCGGGAACCCGATCTGCGGCGTGCGCGACGCATGCGGAGTCCAAACCCGTGCCCCGAAACCTTCGACGAAGAAGCTCAAGATCCGTCAGCAGGATTTCCCCGGCGGCATTCAAATCTGGGGATCAAACCCAGCATTCATCTGGACCGGTAAGGGAGCAGAGGAGGAAGGCATCCACGTCCACACGTTCAAAGAAGGAGCGCAATGGCCGGAAACGGATGAGACCTACGGGACCGTCACGATCGACGGCATCGCTTTCGACCCGGTCATGGTCCGACTCTATATGGCACAGGCGATCCTGCCGTCATTGAAGGATCGCGTCACGACAGTGACGTGCACCTCGTGCGGCGAGGGAATTCTCAGCGAAGGCGACCTCGCATTCACGCCGGCAACCTCTCAACGATGCGACACGTGCGAGCGGGACGTGCCAACACCCGGACGGTTGCGCAAGGTCGTCTCGAACCCGCTCCCGCTCGTGCTCGGGCAGCTTGAGAAGTTCGCTGTCCGACCGCTCCACAAGCACGACCTCGGCCTCTTGCCGGAGACAATCTGATTCGATTGGTGGTTAAAGAATGAGTGAAGAAAATAAGGCCGTCAGAATCCTTTATACGAACTATCGCGGCGAGACCGCCTTAGAAGCTTCGCGATGAAAGATATTCGCGCCTGGATCGGGTCTTAGCTGATGTACCTTTGCGATAGAGACCTTCGCGCCCTGTTGCCGGAACTCGACTTTCGCGCTGAGGCAGGTGCCGAAGTCTTTACTGAAGCCGAGCAAGTCCAACCCGCTTCAGTTGACCTGCGTCTCGGCACGGTTTTCTGGAGGCCGATAAAGCGCTTCACGCTAGACTAGAGTTTTGCACTTTTTGGGCTGGGTGGTGGAGTAGACGGAGCGGGTTCAGGGTAGTCATCTACATCCAGTTCGACTTCTTCGATGCAGGTTTGGGGGCGCGAGTGATTCGCTGCGGCTTGCCAAGGGCCATCGAGCAGTTCCACCTGGCTGAGATTCTCTACTGCCAGGCAGCGCCAGTTATCCGATGCACCCGCGGGCTGGAGACCACTTTCGCTGTCGCCTCCGTACTGGTGGCACACCCCTTGGAGCCGTCGATGTCAGTTCCAGCCCAGTAGGTGCGGACAGAGCAGCCGTCTGCGATCTCGGAGCCAAGGAGCTGCGAGGCGGCGGTTCTGCCACTGTCCGGCCTGGCCGCCAAGTTCCCGCCCGCCGTACACCTGCCCGCTCCGGCGTTCCCCGCAGAGTCCGTTTGGCGCGCCCACGCCATCAACGCCACCCGCATCTACAGCTAAGGCAGCTTGGGCACCATCCTTGCCTTTCGCTGGCGGGAGACACAGGAACTGATCGCGCCGCTGCTCGTCGGCGTAGCGCAGAGGACCTTTGGATTGATGGTGCTCGGTGCGGCCTTTGGCGCGGCGAGACTCCGCGCACCGCCGGTGGCGACTTCTTCGGTCACGCTCAGCCGCCGCCCCGCAGCCCCGACCGGCGTCCGATCTCGGCCCTCCAGCATCTCTTCTCGGTTACAATAGGAAACTCCACACAAATGCTCGATCAATCCATACGGGAACTGGAAACCGGTTCCCTGGCGCGAATTGAATCCGCGCAGACCGCCGAGGAACTCGAAGGCGTCCGGGTCCAGGCCCTGGGCCGCAAAGGCGCGCTGGCGCTGGTCAGCAAAGAGATGGGCAAGCTTGCCCCCGCAGAGAAAGCGCGCATCGGCAAGCTGCTCAATGCCGCCAAGCAGTCCCTTGAAACGGCGCTCGATGCCAGGATGCGGGAGTTCGACGAAGCCGCCCTGCGCGCGCGGCTCGACGCCGAATGGCTCGATCTCACGCTGCCTGCCGAGGGCCCGCGGCGCGGCCACCTCCACCCCATCACCCGCATCCAACGCGAGCTGGAAGAACTCTTCGTATCGCTTGGCTTCGCCGTGCTGGATGGACCCGAGGTTGAGACCGAATACCACAACTTCGACGCCCTGAACATTCCGCAGGACCACCCGGCGCGCGACATGCAGGACACCTTCTGGCTGGACGGAGGCAATCTGCTGCGCACCCACACCTCACCCGTCCAGGTGCGGGGTATGGAACGCCTGGGTCCGCCGCTCCGCATGATCGCGCCCGGCCGCGTGTTCCGCAATGAAAGCGTGGACGCCTCTCACGAGCACACCTTCTATCAACTCGAAGGCATGATGGTGGACCGCGACGTCTCCGTGGCGCACCTGCTGTATTTCATGAAGACGCTGCTCACTGCGATCTTCAAGCGGGAGGTGACGGTGCGCCTCCGGCCCGGCTATTTTCCGTTCGTCGAACCCGGTTTTGAACTCGACATCCAATGCTTGATCTGCGGCGGCTCCGGTTGCCCGGTTTGCAAGCAGAGCGGCTGGGTGGAACTGATGCCCTGCGGCCTGGTGCATCCCAATGTGCTGCGCTTGAGCGGCATCGATCCCGAAGCGTGGGGCGGCTTCGCCTTCGGTCTGGGCCTCACCCGTCTGGTGATGATGCGCTACGCCATTGACGACGTCCGCCATTTGCAGGGCGGCGACCTCAGATTCCTAGAGCAGTTTTAAAATGAAGCCGCAGTTTTGAATGAAGCCGCAGTTTTGAATGGAGCCGCAGTTTTGAAGTTCTCCTACAACTGGATTCGCGAATTCGTCGAGAACCTGGACTACACCGCCGGTCCTCTGGAAAAGCTGCTCACCATGAAGACGGCCGAGTGCGAAGGCATCGCGTCCGTGGGCGAGTTGCTGGCCAGCGCCCGCACAGCGCGCATCGAATCGGTGGAGGCGATCGCGGGCAGCCACAACGTGGTCGCGGTGGTGGATGCGGGGCCGCTCGGCCGCAAGACAGTGGTCTGCGGCGCGCCGAACTGCCGGCCCGGCCTGATCAGCGCCTACGCGCCCATCGGCAAGAAGATAATCCACGGGGTGGAAAGCGACGGCATGCTGGCCAGCGGCGCCGAACTCGGCGTCAATCGCGATCACTCCGGCATCGTCGAACTGGGCGTCGCCGGAGAAGAGCCGCCGGTGGGCTCGCCGATACCCGGTTGCCAGCCCGACAGCATCATCGAAATCGACAACAAGTCGATCACACACCGGCCCGACTTGTGGGGCCACCATGGAATGGCGCGCGAGGTATCCGCCATTATCGGGCTCAAGCTGAAGGACCCGGCGCGGCTTGACCTGCTGCCCACCGGCCCGGCCGTAGTCCGGATTCAGATTGAGGATTTCGATCTCTGCCCGCGCTACAGCGCCCTGGTTTTCGACAATGTAACGGTGCGGCCCTCGCCCCTGTGGCTGCAATACCGGCTGGTAGCCATCGGGCTCAACCCCATCAACAACATCGTCGATATGACGAATTACATCATGGCCGAGTTGTCGCAGCCGATGCACGCCTTCGATGGCGGCCTGCTCCAGGGCGACACCATCTTCATCCGGCCTGCCCGGCCTGGCGAACCTTTCCGCGCGCTCAATGACGAGCACTACACGCTGGATTCGAACCACCTGGTGATTGCCGATGCTGACGGGGCCATTGCGCTGGGCGGCGTGATCGGCGGCGGCGATAGCGCCATAAGCGATGGCTCCAACGGACACACCACGACCCGCATCGTTTTGGAAAGCGCCAACTTTCAGGCGTCGTCCATCCGCAAAACGTCAACGGCACTCAAGCTGCGCACCGACGCCTCCATGCGGTTTGAAAAGGCGCAGGACCCGGCGAATACGGTTCGCGGATTGGCGCGCGCCATCGAGTTATTGCGGGAAATTTCGCCTGGCATCCGTCTGGTTGGCGGCCTGGCCGATTCGAAACGGGAACTACCGCCGCCACCCGCCATCGATCTTCCGCTGGACTGGCTGCAGCGGAAACTTGGCCGCAACATTCCCCCGTCGGAAGTGCGCGAGATCCTGGACCGGTTGCAATTCGGCGTGGCGGAGCACCGGCACGGCGTCCTCTCCGTCACGGTGCCCAGTTGGCGCGCCACCAAAGATGTCGGAATCAAGGACGATCTGGTGGAAGAAGTGGGACGGATGATCGGGTACGATTCCATCACGCCCGAGGCGCCGCTGGTTGCGGCCGTGGTGCCGCCGCCCAACCTGGTGCGCCGCTTCCAGCACGAGGTTCGCAGCATCTTCATTGACCAGGGCTTCACCGAGGTCTATAACTACTCGTTCATCAGCGAAGCGGCCGCGCGCGCGTTCGGTTTCGACCCGGCCGCGCACATCCGCGTCACCAACCCGATTGCCTCGGATCAGGAACTGATGCGCGCCTCGCTGCTGCCCGGCATCTGGAAGAACATTACGGAGAACGCCAAGCACCGGGAACAATTCCGGCTGTTCGAGATCGGCCTGGAGATTCACAAATCGCCGAAAGGCCTTCCCAACGAAATCCCGCACCTGGTGGCGGCGCTTTACAGCCGTCACGGCGATGGCGCCGCCGGCCTGTTCGAAGTGAAGCGCGCCACCGAATGCCTGATGCCCGGCGCACTGGCGGAACCCGCTTCGCCACGCCCGTTCGAGCACCCCGCGCGCGCCGCGAACCTCCAGTGGAAGGGTTATACCGTCGGTCGTCTCTTCGAACTGCACCCCCGGCTGGTGGAATCCGGACGCGCGGCGGTGGTGGATCTCGACCTCCGGTTGATCCAGGAACTGAGCGCCGGCGACGTGAAGTACACGCCCATCCGGCGCTACCCATCGAGCGCCTTCGACCTTTCGGTGGTCGTGGGCCTGCGCGAGTATGCGGGAAAAATCCAGGCCGCCATCGCTTCAGCCGCAGGACCGCTGCTGGAGTCCGTCAGTTTCTTGCGCCAATACTCCGGCCCGCCACTCGAAGAAGGCGAGAAGAGCGTCTCGTTCCGCGTCACCCTTGGGTCGCCCGAGCGCACGCTCTCGTCGGAAGAAATCGGCGAGATCCGCGCCCGCATCATCGGGAGTATTCAGAAATTCGACTGGGGAACCCGCGAGTGAGTACTCGCCGCGCCAAACCTGGTGGTTGGGTTCAGGAGCGGCGTCGAGGCCTGTGCCGCTGGTGTGGCGCCGCAGTCCCCAAAGGCCGCCTCACATTTTGCGGCGAGGCCTGCGTCCACGAATGGAAGCTGCGGACCGACGCCAGCTATCTCCGCGCGCAGGTCTTTGGGCGCGACCACGGCGTGTGCGCGCAGTGCGGCATCGACACCGAAGCGTTGCGGAAGGACAAGCGCAAACTGGACTACCGCGCACGGCGGCAGTTCGAAAAGGACTGGGGCGGCCGCCGCAACCTCTGGGACGCCGACCATATCGTGCCTGTGGCCGAAGGCGGCGGCGAATGCGACCTCTCAAACATGCGGACGCTGTGCGTGTTGTGCCACCGGGAGGCGACGGCCAAATTGCGTGCGCGGCTTCGCCAAGCTTCGAAATCCGTTAAGATCGAAGGGCAACGTGAATGTTCATCCAACGGCTGACCCTGAAGAAGCTCCTGTCGTTCAATGAGGCGACAGTTGAACTCGGACAATTGAACGTTTTGATTGGCCCGAACGCCGTTGGAAAAAGCAATCTGATAGAGGTAATCGGCCTGCTGCAAGCTGCTCCGGACAGCTTGTCAGCGGTGCTGCTTGCGGGCGGAGTAAGACAATGGTTGTGGCTTGGCGATGTCGGGCCCGCGCCCATAGCAACCATCGAGTGTGACCTTAGCCTCACAAGAGGGCGTCAGTTTGGGCCGCTTTCTTATCAACTCCGGTTCACCGAAGAAGGTCCGAACGGATTGGTCATTGTGGGTGAGCAGCTTGCTAAGAGCGGCCAAGGGGCAGATCTCGGGGGGGCCGGTGCATACTTGACCCGTTCATTGATCCAGGCGGAATTTGGGGCGGAGGCCTCAGACTTGGCACGTTCCAAGGCTCAGGTTATGGCCCTTACGCCTAGCGAGTCTGTTCTTGCGCAGTTCAAGAGCCCCGTGGACCCTACGCCTCTCACTGAGCTGGGCCGGCACTTTTCACAGATACGGATCTTCCGGGAGTTTCGGACCGACCCCGATTCGCCAATCAGGCGCGGCATTAGCACCTCAGCCATCAAGGACTCACTCTCCGACCGGGGCGACAACCTGGCCCTCGTTCTTCTGGACTTCAACTTTCTGGGCGTGCACGACCGCATCAGAGATTACCTCCGCCGCTTTTGCGAGCGCTTCGAGGATGTCAAGATCGACGTTGGCCAAGGACTCGCGCGTACCTACCTGCGGGAAGCTGGCCTAAAGGAGATGCTCTCCGCCATCCGGATGTCCGATGGAACGCTGAAGTTTCTCGCCCTGCTGGCGGCTCTGTTCCATCCGAAACCGCCGCCATTGATCTGCATCGAAGAACCCGAGATCGGGCTGCACCCCGACGCCTTGCAGCTTGTCGCCGAAGCCTTGCTGGAGGCGTCACAGTCCGTCCAGTTGATTGTGACGACACATTCCGACGCGCTGGTTGATTGGCTCACGGACCGCCCTGAAAGTGTCCTCGTTTGCGAACGCGATTTTGACAACGGCACCCAGATGAAGCGGCTGTCGAAGGACAGCCTCAAAGCGTGGCTAGAAGAGTACACGCTTGGAGAACTTTGGCGCAAAGGCCAGATCGGCGGAAACCGATATTGACTGAGATTTGGCTCTATTGCGAAGGCCACAAGCTCCTTAGGCCCGGATTTGAGGCCTTCCTCTCGGTACTCAGACGGCGTGCCCGGGAGAAACGGTGCAAGTTTCGTGTGATTCCGTCGGGGTCGGGAAGTACGGCTTGCCGGGATTTCGGGACTGCCATTCGAGAGAACCCTAGGGTGTGGAGCATTCTTCTTATAGACAGCGAAGGGCCGCTACGCGCCAACGCCTCGGCTTCGCTTTGCCGCGAGCAGGGTTGGAGCGAATCGAATGCCGGCTCGATCTTTTGGATGGTCGAGATGATGGAGGCCTGGTTTCACGCGGACAAAGATGCACTCGCCGATTTCTACCGTTCCGGCTTCCAGCGAAATTCTTTGAAGTCAAATCCCAACGTCGAGCAGATTTCCAAGAAGGATCTGCAGCACGGCCTAAGCGCCGCCACGAAGAACAGTCAGAAGGGCGACTATTACGACAACAAGACAACTCACGGGACAAAGCTGTTGGCATCGATCGACGCTGACCTGGTCCGGAAATCCGCGCCCAACTGCCACGACCTCTTCCAGACCGTTCTTGCAAAACTGGCCCAATAGCTTACACTATCACCTATGCGGAAACGGTCTCTCTCTCTTTGCTTGTTCGCGGCTTGCGCCATCGCCCAACCCAAATTCACGCCCGAAAAGGAGGCCTCCATCAAGGCCGACCTCGCAGGCCAGATCGACGCCATGAAGAAACAGGCCCAGGTGATGGTCGATTCTGTCTTCAGCTTCGGCGAACTGGGGTTCCAGGAGTTCGAAACCTCGAAGTACCTCACGGGCATCCTGGAGAAGCAGGGCTTCAAGATCGAGCGCAACTATGCCGGCATCCCCACTGCCTGGGTGGCCAGTTGGGGCTCGGGTAAGCCCGTCATCTCGCTGGGCTCGGATATTGACGATATTCCGCAGGCGTCGCAGAAACCGGGCGTCGGCTGGCACGAGCCGATGATCGCCGGCGCGCCCGGCCACGGCGAAGGCCACAATTCCGGCGTGCCGCTGAACATCGTCGCCGCGCTGGCGGTCAAGAAAGTCATGGAGCGCGAACACCTCACCGGCACCCTCCGGCTGTGGCCGGGTGTGGCGGAGGAACTGGTCGGCACCAAGGCCTACTACGTTCGTGCCGGTATGTTCAAGGACGTGGATGTCTGCCTCTTCACCCACGTGGCCGCCAACCTGGGTGTCTCCTACGGGCCGGCCGTCAACCAGAACGGGCTGGTGTCGGTGGAGTATTCGTTCAAGGGCGAGAGCGCGCATGCGGCCGGCGCTCCCTGGCGCGGAAAGAGCGCGCTGGACGCCGTGGAACTGATGGACGTGGGCTGGAATTTCCGCCGCGAGCATCTCCGCCTGGCGCAGCGTTCGCACTACGTCATCACCGACGGCGGCGACCAGCCGAACGTGGTTCCACCTACAGCCGCGGTCTGGTATTACTTCCGCGAGGCCGACTACGATCACATCATGGACATGTGGCGCATCGGCGACAACATGGCCAAAGCCGCCACGCTGATGACCGATACCACCTACACCTCCCGGCTGCTGGGAAGCGCCTGGCCCGGGTACTTCAGCAAGCCGATCGCCGAGGATATGTACGAGAACATCAAGAAGGTGGGGCTGCCGCAATGGTCGGAGGATGACCAGACCATGGCCAAAGGGTTACAAAAAGAACTCAAGCAACCGGTGCGCGGCCTGGCTGTCAAGATTCAGGAAATGCGCGCCCCTCGGCCCGAACCGGAGGCCAATGCCGGCGAGGGCGGTGAAGGGCAGGGTCCGGGGCCTACGGGCGGCGGCTCGGACGACATCGCCGATGTTTCCTGGAATGTGCCAACCATCACGTTGCGCTTCCCCTCGAACATTCCGGGAGGGCCGGGCCACAACTGGGCCAACGGGATCGCCATGGCCACGCCGATTGCGCACAAGGGCGTGATCGCCGGCGCCAAGGTGCAGGCGATGACGATGCTCGATATCCTCACCAAGCCCGAACTCGTGAAAGCCGCCTGGGACTACTTCAATAACGTTGAGACCAAAGACATGAAGTACAAGACCTTTCTGCGGCCTGACGACAAACCCGCCATCTGGCTGAACACCAAGACCATGGAAATCTACCGGCCGCTGATGAAACAGTTCTACTACGACCCTTCGAAATACGACACCTACCTGGAGCAGTTGGGAATCAAGTATCCGACTGTGCGCTGATTCGGCGGCAATCCTGCGTCGGATTGCTAATCCGCCGGCGGGATAGGCGGATTGCCAATCCGCCGCAGGTTAACAACCTGCCCCACAAACCGGAGGCTCACCATGGACTTCGTCGAGCAACTCAAATCCTCGGTGCAAATCGAAAGCGTCATCGGGGAATTCGTGCGGCTCCGCAAATCGGGGGCCAACCGCTACGTAGGGCTGTGCCCGTTCCACAACGAGAAGAGCGGCTCCTTCACGGTCCACGCGGCCAGGCAATTCTACTACTGCTTCGGCTGCCACGCCAAGGGTGACGTGGTGAACTTCGTGATGGAGATGGAGCACATCAGCTTTTACGAAGCCCTCAAGAGCCTGGCCGAGCGTTACGGCATCCCCATGCCCAAGCGCTCGCAGTACGCCGACGAAGACTCCAAACTGCGCGGCGCCATTTACCAGATGCATGAACTGGCGCAAGAGGCGTTTCGTACGAATCTTAACGGTTCCGCGGGCGGTGATTCGCGAGCCTATTTCGAGCGCAGGGGCCTGGCGCCCGAAACCGTGGAACAGTTCGGGCTGGGCTATTCAGACCGCTCCGGCCGCGCCCTGCTGCGGCTGTTCGAGCCCAACTTCACTGCCGCCCAGATGGAACAGTCCGGCCTGGTGGGCAAACGGCAGGACGGTACGTTTTACGACCGATTCCGCAACCGGTTGATGTTCCCCATCCACAACGAATCCGGCAAGATCATCGGATTCGGGGGGCGCGCCTTGTCATCGGACGACGAACCGAAGTATCTCAACTCTCCGGAGACCCCGATCTACAAAAAGAGCCAGGTGCTCTACAACCTGCACCGCGCCAAAGAGGCCGTACGCAAGGACGACCGCGTGATTCTGGTGGAAGGCTACATGGATGCCATCGGCGTAAGCGCCGCGGGTTTCCGCGCGGTGGTGGCCAGTTGCGGCACGGCACTGACCACGCAGCAAGTTCAGGCGTTGAAGCGGCACTCCCAAAAGATCGTGGTGAATTTCGATCCCGACGCGGCGGGCGCCACCGCGGCGGAACGGTCCATCGGCATCCTTCTGCAGGAAGGCATGCAGGTGCGGATCATGGAACTGGACGGAGACCTTGACCCGGACGAGTATTGCAAGGAGCGCGGCGCCGATGCATACCTGCAACGGCTGGAAACGGCGAAAGGCTATTTCTTCTGGCTGGCCGACCGTCTGCGGTCCAAGCACGATATGCGCACCACGGAAGGCAAGGTCACTGTGTTGAAGGCCCTGCTGCCGGCTTTGCATCGCATCTCCGACGCGCTGGAACGCGGTGTGATCGCCAATGAAGTGGCGGGCTATCTAGGGGTTGAGAAGGGAATGGTGCTGGACAGTTTTCGCAAAACCGCCGGCGACCGGCAGGAGAAGACACTGGACCGTCCCGCGGTCGCGCTGCGGCCGGATGAGCGCATGCTGCTGGTCGCCGTGTTCGGCGAAGATGAGATGCGGGACGAAGTCATGAGGGAACTGAGATCGGTGGAGAGCATCGCCACCTTTGCTTCGAGGCGCATCTTTCAAGCTGTTTTCGCGCTTGCCGACGCCGGCAACCGGGTGACTTTCAATGAAGTCAATGCGCGCCTGGAGGAAGCCGACCAACACCTGCTGGCCGAGGCCGTGCTGCGCGAGGATTCGGAGCACTCGGCTGAAAAAGTGCTGGCCGCCCTGAAACGCGTGCGGCTTTCGGACCACCAGCAAAAGACGGAGCAATTGAAGGCGCGAATCAAGGAATTGGAGCGTCAAGGCAGGATCGCGGAAGCCATGCAACTGATGGCGGAGCAACCACGGCCTTCGCTGATCGCGGATGACCCTGGCGCGGCGAAAACTGCGCCTCGCCGTGGTATACAATAACTAGGATTCTTCTCCGCTGGGAAAACGGGGCTTCAGTGGCGCTTGATGACAAAGACGACGGGCTTCAACGGCTCGTACAGATGGGCAAGGAAAAAGGCTACGTCCTGTACGACGAGGTGAGCGAAGTTCTGCCCGGCGACTTCTCCAGTGGCGCCGACCTTGACGACGTGCTCGCCGGATTGGACACCGCAGGCATCGACATTCTTGAAGAGGCCAAGGATTTCGAGAAAAAACTGGAGGAGGGCGATGAGTTCCTCGATATCGAGTTGCCTGCCGGCGTCGGCGAGAAGGTCAACGATCCCGTGCGCATGTACCTGCGGGAGATGGGCACGGTGCCGCTGCTCACGCGCGACGGCGAAGTGGAGATCGCCCGCCGCATCGAACGCGGGCAGAACACGGTACTGAAATCGCTGTTCCGCGCGCCGCTGGTAATCCAGGAAATCATCGCCATGGGCGAGGAGACGGCGCAGGACGCGGTGCTGGCTCGCGACGTGATCCAGATCGCCGACCCACTCCTCACTGACGAACTGGTGGAGGAGAAGCGCCTGGAATTCGCCAAGTGCACGGAGGACATCTCGCGGCACTACCGGAAGATCCTGCAAGGCAGGCAGAAACTGTTGGCGATTCCCCGCGGCATGAAGCCCAAACAGTACCGGCGGCAGTTGTGGGAACTCGGCCGGCTGATCGTGCGCACGTCGCGCCTGGCGCGAACCATCAAGTTTCAATCGCCGGTGATCCGGCATTTGATCGGCCGGCTGCGCGGCGCCGTGGAAGAACTAAGGCCAGTCGAGAATGAGCTGGCGAAGCTGCAGCGCAAACTGGAAACGTGGCCCGGGGCGCGCGCCGAAGGAATCAAGGAACTGCGCAAGGAGCAGCGCGGCGCGGGCCAGCGCCTGCAACAACTCGAGGAGCAGTTCGGAGCCTCGGCGGCGGAATTGCGGCGAACCCTGGAGATCATCACCAAGGCTCACCTGGAAGCCGAGAACGCCAAGAAGGAGCTGATCGAAGCCAACCTTCGCCTGGTGGTGAGTATCGCCAAGCGCTACACCAACCGCGGGCTGCAGTTCCTGGATCTAATCCAGGAGGGCAACATCGGGTTGATGAAAGCCGTGGACAAATTCGAATATCGCCGCGGCTATAAGTTTTCGACCTACGCCACGTGGTGGGTGCGGCAGGCGATCACGCGCGCGATCGCTGACCAGGCGAGGACAATACGCATTCCGGTCCACATGATCGAAACCATCAACAAGCTGATCCGGACCTCGCGCCAGATGGTGCAGGAAATGGGCCGGGAGCCGACCAACGAAGAGTTGGCGAAGCGGCTGCAGCTTCCGGTTTCGAAAGTGCGCAAGGTGCTGCGCGTGGCACAGGAGCCGATCTCGCTGGAAACGCCCGTGGGCGAAGAGGAAGAGTCGCATCTGGGAGATTTCATTGTCGATCACAACGGCATTTCGCCATCCGACGCCGTGATCAACCTCAACCTGCGGGAGCAAACGGCGCAGGTGCTGAAGACGCTGACGCCGAGGGAAGAGAAGATTATCAAGATGCGGTTCGGTCTGGAAGACGGCAGCGAGCACACCTTGGAGGAAGTCGGGCAGAATTTCGCGGTGACGCGCGAGCGCATCCGGCAGATTGAGGCGAAGGCGTTGCGCAAACTTCGCCACCCCAGCCGCAGCCACCGGTTGCGGGCGTTCCTGGAGAACGGAACCCACGGGGACTAGCGGGGCTAGCGGGACTTTCGCAAGTTTCAGAGGGTCTGGCACTGGCGGAAAGGCTGCGTTAACCGAGGTTTCGCGTCAAACGCATGGTGATCTACGAATAGATGAAGGAATGATACACATATTGGCCGGTGCAGCTGGGGATGTCGAGTCCGTCTTGGAATCGGGCGAGACGGGCAAGCCTCTACGGTGGATCGTCCCGAAGAAAGCTCATGCGACTGATCGGGCCTTGTTTCACCTCCCAGACCGTGGATTTGCGGCCCGTGGCGTTATCGGAAATGAACCACGCCAGTTCGGGTCTGGCCAGTACACCGCAACCGTTCGCGAGATTGTGCTTCTAGCCTCTGCGGTCCCGCTAGCGTTTGTACGCAAGCACCATCCAGCCTGGAAATGGCCCACCTACGCGAGAAGCTATACAACAATCGACGGATCTATCGAGACGCGGCTTGAGGAACTGCTCCGCGCCTATCAAACGGCGTTTGCGGAACCGCTGGCCGAGGGAGCCCCGAAGCAAGCCTCGGTCACGGTTTACGAACGGAACCCGATTGCCCGGCAGCGCTGCATCGACCATTACGGGACTGCCTGCCATGGGTGCGGCTTTTCTTTCGGCGAAACCTACGGTGAAACCGCTGAAGGGTACATTCACGTTCACCACCTAAAGGCACTATCTAACAGAGGCGGTGAACGTGTGGTCGATCCGATCAAGGACCTTAGACCGATCTGCCCAAACTGTCATGCGATTGTCCATCTTCAAACCCCACCGCTGAGCATCCTCGAACTCAAGCGGATGCTGAAAAGGGCGGGATCACCTGCGTAGCGGTTTTCGACGTTCCGGCTCCGGCAGTGGCTCAGGAAAGACAAGACCACACAGAAACGACACTTGCGCGCGCCCGCCCCGCCCGCCCCTCGCGCTTGACCCAACCCAAAGCCGAATGGTAGTATTCTCGCCGGGTCACCAAGCCAGGAGGGAGTCACCGTGCAAACGACGCGAAGAGCTTTTCTGAGTGCGGCCGGGGTTGCCGCCGCGGCCTACGCCGCGCCCGGCCGTCCGGTAGGGGCGCCCGGCTCGTCTCAACAGAAGCTGTATGTGGCGGCGCTTACACCCTGCGACAAAAGCCTGAAGTTCGACGACGGACTCTATAAAGAGATGCTGCCCTGGTTCAAGACGCAGGGCGCCGATGGCGTGGTGGTGCTGGGGACAACCGGCGAATATCCTTCGTTTTCCATCGCCGAACGAAAGCGCATTGCGGAAACCGCGCTGAAGCATCGCGGCAGCCTGGCGATGATCGTGCAGGCCGGCACCACCAATTTCCCGGACACCATCGACCTCATTTCCCATGCCGCCGCCAACGGCGCCGATGGCGTGCTGGTGATTCCGCCCTTCTACTACAAGAAGCCGGCCACCGAAGGGCTCACCAAATACTACTCGCTGATCCTGGAGTCCACCAGGCTTCCGGTCTACCTGTATCACATCCCGGGCACCAGCGCGGTCCCCATCACCAACGAACTCCTGCACAGCCTGGAGCACTACCCCAATCTGGCCGGCATCAAGGACTCCAACGGCGACGTGCCCGAGTACGAGAGCTACCTCAAAGAGTTTCCCAAGCTGAACATGATGACCGGCACGGGCAACAACCTCAAGGCCGCGCTCAAGGCCGGGATGGGCGCCATCCTTGCCGATGCCAACCTGTTCGCAAAGTACTCCTCCGCCGTCTTCGCGGCGCAGCGCGGCGGCAAGGACCCGGACGAGCCGTACGACAAGCTGCGCGAAGTCAACGCGGCCATGCGCCCCGCGGGCGTGAATGCCTACGGCCCCATGAAATACGCCCTGAGCCTGATGATGGGAACGCGTGAGAGCTATCCGCGTCCACCACATCTCGACGCCACCAGCGAGCAGAGGGCACAAATCAAGATCAAGCTGAAAGAACTCGGGCTGATCGCCTGACACGATCGCCTGACACGGAGAACCAACATGCGCCGCTCCAGAAATTGCACGCGTTTTTCCCCGATCGGCTTTTCGATCGCCATCTTGATCACCCTGGGGCTTCTGTGGCTGCCCGGCACCGCTTCCGGCCAGGCATCCTCCAAAGCCGGCGAGTGGCCCACCTATGGCGCCGACCTGGCCAATAGCAAATACCGCCCGCTGGACCAGATCAACGCGTCGAACTTCGGCAAGCTGGAGGTGGCCTGGCGGTTCAAGACGGACAGCATCGGCAACCGGCCGGAGTATAAGCTGGAAGGGACGCCGCTGATGGTCAATGGCGTGGTCTATGCCACCGCCGGATCGCGCCGCGCCGCCATTGCGCTGGACGCCGCCACGGGCGAACTGCTCTGGGTGCATGGCGAGCACGAAGGGGCGCGCGGCGCCGCCGCTCCCCGCCAACTCTCCGGCCGCGGCCTGGCCTACTGGAGCGACGGCAAGGAGGAACGCATCCTCTACGTCACGCCGGGCTACCGGCTGATCGCGCTCGATGCCAAGACGGGCGCACTGATTCCCGCGTTCGGCAAGGGCGGCGCTGTGGATCTGAAGCTGGATGACGACCAGACCATTCTGCCGGACCTCACCACCGGCGAAATCGGCATCCAATCCGCGCCCGTAGTGGCCAAAGACACAATCCTGGTCGGGGCCGCATTCCGCGAAGGCATGACGCCCAAGAGCATGCGCAACAATAAGGGCTACGTGCGCGGCTTCGACGTGCGCTCGGGCAAGCGGCTCTGGATCTTCCACACCATCCCCGTGAAGGGTGAGTTCGGCTACGACACCTGGGAGAAGGGCTCCGCCGAGTATACCGGCAACACCGGCGTGTGGACGCAGATTTCCGTGGACGAGCAACTCGGCCTGGTGTATCTGCCCGTGGAGTCGCCCACTGGCGATTATTACGGCGGTCATCGCCCCGGCAACAACCTGTTCGGCGAAAGCCTGGTCTGCGTCGATCTGAAGACCGGCCAGCGCAAGTGGCATTACCAACTGGTGCACCACCCGCTCTGGGATATGGATATTTCCTCGGGCCCGCTGCTGGCCGATGTCAACGTAGGCGGGCGCGCTGTGAAAGCCGTCGCGCAGCCTACCAAGCAGGGGTTTTTGTACGTTCTTGACCGTGTGACTGGCAAGCCGGTGTGGCCCATTGACGAGAAGCCCGTCGAGAAGGGGAATGTGCCCGGCGAATGGTACTCGCCCACGCAGCCTTTCCCGAGCAAGCCGCCGGCCTACGCCCGCAACGGGGTTTCCGTGAACGACCTGATCGATTTCACCCCGGCACTGCACGATGAGGCCATGACCCTGGTGGCCAAGTACAAGCTCGGGCCGGTTTTCACACCGCCGGCGCTCAGCAAGGTGGATGGTCCGCTGGCGACTTTGACGTTGGGGACGGCCAGTGGCGGCACCAATTGGCCGGGCGGTTCGTACGATCCGGAATCGCACACGGTCTACGCCTACGCCTGCAATGCCTGCGTGACGGGAATCGGGGTGGTGCCGGCGCCCAAGGAGATCTCGGACATGGATTACGTTCTGGGCACCGCCGGCCGGGAAGTTCGCATCGCCCGCGGCCCCGGTGAAAACGCCGGTGCGGATTCGCCCATGCCCGGGCGTGAACCAGCGGCGGCCCCGGCGCCAACTCCGGCGGCCGGCCGTGGCGGCGCGGGGGGTGGCGGCGGCAGTTTCGTAGGCCTGAACATCCAGGGCCTGCCGCTGATCAAGCCGCCGTACGGAACCATTTCCGCCATCAATCTGGATCGCGGTGAGATCGTATGGCAGGTAGCCCACGGCGACACGCCGGACGCCATCCGCAACAACGCCGCGCTGAAAGGCCTGACTATTCCGCGGACCGGACAATCCGGCTACAACGTGGGCACGCTGCTCACCAAGACGCTCTTGATTGCGGGCGATGGCCAGGTGACCACCACCTCCGAGCATCCGCGCGGGGCCATGCTGCGCGCGTACGATAAGGCTTCGGGCAACGAAGTGGGTCACGTCTGGATGCCGGCGCCGCAGAGCGGCTCGCCCATGACCTATATGGTGAACGGCAGGCAATACATTGTCGTAGCTGTCAGCGGAGGCCCCTACTCTGGTGAATACATTGCTTTCACGCTGCCGCAGTAACGCGGCCCTTCTTGGTTGTGTTGCTTTTGGGTTGGCTGCTCTAGCCCAAGACCCGCCCACCCGCTCCGTCTGGGACGGTGTCTACACCCAAGACCAGGCCGCTCGCGGCCAGTCTCTCTACACCAAAGAGTGCGCCGCCTGTCATGGCCAGTCACTAAGTGGCGGCGAAGAGGCACCGCCTCTCTCTGGCGGCGGCTTCACCGCCAACTGGAACGGCCTGACTGTAGGCGACCTTTTCGAGCGCATCCGCGTCTCCATGCCCGAAGGCCGTCCCGGCACCCTCAGCCGCCAGCAGAACGCCGACATCCTGGCTTACGTCTTGAGCGGCAATCAGTTCCCGGCGGGGAAGGCGGAGTTGGTCAGAGAGACCGAACTCCTCAAACAGATCAAGTTTGAAGCGGTGAAACCTGCGAAATAGTCGACAGGGGCGCCTGAGCCCCTTGCTTGACGGAATAGTTTACGTTCTGTAAACTCAATTAATGCGGGTCATCAGCAAACCGGCAATTCTCAAATTTGCTGAAGGGCACCATGACGCACTGGCGCCGCTGATGAACTGGTACCGTATTACCAGGAGGGCCGACTGGGGCTCTCTAGCCGAAGTGAGGAGTGATTTCGCTCACGCTGATATCGTTGGTCGAAGGACCGTATTCAATATCCACGGGAATACCTACAAGCTGATCACGCGGATCAACTACAAAAACCAAACGCGTGTTCATTCTGTACATCCTCACCCATGTCGAGTACAGCAAGGGAGCCTGGAAGCTATGAGTACGACGACTGAGATTAGGGATTCGGTGTATGCCGAACTGTTAGCGAAGTCTCTCCCTCGGCCAATTCGCACGGACGCCGAGCGTGCACGTTTCGCCGAAACGCTGCTCGGGCTCGACGACCGCGAGGACCTGTCACCAGAGGAGGAAGCACTCGCCGAAGTGCTGACGCTCCTCATCGAAGATTACGAAGAGAAGAATTATCCGCTGCCCCGTGTGTCGCCCAACGAGTCGCTGAACGCGCTAATGGAAGAACGTGGACTGAAACACAAGGACATTTGGCCTGTCCTCGGCAACAAGGGTGCCGCCACTGAAGTGCTGAGCGGTCGACGCTCCATCAGCAAGGCGCAGGCAAAGCGGCTGGCTGAATTCTTACATGTGCCGATCGAGCTCTTCGTGTAAGACTGAAGGTCCGGAGCGAAGAACTGTCCGGCGACGTCTTTAGTGTGCATTATTTGGACCCGCCTTCGTCAACCCCAACCCCGGCGTGCCGGGCAGCACCAGTTTGCCTTTCTCCACCCTTACACCGTGGAACGGGTCGTTCGAGATCAGCAGGTTTCCATCCAGGTCCGCGTAGTCCACAAGCGGCGAAAGATGCGCGGCGGCGGTCACGGAAACCGAACTGGAGATCATGCATCCGAGCATGGTCTTCATCCCCAGGGCTTTGGCGATCTGGATCATGCGGTAGGCCTCCAAGATGCCGCCGCTCTTATCGAGCTTGACGTTCACGCCGTCGAAGGCCTCCTTCAGCTTGGGGATGTCCGAGGCTCGCTGGCAGGCCTCGTCGGCAATGATCGGGATGTGGACGCGGCTGCGGATCCAGCGCGTTTCCTCGATCATTTCGGCGGGCAGCGGCTGCTCAATGAATTCGACGCCCATTTTCTCCAGCCAGTTAATCTTGCGCACCGCCTCTTCCTTGTCTTTCCAGCCTTCGTTGGCATCCACGCGCAGCGGCTTCTTGGTGACAGAGCGCACGGCCTCGATGGTGGCCTCATCGGTGGCCAGTCCCACCTTCACCTTCAGCACCGGGTATTCGGCGGCTTCGCGCGTCTTCTGCCTGGTGATCTCGGGAGTGTCGATGCCGATCGAAAACGTGGTGAGTGGCGTGTCCTTGGGGTCAAGACCGAAATAGCTGTAAAGTGGAATGCCGAGCTTCTGGCCCACCCAATCCATGAGCGCGATGTCCACC
>DATMNI010000336.1:0-40360 GCA_035570275.1 Candidatus Acidiferrales bacterium | reverse complement strand
GCGTCCAAGCGCCAAAACTGAATCAAAAACAGGGGTTATTCGGATATCCCCGGTCTAAGCGATAGCAGAAGACAGGCTGATCGGCCCCAACTCGTTGAATTTATACCTACTTGCCCGTCGCCCTAAAGTAGCCGCACCCGTTTGCAGTGCCCTCTTCTTGGTGGTTTGGCTTGAGCTGCCGCGCGTGGCCATTCCTATAGAGCATAGCCGAAATTGAACTGAGCTGAAATTGAACTGGCGATCGAACTGGCAACGGGCCGCGCGCCAGAAGAAGGTCAGAGTTTTTCATAGCTTTCCTTCTATGGGAGCGCAAAAGCGATTACTGCCGAGCCCGAAGCTACCGCAATGTACCGCCGTGGTGCTCCAGCGGGAAGTCCAGATACACCTCGAAAATGCCTCGTTTTTCAATCTGACCCGCTGCCGTTACTTGCCGCCGGCCACGCCGCGCTGCTTGCGCGTCAGGATTTCGCGCACGGCATAAATCCGCCGGTCCTGGCTTTCGAAGTATGTGCGCATCATCATCTCGCCGATCAACCCGGTGCTGAACATCATCAGACCCGCCAGCAGCAGCAGGGCGCCGGCAATCATCAGCGGGCCGTGCTCGATGACAATCTCGTAGCCCAGCAGCTTCTTGATGGAGAGATAAACCATGATGGCGCCGCCACAGGTGGTGCCGGCCAGACCCAGCGAACCGAAGAAGTGCATGGGCCGCGTCATGTACTTCAGCAGGAACTTGATGGTGAGGATATCGAACATCACGCGAAAGGTACGGCCGATGCCATAGTGGGAATCGCCGGCCGCGCGGGGCACGTTGCGGATGGGCACCTCCGCCACCCGGGCGCCGTAGAAGCTGGCCAGCGCCGGAATAAAACGGTGCAGTTCGCCGTACAGGTTCACATCTTTCAGCACTTCCGCGCGGTAGGCTTTAAAGGTGGTGCCGAAATCGTGCAGCTTCATGCCCGACGCCTGGGCCATCATCCAGTTGGCGATGCGCGACGGAACCCTGCGCATCAGCGCGTTGTCCACGCGATGCTTCCGCCAGCCGCTGGCGATATCGTAGCCGTGGTCGATCTTTTCCAGCAGCGCCGGTATGTCCTCGGGCGCGTGCTGCAGATCTCCGTCCATGGCGATGATCACTTCGCCTTTGGATTCGTGAAAGCCCGCTGAAAGGGCCGCCGTCTGCCCGAAATTGCGGCGCAGCCGGATCACTTTGAGGTGACCGTCGGTCTCCACCAGGTTGGCCAGCAGTTCGAAACTGCGGTCGGTGGAAGCGTCGTCCACAAAGAGGATTTCGTATGGCCGCTGCAACTGTTCCAGCACCGCGGTGAGGCGGTCGTACAACGGGAGAATGGAGGGCTCCTCGTTGTGGATCGGAATCACGATCGACAGCATGGCCATGGAAACCCTTAGTTTAGCACTCACGTTTTGGCAACACGTGTTAACAACCGCGCTGGAACAACCGGGGTCCTGGCCTCATGCCACCATGCTATACTTCGCCGCGGCCATGGACCGACTCCCCTTTCAAGCCACCAGCGCCGGCGCGCTCTACGATGGGATTTCCGCGCTGCCGGTGGCGGTGCTGCTAGACAACGTGCGCAGCATGTACAACGTGGGTGCCTTCTTTCGCACCGCTGATGCCGCCGCCGTGGAAAAGCTCTACCTGTGCGGCATCACCGCCAGGCCGCCCAAGAGCGCGATCGCGAAGACTGCCCTGGGCGCCGAACAATCGGTGGCCTGGGAACACGCCTGGGAGCCCGTGCCGCTGCTGAAGGCCGTCCGCGAGCGCGGCTACGAAATCGCAGCGGTCGAGACCTCGGTCCACGCGGTGGATCTCTTCGATTGGGCGCCGCGCTTCCCGGTTTGCGTGGTCTTCGGCCATGAGGTCGAAGGAATCCGGCCTGAAGTCTCGGAACTGTCGGACACTCACATTCGCATTCCCATGCTGGGGAGCAAGCACTCGCTCAATGTGGCCACGGCCGGCGGGGTGGTGATCTACGAACTGCTTCGCAAATATCGGGGCTTGTCACGCCGCGGTAGCTTGGGCACGCTACGATAACTTGGGCACGCTACGACTTGGGCACGCTACGATAGGACGTGGCCCATCCCCTTCCCCGCTTGCGCATGAACCTGGATTTCATGCCGTCGCCTTCGCCCGAACATCCCGGACTGTTCATTCGCGACCCCTACAAGTTCACCGATGCCATGCTGGTGATTCCGCCCCTGCTGGTGGAATGCCTGGGGTGCTTCGATGGCCAGGCCACGGATCTGGACCTGCGCCAGATGCTGGTGCGCCTCACCAACGATCTTCAAGTGGGCGATACCGAGCGCCACCTGGTGCAAACGCTGAGCAGCGCCGGGTTCCTGGAAGACGAAGCCTTCGAAGGCATGCGGGCAGACCGCAAGCGTGAATTCGCCGAGAAGAGCGTGCGCGAGCCTGCCCATGCGGGCGCCGCCTATCCGGGCGAACCAGCGCAACTGCGTGAGACGCTGGCCGGTTACATGAGCGGCACCGCCATGCCTGGCTGTGTTTCCGCCGGCGAGGTCGGCGCCAACGGCGATCTGTTCGCCATCGCCGCCCCTCACGTCAGCCCGGAAGGCGGCTGGCAGTCCTACCGCGCTGCCTACCGCTTGTTGAAGCCCGAGCATCGCGACCGCACCTTCGTGATTCTGGCCACCTCACACTTCGGCGAGCCGGAGAAGTTCGGCCTCACGCGCAAAAACTTCCGCACCCCGCTCGGCGAAGCCGTCACCGACCAGGCCCTGGTGGACTGGCTGGCCGCGCGCGGCGGTAAAGCCATCGAGATGGAGGACTACTGCCACTCCTTCGAGCACACCGTGGAATTGCAGGTGATCTTCCTGCAGCATGTGCTGGGACCCGATGTGCGCATCCTGCCGATTCTGGTGGGCCAGTTTGCGCGCAGCCTCTACCAGGGCGGCGACCCCGAAGACGACGACCAGGTGAAGGCCTTTCACGAAGCCCTCGGCGAACTGCGCGAGTTGCAGGGCGACCGCCTTTTCTGGATTCTAGGCGTGGACATGGCCCACATGGGCGTGCGTTATCAGGACCAGTTTGAAGCCTTCGCGGGTCAGGGAGTGATGGCCGAAGTGGCCGGCCGCGACCAGGCGCGCATCGCCCAAATCAATGCCGCCGACGCTGCCGGTTTCTGGGACCTGTTGCGGCCCAACCAGGACGACCTGAAATGGTGCGGCTCCGCGCCATTTTACACATTCCTCAAGACCGCGCCGAAAATGCGCGGCCAGTTGTTGAAGTACGAGCAGTGGAACATCGACGACCGCAGCGTGGTGAGCTTCGCGGGCATGGCGTTTTCGAAGGTAGGATAGGCGTCCGCGCCTGTCCGGCCCGCCGCGGGCGATTGTCGGCGCAGCGTAGGACCTGCCTCGCGAGGCGCTCGCCGGCGCCACGCTATTCCATGAGCATCTCTCGTTGGGCTGTTCCCTACGGGCGGAACGGACGGTCTTGACATCCCAAAGACCCAGGTGTAATCTACCGGACGGTCGGTTAGAAATCAGGAGTAAGAAGCCAGATGAGGAGATCAACCAATTCGGCCGGACTGCTGGCCGTACTGAGCGGCGTGACCGCATTTGCGGGATATGCCGGCGCCCAACAACAACCCTTCCAGTTCTCCGGCGCGCCCTGTGTCACACCCCCGGCGCTGCACTGTCCTGACAAGGACTGCCCCGCGGACCGCGTGATCAACCCAGGGCCGGTGGTCGAGATGAAAAGCCGCCGAACCTACTTCCTCGACTATCCGTGCGATCTCAAGCCGGGCGAACCCGTCACCTTCATCCTCAGTCTGCACGGGGCAGGCTCGTACGGAAACTGGCAGCGCCACTATTTCCCGATTCTGGATTACAAGGACCAGTACCGCCTGGTGATCGCCACACCGAACTCCCCTACGAAGACGTGGTCGGCGGCCGACGACGAATACCTGCAGAACATCGTCAATTCGGTGGTCGATCAGATCGGCAAGGCGAACATTAAGGCTTTCTGGCTGGTGGGGCACTCTCAGGGAGGCATGACCTCGAACCGGATCGTGAGAATTCCATTCTTCAAAGAGAGGGTGGATGGCTGGCTCAGCCTGTCAGGCGGCCGCCTGGGCGGAAGCCCCGGCCGCGCTTCGAGTTTTGGCGTCGGCGGGGCCGCTGGCGCGGCTCCTGGCACCGTGACGGCGGCCGGTTCAGCCGGTGGCGGCCGTGCCGGGGCGTCCTCCTTTGCCGCGGCGGCGGCAGCCTTGCGCGAACCTCCGTCCAGCGAATTCTCGTTTATCTATGAGACCGGCCAGCGCGAAATGGATGAAAAAGGCATACCGGAGACCTCGGACTGGGCCGCGGCATGCAAGTGCGGACCTCGGCGCAAACTGGAGGAGACGGTTGACCTCAAGGCTGGTTATGTCTACGACGGCACGCGGCAGAATCCGCCCAATCCTTCGTGGGGACTCCTTCCTGCGCCCGGCAAGGCTCAAATTTACGTCTATCCGGAGTGCACTAACGGCAGGGTGGTTGCCGACGTCGTCCGCCTCGAGAAAGGACACACCGAAGGCCTGGAGCCGAAAGTCACCGAAGCACTGGTCAAGCTGATGCTCTCGGCGAAAGGCGGAAGGATCCAACAGGCCCGCTGAGCCTCGCAGGTGGTAGTGACGCCGCGCGCCTTGCAGCCCGCGTAGACACGCAGCGGCGTCGGCGGCCCGCACCGCTTTCCCGCCCCAATCCTCCTTGCAGGTCGAAGCTATCCCGGCATACAGCACGACGCGCCGGCGCATCGGAGTGGCTTCCAACCGCCCAGTATCCCCGGTTCCGCGAACCGTTTCGATACCGGCCATTCGGTAGATTATTCCGCTTGAGCGGAACCGCGGCCTGGGTTAATATGGTGACCAGCACCACCGACCGAGGAGGGATGCATGCGTCTGTTTGCGCTGAGTTTGAGCTGCGTAGCCATCGCCGCCGCAGCAAGTTCTAGTGATCAGCCGGCCACTTTCAACAAAGACGTGCTGCCGGTACTGCAGACCCACTGCCAGAGCTGTCATCGGCCGGGCGAGGTGGCTCCAATGTCTTTCCTGACGTACCAGGAGACGCGGCCCTGGGCGAAGGCGATGAAGGCCGCCGTGCTCTCCCGGAAGATGCCGCCGTGGTTCGCCGATGCCAGGTACGGCCACTTCCAGAATGAGCGCAGGCTCGGTGAGGCGGAGACCAGGACGCTGGTGAATTGGGCCGACAACGGCGCTCCCGAGGGCGACATCAAGGACAAGCCTGCTCCGCTGCACTTCACGCAGGGCTGGAACATCAAGCCGGATCTGACCGTCGAGATCCCCAACCCCTTCGAGGTCCCGGCGTCTGGGATCGTCGAATACCAGTACATTGTCGTTCCCACTCATTTCGATAAGGACGTCTGGGTGACCGCGGCCGAGGTTCGTCCCGGCAATCGCGCGGTGATGCATCACGTCATCGTCTACGTTCGCCCGCCGGGATCGACGTATTTGAAGGACGCCAAACCGGGCATTCCCTTCGTGCCCGTAACACCCGAGCGCGACGCTAACGGAGCCGCCATCCGGCGCGCACCTCAGGGTGGGCCGCAGGCGGGCGCCGGCGGACAGCGCGGGCAGGCGGGTGGCGGGATGGCGGGGGTCGAACTTCTGACCGCCTATGTTCCCGGGCTGCAGGCGCAACGCTTCGATTCGCCGATCGCCGACGCCGCCAAGTTCGTCCCGGCCGGCTCCGATTTCGTGTTCCAGTTGCACTACACGACCAACGGCAAACCGGCCACCGATCAGACCAAAGTCGGCCTGACGCTGGCAGCCAAGCCGCCCAAGTACCGGTTCTTCACCTCCAATGCCACGCAGCAGCAGTTCGAGATTCCTCCCAACGATCCGAATTACGAATCGCATTCCATGGTCACCATCAACGAGCCGGCGCGGTTGGTTTGGCTCATGCCGCACATGCACGTCCGGGGAAAGGATTTCTTGTATCAGGTCGCATACCCGACAGGTGAAACCGAGACACTGCTGAGCGTGCCCAAGTACGATTTCAACTGGCAGGTCGGCTATGAGGAAGCCCAGCCGGTCGTGCTGCCGAAGGGCACGCGCATCGAATGCACGGCGCATCACGACAATTCGGCCAACAATCCGGCTAATCCAAATCCGAACGCGAGCGTCCGATGGGGCGATCAGACCTGGGAAGAAATGATGATGGGCTTTTTCTCCCTGGTGGTAGACGCCAACCTGAAACCGCAGGACGTAGTGATCCGGCCCCAGCCGCAGCGACCTGCGGCGCCGTAGCCACCTGCACGCCGCGTACGAGGCTGGCGCCTGGTATGCGACACGAACTCGACAGCCACCGCGGCCCGGCGTGAATCGGTCGTCCATAACTGCATTCGCTCCGTAATGGCGGACGCCAGGAGATGAATGTCCGTCCCGCCCACGCCTCGCCCATACAAGCCGCGATGGCGAACGGTCTCGTATTTCGAGACAGCCGCTCCGTGACCGTCGGGGCTCCGATCGGAGCCGCGCGCGTTAGCAAGCGGTTTCCCGATACGTTGGCGAACTTCTGAAACGGTGTACTTAGCTACTGCCCGGGCGCAAATGCAAACACCTGATTGTTGGGCTTCCCCGGCCCGATACGGGTGTAACCCGAACCCCAATACACCACTCCATCGGCGATTGCCGGCCCATCCACAACCGAGCCGCCGCTGTCGAAACTCCAGAGAATCGCTCCCGTCCTGGCATCCATGGCATGCATCAGCCCCGAATACGACCCGGCATACACCACTCCGTTGGCCACGCTCATGGCGCCCGGATCGATCGCGCCTTTGGTGGGATCCGCGGTCTGCCAGACGATCCTCCCCGTGCGGGCATCGAGCGCGCTCCATGAGCCCCACGTGATGGTCGGCCCGTTGTGCGCCAGTTTGTACGCGTTGTGCAGATTGTTGGCGATGGCCGCGTAGATTCGCTCTCCATCGCTGGCGGTTCCCCATTCGATTCCGCCGATGGTGCTGCCCGGCCCCACTACCGCGCTCCACAAGATGTCACCGCCTGACGGGTCCAGGCCCCAGAAGATACCGCTCTTCTGACCGATGCCCACCAGGCCCGGCAACAGGTTCGGTCCCGAGCCGCCCAAGTCATAGTCCGGTCCCGTGGGCGAAGGGCACGTCGTACCCGCAGTCCGGCTGCCGCACGCCACTGTCCAGGCATCGTATCCCTGCAGTTGCTTGGACCACATGATTGCGCCGGTGCGAATATCCAACGCCAGTACCGAATCGAAATGGTCGGCCGGGTCCATGCACGACGCGCTCATTCCCGCGCCGACCTGCTTCTGGCAAGTCTCCACCGCATCCGGAACGGTGTAGTTGTTGCCAGTGCCCACATAGATCAAGCCGGCGCTGGTATCGATAGCCGGCGGCTGCCAGATCGCACCGCCGCTGTACCCGCCGGCATTGCCGCCGTTGTCCGGCACAGTGTAAGTCTGCCAGAGGATCTTACCGCTATTGGCGTCCAGCGCCACCATGCTGCCTCGAAAGGTACAGCAGACATATCCGGGGACATTCGCCAGGCTTTCTTCGTTCGACGAGATTCCTGCCACCAGCATGTCTCCCACCACCACGGGCGATCCGGTGATAATCGCCGCCGGGTTCTTTTCCACCTGAGTCATCCAATGCAGAACCCCGCTTTGCCGGTCGACAGCCATAATGCGGGCCCCGTCGTGCGGTTGCCCCGGGCTCCCGATGTCTCCGACGATCAGATCGTTGCCATGAATCGCCGGGCTTACTCGCGAAACTGCGCCGGGAACACCGTCGTACTGCGAGATCTTTGCCGACCAGATGGCTTGCCCGTTGTCCTTGCGAATCGCGTACAAGTTACCCGCCCAGTCCGGGACATAGACTGCATCGGCGCCCACTGTTGGCGTGGCTGAGACATCGCCCGCGGTCCGAAAGACCCACTTCGCGGCAAGTGAGCCCACATTGGCTGTGTTGATGCGGGTTTCCGTTGGCTGGTTCCGGGAATTCGACAGGTCGTGTCCGGCCACCGGCCATGGCCCGGCGCCGGCCGCGGAGCCTCCGGATTGAGCATAAATCGCTAAACCGAGCACAACAAGTATCGCCGCCCCAAACGGCGCGGTGGAGGTAGGGACTCGTCCGTTCATATTAGGTTTTGTACCACTTTGCCGCCGGGCATACTCGCGGGAAGGGCGAGAGTTTACAGTGGTCCGATGAGGGCCGGCTTGGGAGATCGCTTGGAATTGAGCCAGACTGTCCCGTGCCGTGTTTAACGAGGTTCTTCTTCGGCGCGGCCAAGGATGTTCCGGAAGCAACAAAGACGGTCACCGCCGGGACAGCCTGCCTACATTTCAACATGCGAGCCGGCAGCCAAACGCGGCTTGGCTTTCAAGCCGCGCTTTCAAGCCGCGCTACGACCCCTGAATAAGTGCAGCACCAAAGAGATCAGCGCTATGATTAACAAAAGGTGAATCAGCCCACCGGCTACGTGGAACGCGAAAAATCCCATCAGCCACATTACGAGCAAAACAACAAACAGCGTTAGAAACATGGAGTTCTCCTTGGTAAATGTTCAAGAGTTCCCGGCCGAGGGCGGGACTCGCATTTGGTTGCTCCAGCCGCCCCCCTTGGCGGGCAACTGAAGCGAAAGGGCCAACAGCCCCGAGTCTGTATCGAGCCGCCATCGCTTCGGGTGCGCGGACTAGCGGCTGTCTTGGTTGTGGGCGGTTGTCGAGACCGGATGGCGGTACCGCCGATGGCTCCCACCCGCCGGGGAACAGCTCCGAGATGTCCTCATTCCTGAATCTCGCCGCGAGAAGCGAGTCAATCGCTGCGGCGACCTGGATCCGTTTTCTCGCGGCGCCACCTGACTTTGCCTGAAGGGCCACAGCATCGAAACCATAGCAAGACAACCACCATACCCTGATTCTCAGGGTTAGGTTTGGCCTTCAGGGTCTACGTCACGGGAGCGCTGCGCTTCTACGGCGCTAGACCAATCTTGTTCCGGAGATCCTTCCGGACAGCCCCTGGCTTGCCAAAGCCGATAAGCGAGCAGCGGCAAAGTGTCATGCTCTTTGGCTTCGTGAACGACGCCGTTGATGCCTTCCCGTGTCTTGATGTTCTGATGCTCGTTTTCTGCGTGCAAGTAAGTCTTATTCGAATGTTCAAGGGCTAGTCTGGAGCTTTCATGTCCGGTCAGGTGATCTTCCTTACCGTGACGCTCGGCGCCGCTACGATGGGCGTGAGCGGCAAGGTCATGGTGCTCGGCAGCTATCTGTTGTGATTGATCCATAACCATGTTAGTGCACGAGTGGCACCGTCTTCGACGCTTCGGCAGACAAAGACCTGCCCTCCGGGAAAGGATAGGACGCTTGTCACCAGGAGTGCAGGATCTACTGGAGCATGCAGATTCTGCCGCCTGGGCGGAGTGGAAGCCGAGCGGACTGAGGGAGCCGTGGGCCTGGAATGCCTCAGATTACGCAGCGGCTTTCAACCTCACGAGCCTGGTACTTGAAAAAGGGCCGCCCGATTCCGTCGTTGGATTCACACAGTTGTTTCCTGGATTCTCGCCGGCATCCGCCGCGCGGATTCGGGCGCGCTAGAATCATTCACATTGGTATGATTTCCTACGATGTGGCGGTCATCGGGTCCGGCTCGTTTGGCTCATGGTCCGCGTGGCACATGTCGCGGGCCGGCGCTTCGGTTCTGCTGCTCGACGCCTGGGGCCCTGGGCATAGCCGGTCCAGCTCCGGTGGCGAGAGCCGCATCATCCGCATGGGCTACGGCGCCGATGAGATTTATACCCGCATGGCGATGCGCTCCCTGGCGCTCTGGCGCCAGATCCTCGACCACCGCGCCGGGCAGACGCTGTTCCACCGGACGGGCGTGATCCTGATGGCGCGGGAGGACGAACCGTACAGCCTCGCGACGCGCGATACGCTGCTGCGCACCGGCGTGCCGTGCGAGATTGTTCCGGCTGCCGAACTGACGGTGCGCTATCCCCAAATGCGGTTCGATGTGCCGGGGATCTTCGGCATCTTCGAGCCGGAAAGCGGCGCATTGATGGCTCGGCGCGCGGTGGCGGCAGTGGTTGCCGAAGCCGTGCGGTACGGTGTAAATTACGCCACCGAAGCCGTGAGCGTTCTAGCCGGCAGCGGTTCGCAGGCCACCGTCCGCACCCAATCCGGCGAGACGATTCGTGCCGGGACTTTCGTCTTCGCTTGCGGGGCGTGGCTGCCGAAGATCTTCCCCGATGTCCTGGGGAGGCGGATCTTCCCGACGCGTCAGGAGGTCTTCTTCTTCGCGCCGCCGCCGGGCGACCGGCGATTCGCTTCTCATGAATTGCCCAGTTGGATTGATTTCACCGATCCGCGCGGCCCCTATGGAGTTCCAGATCTGGAATCGCGAGGCTTCAAACTGGCTCTTGACCGCCACGGCCCCGCCTTCGACCCGGATACCGGTGACCGCCGGCCGACCGTGGAAGGGCTCGCCGAAGCGCGGTGTTTTCTGGCCGAGCGTTTCCCCGAGTTACGGGATGCCCCGCTTACCGAATCCCGCGTTTGCCAGTACGAGAGCACATGCAGCGGCGATTTTCTGATCGACCGGCATCCGGATTTCGACAACCTGTGGCTGGCCGGCGGCGGTTCCGGCCACGGCTTCAAGCACGGCCCCGCGGTCGGCGAGTATCTGGCGCAGTGCGTCCTCGGCGGCGGCGCTGGCGAGCCGCGATTCTCCCTTGCCAGCAAGTCCGAAACCCAGCAGCGCACGGTTTACTGAGGGTCCGGGAGGGAACGCCCGTGGTATGAATCGGCTATGTGGGGCAGGTTGTTAACCTGCGGCGAATTGCTAATCCGCCGGCGCGATGCGGCAGCGAGCCGGCCCCGAGGAAGCCGGTTTCCTGTATGATGAATCCGAACCGAAGACAAGGAGTGCTATGCCACGTAGCTTATCGCCCATCGCTATCGCCACGGCTGCGATCCTGGTTGGATCGATCGGGCTGACCGCGCAGCCGCCCGCGCAGCCGGGTACGCCCGGCCGGGTGGTCCGCAGGCCGCAGGTTGTAGAGATCGCCCAGCCATCCGCGCAGCCGGCTACGCCCGGCCGGGGCGGGCGCGGGCCGCAGGGACCCGTGGTGGTCTCACCCGAGCTGCAGTCCGATCATCACGTGGTGTTTCGCCTGCTGGCGCCGCGGGCCGAGAGTGTCGAACTGCGAGGCGGCGATCTTACCGCCGGCGGCCGCACCCTGCCCACGATGACCAAGGGCGAAAACGGCGTTTGGGAGGCGGCCATGGGGCCGCTCGACCCCGGCGCCTACCGCTATAACTTCATGGTGGGCGGCGCGCAGGTCCTGGACCCGCGCAACACGTCCGTCAGCGAAACCAACAGCACGGTGCAGAGCCTGCTGGTGGTGCCCGGGTCGGATACCGTTCCGGGGTCGAACTTCATGGATACGCGCAACGTACCGCACGGCGCGGTGGCCTCCGTGTTCTACAACTCTACTTCCTTGGGCCGAACCCGCCGCATGCACATCTATACACCGCCGGGCTACGAAACGGGCCGCGACAAGTATCCGGTCTTTTACCTGCTGCATGGCGCCGGAGATTGCGACGATTCGTGGACCTCGGTGGGCCGCGCTGGTTTCATCATGGACAATCTGATCGAAGCTAAGAAGGCCAAACCGATGATCGTGGTCATGCCCGCGGGCCACACAGTTCCCGGCGCTGGCGGTGGCCGGGGCCGCGGAGCCGGCGGGCGCGACGAGTTCACCGACGATTTTCTGAAAGACATCGTTCCCTACGTGGAGACCCATTACCGGGTGCTGGCCGACCGGCCTCACCGCGCCATCGCGGGCCTCTCGATGGGCGGCAGCCAGACGCTGAACATCGCCATCCCGAACCTGGAGAAGTTCGCTTATGTGGGCGTCTATAGCTCCGGGTTAATCGGGGCTTTTGGAGGAGGCCGCGGCCCGGTAGCGGCCCCGGCCAGCCCGGCAGCAGCCCCGGTTACCCCGGCCGGACCGAGTTGGGAAGAGCAGCACCATGCCGAGTTGGACAACGCCGGGGCCAGGAAAGGCCTCAAGCTGGTCTGGTTCAGTACGGGCGTGGATGACGGGTTGATGTCCACCACCAAATCCACGGTGGAGATGCTCAAGAAGCATGGATTCTCGCCGGTGTTCAAAGAAAGCCCCGGAGCCCACACCTGGATCAACTGGCGCAATTACCTGGGCGAGTTCGCTCCGCAGTTATTCCAGTAACGCTGCTTGACCTACGCCTGTGTTCGTGTCAACCTCACCGCAGGCGGATCTTGAATAAAATGGATTCGATTGGCCTTCCGGAGCTACTGGTAGTCCTGATCTTCCTCGGCATCGTCGTGATACCGGGGATCTTCTACCTGCTTACTCTTCAACGTGCCCTGGAGCGTTGCTCTCCGGAGGCCCGGACTACGTCGCCTGGCAACGTCTGGCTCATGTTGATCCCGCTGTTCAACCTGGTCTGGGAATTCATCCTCGTAATCAAGATCGCCAGATCCCTGCACAACGAGTTCCTCCGGCGCAACATCATCGATGTGGAGGCGGAGCCAGGGAAGAGCTTAGGGCTGGCCATGTGCATCCTGAGCCTGACCGGCTTCATTCCGTTGCTTGGGATCGCCGGCAGCCTCGCGGGCTTGGTCTGCTGGATTCTGTATTGGGTGAAGATTTCGGGCTACTCGCAGCGCCTCGCCATGCCGGTTACATGGGGCACACCGTTGGGCGCGCCCCCGCCGCCACCTCCCCTTCGGTAACCGCCCAGGCTACGGCCCGGCTAGCCCCTCTACAGCCAGCCCCTCTGGCGGGCAATGCGCGCGGCTTCAGTGCGGTTGGATGCGCCCAATTTGCTGATGGCTTCCGACAGATAGTTACGAACCGTCCCTTCGGACAAGCTCAGGCGCTCCGCGATCTCGGCCCCGGTCGCCCCTTCCCCTGCATAGCAGCAGTACGCTGCCGCCGCGCGCCACGAAGCCGCGTATGTGCGTCCACAGCGTGCGCCGCGCTGCCACATCCAGCCCGACCGTAGGCTCGTCGAGAAAGAGCAGGTCGGGGTTGCCGCAGATGGCCAGGGCGAACAGCAAGCGCTGCTTCTGGCCGCCGGAGAGATCGCCGTAGAGGCGTTTTTCGAGGCCGCCCAGGCCCGCCGCGGCGATGGTCTCGGCCAGCGGGAGCGGACGGCGGTAGTAGCTGGAAAACAGCTCGATGTGTTCCCGCACCCGCAGCGTCTCCGGCACCCTGGCCACCTGCAGCAACGCGCCCCGCCGCAGTTTGGCTTCCTGGCTGGCCGGATGGCAGCCGAACACCGTGGCACTGCCGGATGTGGGCGAAGCCAGGCCGAGCAGGATGCGCACAACCGTAGTCTTTCCGGCGCCGTTCGGCCCCAGCAGCGCCACAAGTTCGCCCCGTGAAATGGTCAGGGCGATTCCGCGTAGCGCGGGACCGGACCGTAATTCTTGGTGACGGCTTTCAATTCCGCAACCGGCATATTTGGTCCCTCTTTATGCATGGTGCAGTAAAGAAGAACCGGCTACCAGTGGGGATTATCAGGCAGGAAGGGTGACGAATGTCAGGCGGGGAGAGACACCGGCCGGCCCGTCGCGCCCACCCGTCTGGCAGAGGGTTCCTGGATGCCCGGCACGTCTACGCGGGTCTCCATGGCACCCGGATCGGATGGATCGGACAGCGGGTTGGCATGCGGTAGAGGCATGCGTTACACTGTGGAAATGCGGCGCAGTTCTGGCAGTTCCATCCGCGTTTCTCCTTCGACCAGAAAGCGCGTCGGCGAACTGGCGCTTCGCCTGAAAGCGGCCAGCCAACAAGAAGTCATCGAACGCGCACTCGACAAACTCGAACACAGTCTTTTTTGGGAAGGATTCGAAGAAGAAGCCCAAGCGTACCTCGCTGCCTATCCAATGGAGCGGCAAGAGCGTGACCGGTACTCGGGCACTTCGGCCGATGGCCTGAAAGGGAGGCGGTGAAACCGGCGGTTCCCGTTTCGCCCGAGCGCCCGCGCCGTGGTGAGGTTTGGTGGGTCGATTTTTCACCGTCGGTGGGAAATGAGATCCGTGAAGAACACCCCGCGCTGGTGATCTCCACAGACTCTTTGAACGACAGTTCATTTGGAGTCCTGATCGTGATACCGATCTCGAGTTCCAGCCTGCCGCTGAGGATTCACGTCGAGGTTCCCGCCGGCGAGGGAGGCTTGGCGAAGCCAAGCAGGATCAAGTGCGATCAGATTGGCAAAGCAGACATCCGTCGTTTCCGTCCGAAAGGCAGACTCGGTAGTTTGCGCGCAGAAACTATCCGCAGAGTGGAAATAGTTCTCAAGCGGCTACTTGAGCTATGATCTCGGCAATTCACCACTGCGGCGGCGATAGCGGCGATGGCTATAAACCGTCCTTCGCAATTTGTTGGATTCTGTCAGGCAAGTGGAGGTCACGGCCGCCTCGGTCCCTGTGACCCTGGAAAAGCGCGCGGACAATCCTTAACTGGCCGCCTCTGGTCTGACGGACCGGCCCATCTCAATGCCTTGGTTTGGAGACGAAACAGGCCCAGGGCAAGATTCACCAAGGCCGAAGCGCTTGATCGCTATCAGCGCCCAAAACGCCGCCGCGCGCACAAGACAGGCGAGGACGCCTATCCTGCGGGCAGGGTAGCATTGAAGAATGCCCCGTTACGCGGCCATTGACATCGGCAGCAATTCCATTCGGATGGAGGCGGCGGAAGTGCTACCGGGGCAGCCTGCCCGCGTGCTGGCCTCCGACCGCGAAGTCACACGGCTGGGCGAAAGCGTTTTTCGCACCGGGTCGGTGAGCGAAGAGGCGCTGAGAAATACCTGCGTGGTGCTGGCTCGCATGGCTGGGCTATACCGGAAGCTCGATGTGGTGGGGGTGCGGGCGGTGGCCACCAGCGCCATCCGCGACAGCAGCAACCAGAGAGAGTTTCTGGCGCGCGCGGCCGAGGCAGCCGGGGCGCCGGTGGAAATTATCTCTGGGCGGGAGGAAGCGCGGCTGATCCATCTCGGCGTGGCCGGCATTTGGCCGCAGCCCGGCAAGCGCATCCTGATCGTCGATATCGGCGGTGGCAGCGCGGAGATCATCGCGGCGGAAAATGGGCGCCTGCTGGAGTCTTTCTCCAAGCCGCTGGGAGCGGTGAGGTTGCGGGAAAACTTTCTCAAGAGCGACCCGCCCACGCCGCGCGAACTGAACCAGATGCACGAATACATCCACGCCAAACTGGACGCGGTAGTGCACCGCTTGGGACCCACGGGTTGGGACCGGGCAATCGCTACGTCAGCCACGGCTTCGGCCGTGGCCAGCGTGGTGGCGCGCGCGCCGCGTTCCAAACGAGAAGGCATTGACCGGCTGCGCGTCTCCACGGCGCAGGTGCGGCAACTGCACCGCAGGCTGGCGGTTCTGGGCCTGCCAGGCCGGCGCAAGATTACCGGCATTGGTCCGCGGCGCGCCGAGATCATCGTTCCCGGCGTGTCGGTCTTGCTGGAGTTTCTGCAGGAATTCCATTTGCCCGGGGTCTACTATTCGCGCGCCGGTGTCCGCGACGGGATTATCGCCGACCTGGCGGCCCGCAATGTGGGCGCCGAGCGCTGGCACCTGAGCCGTGAGCAGCGGCGCGAGGTGGAAGGCATGGGCCGGCGCTACGGCGTCTCGCTGGAGCATGCCCGTAAGGTGGGCCAGGTGGCGGGCCTGCTGTTCAGCGCGCTGCAGCCGCTGCACCAGTTGCCGCCGGAATCGGGCAAACTGCTGGAGGCAGCGGCCTATTTGCATGATGTGGGCCATTTCGTGAGCGATGCCAGCCATCATAAACATTCCTACTACGTTGTCTGCAACTCGGATATGGCGGGCTTCACGGAACGCGAGCGGCTGCTGATTGCCGGGTTGTGCCGGTACCACCGGAAGTCGCTGCCCAATCCCGCCCACAGCGCGTACCTGACGTTGACGGCCGAAGAGCGGCGCACGCTGATGCTGCTGATCCCCATTCTGCGCCTGGCGGACAACCTGGACCGCAGCCGCGAGCAGCGTATTCGCGGGGTGGAGTGCAGCCTGCGCAATGGGGAAGTGGTGCTGCAGGTTCACGCCAAAGTGGATATCGACCTGGAGCAGTGGGGTGCGGAGCGCGCCGGAGTGGCTTTCCGGCAGGTTTACAACCGGCCCGTGGCCGTCATCAGGGCGCGCGAATGAGATGAGCCAGCCCACCATGCGGGAATTCGCGCTGCTCCAGACCGCGGTCTTATTGCGGCGGCTGGCATTTGAAGTGAATCGCGCCGCCAAGAATGGCGACCACGGGGCCGTGCATGACTTGCGGGTTGCCGTCCGCCGCTTCAGCCGCGGCCTGCGAGTGTTCGCGCCATTCTATCCGGCCGGCTCGTGGAAGAAGATCCGCCGCCGGCTGGCGGATTTGATGGAGCTATCCGGAGCCGTGCGCGATCGGGACATTGCGCTGCAGTTACTGGCCGAAGTGGGCGTGCCGCCGCGGGCTGTCATGGCGGTCCGGCTGGAAGACGAGCGCCGCCAGGCCGCCCAGGAGCTGCTGCGGGAACTGCGCCGGTTCCGGACGCACAACCTATCCCGCAAATGGCGGGATCAATTGGAGCTGAAGCCATGAGCCGGCCGCGCCACACCGGGAAACTGCGCCACACCGGGAAGCCGCGCCACATCGGGAAGCCGCGCCCCATCGATTGGAGCGAGCGGCTGGACCCGGGCGCTAACGCGCGCCGCCGGTTGCCGCAACTGGTGGCCGATTATTTCGCAGCGGTGCGCGGGTGGTTGAAGGGCGATCCGGGGCCGTCCGCGCTGCACCAGGCCCGCCTGGCGTCCAAGCACGTGCGCTACACGCTGGAGTTGTTTCGTCCCTGTTACGGTCCGGGGTTGGAAGCCAGACTGGCAGCGTTGCGCCGGGTCCAGCAGGTGCTGGGCGAGGTGAACGATGCGGCGGCAACCGGGCGGCTGCTCGACAAGGCCCAGACAGCGGAGGTGCCGCACCATCAACTGGCGGTGAAGTTCCTGGAGGCACGGGCGGAGGCCAAGGCGCAGGAGTTCCGCCAGGAATGGACGGAGGTTTTCGACGCGCCCGGGCAGCTTCAGTGGTGGACGGGGTACCTGGCACACTACGGAAGGACGCCGGGCCGGAAGGCGTGAGGCTAAACTGATGGCCAGCCAAGCCCGTTCCGGGTTAAACTGGATGTATAGGTTTATCTACCTAACTGCATAGCCAGATGGAAGAAACCGTTCGCTGGAGCATCAAGGTCTCGAAGGACACCGACCAGACCCTACGCACGTTCCTGGGTGCCCAAGGCATGAAAAAGGGCGATCTCTCGAAATTCATCGAGGAGGCTGTCCGCCGACGCGTGCTTCAGTGCACCATTCAGGACATCAGAGCGCGCAACGCCGATGCCGACCCGGATGAAATTCAGCGCATCGTCGACGAGGCCGTCAGCGAGGTCCGCGCGGAATGCCGCACCAAAGAGAAGGCCGACAAAGCCTGATGCGCGTGGTTCTCGACACCAACATCCTCGTGTCCGCCCTGATCGCACCTTCGAGTAAGCCCGCCGCTATCGTTGACGTCTGGCTGGACGGAAATTTACGCTCCTGACCTGCGCAATGCACGTTGACGAACTGCGCTCCACGCTGCAAAAGCCGCGTGTGGCCGAACTCGTCAAACCACACAAGGCTGGCCGCCTGATCAACCAGGTGAAGAAGCTCGCCGAGGATATCGATCCCCTGCCGCGCGTAGAACGCTCTCCCGATCCCAGTGACGATTTTCTGCTGGCCTTGTCCGAAGCGGGCAGGGCCGATTATCTGGTGACAGGCGACAAGAGCGGCTTGCTTGTGCTCGAACACCACAAAGGCACGCGGATCGTCTCCGCGCGCGCATTCGCGGCGTTGTTCCTATGAACCTCCAGGAGGCCTTTGACCATGCGGTCCCGGCAGGGCGGGGCCAGCCAGTTGCCATCGGTAACTCGGGCGTGTAAACTTTTTTGGCAGTGATGGCCGGTTCTTTCTCAAAATCGCACACTAAAACCGTGACATTATTGCAACAGGCGCGTCGAAGTTCACAGGTAGGTGGAATGGGAGCTGGAAACCCGCAGTTCGAAACGTGAAAATATGGCGCAAGATGCAGCCGGAGCGGCAGGCGCCCGATTGAGTCCACAGGTTGATTCGTTAATTCGGGCGGCGCAGGGCGGCGACCAGGACGCCTTTGAGCAACTGGTACGCACATACGACCAAAGTGTGCTCAGACTCGCCATGAACCTGTTGCGATCGCCCGAAGATGCGCGCGACGTTTACCAGGAAGCGTTTCTGAGGGTCTACCGGAACCTCCACTCCTTCCGTTTCGATTGCAGCTTCCATACCTGGTTGTACCGGATTGTGACCAATATCTGTCTGGATCAGTTGCGCAAACGAAAGGTCCGCAAGGAAGAGCCGGCGGTGGTAGACACATCCGAGGGACCAATCGACCGAATGGACGTCTTCGAAGAGGAATCGGCCCACGCCGATCCGGAACGGAGCATGTGGAACCGGGAGTTGAAACAAAGGATTGAAGGCGCGCTGGATGGGCTGACGCCGAGGGAGCGCATGGTTTTCGAACTACGGCATTACCAGGGATTGCGTTTGCGAAACATCGGCGAGATGCTGGGGACCACGGAAGAAGCCGCCAAGAATTGCCTCTTTCGGGCAACTCAGAAAATGCGCGCGGTGTTAGGAGACTTCACATGAACTGCGACTCGATTTCGAAGCTGATTCCGCTTTATTATTATGGCGAGCTTGCGCCGGAAGAGGAAGACCGCATCGAGGAGCACACCCACTCCTGCGCCGGATGCGCGCGCGAGTTGGAGCGGCAGCGGACTCTGGCGGCCGCACTCGACCGGCGCAGCCTGGCGCCGGGGCCCTTCCTGCTGGAGGATTGCCGGGCGGATTTAATGGCGGCGATTCAGGGCGGCGCGCCGCGGCTGGAGAAATCCACCAGGAGTGCCTGGAAGTTGTTCTTGGAAGCCATGGGCGGTTCGCTGGCCGGCCTGGACCGCCTGCGGCGGCCGGTTGCCGCGCTGGCGCTGATCGCGCTGGGCTTCTTCGCGTCGCGGATGACCACTGGGCTGACAGGCGGGTTGACCACCGGGTTGACCAGCGCGTCGCCCACTGGGTCGGTGCTCCCGGCCACCAGCGCCGGCTTCGTTCCGGACGAAGCCCTGTCCACGGTGCGGTCGGTGCGTCCGGATCCTTCGGGCCACGTGGAGATCGCCTTCGACGAGACCCGGCGGCACGTGGTTTCAGGCCGCATGGACGACTCCAACATTCAGCGGCTGCTGCTGGCGGCGGCCCACGGTGACAATGAGGCCGTGCGCGTGGAATCTATGGACCTGTTGCGGGCGCGGGCCGGCTCCACGGAGGTGCGCGACGCCTTCATCAATGCGATGTTCGATACCAACGCGGGCGTGCGCTGGAAAGCGCTGGAAGGGTTGAAGCCGCTGGCGGGGGACGCGGAAGTGCGCAAGACGCTGGCTCGCGTGCTGCTCTCCGACGACAATTACGCCATTCGTATGCAAGCGGTGGATCTGCTGGTGTCGCGCCGCGACGAGTCCACTGTGGGAATGCTGCAGGATCTGGTTCAGAAGGAAGACAACAACGCGGTGCGCCTGAAGGTTGCCAAGGCGCTGAAGGACATGAATGCGTCTGTCGGTACATTTTAGCCCGGGAAGAGCACGCGTAAAGTTTTTGACCGCGGTGGCGCTTCTGCCGTTGTTGGCGCTGGGGCAGCCCAGACCGGGGCAGCCCGGACCGGGACAACCCAGGCTGGCGCACGACGGCGACCGCTGGGTGCGGGTCTATTCCGGCTCGGAGCCGGCGGGCCAGCGTCTGCGGGTGAACGCTCACGGGCCGGTGACGTTCCAGGGGGGTACGGCGAGCCGTCTGCAGTATACCGTTCGAGTCGGCGTGACGGCGCGGACGGAGGCGCAGGCCCAAAGGGTGCTGGAACGCTACGCAGTGCGCGTGGCGCCGGTGGGCGGCTGGACGGTGCTGACGGCGCCCGGTGGTCCGGTGGTTTCCACCGTAACGGTGAAGGCTCCGTGGTTGAGCGCCGTCGAGATATCAACCTCGGATGGTCCCGTCGTGGCGGCCGGAGTCAACGGGCCTCTGACGGTGGACACGGGCGCGGGCGAACTTTCGGTCGACCACGTTCGCGGCGATTGCAAGGCGGTTACCGGCGGCGGCGACATTCGGGTCGGGCTGGTGAATGGCAGCCTCCATTGCTCGTCCGGAGCGGGCAAAATCACGGTGGGCACGGTGTCGGGCGAAGCCGTAATGGAGACTGTAGGCGGCGATATTGTGGCCAATGACATCGGGGCTGCGGTGCGCGCGGAAACCGGTGCCGGCGGTGTCCACATCCTGAAGGCGGGCGGCCCGGTGACAGCGGGCACCGGCGGCGGGCAGATCATTGTGGACAAAGCAAATGGCATCGTGATGGCGCGCAATGGGGCTGGGCCGGTGCAGGTGGGCGCGGCGGCGGGTGTGCAGTGCGAATCGGGCAGCGGCGGCATCCGGGTGAGCAATATTACTGGAGCCATGCGCGTCTCCACCTCGCTGGGCAACATCATGGCGAGCCTGCTGGCGGGCCGGGTGGCCGATTCTTTTCTGGCGACGGGCAACGGTGACATCACCGTGTGGATCCCGTCTGACGTGGGTGTGATGGTGCGGGCGCAGAACGAAATGGCGGACACGATGCGGCGAATCATATCGGAGTATCCCGGAGTGCAGCCGCGGCGTCAGGGCCGGCAGTTGTTTGCCGAGGGCCCGGTGAATGGCGGCGGCCCGCTGCTGCAGATTTCGGCGACCGCCGGAACAATTTTTATCCGGAAACAAAAGTAGAGGTGGGCGATGAGAATAAACTGGGGATTTAGTCTGGCGTGCCTGGCAGCGGTGAGCGTCGCCGCTACCGCAACCTTCGGACAACCTTCCACGGCGCCGCGGGCCCGCGCGGCCGCGGGCACATACGTGGTGCAGCACGGCGGCAGCTACATGGGGATCGGCGTGGTGGATATTACCACCGACCGCGCCAGGGCGCTCAACCTGAAAGAAGAGCGCGGCGTGGAAGTGACCAGCATCGTGGATGACGGCCCGGCCGCCAAGGCTGGTATCAAGGAAGGCGACGTGGTGCTGGATTACAACGGGCAGGCCGTGCAGGGCATCGAACAGTTCCAGCGGCTGGTGCGCGAGACGCCTCCGGGCAGGCAGGTGAAAGTCGGGGTGTGGCGCAGCGGAGCCGCGCAGACTATTACCGCCACGGTGGGCGAGCGCAAAGGAACGGTGATTACGAGCGACGACGGCGGGTGGAATTTCACCGTGCCGGCAATGCCGCCAATGCCGCCAATGCCCAACATTAACATCGATATTCCGCGGTTCAGCATGGCTTATCAGAGCCAGATGCTGGGGATCGAAGGCGAATCGCTGGAGTCGCAGGAACAACTGGCCGACTTCTTCGGAGTGAAGGAGGGTGTGCTGGTGAAAGCGGTGAAGCGGAATTCCGCCGCCGAGAAGGCCGGGCTCAAGGCTGGCGACGTGATCGTGAAAGTGGACGACTCCAAGGTTGGCAGTTCCTCGGAGATTACGCGAACGCTGCGCGGGTTGCGGTCAAAGAAAACGTTTACCCTGACGGTGGTGCGAAACAAGAAGGAGATGCCGCTGACGGTGACGATGGAAGACCGCGGGAGCATCCGGGTGGGTGTGGAAGTGGTCGCGACCCTCAGGGTCGCGACGCAGACGGTCGCGGCCACTTAACTCACAATTTCCTCGCCAGAATCGCGTAATCCAGTCCGCCGAAAAACGTCTGCCGAAAATCTTCCGGTAACGAAGCCAGCGAAGGCATGGACTCGACAGCCGGGGACAGCTTGCGCACCTCGATGTTTCCCATGCCGAACTCTTCCAGATAGAAGGCCAGCAGCGGGTGTGGGACCGGCCGCTGGTGCGTTGGGTCCAGGTAGAAGTGGGTGGCGAAAATGGCGAGGCACTCGGGGTTCGGGGTCTCGATGGCGATGACGCCGTTGCGCGCCAGACGGCTGGCGCAGAGCTTGATCATCTCCGGGAGCCGGTCCGGCGGCAAATGCTCCACTACCTGAGAGCAGAAGATGCCGTCGAGCGATGCTGCCGGGCAATCGGCCAGCCAGACGAACAAGTCCGCCGTCTCAGCTTCGAGGCCCTTGTGGCGGCAGGTGGCTACAGATTCCTCGCTGAGGTCGATACCCTTGGCGGGGACTCCGGCAGCGCGCACCATCTCCAGGAATTCGCCGCGTCCACAACCGATGTCGAGGATGTTCCGGCAGGCCGCGAAGTACGGCAGGTAGAACTGCTGGCCGCGCTTGACGTATTCTTCGGAGCCGCGGAACCGCTCGGCGAAGCGGCCGTAGTCAAAGCCGGCCGGTGCCGGGGTGCTGGCGGCAGCCGGGCTTGGCGGCGATTCTGCGGCTGAAGTGGCGGCTGCGGCTGCGGCGGTAATCTGCGCTCGCTGACGGATGGTGCGGAGTTCGGAGAAAATCAACCGTTCATATTCCAGCCGGATGTGTTCCAGATCGGCCCAGAGGCGCTTCTGAATATCCATCCCACTGCGCTCCAGCGCCGCCATGAACTCGGCGTGCTGGCCGCGGAGCCCGTCGCGGAGGGCGTCGCGGTAGTTGGCGTCCATCAGAGTGACGCGGTGCTGGAAGCCGCTTTGCAAGTCGGCCACGCTGCGCAGAAACTGGATTTCGTTCTGTTCCAGCTTGCGCTCCCAATCCAGGCGCCAGGAAGCCCAGTGGTCACGCATGTCCTTCATCTCGTTGCCGATGGTTTCCTGAGCGGTGAGCCGGCCGCCCATCTCGGACAGGGCGCGGTTAGTTTCGGTGAGCGCTTCGATGGAAGCGTCCACGCAGGCCACGAGCTTGCGGTTGAACTCCACCTGCTCGCGCACGTGCCAGTCCAGGACGCGGGCCACCAGGCGCTTCCAGGTTTGCACTACGGAGTTGACCGGGCCGCCGGACCGCGGGTTCACGGTTCCGATCGCAGCCACCTTGCCGAGGGCCGAATCGCGCGCGTGCACCAGTGCGATGAGGTCGGGCAGGGGAATTCCCACGGCCCCCGGCCCAGCGGGCGCCCCGGCCGCGGTCTGCGGGTTGCGGCTGCGCACGCGGTCGCGGACCTCGCGCAGGACGGCGATCAATTCAGCGCTTTCCACGAGGTGCCCTCCCTGGTGCAGACCGCCCTGGTGCAGACCGCCCTGGTGCAGACCGGCCTGGTGCAGACCGGCCTGGTGCAGACCGCCGGGCCCGGCTCCAGGAGGCGGTGACCAGGGTACTGAGCCCGCCCCGCGGCGTGAAGTCGCCGATCACGGTGGCGCTCACGGGGTCGGCGGCTTTGACCACGTCGCCCAAGATGCGGTTCACGATGTTCTCCTGAAAAATCCCCAAATCACGATAGGCCAGCAGGTACATCTTATAGGACTTCAGTTCGAGGCAGCGCTTGTGGGGGATGTAGCGCAGCGCGATCTTGCCGAAATCGGGCAGACCGGTCTTGGGGCACACCGAGGTGAACTCCGGCATGACGATCTCGATTTCGTAATCGGCATACTGGTTGGGCCAGGTTTCGATTTCGGGCAGCGGGGCGTTCACCCCGCTGCGCGCGTGGTCGTCGGTATAGGCGCGTTTCATGCTAAGGTTTTCGAAAGAATATCCAGGAAGAGGCCGACATCGGCCACCACGCCGACGGCTTGGCCAGTGCCGCGGTCGCTGACCTTGGTGGCGACCGCCGGGTTGATGTCCACGCAAACGATTTTCACCCAGCTCGGCAGCATGTTTCCGGTGGCGATGGAGTGGAGCATGGTACCGAGGCAGAGGACCAGGCCGGCGCCTTTGAGCTCGGCTGCGTAGGCGTCCTGGGCGGCGTTCATGTCGGTGATGGCGTCGGGCAGCGGCCCATCGTCGCGCAGGCTGCCGGCCAGCACGAAGGGCACGCCGGCGCGGACGCACTCGTAGAGGATGCCCGATTGCAAACGGCCGGATTCGACGGCCTGCCGGACCGAGCCGGCGTGGTAGATGGCGTTGATGGCGCGCATGTGATTGCGGTGGCCGTGCTCCTCCTGGCGGCCATCGGAAAGGCGGATGCCGAGCGAGGTGCCGAACAGTGCGGCCTCCACGTCGTGGACGCCCAGGGCGTTGCCGCTGAGCAGACCGTGAACGAATCCGTTACGGATGAGCCAGGCCAGACCCGCGACGCCACCGGTGTGCACCACCACCGGGCCCGCCACCACCAGCACCTTGAGCTTCTGCTCCATGGCATGCCGCACCAGCGCGGCCGTCTGCCGCACCGCGGTTTCCACCTGGCGCTCGGAGGAGATGCCGTTGGACATGAAGGCGAATGACAGGCGGTCGCGCTCTTTGGATTCGGGAATGACCCGGATGCCGCGCAGCCCGACGACGATCTGGTCGGCCTGGCGCAGATCGCGCAGACGGCGGCAAGCCGCTCGGCCGTCCCGGACCACGATCATCGCGTCCATGCGCTGGTTCTCCACTTCCAGCCACTTCTGGCCGTGGCGAACGTAGGTTTTGTGATTGGTGGTGGAGTAGAAGTCCTCGGGCGCACACTTGTCCCGGCCGACTTCGGCCAGCGCGGCGTCGCCGGTATCCACGGGAGCACAGCCCAGCGTCAGCAGTTCATGCAGCAAACGGTCGAGCGACGGCTCGTCCGGCGTTTCCACTTTCAGGCGGAGATACGAGGGTTCGCTATTGGTGCGGCCAATCTTGAACTGCTGCACTTCGAAGCGGCCGTTGTGCTCCACGACCTTGTCGAAGATGTTCTCCATGATATGGGAGTCGATCAGGTGGCCTTCGGCTTCCACCACTTCCTGGCATTGCATAGAATCTCTATTGTAGTGTGCCGCGGTTTGCGCCACGACCGCTTATTTACGGATGGAGGATCTGCCCGACGCTTCACACCGAATCGCCCTGCGAGTGCGGCCCTTTTTGCAATGACCTCCCTAATGCGTGCGGTTGCCGGTGCCCCGAACATGAGCCCGCCGGTATTGAAAGCCGGATATGAGCGCGATGAGAACTGCGCTGCCAAGAAAAAGGCCAATGCGGTGTTGAGTCCACGGGATGCGTTCCACTCGGTAGCTCAGATGGCCATTACCAACTCGAAGGTCCTCAACCATAAGGGACCATAGTTCGCCAGCGAGAACCCCGAAAATACTGCCCGCGATGGCAGCGAAGGCCGTCATCACAGCCGGCCCGGTCCACCCGTCCTCAGCAGGGTATCTGCGGACGACTCGCCGAGTCACGAGACTCGCACCAAATCCGAAGAGCAACACAAAGGAAACCATGACGGCCAGGTCCATGCTCGTTCGGCGATGCCCGAGGGATCGGCGGAGCTGCTCCTCCGTCACGCCGTGGCTGCTTCCAATGACCTTAAACAGCGCGGTTAAGCACTGATCTCGCGTCCGCCCGTACTCAGGCATCCCTTCGAAGTGGCCGGAGTGCGGCCCGCGACGTGCATCGGCATAGCGGATGGCCAGGTCTTCCGCAAATTCTGCGTCGTCGCTGAGACGTCGTAATTGCGATGCCTGACTAGAGTTCAGCGGACCTGTGGCAATCTCGTGCGGCCATTCGCAGGCGGAGTTGGGCTGAGCACGTCGGGCGCATCCGATCAGGCCACCAAGTGCCAGAAGCGAAACAGGTAGGAGTCTTGTCATAGGCCCGTGCGGTGTCCAATCTGTTAGTCGATCAGACCGACATCGGGCACCTGGATTTCGACACCGGATCGCTTTATCTTGTTCCCGTGATTCTGCCCACCAGTGGCATAGATCCTCCTTGGTCGAAAAGCGTTTACCGGTCCGTGACGGCCATTGGTCCTCGAAGCGGAAACGAGCCTTATTCTACCGCCAATGCTGGGACGGTTTCCGTATGAACTGGAATGCGGTCCAGGGCGTCGAGTAATTCAGCGGCACGGACCGGTTTGGAAAGATATCCGTCCATGCCACTGGCGAGGCATGCTTCCCGGTCGCCCTTGATAGCGTGTGCGGTCATCGCGATGATAGGGGTGTGGCGGCCGCTGACGAGCTCATTTCTTCGAATCGCGGCCGTGGCTTCCAGGCCATTCAATTCGGGCATTTGCACGTCCATCAGGACGGCGTCGAATTCCTGGCCGGCCAGAACGTCGACGGCCTGCCGCCCATCGACGGCGATCGAGACCCGGTGGCCATGTTTCTCCAGGATCCGGACAACCAACTGGCGATTGACGGGATTATCCTCGGCCAGGAGGATTCGCAGCGCTTGCGCGCTATGCCGCGGCCCGGGTCGCCCGGCCGGTTCCGGCGAAGAAGTTCGCTGCCCGGCGATTCTGAGGCGAGCCGTGAAGCGAAAGCAGCTTCCTTTTCCCGGCCGGCTCTCGACCCAAATGGAGCCTCCCATCAGCGCGACCAGCCGGGCGGAGATCGTCAAGCCGAGGCCCGTGCCGCCAAACCGGCGTGTCATGGAGCCGTCGGCCTGGGAGAATGCCTCAAAGATGTAGCGCTGCTTATCCGCTGGAATACCGATTCCGGTGTCGCGCACGGCGAATTCAACTACCATGGTATCCCGCTGTCTGGACAGGACCGAGCTTTCCACCTCGATCGTCCCACGCTCCGTGAATTTGACAGCGTTTCCAATAAGGTTGAGAAGTACCTGACCCAGGCGAACGGAATCTCCCAAGATGTACTCCGGGACCTCCGGATGGATTTCGCACTGAAATTCGAGGCCTTTCCGGGCTGCGTTTACGCGCACCGGCCTGGTGGTGTCTTCAATGAGTTTATGAAGGTCGAATGGACGCTCCTCGAGTTCCAGCTTGCCGGCTTCGATCTTGGAAAAATCCAGAATATCGTTTACGATGCTCAGCAGGCTGTTGGCTGAGCTCGAAACCGTCTCGAGATATTCGCGTTGCTCGGAACTCAGATCCGTATCCAGCGCGAGTTCGGTCATGCCCATGATTCCGTTCATGGGCGTACGGATTTCATGGCTCATGTTGGCCAGGAATTCGCTTTTGGCGCGGCTGCCTTCTTCCGCCCGGTCCCTGGCAGAGGCCAGTTCCGTGTTGACCTTCTGCAAGTCGCCGGTGCGCGCGGCCACCTCTTCCTCCAGACTGTCCCGGTTTTGCTGCAGTTCACGGTCGCGGCGCTGAATCCCGGAGAGCATTTCGTTGAAACTGTCGATCAGAAGCCCGAGTTCGTCATCGGCGGTCTTGCGCGCGCGAATGTCGAAGTTCTGCAATAAAGTTACGGCTTTGGCGGTCTCAACCAGATGAATCACCGGACCCGAAACGAGTTTCTGAAGCCGGGAACCCAGCAGGTACGCAAATAGCGCGGAACCCGCCAGGATCAGGAGTATGGTGGCGATTGACCCAATGAGCCGGTGGTGCATTTCCGCCAGGTCCGAGGAGATATACACAGTGCCCAGCGCTTGTCCATTCAGAACCACGGAATGAACCACGATCAGGCGGCCGTTCTCGAAAGCGCCGCGGTCGGCGCCGGCGCCAGCCGGGATAATTTCAGAGCCCCTGGCTCGCGCGTAACTGGCGAAGACACGGCCATCGGCGGAATAGATGGCGGCGGCTATCACGGACGGTTGCGCTTTGAGGCCCTGCAGGAGTTCGTACGCCGAGTTTCGATCGCCGAAGCTCAGCGCCGCCGTGCTGTTTTCCCCGATCATCCCTGCCAGCATGTGCGACCCAGCCTTCATGGAGTCGCGCAGCCCGAAGGCTTCCGATACCAACTGCGCAGCGGAAGCCACCAGCAGAGCCGCAACCACCGTGGACATAATGATTGCCTGGAGTTTGTGCTTGATCGAAAGATTCCGCAACCGGTGCATAGGGGCGCTCATTTGGCGTTTCGTGCCGACCGGACGATCCTGGCTACGCCGAGCAGCTTGGAGCTCAACTGAAGTCCGGCCTTTTCCGCCGCGGCGGGGTTGATTTCAATGATTATGCGGTTGTCCTCCAGACCAAGACGGATCATCCCGCCGCTTTCACAGAAGCCGGCCATATCTCCCACCGTCAGTATGGGAACACCCTGCACGTGGTCCAGGACGGCGGGCAACTTCTTTTTCTCCGATCCGTTTTTCTCCGACCCGTTTTTCTCCGACCCGCTGATGAAAAGGATCTGGCAGTTGCCCGGCATCTGTCCCGGTGCGAAGCGGCGGATCTCGAAGGTCCGCCCATTGATGGACTTGCCCTTCACTACTTCGTCCAACGCGGAGCCAAACGGGTCGTCCCCCGCCACGCCGATGCAAAGCGGCTCCGACGCATTGGAATCCGGCCAGACCACGAAACTGGCGAACTTGTACAGAAACGCCGCTTTGAGTGCGTATTCGTTGGCCGTATTGGTGGCCGGATTGGTGGCTGCCAGAAGGTCCGGACAGACCTGAAGCGCCAGCAAGAGCGCTAACAGCCGAAACAGCCAGGACGATACGGTCGCGCAAGTGGTTAGAATTTCCACGTGATCTTTCCGTAGATGCTGCGGCCCTCCCTGGTTCCCACAACACCGACGGAGTCGCCGAATTCGAGATACGCCGGACTCACGAGGTTCTGGCCCACCAGGCTGAACTGGGTATGTTCGCCAACCTTCCAGGACAAAATGGAATCCAGCCGGACGTGGCTGGCCACAGATCCATCCGGCACTCTTTGGTTCCACCAAAGAGTCTGGTCCCAGCTCAGCCTTCGCGTGAGGTTGAGTTGCGAACGAATCTGAAAGCTGTTGCGCGGCGCATTGTCGGCAAACGGCGCCGATTTCGAAATGGGGTCCAGCCCCGTGTTGACGTGGATGACGGTCCATGCGGGGCTAAGCCGCCAGTGCGAACTCACATTCCAGTTGAGGGCCAATTCACCACCGTAGTTGGTTGAGTGGCCCAGGTTGGCATAAACCGAAGGTATTTCGACGATGATCCCGGCCGGTCCAGGATGCACCACAGGGCTTTGTGGTTCGATGGTTGACAGATGGTTGTAAAAACTGAGGAACGCCGCCAAGTCGAGCGAGACGCGTTTAGTCAGTTGGCTCCGGTAGCCGGTTTCAAAGTCCCGGAGTTCTTCGGAATGCAGGCGGGGGTTGCCATATAGCCGGAGGGCCATCGTGGTGGTGGCGTCCAGGGGAATGTCGGCGAGGTCCGCAACGATGCCCACCTCCTCGCGTGAGGGCTGGCGAATGGCTCTGGATGCCGCGGCCCAGAGGGTGTGCCTGGTGCTGGGAGCCCATGCCAGCCGCGCGCTGGGCTCATATTCGAAACCCGTGTACGCATTATGCTCCACCTTGGAGCCCAGAGTAAGCCAGAGAGTGTCGGCAAGACGAATCTCGTCCTGCAAGAATGCCGAATACAGGCTATCCGTGCGTTTGGCCGGCACCAGCGAAAACGCATAGCCTGGCGGGAGTCCGGTCAGGAGCGCCCGGTACCCCAGTCCGAATACGATGTCGTTGCGGCCGGCAACCCGGTGCTGTTGAGCATTCAGATCGAAGGTCCGCTGGTACTCCGGCTCTCCCAGATTGTCGCGCCGGTAGGTATCGTAGTACGCCTTTACGGAGGTTTCAGATCCGCTGGCGGAGGTGTGACTCCAGCCGGACAACAGGCTTCCGCCTGCCGTCCGGATGTCCTGTCTGAAAGAGGGGTCAAGCGACCCCGTCACAAATGACGCTTGTCTGGTTTGGCTTTCACGGTTGGAAAACAGGTCGCCCTCGACGTGGAACGCGTCGCGCGGCGACAGATTCCAATCGGTTCTGAACCCGCCCTGCACGCGGGACCACCCGTCGGCGCCGTCCGAACCATTCTCCAGAGTCCCCGAGCCCTGTCGCGTGTACTTGGCGAAAACCCGGTAAGTGGCGCCGTCCCCCGAACCCTGCCCCAGCCGTCCGCCATAACGCAACAGCCCTTGGGCATCGGCATCCGTGCCAACGCTTGCGGAGGCAAGCCCACCCTGAGTCGACTTGGAGTTCTTGGTGATAATGTTGATCACCCCGTTTACGGCGTTGGCCCCCCACATGGTGGCGCCGGGACCGCGGATCACCTCGATGCGTTCGATATCTTCCAGCGGCATGTCCAGTTGGTCCCAGTACACACCCGAAAACGAAGGGGTATAGACCGACCGCCCGTCCACCAGGACCAGGACTTTGTTCGAATACTGGCTGTTGAAGCCACGGATGGTGATGGCCCAGGCGTTGGCGTCGATTTGGGCCACCTGGACGCCGGGCACCATGCGCAGCAGATCCGGCAGCAGTACGGCTCCGGAGCGCCGGATGTCTTCCTGGCTGATGACAAAGACAGCGGCGGCGGTCTGCGAAAGCTTTTGTTCTTTCTTGGATACGGAGGTCACTTCCACATTGAGAAGCTGCTCCAGGCTGGCATCGCCAAGGCCGGTCTGGCTTCGACCTGCGAGCGTGGCCAACCCCAGCGCGCAGACACAACGGAACGAACGGACAATCAGTCGCATGGTCTTCACTGCACATATCGGCCGTTTCCGATGGGAACCTTAGCTCGCGTCGGGGTAGACTAGATTAATTCCGCTCGGAATCGATTTGAAGCGAATCGATTGGCGGCGACGATCAAGGCTGCAAAACGCAGTCTGGCTCGCTGCCGCATCGCGCAGGCGGATTAACAATCCGCTGCAGGTTGGCAACCTGCCCCACAAACGCGCCTCAGAATTTCGCGCTTACCGCGGGCGAGCTTCCCTGGTTGTTAACCAGGCTGACGCCCACCGAGTCGATTGCCGCCACATCCCCCTGAATCGAGAATGGCAGCACCAGCGTGAACTGGCTGCCGAACTGGCTGGAGGCCGCGCTCTGATACCAGTTGCCGGCCAGGTCGGTCAGCGGGATCGTCAGTTGCGTGGTTTGCAGGTTGCCCCCCGCCGAGGGCGTGAGCTGGACCGCGGCCTGCGTGACCTGTCGCGGTGTCGAGTAACCCGTAACGTGCAGCTCGAATCCTCCCGCGGTGTGCACCACCCGCACCGTGCTCACGACCGGAGCGGCGCGAGGCACGTGCAGCGTGCGCGTCGAGGTTGCCGTCACCTCGCCTTTGGCCGATTGCAGCCCAAGAGTCAGAGTGATCGTGCCCGCCACTGTCCCGGTCTGCAATGCCATCTGGCTAGCTGAAAAAACCGCCGTCGTGCTGCCGGCAGGAATCGTAAAATTCAAGGTTCGTCCGCCGGTAGCGAACTGGACGGCTGGGTCATCGACTGGTACCTCCGCATCGGCGGTGAAGGTCAGTACGATCTGGCCCGTGAGCGGCACGGGGTAGGGTGCCGGCAGCGATACGTTGAACGCCGGTTGGGCGGCGGCATTCGCCGGGTCCGGCAGACCGTTCAGGCTCACGGCGGGTGGCGGGGGCAGACTCACCGCCAGCGTATAAATCCGCGCAGCCGATCCGCCGCTGGCGTCCGCTACCTGCAGCGTGAAAGCGAAGGCGCCGTTCGCAATCGGCGTCCCAGCAATCGCGTTGCTGGCCGGATCGAGCGCGAGGCCTGGCGGCAGCGGCCCCGTCTTTACCGTCCAGACGTAAGGCGGTACGCCGCCGGAAGCACCGAGCGTTTGCGAATAGGCAGCGCCGACCGTCCCGGCGGCTAGTGACGACGTCGTAATCCCCAATACTGGCGGGTTGATGGTCAGCGACAGTGCGGCGGTGGCGGATGCCGACGTGCTGTCCGTCACCCGCACCGTGAAACTGCTCAATCCGGCACCGCCAGGGGTGCCCGCTACGGTCCCATTCGCCGCCAGACTCAACCCCGCCGGAAGCGATCCGCTGGCCACCGACCACGAGTACGGCGGCGACCCGCCGGAAGCGCCGAGCGCCTGCGAATAGGCAGCGCCGACCGTGCCGGCGGGCAGCGACGACGTCGTAATCCCGAATACCTGCGGGTTGACGGTCAGCGACAGTGCGGCCGTGGCGATCGCCGACGCGCTGTCCGTCACCCGCACCGTGAAGCTGCTCAATCCGGCAGTGCCAGGCGTGCCCGATATGGTCCCGCCCGCTGCCAGGCTCAACCCCGCCGGAAGCGATCCGCTCGCCACCGACCACGAGTACGGCGGCGATCCGCCCGACGCACCGAGTGCCTGCGAATAGGCAGCGCCGACGGTGCCGACGGGCAGCGACGATGTCGTAATCCCCAATCCCGGCGGGTTGACGGTCAGCGACAGTGCGGCCGTAGCGAATGCCGACACACTGTCCGTCACCCGCACCGTGAAGCTGCTCAATCCGGCACTGCCCGGCGTGCCCGATATGGTCCCGCCCGCTGCCAGACTCAACCCCGCCGGAAGCGATCCGCTCGCCACGGACCACGAGTACGGCGGCGATCCGCCGGAAGCTCCGAGCGCCTGCGAATAGGCAGCGCCGACTGTGCCGGCGGGCAGCGACGACGTCGTAATCCCCAAAGCCGGCGGGTTGATGGTTAGCGACAGTACGGCCGTAGCGGATGCCGACGCGCTATCCGTCACCCGCACCGTAAAGCCGCTCGATCCGGCACTACCCGGCGTGCCTGAGATGGTCCCGCCCGCCGCCAGACTCAACCCCGCCGGCAGCGATCCGCCCGCCACCGACCATGTATAAGGCGGCGATCCGCCCGAAGCTTGAATCGACTGCGAGTACGCCCTTCCCACGGTGCCGTTCGGCAAGGAGGTGGCGGTGATCACCGGGTTGGAGTTGACTGTAATCCGCAGGACCTGCGTGTCGGTATTGCCATCGTCATCCCGCACTCTGGCCGTGAACTGGGAAGTCCCGCTGCTTTGAGGGGTTCCGCTGATAACGCCACCGCTGCTAAGCGCCAGTCCCGCGGGCAGTGCCCCGTTGGACACGGACCACGCGTAAGGCGGTTTCCCATCCGTGGCCGTCAGGGCCTGCGAATACGGCACGCTCACAATTCCGGAAGGCAGATTCTGGGTGGTGATCTGGAGCTTCGCCTGGCATACGCTGGCCGCGGGCGCCAGCACCACCGCCAGCAGAAAGAGAAGCCTCCGAGCCGCGTGCTGGAGACTGCCGTTCATTGGTCCGAACCCGCCGCCCTTTCGTCCGCCGGAATAATCATATCGCGGCGTGATGTTGTCTCCGCCGAAGAGCCACGGGTGACCAGAATCCGAAGGGTTTGCCACATTCGCCAGCTTCTCCGATGCGTCGGGCTATTCCGGTCCGCCAAAGGCCGGAGTTCCAGGCACGACGATGGTAGCCGCTGGCGCCGGCGATGCGGCCTTGGCTTTTCCTCCGCGGAATGCCATCGCCGCGCCCCCTGCCGCCGCGCCGCCCAGAATGGCTAGCAGCGCGATCTTGTGCGACGAGGTGTGAGATCCCGGGTCCACGTTGGTCTGCGAGATCGAAGCCGCCGCCGTCCGGCCGCCTTGTGACGCGCCGACCCGAATCTGAAATGTTCCAGCTATCCGATTCGCATGCAGCCCCCGCGCCACCACTTCCCCGCGATCGTCCGTAGTCAGCGTCAGGCTGCTGCCGCCGTCTCCGAAGACGGCGCCGGCGCCGCCGGCTGGCAGCAGGAAAGTTACCACGGCCCCCGCGACACCCTGGTTATTGGCGTCCTCAACGCGCACTACCGGTTCCTTGGCGCGCGGCGCCCGGATGTTATTGATCGCGCCGTCGCCTTCCAAAACCACAACATGAAGGGAACCGGATTGTGCCGCTAACGTGAGATTGACTGCAAACAATCCCACTAGAGCCCGCATCGTCACCAGAGCCCGCAGTGTCATGGATTCCTTATACCGCAAGCGATGCGACACACCAAGAGCACATCGCGCCGATTTGTAATCTATAGACCGCAAAGCGGCGCGGCCCACCAGGAGCACATCGTGCCAATGGTAATCTATCGAACAGGTGGCCGCCGAGTACGATTGTTCCCGCCGGCGTTTCGCTTATAAGCTGGAGGAGAAAGCTTGCGGAATATCATGAACTCCACGGCTTTGGATGCGGAATTCGACGTCTGGCAAGCCGCCGGCTGCGCGGTCCGGGTGGACTACTCTCGGGCAGTCATGGAGGAACTTCGCCTCGCCGCCTACGATGGCTTCAATCGAATGGGACATGGGGGCGTTGAGATCGGCGGCGTTCTGTTTGGCGTCCGCGATCACGATGTGGTGAAGATCCTGGCGTACCGGCCGCTGGCTTGCGAATATGCGTTTGGTCCTTCGTTCACGCTCTGGCACAACGACCGGCGCGCGCTGGACACGTTGCTGGCCTCGCCCGATACCGATAGCAACCTTTCCGGGATGCAGCCGGTTGGCTGGTATCATTCGCATACCCGTTCCGAGATTCAGCTCTCCGAAAAAGACCTTCAGTTATTCCACCAGTATTTTCCCGAAATCTGGCAAATCGCGCTGGTACTGCGCCCGTACCGTTTCGATCCCATGCGCGCCGGTTTCTTTTTTCGCGAGCCGGATGGATCGGTTCACGCGGCATCTTCGCGCCATGAGTTCATCGTCAGACCGGTGGGCGGCAAACCCGTGGCCGCCAGTCCCGTGGGCGGCAATCCGGTGGGCGGCAAGCCAGGCATGCCTTTGCCCGGCAATGGCGCGCCGGGGGACACCGCGCCTGCTCCGGCCAATTCAGGGCTTCTGGAACCAGGGCCTCTGGAACCAGGGCTTATGGAACCAGCGCTTCCGCAACCAGCGTCGCGCGAACTTGGGTTGCAGAATAGTGCCCCGCGTCCGCTGCCGCCGGCCATTTTTCGCGATCCACGGAGTCGCCCGGAATCGCGCCCGTCGCCGGCAGCCGTCTCTCGCGATCCGAGGAGGGCTGCTTTCAGTTACCCTCGACGAAGCTGGGCCCTCGCCGTAGTGGCCGGCGTCGCCTTGGCCGGCGTGCCGTTCTGGATCGGCAACTCGCGTGCTTCCGCGGGCCTGTCCTTGCGCGCGCTCGATGTGGGGGGCCAACTGCAGATCGCCTGGAACCGCAACTCCCGCGTCATCCGGCACAGCCAGAGCGGCGCGCTCGAAATCGAGGATGGGTCGCTCAAAGTGCACCACGAACTGTCTCAGGAGTATCTACTCGCCGGCAACATTACCTACCTGCGGACCACCGGCAATGTGCTGGTGCGTCTGACGGTGCGCGGCGCGGATCAAAGCCAGCTCACCGAAATCAGCCGGTTCCTCGGGCCTACCCGAGCGCCGGCCGCCCCAATCGCCACGGGCGCCCCAATCGCCGCCGCCCCAATTACCCCCGGCGCAACAATCGCCCCAGGCGCAACAATCGATGCCAGCCCCCCTGCCTGGTCCGCGAATGATCGGTCCGCGAAAAAAGACGGGACCGATGCCGGGCCGTCCGATCGGGAACGAGAGCCGGAACTCCAGTATGTGGGGCTGGTGGAGCTGCCGTCGAACCGGACGCCCCCGGATGTGCGCGTCAACATCGAACGCGCTCGGCGGACGCCTGATGTTTCCGCGCACGCGCGTCGCCAGCTTGTCCTGCCGCCCGCCGGTGTTCCGCGCCCCGCGGATACCTTTCTCCCGGCGCCTCCCATGATCGCGGCGAATACTTCGGCGGCAATGGCGACACTTCCGCAGATGCCTGCACTGCTGAACACTGTCGATCCAGGTCCCACGGCCGGGAAAATTATATGGACAGGTCAACTCGCCAAGGGCGGAACCATACAGATTCTCGGCAATCAGGCGTCGCAAGGACACCTGACCGGAGGTTTGCCCGGTGCGCCCGTCCGCGTGCAGGTCTTGCCCTCTGAATTGACTCACGAAGGCTTGCGCATCTTCACCGCGGACCCCAGGTCGATCGGTGCCCCCGAGGCGCCTGGAGCGCAAAACGGCTGGAACCGGACCGTCTATGTCTTGAATCCCAGGAAGGCGGGCGAGATCGGAATCCTGGAAGCTCCAGGGCAGCAGAACGCGTGGAATCGGCTGATCCTGCGCGCCGAACACGGCGGTCACTCCATCATTGTTCTTCGCTGGGAACGGGTTCCCGCGGAGTCAGCGTTGCCCGTCGGTGGCAATCGATAGCCGGACAACCGTAAAACACTCCGTGCAAGCGCGCTCTTCTTGACGAGGAGCCTACGCCGCCTGGGCCTGCGCGCCACCGAGCGTCGAATTGAGGATCCAGCCGAGTTGCGCGGCCTCGAAGGGAGCTCCGCAATAATCGGCGGCTCCGTCCTGCAGCGCATCCAGCCAGGCGCTAACTTCTGGCAGCCGGCTGGCCACTACCACCGGCAGGTCGGTGCGTGTCCCCAAGATGGCGCGCAAATCCAGCGACGGCGCGAAAATCAACTCCGCATCCGTAGTTTCCAGAGCGCGCGATTCCAATGTCGCCAGTTGGACGCAATGGCCCAACTGAATAAGTGCCTGCTGCAGATCCGCGTTGAGCGTATGCTCCAAGCCGAGTAGGAGAATTCTTGCCATTTTTAACCCCTTTTGTGAGAGGACTTACAGGGGCCTGTCTAGTACCAGATTACTCGGCCTGGAAGTACTAGTCCAATTCAAAATTCTTATGGTACGTAATCTAACCCTCAGGGAAATCAAACCCTCAGGAAGAGCTTGCGCCGGTACATCCAAAATAGTATCAACCAGTACACCAGCAGCACCGCGATTCCTCGCATCAACGGCTCGTACGGCGTTCCAAGGAAGGCAAACGCTTGCCCACCCAGGTGAATCCGGAAGGAATCCAGAATGAAGCGCTCGAACAGGTGGGCTATCAGGTAAGCCGCCATCGAGTTCATCCCGATCACCACCAGCGGAAACGCCCACTTACGGTAGCCTTTCACTTCGATCAGCCAGCAGAACCCGGCCAGGAACAGGAAGCACAACCCGCCGCTGAACAGCGTCCAACTGGGCGTCCAGATGCGTTTGACCACCGGGCAGACGCCCGCGAAATGCAGCAGCAGACCGGACGCCACCCCGATGCCGCCCGCCACCAGCAGCCGCCGCATGGGGATGCCGTGTCGCGAATTCCGCAGCCAACTCCCGGCAATCAGCCCCAGGATCATGGTACCCAGCGTGGGGATGAAGCTCAGCGTCAGGTAGCCGCCGCTGTTCCCCACAAATTGTTTGGCGTGCGGAAACAGGTTGAGGAACCACAGGTCGAAGGTGTTGCCCAAGTTGCTGTTCTTGGCCCAATGCGCGAAAAATCCGATCCCCGGCACCGGGTACATGGACCAGGCCAGCCAGTAGCCGAAGAGGATCGCCCCGAGCGCCGCCCACTGCCACCGCCGCTGCGCGAACCCTAACAGGAATAGCAGAGGATACCCCAGCCCGATCTGCGTCAGCGTATCTTCAAAGGTGAAGTAGGTCTGGGTGGCATGGGTGGACCGCAGGAAAATCCCCAGAGCCACCAGCAGGAACGACCGCCAGAGCGCGTGCCAGAACATGCTCCGCAATGTGCCGCCTTTGGCCAGGCGGCTGGCGATGGAGTACGGCAGGGCGACGCCAACAAGGAACGAGAAGCCCGGCTGAATGGTGTCGTGCAGTGAGCAACCGGCCCATTCGACGTGCGTCTGGTTGTATGCCAAGAAACTCCAGAACCAGTTCCCGGGAAGCGCCTGCGCCACTCGCGAGAGCTGCAGGATCTCCGCCATCATGAGCAGCATGACGAAGCCGCGGTACGTATCCACCGCGATATTGCGCGCCGGCGCCGGCGGAGCCGAAGGCGCCTGTGGCACCCTGACCGGCGAGGGATGAACGGTAGCCTGCAACTTGTACCTCCAGTTTAGCTCCACAGTAGTGGAGTTCCCACCCGAATGCAACCGGCCACGGGCAACCTGGCAATCAACCTGGCAATCAACCTGGCAACCGGCCGCTCCTAAAGATGCTTGAAGGCGATGGGAGAGGCGGTCATGGATTGTCCCTTAACTTGCGGTTGGGGGCTGCCAGGGGTCCGCTCCCGATTTTGAGGGCGTTTCGTGAGTCTCTTGGGGTTAATGGTTGATTCGGCGCAGGCGGCGAATCGCCGGGCGGAATTACCAAACGAACCCATTTTGAGCTCCAACTCGAAGAAACGAAACCGCCTGCGCCTAGCCGAAAGAAGCCATTTTGCCAACCAAACGGCGACAAATGGGGTTTGGAAGGAACAGGCCTGGGGGTTGAAGCTATGTCTCCGCAGATGATGGGGCCAATAGATTGTTGGGAATTCTGTCGGTTAGGCGTTAGCATGTGTTTGCGATGTCATAAGACCTCCTACTTTCATCAAAACACGAGGGGTTCGGGGGTCTTGGCCCGGCTGGCTTGGATGTTGTTGAAGGGATGGGGTGGGAATATTTAATTCGGTGGTGACTGGCTTCCGGCCAAAGTTCAAAAAGAGATTGTGTTAGATAATCACGGGTGATCCGACGCTGCCAGCGGCGGTCGAACATCCGCTGGTACGTTTCCCGCGTCCCGTAAAGGCTGTGGGTGAGAATTCCAGGGCGGAAGTTTGCAATGCACGTTGCAGGATACTACTCCAGCCACCGGTCGCCTGCATCCGCATGATATATTGAACCCAACTGCCTAGGAGGCGCCGATGCGTCTGTCCACCATCCGTTCCCACGCCGCCGCGCATCCCCTTTGGACGCGCGGAGTGCTGACCGCCGGGCAGTGCGCCAAGACCATGTTCCCGCTGGACGACCCGAGAAGTCGTATTCACAGCCCGGTGATCCTGATCGAATTCGATCATCTGCAGCCCGCCTGGCGGTCCTGGCAGCCGACCGCAAGCAGCCCACGCGCCAGCACATCCACGTGGTCGTACGCACGCCCAACGGCAACGATTATGGCAAGGACCTTCTGCGGCAGCACTAGCTGTTACACCACGAAACCGCTCGCTAACGCTCGCGGCTCTGAACTGGCCCTGCCGCTGGCGTTCCTGGTGGCCGTCGGAGTCGCCTGCGCCCAATCCCCGCAAGACCAGTCCTTCATCGGCACTCGTGCCCGATATTGGGCCTTCCAAAAAGTGTCGGCCCCGCCCGTTCCCGCGCTCCGCGATCCATGGATCCGCACCCCCATCGACGCCTTCCTCCTCGATGGTCTACGCCAAAAGAGCCTCGCGCCAGGGCCCCGTGCCGATCGCCTCCGCCTGATCCGCCGGGTCACCTACGATCTCACCGGCCTGCCTCCCACGCCCGCCGAAGTCGATGCCTTCCTCGCCGACAAAGCGCCCGCGGCCTACGAAAAGCTGGTGGACCATCTGCTGGCATCGCCGCACTACGGGGAGCGTTGGACCACGCGATGGCTGGATATAGTCCGCTATGCCGACACCAACGGCTACGAGCTCGATCTGGACCGCCCCAACGCCTGGCGCTACCGCGACTACGTCATCCAATCCTTCAACGCCGCCAAGCCCTACGATCGTTTCATTCAGGAACAGATCGCCGGCGACGAAATGTGGGCGGGCAGCCCAGAAGCGCTCATCGCCACCGGTTATCTGCGCGCCGGCTCGGAGCACCTGGTTTCGGGCAACATCGATCCCGCCGAGAGCCGCCAGGAGGTGCTCACCGAGATCGCCACCAACGTGGGCCAGACCTTCCTGGGCATGACCATTAACTGCGCCCGCTGCCACAACCACAAGTTCGACCCCATTCTGCAGCGTGATTTTTACGCGCTTCAATCGGTCTTCGCCGGCGCCAAAGGCAAAGATGTCGAGATCGCTGCCGCGGACGAAAAAGCCGCGTGGGAGGCGGCTCAGAAGGCCTACAAGGAGCGCTTATCTCCCATCGATGATGCGCTCAAGTCGTTGGCCAAACCATTTGAATTGCAACTCCGCGAAGCACACAAGCCCCAGTTGGATCCCAAACTGCGCGAAGCCCTCGATATCCCCAAGGAAAAGCGGACCGCCGAACAGAAACGTCTTGCCGCCGACGCCGAGACGCAGCTCAAACCCACCTGGGACGAAATCGTCGCCGCCATGCCCCCTGCCGTGCAAGCCGAGCGCGCCAAACTGCGCGAGCGCCTGCATGAAGTGGAAGCCACCGCGCCCGATCCGCTGGGCGCCGCTTATGCTTTCGTCAACACCGGCGAGGACGCTCCACGAAGCTACATATTGCGCTTGGGCGATCCGCATAGCCAGCTCGATCGCGTCGAACCGTCCGTCCCCTTCGTGCTCAAAGCCGGCTACCAGATTCCCACCGCAGCCACCGGCCGCCGCACAGCCCTGGCCAACTGGCTTGCATCCCCGGAGAATCCGCTCACCCCGCGCGTCATGGTCAACCGCATCTGGCAGTTCCGCATGGGCGATGGAATCGTACGCACGCCCAACGATTTCGGCACCATGGGAGACAAGCCCGAAAGCCACGCGCTCCTGGACTGGCTCGCTTCCGAGTTCGTCTCCGCCAACTGGAGCGTCAAGGCGATGGATCGCCTGATCGTGACCAGTAGCGCCTACC
>DATMNI010000335.1:0-4173 GCA_035570275.1 Candidatus Acidiferrales bacterium | reverse complement strand
TTTTTCGTAGAACTTGCCGGCTCCTGCTTTGCCCGCCTGCTGAGCAAATACGCGCGGCACGGCGGCCGTAGCTGCTGCCGCGGCGCCCGCTGCCAATAAGGTGCGTCTGGTCGAACCCATGATCGGCGTCCTCCTTAATCTTTTGTCAATGGCCGGTTTCTGCAACCCCAAGCGCCAGTATGATTCGTAGTTCGAAGGGATTCAAGCACAGGTTCTCTTCGCCGGGAGGAACTTTTAGCGGCTCAGGACTGATCTAGCTTAATATATCCGATCGGGAAGCGGAGAGGTCCTGGTTAACGGCGCACTCGTCCATTGGCCTTCGCGGGCGGCCCACACGGCACGCTTTGGAAGGGTGGCCGACAATCCGCTCGGAGCGCCCGATTTCACATCTACGGCTAGCGCGTTTCCCAGCCAAGTGGCAGGGCTGGGCAATTCACGGGGAATCCGGACCGGACTTGCTCCGAGTCGCCGACAAACAATCCGGTGTAAGATGGTTCCCTGGCGTTGATGAACGTTCGGTTCTGTTCGGCACAAAAACGCCTGAATATTCAGAGAGGGGTTGTAATTGGAGCTCCACTGGCTCGACACGCCCACCCAGGATGTTCGCTATGCCCTCCGCATCCTGAAGAACAGTCCTGGCTTTACGGCGGTGGCGGTCTTGTCCCTGGCCCTGGGACTTGGCGCGAACATCGCTATTTTCAGCCTGTTGGATGCTGTCATTTTGAAATATCTGCCGGTGGAGCGGCCTCAGGAGTTGAGGCAGATGCAATACCGCGCCCCGGATTCGAGCAGTGACTCGACCGTCTTTACCAATCCGGCGTGGGAGCAGGTGCGCGACCACCAGAACGTCTTCACCGAGGTGTTCGCCTGGGGTAACCGGGCTAGGTTGGATCTTACTCAGGGCGAGGCGATGCGTGCGGCAAATGGACTCTGGGTCAGCGGCGGATTTTTTCGCGCCCTGGGACTGCACGCCACTGCGGGACGCCTGATTTCCGACGCGGATGACCGGCGCGGCTGCCCCGCCGTAGCCGTACTCAGCTATGGCTTCTGGCAGGACCACTTTGGCGGGGCGAAGAGCGCCATTGGCAGCACACTCACTATTAGCGACCGAGCCGTTGAAGTGATCGGCATTGCGCCACGCGGCTTTTTCGGTATGGAAGTGGGGGAGCAGTTCGACCTCGCGCTGCCCCTTTGCGCGACAGTGATCGTCGACGGAAAGGTGTCTCGACTGGACAGTGCGAACTTTTGGTGGCTGAACGTCGGGGGACGAATCAATCCGACGATGAGCAGCGCTCAGCGAACGTCGCGCCTCAGAATCCTCTCGAATAGGATCTTCATTCGCCCGGACGCCTCAACGGAGGAGCGTCAGTATTTGTCGAAGATGGCGTTGACGGCAATTCCTATTGCATCGGGCATTTCTCGTTTACGGCAACAATTTGGCCAGCGACTTCGAATCCTGATGATCGTAGTCGGACTTGTGCTGCTCATCGCCTGTGCCAACCTCGGGAGCCTGATGCTGGCTCGCGCCGCAGCGCGCGACAAAGAGTTCGCAGTACGGCGGGCACTGGGAGCCGGTCACACGCGTTTGATTCGCCAAATGCTGACCGAATGCGTCCTGCTCTCGTCAGGCGGCGTGCTGCTCGGCGCCCTTCTCGCGCGCTGGACTTCAGCCTTGCTGGTGCACTCTATCTCGACAGCCGGAAACGCGGTAGTCCTCGACCTCTCCTTCGACACTCGCATATTTGTATTCGTTGTTGCGGTTGCCGGGCTCACTGCCCTTGTCTTCGGTCTGCTGCCAGCTCTGCACTTGACGCGCGTGTCGCTGAGTTCCGCAACAAAGGGCGGGCAGTCTTCGGAAGCAGGGCGATCGCATTTTCAGGTACGCAGGTGGATGGTTGGTTCACAAGTGGCGCTCTCACTTGTTCTTCTGGTGGCTGCGGGGCTACTGCTGAGAACCTTCGCGAAGCTGGTGACGATGGACGTCGGTTTCGACCGCAATAACGTCCTGCTCGTGCAGGCTGATCTGGGGGTGGCAAGAATTCCAGCAGACCGGCAGGCGGCCACTTGGGAGGAAATCGAAAGCCGTCTGAGCGCCTTGCCCGGTGTTCTTTCAACCGGCCGTGCGAACATCACCCCGATCTCAGGCAACAGAGTCCAGAACAATAGTATTCACACCAGCTGGAAGGAAGCGTCGGTGGACTTCTGGGTCTACGAGGATTACATCTCTCCGGGCTACTTGCCAACCCTGCGATTGCGATTGCTCGCAGGGCGTAATTTCAGCGGCTCCGATACGGGGAGTTCGCACGCCGTGGCTATCGTCAACCAGGCTTTTGCTCGTCGGTTCTTTCCTGGCTTGAACCCGATCGGGAGGCCGTATCTAGAGGGCGCGCCGACAGCATACCCAGTCGAGGTTGTGGGACTGGTAGAAGACTCCAGGTATCTTTCGCTGCGTGAGGAGAATCGCCCCATTGCTTTCCTGCCCGTTAGCCAGGACAGACTGGGGTATGCACTCCGCTGGGGGAGTGTGGAGTTGCGTACTGCGATCCCACCGTCAGAGCTGATTTCCCCCGCTCGTCGCGCGGTCGCCGGAGTGAGTAGTGCAATTGCTCCTGACTTCCACATACTCGCCGATCAGGTGAACGATTCGTTGGTTCAGGAGCGTTTGTCGGCGCTTCTTTCGGGTTTCTTTGGCGCGCTGGCCCTGGTACTGGCGATGATCGGTCTGTACGGCACGTTCAGCTATTCGGTGACGCAGCGGCAAAAGGAATTCGGCGTGCGAATGGCACTGGGGGCGCAGCCGACCTCGATTCTGACCCTCGTCATGCGAGACCTCATCGCAGTGGTGGCCGGCGGCCTAACTGCCGGAATCCTGATTTCCCTCGCCGCCACGCGCCTGCTCCAACAAATGTTGTATGGACTCGCGCCGCGCGACACAACGACGATGGTTTTGGCTGCAGGTGTTCTATCGGCCGTCGCCCTCGTCGCCGGATATATTCCCGCTCGGCGGGCCACGAGGGTAGATCCTGCGACCACACTGCGACAAGAGTGAGCACGCATAATCTGGGCACGGGTGGCGGCGGCTCATTCTCGCCCGCAGCTCCGGGCAGATCACGCGATACTCGGACAATGCTGAGAAGCGACCGGGAGCGGGCCCGGCTCAGGAGGATTCCTCCCGTGAAACGCCGCTCGCGGCAACGGGCGAACACCGGCGTACTCGTTCGTCACGCGGCCCAATCGGCCGCCCCTCGCAGGATAGCCCCACCGAATGGTCCCCCCTGCTGCCCTCATGACAAACCTTGGAGCCGAAATTTGCCTATTGTTTTCAGCCGATTGCGCCTCCACCCCGGTGTTTCTCTCCCGGCGCCGTGCTACCGTTAATGTCGTAGGGCAGGTCCGCCTCAATCGCGGTCCTGCCCTTTTGCATTTATGGACGTCCTTCCCTCAATCCGGTCCCCCTGGAATTGGCTTCGTTTCGTCACTTTCCATGCGCCACTCTCCGGCCCGCGGCTCCTGCCCGGGATCTGCTCCCAAAGGCCTGTGACGCATCTTCGGGAAAACGCCGCACCGATGCGTCACCAATTCCCATCGACTCCCATGCAACGATCACAAAACAAACTATTTCTATTCGCCACGCAAATCTCTAAAGAGTCTCGCAAGATGCGTCACAATCCGGACCCCGTGGCGGCGGCCACTGGCCACCGGCCACTAACCACCGGCCACCGGCCACCGGCCACCGGCCACTGGCCACTGGCCACCGGCCCCTGCCCCCCGGCCCCTGGAACTCCCCCGCTGTTATCATCGTATTTAGGTTCTGTCTATGGACCGTTCTACTACCAGCCATCCCGCCACCGCGCGGGAGATCATCCTCGAAATCGTGCGCAACATGAGGGAGGGCCTCGAACCGCTCCACTACTCCATCCTGCCCCCCGCCATCTACCACGTTTACCTCCACCCCGACGACATGGAGCGCCTGCGCGGCATCCTCCCCCGCATCGTGGATGAGGTCCGCCGCGCTCTCAATGCCGAACTGGAAGCCCTCAACCGCGCCGGGCTCGCCGAAAAGCTCAGATTGTCGCGCCGGTCCCAGCCCAAGATCGTGGCTCCCGATGGCGGCTGGCAAATCCGCATCCTCGAAAACACCGACGATGGCATCGAGCCCGGCGACATCGCCAT
>DATMNI010000334.1:0-21923 GCA_035570275.1 Candidatus Acidiferrales bacterium | reverse complement strand
ATACCGCGACGAGATTGCGCGCAGCGGCCGGCACCTGGTGCAACTGGTGGACAACTTCCGCAGCCGCGCCGAAATCCTCAGCGCGGTGGAAACCATGGCGGACGGCGCGGCAGGAATCGAGACCCGGCGGCTGGTGGCCGGGCGGAAATTCGACACCGAGCGGCCGGAGTCCGTGGAGTTGATTGTGGCGCCCAACCTCCAGGCCGAGGCGAAATGGCTGGCACAGCGCGCAGCCGGCCTTCGCGCCGAGTTTGAGTATAAGGACATGGCTCTGCTGGTCCGCAACACCGAGGTGATCTCCGATTTCACCGACGCCTTCGACGCCGCCGGAATTCCCTACCTGGTCAACTACGGCAAGGGCTTTTACGAGACTCGCGAAGTGAACGACCTCACCCACCTGCTGCGCGTGATAGCCAACCCGCGCGACGAAATCAGCCTGGCGGTGGTGCTGCGCTCGCCTTTGGTGGAAGCTTCCGACGAAGCTCTGCTGCGGCTGAAAACGATCGGCGACCTTGCAACCACGCTGCTGCACGTGGACGCCTCCGCGGCCGAATTTGCGCCCGACGATCTACAGAAGCTGAGCCGCTTCGCCGGCCGTCTTGGCGAATGGCGCCGCCGCCGCGAATATGTTTCGTTCGATCGGCTGCTGCTGGCCGCCATCGACGATTGCGGTTACGTTCCCGAATCCGGCCCCCGCGGCGCCGCCAACATCGACAAGTTTCTGGCCCAGGCCCGCGACGCCGCGGCGCGCCTGTCGCTCGACGACTTCGTGGAGGAGTTGTCGCTGGTGCGCGACTCTAATCCGCGCGAACCCGATGCGCCGCCCGAGGATTCCGCCAACGCCATCAAGATCATGACTGTGCACTCCGCCAAGGGCCTGGAGTTTCCGGTGGTCTTTGTGGCGGCGCTGCACAAGGGGGTGGAGAGTAGCCCGCCGGTGGTGGCCTTCTCGCGGCATCACGGCCTGGGCGCACGCTGGCGCAACCCGGCCAAGCGCGACGAGAAGGACGACTTGTATATGCACGCACTCCGCAGCGAATGGAAGCAGCGCGAGTCCGACGAAAGCGATCGCCTGCTCTACGTGGCCATGACGCGCGCCGAACAGCATCTCGTCCTGAGCTTTTCGACAGGGGACCGCAAGCCCGCCAACTGGGCCGGGGATGTGGTGAAGAAGCTGCGCATCGATGTCGAGAGACTGGGCGAGGAGGTGCGGCCCTTTGCCGCGCCGGACGGCAAACCGTGGAAGCTGAAACTTTTGGTGACGGACCGCGCGCCCGAAGGGCAACCGCTTGCTGACGCGCGCGGCTCTGAACGAACGGGCGGCGTCGATCCCACGCGGGAGGTCGATGTGACGCACGACGCCGATGCCGCGCGGGAGGTCGATCCGACGCACGCCTCCGATCCGACGCACACGTCCGATCCGACGCGCGACGCCGATCCGACGCGCGACGCCCATCCGAGCCACGACCGTAAGGGAGTGGTGTTTCTCCAGCCTCCACAAGTCGCCGAGCAACAGGACACCAACGCCACGGTCACCGCGCTAGCCAAATTCGCCGCGTGCCCTCGCCAGTATTACCTGGGCCATTATCTCGGTTTTGCGGGCCGCCGCCCGAAATTGGCGGACACGGAACCCACCGAGTCCGAAGAAGACCGCGACCTCTCGGCCGGCGAATTCGGCACCCAGGTCCACGCCCTGCTTGCCGGAACACCGGTCCCCAATGCCAGTCCGGAGGCGCTGCACCTGGCTGAAGTTTTCCGCCAGAGCAGTCTGGGGCGGCGGGCCGCGCGCGCCACGCGCATCGAACGCGAATTCGATTTTCTGATGGCCGTGGAGGATCTGGTGATCCGCGGGCAGGTGGACCTCTGGTTCGAAGAGGGCGGCGAACTGGTGGTGGTAGACTACAAGACCGATGAGGTTAGCGCGGTGGAAGCGCACCAGCGCGCGCGGGACTACGAATTGCAACTGAAACTGTACGCCCTGGCGGTGGAGCGTGTGGCCGGCCGTCCCCCGGACCGCGCCTGGCTGCACTTCCTGCGGCCGAACCGGCTGATTGCGGTAGATCTGGCGCCATCGCTGCTCGACCGGCCGGAACAAACGGTGCGCGATTTTCAGGAGGCGCAGTCCAAGCTGGAATTCCCGCTGAACGAAGGCGAGCGCTGCCGGCGTTGCCCGTTTTACCGGGACCTGTGCCCTGCCGGTCTGACTTGATGCTCGCCCTGCGGCGACCCTTTCTACTCGCGCTGATCTTCGGCTGTGCCGTATCGTTGTTCACTTCGGGCCGCCTGACCTTGCGGCTGGCCGGCCCGGCCACAGTGTACTGGAGCTTCGTGCCGCTCATCGAGACCGCCGCCCTGGCCGTGGTCTGCCGCGGCAAACTGCGGACCATTTCGCCGGCTCAGGCCATCGATCGCTTCTTTGCCGGCTTCGGCCCCTGGCTGCTGTGGCTGACCGGTCTCGCCGCTATCTGGTCTTGGCTGCCGGGCATGGAAGCTTTCGTGTGGACCAATCCGTTCTGGCTGTTGATTGCCGCGCCGGCCGTGCTGGCGTGGTCGTGCTACATCGACCTGCGTTTCTTTCGCTCGGTGTTGGACCATCGCCCCGGCAGAGCCCTGGTGTGGCACCGGGTGATTTCGTGGCCCCTGTGGCTTCTGTGGTTCATGGCATCTTCCATCTGGCCGCCGGTGGCGTCGAGGTTGGGGCTATGAAGGCGACGGCGATCCAGGCAGCGCGCGCCGCATCCTGGTGCCTGCTGGCAATCGCGCTGGCGGCGGGCACGTGGTCGGACGCGCCACGCCCGCATCCGCCGCTGATCTTGGGGCAATACCCTTTGGGGCCGTACCGTGTGCTGGCGCTGGACACTCACGTCCACACGTTCCCGTTCAGCGCCAGCACGTTGTGGCCCTGGGACGTCGTACTCGAAGCCGGCCGCCAGGGTCTGGACGCCATTGCCATCACGGGCCACGACCAGGTGATGGCCGGCCAAATGGGCCGTTGGTTTTCACGCCTGATTGGAGGCCCCACGGTCCTGGCCGGCGAAGAAATCATATCGCCCGACTACCACCTCATCGCGGTGGGAATCGAGAACACCATCAGTTGGAGGCTGAAGGCCGGCGCCGCCATTGACGAAGTACACCGCCAGGGCGGCATCGCCATCGCCGCGCACCCCTTGGCGGAATTCTGGCCCGGCTTTGACGAGGAGGCCATGCGCAAACTGGATGGCGCGGAAATCGTCCAACCGATCATCTACACGACCGGTTATGCCCGCCGCGAGTTCCAGGAGTTTTTCGCGCGCTGGCGCCTCACGGCGATTGGCTCCTCCGACTATCACGGCCTGGGGCCGGTGGGCCTGTGCCGCACGTATGTGTTCGTGCGCGAAGCTGGCGAACAGGGAATCCTTCAGGCTTTGCGCGAGGGCCACACGGTAGTGTACGACCGGCTGGGCGCGGTTTACGGTGACCCATCGCTGATCCAACTCGCCGGTCCGGAGAGCCGGTTGCGCGGGCCTGAACCCACGGGTCCGGAAAGCGGATTCCTGGCGGCGATAAGCCGGACCTGCGGCCTGCTGGGAATGATCGGCCTGAGCCTTGGCGCCTTCCAGTTGCGGCCCACGGCGTGACTAGAGTACTTGAATCCGCGAATGTGATGCGAATGAGTCAAGTTTCATTTGACCGCAGAGACGCGGAGACACCGAGGAAGTCGCAGAGCAGAGGCACTGAGGCATGCATTGCACACAGGTGGGGTTACCGCCGTATACGCCAGGTTGTGCGCAAGGAAGCCGAGACAAGGGTGGGCTATCGCCACGCGGCGGTGCGTAAAGGTCCCGGCCTCAACCATCCGCAAAGGCCTCGCAGCGTCAGCATGCGAGTGTCTCTGCTTCCTCTGCGCGCCAACCGCGGATTGTCACAAACTACGACCGATGCAGAAAGCCATATCAGTTTTGGTCTTCCTCAGCGCTCTCTCTGCGGCTCCGCGTCTCGGCGGTGAAGAACACTTTCGGTCTGAGGCGGAGCCTCGCTAACTCTACGCCGGCGCATCCCAACGGAATCGCCACACCGCCAGCGCGCCGAAGACGGCCGCAAATCCCAGCATCGCCGCCACCGGGGCCAGTGCCGCGTCAAAGCCTAGGCCGCGCCAGATCATTCCGTCCAGGCCGTCCACGGCCCAGCGCGTGGGCACGGCGAAACTGGCGCTTTGCAGCCACTGCGGGAACAAAAATGTCGGCACCCACGATCCGCCCAGCATCACCAGAATCAGCGTCGCCAGGATCGCCAGGCCGCGCGTAGCTTCGGGGGTCTTCCCCAACACGGCTACCAGTAAACCGAAGGCCGCGGTCATGATCGAAAACGCGGCGCACACCAGCACGAACCCAGGCATGCTGCCTTCGATACGCACGTGGAACACCAGCCGCGCGAAGCTGAATACCACGCCCAGAATGACCATCGCGATGATGGCCGCGCTGGCCGCCCGGCTGCCGATCAGCACGAACCGCGAAATCGGCGCCGCTTGCAGGCGCTTCCAGAGTCCGCTGCGCCGCTGATAAATCATCATCATCCCGGCGTCGATCCCCATGAACAGAATGAACTGCACGCTCATGCCGGCGAACGAGTGCGCCATCCCGTTGTAAACCTGTCCGCGGCGCGACGTTACGGCTTCCCGCTTCACGGTGAACGGCATGCTGAACCCGCCCGCCGCCGCCGCGCCCTGAGGATTGGCTTGCGCACCCGCATTCAACTGGCCGACCGCTCCCAGCAACTGCTGCAGCGCGCGTTTGGTGGCCGGATCGATTCCCGCCGCCCGATCCAGTTCCCGCAGCCCGCTATCCAGGTACTTTTGCGAATTCGCGCCGGCGAAGACTTCGCTGCTCACCACTTCCATCACGTGCTGCGTCAGCATCCCATTCACCATGGCCAGTTCCGGCGAGTGGCTGGGGTCGTAGAGCAACTGGATCTCCGGCTTGTCCGAACCGCGCAGGAAGGCCCGCGCCGCCTGCTGTTCGAAACCTTTGGGGATTACCGCCGCCACCACGCTGTGGCCCACCCGCACGTCCGCGCGAGCCTGGTCGAGTGGTTCCGCGGTCACCTCCAGCGATTTGTCGGCGCTAAGAGCGGCCACCAGTTTGCGCGACATCTCGCTGCCGTCCTGGTCCACCGCGGCCACGCGGATCTTGGAAGGCGCCACTTCGTTGGTGACGCCGCCGAAAATGTACCCGAAGAACGACGCGATCAGAATCGGCGCCACGAAGCTCATCGTCACCGCGCGCCGGTCGATGAAAAACAGGTGCAGGTCGCGCCGCACCAGTGCGTTGAAGGCCGTGGCGTTGAATGCCGTGAAGTTCATGCGTTTCTTACGCTCCTTCCCGTCAAAGTCAGAAACACGGTTTCCAGGTCAGCCCGCTGGCTGGCCAGATGCCCGTACCGGTAGCCGTGCTGGCGAAGCCACTCCAGCACCCGCGGCGACGTGTCGGTGAGGTCGCGCACCGCCACGCGCAGAATGGCGCCCTGCAGGTCCACGCTTTCCACGTCCGGCAACAGGCCCAGGTCCGCGTACCAGCCATCTGCCCCAGCCTTCTCAATCTCGATTTCGATCACATTGACCGCGGGCACCAGCCGCCGCACCGCCTCGAGGCTGTCGTTGGCGATCACCTTCCCGTGGTCGATGATGATGATCCGGTCGCACAGGCGCTCGGCCTCTTCCATGTAATGGGTGGTGTAGACCAGCGCCTTCCCCTGCCTCCGGAATTCTTCCAGATTGCCGAAGATGGCGTTGCGGCTCTGCGGGTCCACGCCAACGGTGGGCTCGTCCAGCAGCAGAATCTGCGGGTCGTGCAGCAGCGCCGTCGCCAGATTCAACCGGCGCTTCATGCCGCCGCTGAACGTGGCCACCTTGTCCTTGGCGCGGTCGGCCAGGCCGGCCAGGTCAAGCGCGGCATCCATGGCGCGCTGCAGACCCGGGCCGCGCATGCCGTAGAGTGCTCCAAACAACGCCAGGTTGCCGCGCGCCGAAAGCTCGTCGTGCAGCGCCATTTCCTGCGGCACCAGCCCCATCTTGCGTTTGAGGGGGTCGCTCTCGCGGCGCACCTCGGCGCCATCGATGAGCACCTGCCCCCGGTCCGGCCGCAGCAGGCCCGCGATCATCGAAACCGTAGTGGTTTTCCCGGCGCCATTGGGCCCGAGCAGCCCGATGGTCTCACCCGCCCGCACCACAAACGAGACCTCCTCCACGGCCACCAGGTCGCCGTAACGCTTGTGCAGCCCTTTCACTTCCAGCATGCTCGGAGTATACGGAACCTAACCGCCAATCGACCGGCGGAATCGACGAACAGCGGCTCTTTGCCGACGAACAACGCCTGTAGGGGGCTCAACCGTTCCAGGGTCGCGTCACCTGGGGCCCGGCAGTGCGTGATCTAGTATGGCCGCTGGCAGGCGGACCGGGTTGTGGCCGAAAAAGAGCTTCGGCGGCGACATGTGTCGCGCCGTGATTCAGGGTGCGCATTGACGACCAACCCGGTAGGCGCCAAATGTGCTAGTCCGCATGGTGTCAGCCAGCGTCGGCAAACACGTGCGCGCCGAGCCGATCTCCGCCATGTACGAACGCGGCATGGTGCACCACGTCGGCGACTTCCCTAAACTGGAGCGGGAGCTGATTAACTTCACGACCGTGGGCTATAAGGGCAGGGACAGCCCGAACCGGGCCGACGCACTGGTATGGGCATGCACGGAGCTGTTCGGTCGAAACCTGTCCCACGACCTGACAGACTACCTGGCCGCCGAGCAGGGCAAGATAGACGCCGAACGCGAGGAGCGTATGCAATCGACAGCCACACGACTGACCAGAGGCACTTCGCTGACAAAGATCGAGACCACGCCCGAGGAGGGCAAGCAGCCGTCCATAGGCTGCCCGGAGTGTGGCGGCTTTCTCATTCAGCGCCTGCAGCGACACGGCGGCGACGCCCTGCGCTGCGGAAATTGTGGCAAGCAGTGGGATGAGACCGCCGCGCCTGCGTTGACCGACATGCGGGGCGTAACCAGGACACCGCTGGCGTTTCCGCCGTGTCGCAATTAGCAGTTACCGGACTACCCGCTGTTTCAGTTCAATCCCTACCGAAAGTTTGGAACGATCGAGTAGAGGTTCGTTGAATCTGTAAGGTATTCGGCGGCTCTCTTGAGCCAAAACCCCTCCGGGGCTCGTGGTATTGAAAAAGTCAAAGTTGAACCACCACCATGAGGCAGCATCACGATTGTGCCAGGCAGAATCTTTCCAGCAGCCTCAATGAACGGCTCAATCTCCTCGCGAAACGCTTCCCCAGGCTTGTCATCAATGTTGTAGTCTGAAAAGCAAAGATCAAACTGCGCGCTCCGGAATTTCTTCCCCCTTCCCCACAACCTGAGAAGAATTACTATTGTCTCGCCGTCTACCCCGGACGCCGAGAACCAATGAACGCCATCGGGAAGGCTGAACCGCTCTGCGGGCACGTCTTTAAGCATCTGAGAATGCCTGATTATCATACCCCCCCACGACCCTCATTTTTCCAGGCGCCTAGGATCGCTTCGAGGACCGCCGGATGATCTCGAAGATACTGTTCAATCCACTTTTCCCAATCCGCCTTCTCTTCCGGCGTGGCCTTAGAGAGGCGGGCATTATCCCCCGCACATATCACAAGCGTTTGGCTGAAAAATTTGTCGATGGCTGCACCCAATCGGCTCCTCATCTTTTTTCCTCACTTTTTAGAAAATTATAAAGAGATAAGGTGTAGGCGGGTTAGCGCTTTAAGATATAAGGCCGGTGCGGCCATTAACGGGGGGGAAGTGGATCTCAGGTATCCATCACGGTTATTAGTATTCACCAGCTTTGGGTTCGTGTCAAGGAGGGGCCAACGCATAGAGCCGCCAACGTCACCAATGGGCCTGTAAACGCCGGAGAGGCTCACGCGGAAGAGTTCCGCCGGCTCCACGCTTCGGGTACGCCAGCGGGTCAGTGTGCCTGGGTGCACGCCAAGGATCTTTGCTACGGCTATGGCTCGAAGGAGTTCACTGAGCACTTCCAGCCGGGGCCGGATTGTGCCGCTCAACAATGCGAGCCCATTCCCGGAAGCGGATGGGTGTGACGCTTCCGGAAACCTTATGTTTTGTTAGTGGGGACGCAGGTGGTTGATCTCGCCTTTTTTGGCGGCAGGGATGATTTGCCCACGTGGAGTCTCGCGCCCGTCAGATTAAAAATCCGCCGCAGGTTGGCAACCAAACGCTGGCGGCCCAAGCGCGGCGGTAGCATATTAGGAGCTATGACCTCCTCCAATCGGCGCGAGTTTCTCGGGATGCTCGGAGCCGGCGCCACCGCCCTGGCGGCGGGGCGGCCGCGGCCCAATATCCTCTACATCATGGCCGACGACCACGCGGCCCACGCCATCTCGGCCTACGGGAGCCGGATTAACCAGACGCCCAATATCGATCGCCTCGCCACCGGCGGCGTGCGCATGACCAACTGCTTCTGCACCAACTCCATCTGCACGCCCAGCCGCGCGGCGATTCTCACCGGCCAGTACAGCCACAAAAACGGCGTCTACACGCTCAACGACCGCCTGGACCCTGATCGCAACCACGTTGCCAAGGAGTTGCAGAACGCCGGTTACCAGACAGCCATGATCGGCAAGTGGCACCTGGAAAGCGACCCAACCGGCTTCGATTACTGGAACATCCTGCCGGGCCAGGGCGTGTACTACGACCCGACTTTCATCAATCGCGATAAACGCACCAAGTATTCCGGGTATTGCACCGACCTCATCGGCGACTTCACGCTCGACTGGCTGAAACAGCGCGATCCCAAGAAGCCCTTCTTCGCCATGTGCCACCACAAGGCGCCGCACCGGCCCTGGGAACCCGCGCCCAAGTACAAAGATCTGTTCAAGGACCAGACCATCCCCGAACCCGACAACCTCTTCGACCACTACGAAGGCCGGGCCCGCAGCGTGGCGGCCGTGACCATGAAGGTGGGGGAAGACATGGTGAAGTCGGACGTCAAGCAGGATATCCCCGCGGATCTCAAAGGCGACGCCCTGCGCAAATGGGGCTACCAGCTCTTCATCAAGGACTACCTGCGCTGCATCCGGAGCGTGGACGATAACGTGGGGCGGCTGCTGGATTATCTGGATGCCGAAGGGCTGGCCTCCAACACCATCGTGATCTACACCTCCGACCAGGGCTTCTTCCTGGGCGACCACGGCTGGTTCGACAAGCGCCTGATGTACGAAGAATCCCTGCGCATGCCTTTCCTGATGCGTTATCCCGGCGCCATCCGACCCGGGACGGTGAATCGCGATATGGTGCTGAACATCGACTTCGCGCCGCTGTTTCTGGACTACGCGGGCGCCCGCGCTCCCACTGCCATGCAAGGCCGCAGTTTCCGCGCCAACGTGGAGGGGCACACACCCAAGGATTGGCGCCAGGCCATGTACTACCGGTATTGGATGCACAACACCAGCGATCACCACGTGCCCGCGCACTATGGCGTGCGCACGGACCGCTGGAAGCTCATCTACTATTACGGCAAGCCGCTTGGCATGCGCGGCGCCAACCCGCCCGACACCGAACCAGATTGGGAACTCTTCGACTTGCGCAACGATCCACGGGAGATGAGGAACCTTTACCATGACCCGAAGCATGCGGCGGAAGTGCGGAGTTTGAAGGCGCTGCTGGACAGGTTGCAGCGGGAAGCGGGCGATACGCCGGTGTGAGGCGGGGCATTCCCGTTCGCGGCGGCAGCCGCAGTGTTGGTGCTGGCAGGTGGCGGGGTGCGCGATTGCGGCGCTGCGGCTGCTGAGAGTGGAGAGCGGGCCCAGGTGGGAGGAGGTGGAATGAGTTGCCGATCGACGAAACTGTCCGGCGTATGGCGCCGGCGTATACTGATGGAGCGGCGCCGCCGTGTTTGTTGATGGAGCGGCGCGGCCGCGTGGGAGGTCTTCCATGACTGTCAAAACCCCGGTTATCCTTGGCCTGATTATCCTTGGCCCGATTCTGGTACCGGCTGGATTTGGCGACGATGGAAACCGCCTCTTGCGAATCGACCATTACGTCCAGGTTAGCTCCCTGGTGCCGGCGATTTCCGGGCAGTCCACCGAGATCTACGTCCGGGAGGTGGTGGAGGCTGGAACGGTCTTGCGAAACGGACCGGCGGCGGATCGCGTGGTTCTGTTTATCCACGGCGCCGGCACGCCCGCCGAGGTCGCTTTTGACGTCCCTTATCACGACTACAGTTGGATGGCGTACCTGGCGCACGCGGGCTTCGACGCATTCTCCATGGACATGACGGGCTACGGACGTTCCACGCGCCCGGCCGCGATGAACGACCCCTGCAATCTCACGCGCGAGCAGCAGGCGGCCTACGTGCCGGCGTTGATCCCCGCTCCGTGCCCGGCAAGCTACCCGCACCAGATGACGACTCTGGCGTCAGACTGGCACGATATCGATGCGGTGGTGGATCGAATCCGCGCGCTGCGCCATGTGCCGAACGTGAGCTTGTTGGGCTGGTCGCTCGGCGGGCCGCGCTCGGCCGGTTACGCCGCGCAGCACGCGGATAAAATCGCCAGGCTGGTACTGCTGGCGCCTGCCTACAATCGCGCGGCGAAAGCGGAGCCTCCGGCGCAAGTGCCAGCCAACGGCGCCGCGATGAACACCCAATCGCGGGACGAGTTCATAGCCAACTGGGATCGTCAGGTGGGCTGTACCGACCAATACGAGCCTGCCGCCCGCGATTCCGTCTGGTCGGAGATGACACAGTCGGACTCCGTCGGCGCCACCTGGGGAGGCGGCGTGCGGCGCGCGCCCCAGGTAACATCGTGGGGATGGACGGCGGCGGTGGCAGCCAAGACACAGGTCCCCACCCTCATGATCTCGGGAGCGCATGACAAGCAGGTCAACCCCGACCGCGTCCGGGAACTCTATACCGATCTGGGCTCGCCCAAGAAGGTGTTCGTCGATCTGGCCTGTTCCTCGCACAACGCCATTTGGGAGAAGAACCACGTGCTGCTGTTCAAGGCATCTCTCGAATGGCTGACGCAAGGCTCAGTGCAGGGGAAGGCGGAAGGCATGTTGCGCCTGGGCTACTGAGTACACCGTTTCAATAATACGGTCTCGTATTCGAGGCAGCCGCTCCGTGACCGTCGCGGCTCTGATCGGAGCCGCGCGCGTTAATCGGAGCCGCGCGCGTTAGCAAGCGGTTTCCCGATACGTTGGCGAACTTCTGAAACGGTGTACTAAGGCTGGAGTTCAGGCGGCCTTGGCCTCCGCGATGCGCGTACGAGGGCTCAGCGCGTTTGGGCCGGCGTTGGAAGCTCAGCGTACGCGATGCCGGTGAGCGGGCCTTGGCCCGTCAGCAAAACCTTCTTGTCCGTGCCGTCCAGCCTGGCGCTGTATACGTTGCCGCCGAGGTCGGTGAAGAACATCCGGCCGCCTTTCAAATCGAGCGCAATCCCGATGCCCTCGTGCAGACCGCTGATGAGAATCTGCGGCGTCACGCCGGCCGGGCGGTCCATGGGCGCCCGGTTCACCGTGTTGCCGCGGGGCGGATCGCCGCGGTCCGTCCAGTACATCATGCGCCGGCCGAGATCCATATCCATATCGATCGGCTCCGGCAGCCCATCGAAGAGTACTTCAATATCCGTGCGGTGCGCCGGATCTTCGCCCTGCCGCAACTCCATACCGGCGCGCCGGATGGTGCCGAGATTGGCGTTATCGCCGCCCTTCTGTGTCCAATAAATCTGGCCGCGCGCCGCATCCAGCGCGATCCCCACGCACCAGTTCCGAGCGTCGCGCCGCGCCTCCTCACCACTGGCGGTCTCCACCAGCGCCTCGATCTTTGAGCCGTCCAGATTGGCGCGCATGATGCGCATTCCTTCGCGGTCGGCCCAGTAGAGCTTGCCGCTTTTGGCGTCCATCTTGAGCTGCTTCGGGGTGAACGTGCCGCCCGCGGGCACGATCGTCGTCAGGTGGGTGCCGTCCAGGTCAGAGCGCTCAATGGAGCCGTCATCGAGCTTCACCTTGCCCATGTTCGTCCAGAAGATGTGCCCGGCTTCTGCATCGATGGCGATCCCATCCACACCGTTCCTGCGCTCCTTGAGCATCACCTTCAAATCGGAGCCATCGGGGTTGGCCGAGAGCACTCGTCCGCCTCCGAGGTCCAGGAAAAAGATTCGGCCGGCCGTTGCATCCGTGGCGGCGGAAGCCGTCCAGACAACCCAAACCAGCGCGCCAATCAGACGCATGCTTATCAGGCGCATGCTACTCCTCCCGGAACGGTTTCGCCAAATGTGCCCACTCCAGGTACTATACACCGCAGGAACCTACACCGCATCGCTGACGCTGGCGAGGTTAAAGTCGGCCACCACGATCGGCGGCACGATAGATGAGCCCGATTCGGCCCCTTGCGCGCGTGACGGCCGGCCCAGCATCTTAGTATTCTGCAGCACCCGCACGGGGCTTTCATTCCACCGGAAGTTGGTGACCGGGTCGGTGATCTTGCCCTTTTCCACCAGAAATACACCGTCGCGGGTCAGACCAGTCACCTGCAGCGTTTGCGGCTGCAGCGTGCGGATGTACCAAAGCCGCGTGACCAGCAGGCCGCGCTCCACCGAAGCGATCAGTTCCTCGATGGTGTGCGCCTGCCCGTCCAGCACCACGTTTCCGGGCGCGGGGGTCGGTTCCTTGTCCGCCTTTGAGGCCCAGAAGCGGTCATAGTACAGGTTCTTCACCACGCCTTTGTCAATCCACGCGATGCGCTGGTTGGGCAGCAGGGACGGGCCCCATGGTGTGGTGGCCAGCTTGGTATCCAGCGGGTCGCTGCGCAGCGTGATGTATTCCGGGAACATCTTCTCGTCCAGGTGGGTGCCGCCGCCCTGCTTGCTGAGGAAGCTCTGGCCCTGCTCAGCCGTGCGGGCGCCGAAGTTGCCGGCCATGATTCCCATCAGGTCGCTCACGCCGGCGGCTTCCAGAATCACGGTATATTTCCCGGGCTCCACGTTCCTTTTCTTGCCGGCGCCGCGCACGGCCTTCTCCGTGGAGATGCGTCCCACCGCTTCGCCGTTAACGTCTTTAAGGGAAACCGAGGTCTGCGAGGCCCATCCGGAGCTGGTACCGCCGGCGGTTCGCATGGTGTTGGTCAGGCTGCAATCGGTATACGTGTGATAGCCGAACAGGCCGCCTTTATTGCCCACCGCCACCGCGTTCGACGAACGCTGGATGAAGCCGGCGGCGGTGAGTTGCCCCGCCCTGGCGCTATCGATCACGGCCTTCACGTGCGGAATCATGGCGTCGCCGCGAGCCGCCGCGGTGTAGCTATCGTAGTTGGTCAGGGTGAGATACTTCTGCGGTCCCAAGGCCGGCATGTCTTCGGGATTGGGCTTGGAGATGCGGGCCAGATCCTCGGCCTGCCGCAGGCCGCGCTGCAGCGCCTCGTCGTTCCACTCCGTGACTACCGCGCTGCCCTCGCGCTTATCTTCGGTGACGCTGCTGATGGTGAACTGCTGCGTGATGCGATAGCCGGAGGTGGTGATTCCGTTGTTGGCGAACCGGATGAAGGCGTCCTCGGTCCACGTGACGTCCACCTGGCATTGCGGCAGTTTGGCGGCGCCCACCACTTTGTCGATGAGGTTCCTGGCGTCTTTTTGAGTGAGCACGGCGGTCTCCTTTAATCGGTCAATAACACGTTCACCTGCTGGAAGCGCGCCGGCGAGCATCCATGGCTCACCGCATTGATCTGTTCCGGTTCACCCTTGCCATCGAAGAAACTGCCGAACTGCTGCCAATACGCCGGTCCGGCGATGCCGTTGCAGGAACGCCAGAAGTCGCTGGTCTTCGACTGGTAAGCCACGCGGGAAACCATGCCCGCCTTCTTGCCGCCCTTGATCTGCCAGAAGGCGTCGCCGCCGAACTGGAAGTTGTAGCGCTGCTGGTCGATGGAAAAACTGCCATCGCCGTCTATCAAAATGCCGTCGTCCACTCCGGAAATCAGCGAATCGGGCGTGACCTCGCGCGGCCCGGATTCGAGCCAGACATTGGGCATGCGCTGGAACGGCACGCTGCTCCAGGAATCGGCGTAGCAGCAGCCGCGGGATTCCTTCTCGCCCACCAAATGCGCCTGGTCGCGAATGGTCTGGTAATGCTTGAAAATGCCTTTTTCGATGATGGGGAACTTGGTGGTGGGCACGCCATCGTCGTCGTACTTCACGCTGGCCAGTCCGCCTTCATTGGTGCGGTCGCCGTAGACCGTCATCAGTTCGCTGCCCACCCGGTAGTTCCCCATCTTTTCGGTGGTCATGAAGCTGGTGCCGGCGAAATTGGCTTCGTAGCCCAGGGCGCGGTCCAACTCCGTGGAGTGGCCGATGGATTCGTGAATCGTCAGCCACAAATGGCTGGGCAGCAGCACCAGGTCCTTCTTTCCGGGAGTGACGGGCGGCGCCGCCAAATGCTCCAGCGCCTCTTCGCGGATGCGCGGCGCATTCTCCCCCAGGTTCGCCTTGGCAATGGCCTCCCAGCCGGCGGTGGCGGGCGGAATGGAGTAACTGCGGGTGCGCGAGATATTCTTTTGGATATCGACGGCGGTGGCCTGCAGCAGCGGAAACACCTGCACGATGTATTGCTGGATGGACGAACCTTCGCTGGAAGCGAAATACTTATCCTCGGCGCGGAAAGCCAGGAAGCCGAAGGCGAGCATGATCTTCGGGTCCTTCCTCAACGCGACTGCCGCGCCATGGATCAGGTCGAGCTTCTCTTCGACGGAGACGCCGAAGGGATCCTTTTGGAAGGCGGAGGTCCACCGGTCCACGCACTTCCTGGTGGGGGCGAGTTGTACCGGGCTGGCCTGCAGCGCCGCGTTGGCTTTGGCCACCACCACGGCCTCGCGCGTGATGCGGGAGATCTCTTCGGCCGAGACCAGCGGCGATGCCGCGAAGCCCCACTGCCCGGCGGCGATCACGCGGACGCCGAATCCGAAGCTGGCCTGATCTGTGATGAATGGCACTTCGTCCGTCTTGGTGCCGCCGCGCTCCGGCGACAGGCGGTACCCGGAGAACTGCTGGCGGTAGCGATTGATCCGAATATCGGCATAGGTCGCGCCCGCCTTTTTCGCCTCGGCCAGCGCCACCGCGCCCAGCTTTTCCAGGTCCGGATTGGGCTTCGCAGGCGCATCGGCCGGCGCGCCGAACAGCCGGTCGGCAGCCAGCAGGGATGCTCCCGTTACCGAAGCGCCCAGGAAGCGGCGCCGGGTTAGAGATCGATATGTATGCATGCAAACCCCCGATTCCAGTGATACGTGCCCGGTTCGAAAACGTTTCGCCGCAACCTGGGCAACAACCTGGGCAAGCTAAAAGCATACCAGGACGAGTCTTGTGGGGCAGGGTTGTTAACTGTTAACCTGCGGCGGATTGGCAACATGCCGCCTTGAGTTTGTATATTTCTGGGAGAAGGTGGGACAGAGCATCGTCGTTCGTGGTCTGTCGTCCTCGCTAGACAATCGCCGGCGTAGTTGTGAACGCTCGCCTGGATGGGGAGGTTCGCCGCTTCAACCAACTCCGCGCTTGCGTGGTCATGCCCAATCACGTCCAGGCGATCTTCCAACGGCACACCGCAATGCCCACCATGATGCGATGGCTCGAAGAGAGAAACATGGCAAGGGTCAAGCGCGGGCTGGTGACAGACGACACAACCCGATCGTCTGTCCTACACAATGGAGCTTCTATCTACCGAAATAAGTTGCCAGATAGTCGACGATCAACTCCACCTCGTCACCCTTGACGACGGCGCCGCGGGCGACCATGTTGTCCACCATTGCCGCCCACGCCTTGCGGTCGCGGCGCAGGCTGGTGACCGTCTCGATGGTGTGGCAAGTCCCGCCGCACGCCCGCTCCACCGCCGCTTTGCCCAAGCCGTTGGGCTGTGTTATGGCGCGCGCGGGACGCTCGTCGGCCGCCGGCGCTGCGACAGTCGCTGAAGGCGGCGCGGAACTGTCGCCGAGCGCGAACGCCATCAAGCTATCGCTGGGCGTGCCGCCGAAGTAGCCGCCGCCGCCACCCGCCATGATGGCGACGTACTGCTTGCCGTCCTTGCCCTGGTAGGCGATCGGGATGGTGTGGCCGTTGGCATCGATCGGCTGGTCCCACAGCAGCCGTCCCGTCTTCGAATCGAACGCCCGGAAGCGGCTATCGTTGGTGGCCGCGATGAAGACCAGACCGCTGGCCGTGGCGATGCTGCCGCCAAGGTTCGGCGCGCCGGTGTTCCTGACGCCTTGTGCTTCCAGCGCGGCGATGGTTCCCAGCGGCGTCCGCCACGCGATGTCGCCCGTCCGTGAGTTCACCGCCACCAGTTCACCGTATGGCGGATTGGTGCACGGGATTTGCGTCTCGCGATTCCAGAAGCGCGCATAGGTCCCATACGCCGACGTGCGTGCGTAAGTGACCGCGGCCGTCGCCTGGTCGGTCTTCTTTTCCATGTGGCCCCATTGGCCCAGATTGTTGATGTTGAGGAACAGATAGCCGAGCGAGGGATCGACCGAAGCGCCGCCCCAATTCCCGCCGCCGAGCGTGCTCGGAAACATCAGCACGTTGCCTTCAAGCGGGAGGGGCGTGTAGAGGCTGCCGATGGTCATCTGTTGGCCGTCGAACAGAGCGCGGCAGAACGCGGCGTGGTCCGGCGTCAGGTTGTAGATTTCCGCTTTGGTGAACTCGACCCGCGAGAGTGGCGGCGGCTTGAGCGGAAATGGCTGCGTCGCCGACGTCTTCTCGCCCGGGACCGTACTCTGCGGCACGGCGCGCTCCTCCATCCCGTACAGCGGCTTGCCCGTCACCCGATCGAAGGCGAACAGCAGTCCCATCTTGGTGATCTGCGCCACCGCGGGGATGGTCCGTCCGTTGCGCACCACTTCGAACAGCACCGGCGGCGCGGCCAGATCGAAGTCCCACAGGTCGTGATGGACCAGTTGCCGATGCCACTTCCGCTTGCCCGTGGCGGCATCGAGAGCCACCAGGCTGTTGCCGTAGAGTCCGTCGCCCTCACGGTCCGCGCCGTAGAAATCGGACGTGGGCGCGCCCAGCGGCACGTAGACGATGCCGCGCGCCAGGTCGACGGTCAGGAGCCCCCACGCGTTGGTACCCGAGCGGTTCTTCCAGCCATCGGGCGGCCAGGTGTCACTGCCCGGCTCGCCGGGGCGAGGCACGGTGTGGAAGGTCCACAGCAGTTTGCCGGAGTTCGCGTCCCAACCGCGGATATCGCCGTAGGCGCCCTGGCTCGGCGACCCTTCCCCGTTGGCACTTCCGGTGATCACGATGTTCTTATAGACCACCGGCGGCGACTGGAGCGCAAACCGCGCGTCCGGCAGATCGCCGAGCACGCCCCGTTTCAAGTCGAGCAATCCCTCGGCGCCGAAGCCCGGCGCGGGCCTGCCGGTGGTGACATCGATGGCGATCATTCCGCCCTTGACCCCGGCGAAGACGCGCGCATGCGTCAGCTTATCGCCGGGCCACCAGGCCAGCCCGCGCAGCGCGACCTCGGTGGCTTCGTAATGCCAGATCGGCTTACCAGTCTCCGGCTCAATGGCGAAGATGCCGTTGGCGGCGGCGGCGTACATCACACCGCCCGCGACCAACGGGATCGCCTCCGAACCCGGCTTGCCGGTGTGAAATGTCCATGCCCGCTGGAGCCGGTGGACGTTGGCCGGGTTGATCTGCGTAAGCGGCGAGAATCGCCTGGCGCCGGGATCGTGCCCGTATATCGGCCAATCGGTCTGAGCGCGGACGGCCGTCAGCGCGAAGGCTGCAACCAGGAGAACCCGCCGGTACGGCATCGCCTGGAAAACTCGCGAATATGGGGTCTGGAACATATCCATGTATCGTAACCCCCTTGAATAACAGGATAGCCGGGACGTCGACTCGGGTGTTGGCGCGGACGCCTGCCGATGCGGGTATAGCGAGGCTCGGCCTCAGACCGAAAGGCCGAGCCGGAGATTCAATTCGCCGGCCACCGGCCACTTGCAGAGGGATGACAGACCACGGAAGACGATGGTCTGTCCCACCTCCCGTCACTTTAGGTTGATCCGGTCGAGTGAAAGAAACGCCGTGACGTCGCTCAGGATTATCTTATCGCCCGGTTGCAAGCCGCTGCGAATCACGATTGCGTTGACCGAGCTCTTCCCGAACTGCACCTTCACGCGCACGGCCTGTTTGCCATCCGGTTCCAGCTTATAGAGCGTTCCATCACTGTCGGCCTGCCCCATCACCGGCCGCCCGACATAAACCACGTTGGTCAGACGCTCGATCTCGATGATGCCATCCACTGGATCGCCCACTTGCGCCTTGTGAGGGCCTGGTATCTGCACGTCCACGGTGACCGTGCCATTGCTTGCGCCGGGGCGAATTCGCGTCACCACGCCGGCGAAGGTTCCCCGGCCCCCGCGCGCGTCCATGGTGACTGCTTGTCCCAACTTCACTTTCTTCACCTGCGACTCCGCCACTTTTAGTTCGGCGGTGTCCGGTGTGGTAAGCAGGCCCAACGCGCGCACCTCTACGTTCATGTCGCCAAGCTTCACTGTGTCCATCCAGATGGCGTCGCGGCTGACCGTGAGTTCCTGTGCGGAGGCCGCCGGCGCCGCGGTCTGGTCCTGAGCGCCCCTGACCACCACCGCGCCAATCCCCGCCAGCAGCAGGATGCTGAGAACCCACGCCGCCGCGGGTCCGGGCCGCGTGTGGCTGGCCGGCTGCGGCTGTCCCAACAGTCTGGCGATCCGGTGCAGCAGACCGCCGCCATTGGCGGCCATCGCGGCCTTCAGGTGCGCCGGCCGGCACGACTCCAATTCCGCCAAGGCGCGCGCATACGTCAGGACATCTCCGCTGGCCGCCACCGCCAGGTCGTCGCAACACAACTCGCGCTCATGGCGAATCTGGGCCGATATCCACCAGACCGCCGGATGGTAAAAGAGCACGGCCTCAGCAACGCTCTGCAGCACGTTCACCAGATAGTCACGCCGCAGAACGTGGGCCAATTCGTGGGTCAGCAGCGCTTCCAGATGTTCCGCGGGTAATCCGGTAAGGGCTCCCACCGGAATCAGGATCATGGGCCGCAGCCATCCAATCACCGCCGGCGCCTCCACCAGGGAGGAAATCGTCAGGCGCACGGATTGCGCGATGCCCATCCGGCCAGTGAGCCGGTCCACCGTTTGCTGCCAATCGGCCGGCGCGGGCCGGCTCTTCACTCGCCGCAGACGCGCCGTGCCAAACCAGCCCCCGATCAGGCGGACCGAGAACACCATCACACCGCCGATCCACGTCATCACCAGCCACGGCAGCACCCGCTGCCACGCGCCGGATTGAGCCAATGCAATCGGTATGCCGCCAACGCCGTTCGACGGCGGTGGAGCAGATGCCATCCTCGCAATGGATGCTGGCTCCAGGACCGCCATCACGCCGAATGTCACCAGCGGCGCGGCCACCATCGCCAGCAGTGCCAGGCAGGCGAAAACGTAGCGGCCATTGACGCTCAGCCGGTGGCCCGCCAAGCCGCGCAGTGCCGCGAACAGGACGCCAATCAGCGCCCCTTGCCAAACGAAATTGAGGAGCGTCCAGCCCAGGCGCTCGGCCCAGGGCTGCGCAAAAGCAAGCTGTATCGTGTTCATCAGGTTCATCGGGTTCATCGCGATCCCCTTCCTTTTTGAAATTGGTTCAGTATTTGCCGGATTTCCGCCAGTTCGCCGGTGGAAGCCGGTTTGGCCGCCAACGCCCCCAGCAACAGGCTCTTGGTCGAACCGTCAAAGGCGCGCCGCAGCAGGTCGCCGGCGATCTGCTTCTGGGTCCGCTCCTTGGGCGCGCTGGTTTCATAGACGTGCGACCGGAAACGCTCACTGCGAACCAGCAGACCTTTTTCGGTCATCACCTGCATCTGCTTGAGCGTGGTGGTGTAGCCGCTTTCCTTCCCCAGAGCCTGGTGAACTTCGCGGACGGTGCTGGGCCCCAGCCGCCACAACGCCGCCAGAATATCCAGTTCGGCGTCCGTCGGCAGCGGGGCGGAGGCGGGCGGTTTCGAGTCAGAACGGAAAGCCATGACAGATTTATACTACGAGCTGCATCGTATGTCAACGAATAAAATCGTATGTGTGTCATCTTTTTGCCCGCGCACGGTGCGTCTTCGAGTGGATCCAATGGCGGCCCGGCGATACCAGCCGCTACTTTTCCCGGCCAGCCAGCCTTGGCAGCGCTAGGCAACGCTACGCTACGCTAGAGCTTTGGATGGCACGCAAAGCCAGAGGTAAACGGGAAGTAGATCCCAATAGCGGGGGCCAAGCGCCGAAACCGGCGATGCCTGCGCCAGCGCCCGACAATTGGCCGGGCGAGCGCTCGCGGTATCTGGTTCCCACGGGCGTCGGGCTGATCGTGCTGCTCACCCTGCTCGTCTACGGGCAGACGCTGCCGGTTCCGGCGATGGACTTCGACGACACGTTTTACCTGTTGCGCAATCCTTATGTAAATGGGGCCGATGCGTTTTCCATGCTTGGCCCCGTCTGGACCACACCTTACTTCGGCTTTTTCAATCCGGTGACCACCACCTCCTGGCTGCTGGACCGGGCACTGGCGGATAAGACCAGGCCCTTCGATGCCCGCCCGTTCCGCGCCATGCAACTGGTCTATGCCGTTTTGTGCGCCGGCATCCTGATGCTTCTCTACCAGCGACTAGGCCTGCCTTGGATTCTGGCAGCGTCGGGAAGCGTGGTTTTCGCGGTGCACCCGATCCATGCCGAAGTGGTGGCGTGGCTGGCGGGGCGCAACAATTTGACGTCGCTGATCCTGCTGGCGGCGGCGGTGCTGGCGTATCTTTGGGCGCGCCATAGTGTCACCGCAAACCAATGGCGGCTGCGCCATGCGGCCACGGCGGTTCTGACGCTGCTGGCGATTCTGGCCAAGCCGGTTTCGGTGATCATTCCGGTACTGCTGATCGCCTACGAATTCTGCTCGGAACGGCCAGACGGCCGGGCGCGGCCAATTTTGGTGCGCACGGTTGGCTTGAGCGCCATCTTCCTGGGCGTTGGCGGAGCCTCCGTTGCCGTCTTCCGCGGCTTACTTATGCAGGACCCGCGGCACGGCGGTTGGCTGATTGGCCTGATGCTCGCCTGTGTGGCGGCCATGCTGGCGGCGGCGCCCGGGACGCCGGATCTTGCCGATTTCCTGGCGGGCCGCGGGCATGGGTTGCGGGTGCTGGCGCCGCCGTTCGTGGTACAGAGCCTGGTATTCGGCGCCGGATGCGCCTGGACGATTTGGGCGCAAGCGCAGGCTGGCGCCATCAAAGGCGGCGTGCCGCTTTTGCCCACCTTGAATCTCACGTTTGAGGTGATGCTGCGCTATGCGGGCCGAGTGCTGGTACCGGCGCGCATGTCGGCCTCGTACGTTTGGGTCCGGTTTCCCGACGTCAGCCTGCAAGGCGTGGCGGGCGCGCTGCTGGTGCTCGGACTGGCCGCCGGCGGCGTGGTGCTGGCGTGCGGCGTGGTGGTGACAGGCCCCGGTGATCGGTACCGGCGGTTGGCAGCGTTCGGCATTTTCTGGTATCTGATCGGCTATCTCCCGGTGTCGAACCTGGTGCCGACCAGTATCAAGATGGCCGACCGCTACCAGTTCGTCCCTAGCGTGGGCGCGATTCTAGCGGTGCTGGCCCTGGCAGCCGGGCTGTTTCCCACCGGACGCCGCCAACAGGTAGCGGTGTGCCTGGCGCTGGCGATGGTAGCGGGCGGCTACACGGCCTGGTCGTATCAGCGCGCGCGGGTGTGGAGCGGCCTGACCACGCCCTGGAAGGGCCGGCCGGATCCCGATCTCAGCCTGTGGACCAGCGCCCTGGAAGTCGATCCCGAGGACCATTTTGCGCTGACCAGTCTGGCGCTGGTCTATCTCCGGCTGGATCCGCCG
>DATMNI010000333.1:0-6262 GCA_035570275.1 Candidatus Acidiferrales bacterium | reverse complement strand
TAAGAGACGTGCGCCACGATCTCATCAGAGGTCTTCAAGAGCCTGAGAGATGATAGAAGATGATGACCCAACCGGATGCCGCCGTGGCGATCGTGCACGCGCGCCTCCCCGCCGAGTCCGTCCTGCTGATCCGGCGCTCGGTGCGGGATGACGATCCCTGGTCTGGCCAGTGGGCCCTTCCTGGTGGAAGGCGCGATCCCGAAGACCAGGATCTGCTGCGGACCGCGCTGCGCGAACTGGAAGAGGAATGCGGGATCCGGCTTTCGCGGGATCAAATGGAAGCCGCGCTGCCGCCCGTGTTGGCGCGGCGTCAGGCGCCTCCGTACCTCCTGGTGGCGCCGTGGGTTTTCGCCGTCGCACGGGAACTGCCGACGGTGCTGGACGCGCGGGAGGTGGCCGGCGGGCTCTGGGTTCCCCTTGGCGACCTGCGCGATCCGGCACGGCACGCCCTGCATCCAGTGCCCGGCCGGCCGCGCCAGATCCTGTATCCCGGAATCGCATTGAACGGCACACCGCTTTGGGGATTCACGTACCGGCTGATCGCGGATTGGCTCGGCCTGGCGCCGCCCTCCTCCAGTTTCCAGGAAGCCGCGCTCGCGCTCCAATTCCTGCTGTCGCGCGGGTTGAGGCTGCGGCAGGATTGGACTGCCGGCGTCGCGGTGGTCGAGGGCGCGATACCGGTGGAAGAAACGCTGGCCTACCTTTCACAACCCACGGGCCAGATCCCCTCGGCGAACTGGGTGGAGGTGTCCCGAAGCTCGCTTCGCGTCACGGGCGCGGCATTTGAGGAATACCTGATCCGCGCGGCAGGGTGACCGAGGGCCCATACCAACAGACGACGGACGGGAGACGACAAAAGGCAGACGACAGACGACACAACCCGATGTTGCGGTAGGGATGCGAGTTGCCTCGCACCGCCGAGTAGGCCCGGGGAATTTCACCCCGAGCCTCTCACAGAACCGTGCGTGACTGTCTCCAGTCACACGGCTCGTGCCATCCATTGAGAGCTGCCCTCCGCCACAACCAGTCGGCTCCTCCTGTTGCCTTCTCCTTCAGACGACAGGGTCGGCGACCTCAGTTCGTGGTTTTCGAAGCTCAATACCATGCCCGTCCCTGCCCCTGTCTACGCTTCGGACCGCACCTCGCGATGCGCCCGCAAGACTCGGGGTCAGGATGGATTCGCTGCTCCTTTCCTGTCGGACTCTTTCATTCCTTATTGCATGCCGGTTTATCCCGGCGCACCGTCTGTCCCATCTTTGCGGAAATCCGGACATAGCAGACTGAGAGTCTGCTCCTCCTAACCGCTTCGATGGTAGTGCGTCTACCCTTGTAGTGAATTGTAGGGTAGAATATCTACCAACCTTGCAGGGAAGGAGACCGAAGATGGGCTTTTTCAAACGCGGCTGGCGGCGGCGCGAAGCGGACCTGGACCGCGAACTGCGCGAGCATCTTGAACTCGCGGCGGAGGATCTGCAGGCAGATGGCCTGCCGCCCGAAGCCGCGCGCCGGGCCGCACAGCGGGCCTTCGGGAATACAACTCTGGTGAAGGAGAACGTCCGTTCGCTGTGGCGATGGGCGACGCCGGACAGGCTGGCGCAAGACCTGCGCTATGCAGCCCGCGCGCTGCGGAGGAGCCCGGGTTTCGCGGCGGCGGCAGTTTTGTCGCTGGCCTTTGGAATTGGCGCCAACACAGCCATCTTCAGTCTGGCGGATGCGCTGCTGTTCCAGGAACTGCCGGTCCGGGAACCCACCCAACTGGTGCGGTTCAGCCTCTCCGGCAGCGACCGGGAAATCGCGTTCTCTTACCCGTTGTTCGAACAGTTGCGCAATCACAACCGCGCCTTCGCGGGCGTGTTCGCCTATTGCGATGTGGATGGCCTGGACGTGGTGGCCGACGGCCACGGCCAACTGGCGACCGCGGAATTTGTTTCGGGCGGATACTTTTCCGCGCTGGGCGTAAAGGCCCTCGCCGGACGAAGCATCGCCGAGGATGACGACGGCCCCGCCAGCGCGCCCGCGGCAGCGATCAGCTACGCCTACTGGCAGCGGCGTTTCGGACGCGATGCCCAGGCGATCGGCAAACAGGTCACGATCAATGGCGTTCCGTTCACTGTGGCCGGTGTGGCTCCGCGTGAGTTTTTCGGTGTGCTGGCTGGAAATGCGCCGGACTTGCTGCTTCCTTTTTCGACCTACGGCAGGATCTTTTCGTATCCGAACATCCTGCAAGCCCGCGATAACTACTGGGTGCAGGTTATGGGCCGGCTGCGGCCTGGCGTGAGCCTGGCCCAGGCGCGGCAGGAACTGCAACTGCTCTACCCCCGTGTGGTGGCGGAGCTCTTCAACACCTCCGCGGCGCCTCGTTTCCTGAACAGCCATGCGCTTCATTTGTTTCCGGCAGCGACAGGGGGCCGGTCCACGCTGCGCATGCAGTTTGCGCCTTCGCTGCGGGTGCTGATGGCGACGGTGGGCGTGGTGCTGTTGATCGCATGTGCCAATATCGCGGGCCTGCTGCTTTCGCGTGCCGCCGCCCGGCGCCGCGAGATTGCGTTGCGCCTGGCCATAGGGGCGCAGCGCGGCCGCATCATTCAGCAATTGCTGACCGAGAGCCTGCTGGTCTCGCTCTTGGGCGGCCTTCTGGGAATCGGCCTGGCATGGGCGGGCAGCAACGTTCTCTACCGCATGATGGTAACTTCCGCGCTGCCGGTTGCTCTCAACCTGTCGCCCAACCTGCGAATGCTGGCGTTCACCGCCGCAGCATCCTTGCTTTCGGCGGTGCTGTTCGGGCTGATACCAGCCATCCACACCAGCAAGGTGCAACTCAGCCCGGCACTGGCGCAGAAAACGGATCGCGATACAGGGCCGCGTCTCACTCTCGGCAAGCTGCTGGTGATCGCGCAGGTTGCCCTGTCATTGGTATTGCTCATGGGGGCGGGATTGTTCGCCACGGATTTGTGGAACATGCGTCACATGGATGCCGGCTTTGACCGCGACCACGTGCTGCTGTTCTCCCTGAATCCGAGACCCGCCGGATACACTTCGCAGCGAGCGGCGGCGCTCTACAGCGATCTGGCAGAGCGGCTTCGCCGACTGCCGGCTGTGATGTCCATCGGCCTTTCCAGCAAGCGGCCACTGAGCATTGGTTATCACCAACTGGTCTCGGTTCAGGGCTATCAACCGCGGCCAGGCGAACAGATGTCGCCGGGCGTGACCGACGTCAACCCCGACTTCTTTCGGACCATGGGAACCAGTCTGGTGCGCGGCCGGGTTTTCAGCAACCGGGATACCGCCCAGGCGCCGAAAGTGGCGATTATCAATGAATCCGTCTCCAGGGCGTGGTTCGCGGGACGCGACCCGATTGGGGCGCGGCTGGGCTTCGGCCGGGCAGATCGCAGCGGCGACCTGGAGATTGTGGGAGTGGTCCGGGACGCCCGATACGACAAGATTCGGGAGGACGCGCCGCGCATTGTCTACACGCCTTATGCGCAGCAAGGTGTGGGAGCGATGACGGTGCTGGTGCGCACGGCTGCCGACCCGGCGAGCCTGTTGGATGTCGCCCGCCGCGAGGTTGCCGCGCTGGACTCCGCGATCCCCATCGAACGCATGAGCACGATGGAGGTGCAGGTGGACGAGGCTCTGGTCCGGGAGCGGCTGCTGGCAACGGTCTCGGGATTCTTCGGCCTGCTCGCGGTCTTGCTGGCGTGCCTGGGGCTGTATGGCGTGGTGGCGTACTCGGTGGCGCGAAGGACCAGTGAAATCGGCATCCGCATGGCGCTGGGGGCGCGGCGCGGCCAGGTCTTGTGGCTGGTGACCCGCGAAACTTTACTGATGACCGGAATCGGCGCCGCCGCCGGCGCTCCCTGCGCTCTGGCCGCGGCCCGCTACGCTTCCAGCTTGTTTTTCGACATGAAGGCGGATGCGCACGCAATCACCGGTGCGGCCACCGTGCTGCTGGTGCTGGCGGTGCTGGTGGCGGGCTATGTTCCCGCGTGGCGCGCGTCGCGAATTGACCCGATTCACGCACTGCGCTATGAATGAGCAACTCCGCCCGAGATCGTTTGCAGCAGCGCTGAACAGAGTCTCTCGCGGGAAGACCTGTGCCTGGAAGTGGGCGAATTCAGCGCGCCAGCCGTGCCTGTGCGGCTCGAAGAGAACGGCCTGTATATGGCAAACTTCCGTCTCTTCCGCCCGGAACCGCCAGCGGGTGGCACCCTGTTAGGTTACGGCTTAACAGCAACGGCTTCAGCCAGCCTCAGCGAATCGCGGTGGATGCTCCGGCGGTTTCGAGCGAGATCGTCGTGGGCGGCATTTGCGATTCGTTGAGTTGGAAGCCCGGCGAAATCAAGTTGACCGATGAGGGGTACGTGAGTTGTTGGGTGATGGGGCTTCCCGAAACTGCGATTGCGAGAATACACGTCTCCTCCTGGGTGAAGACCGGCTTCGGATTCTTTGGATCGGCGAGCCCGATGCGCGCGGGTATTCGGCAAATCAACGGCGCGGTAGAAAGCGCACGGTCCGAAAGGCCTGTGCCACCGTGATGCGAACTGCCCTTCCGTGTGGAGTGTGGCGGCGTGGCGTCGGATGGAGTTTGGATAACTTTGCCTCGACTAAATCCCCAACACCACCGCCAGGTCGCCAATGCGATCGATCATCACATCCGGCCCGCACACCTCCAACTTTGCGCAATCCACGTCCTTGGTTCGAACTCCGATCGTAAACACCCGCGCGCTCTTTCCCATCTGAACGTCTTCGGCGGTATCGCCCACGAAGCAGCAGTCCTCCGGGCCGGCCCCCAGCAGAGCCATGGCCCGCGTGAGCCCTTCGGGATCGGGTTTCTTCTGTGCCACATCTTCGTTGCAGACCACGGCCTGAAACACATGGCTAAGGCCAAGGCGTTCCAGTTCCAGAACTACCCGGCTGCGGGTTCCGCTGGAAACCAGGCCCATGCGAATGGCGCCGCGTTCGAGCGCGGCCAGCAGATCGGCTGCACCGGGGAGCAGTGAGGGCTCTTCGCCCTGATAGTGGTGAAGCCATCGCTCGTCGGCCCGCTGCCACGAATCCGGGGGCAGTCCGAAGGCCTCATACATACGGTGCCACCGCGGCGTGTAGATTCCCCGGTATTCCGCCTCCGTAAACCCGATGCCGAACTCCGCCAACGACTTCTGAAACGCCCTCATGCCGGCGGCGCTGGAATCGCACAGCGTGCCGTCCCAATCGAAACAGACCGTGGTGATTAAGCCGTGTTGAAGCAAACCGTGTGAAGCCAACCGTGGTAATGGCCCGGCCTCACCCTAGAACAGCAGCCGCAAGCCGAGTTGGGCCTGCCTTGGGTCGCCCAGGCCGCTCTGCACCGTGCCATCGAAATTGAATAGCAGGGTGGTAGTTTCGGGGTGCTTGGGGTTGGCACGGTTGGTCACGTTAAAGGCGTCCACGATGGCTTGCAGCTTGAAGCGCTCGCTGAGCTTGAAGTTCTTGTCGGCGCGGAAATCGATCGCGAAGAAGGTGTTGTCCTTCCACAGGGTGTTGCGGTTGACGATGTACCCGTTGGCCAGCACCCTGTTCGCCACGGAGATGGGCTGCGGCGTATGGAAACTGACGAGCGGAGAAAACTCGATGCCCCACGGCGCCTGCCACAGGCCGAAGGCGTTGAAGCGGTGGCGTTCCATGCGGTCTGAGAAGCCATAGTCCGGCTTGAAGTTGTTGGCCACGGCATAGCGGTAAGTGAATGGATCGCGTTCGTTGTCGTCGTCGGCCAGATCCTCCGAAAGCTGGTAGTTCATCTGGAACTGGAAGTGCCGCGAAAACTGTTTCTGCAAGCCCAGCGTAACGCCCCGGAAGAGCGATTTGGCGGAACTTTCGAGCGTGGTCAACTGCCCGAGGCCGTTGGTCTTGTCGGCGCCCAGACCGGTGTTCCAGACGCCACCGAAGACGGGGTCGTTGCGGTCCACGAAACGGCTGCCGTGAACGCCCTTGGCATAGGTGAAAGCGGCTGTGAATTTCAGGGTGTCGGTCAACGCCTGTTCCACCGTCAGCGCCCACGTGTAGGTGCGTGGGTTGACGAAGTTCTTGTCGGTTACGTACACTTGCGGATCGCTGGGCGGAAGGTTGCTGGCGTTAGGAATCAGTTGGTCGTAAGCCGGCGGCGTCACGCCGAAGCCGTTAAAGAAGGAAGCCTCGAAAATCGACTGGCCTACCGAACCATTGGTCGAACGGGTGCTTGCGAAATCCAGGCCCGGCGTGCGCGCGTAATAGATGCCGCCCCCGA
>DATMNI010000332.1:0-16524 GCA_035570275.1 Candidatus Acidiferrales bacterium | reverse complement strand
CTCGCCCGCAGAACCGCCCGGTTCTGCGCCTCCGAAAGTCGCCGCAGCTACAGGATCTGGCCAATGACATCCTGCGAAAGGTTCACCGACTGAAACCGATCCAGGTCTGAAATTGCAATCTTCACGCCGGATTCAGGTATGTGTCACTCTTTGGCGTAAACTCGATCGAGGAACTCAAGTACGCGATCTTCGAGAACGCAGCGGCATCTGCAGACGCCGGTATAGAGCCCAGTTGGGAAACATTTCAATCCGACACGGCAGCCGTTGCCAAACAGCTTGGGAAGAAGTCCCTTTCGCTTCTGCAACAACTTCCTAATATAAAGGGCTTCGTGGGGAGCCTTGGCCCCGTGTGGTTCCGGATGATCAGAAAGATGGTCATCTGCCTCGATGACATTGAGCGCCGGGGGAAGAATCTGTCGGTCCGAGACGTCTTAGGTCTCGTCTCCAGTCTGAAGGAGCGCAAAGGGTGTAAAATCTGTCTCATCTTGAACGATGAAGCGCTGGAAGAGGACAAGAAGGACTTCGATGCCTATTTTGAAAAGGTCGTGGATACATCGTTGAGCTTTGTGCCCACGCCAACTGAGTGTGCGCACATTGCGCTCTCCCCAGGTCAGAAGGTGCAAGACTTGGTGCGCGGGAATTGCATCAAGCTCGGTATCTCGAATATTCGGCTTATCAAGAAGATCGAGCGGGCCGCCCTGCGGCTTGAGGAGCTTGTGATAGGGCTAGCCGATCAAGTCCTCATCCAAGCCATTCCATCGTTAGCCGTCCTAGGTTGGAGCTTGTACGACCGGAACAGCGCTCCCTCTTTAGAGTTTCTAAGACAACGAGGCTCACTGGCGGCCCTCACTCGCCAGAAGAAGGGGGATGCCGTACTGCCACAAGAGGCGGCCTGGAACGCTCTACTTGACGCCTACCGGTGGTCAGGATTTGACGAGTTTGATGAAGTTCTACTCGACGGCATTCGGGACGGGTATTTCGAGCTGGCTCGTGTTCAAAAATACGCAGCGGATATAGATGCGAAGGCTAAAGCGGCAAGATCTACCAACGCGTTCATTGCAGCTTGGGATCGATACCACGACTCCTTTGAAAACAATCAGGATGAAGTGTTGGATGCAATCTACGAAGGATTCCGTGAGGGTGTTCGATACATCTCCCCGGTGAACCTAAACGGAACTGTCTGGCTGCTGAAGGAACTGGGCCGCCATGAACAAGCGGCTCAGATCATCAAGCTCTATGTGGAAGCCCACGGAGGCGATCCTGCGCTTTTCGATGTGGATCGGAGCGCCTTCGCCGGCATGGTAGATCAGCCAGAGGTCGTCGAAGCCTTTCGGACCAAGAGTGCGAGTTTCATCCGGAATGTCGATGTGGACGCCGTCCTTTTGTCAATGGCCGGTCGGAACGGGTGGACCGCAGAGGACATTACGACCCTCGCCGCGGTCCTCGTGGACGACTACTGCAAAATCTTTAAGCGGTATTCCGGCAAACAACTACACGATATCCTCAACGTTTGCTTGCAATTTGATAGAGTCGCGGGCGCAACGGCGGAAATGAGAGAGATCTCCAAACGAGCGAAGGAAGCACTTACGCGAATAGGTGGCGAGTCGGCAATAAATGCTACTCGCGTCCGCAAGTATGGGGTCGAACCGGTCAGGCGCGAAGTTGAACCAGTCTCCGCCGTCGTCCCCTTGCCGTCAGTAGACGAGGGATAGGATAGCCCTTCCAGCGGCGGCTTCACTCTCGCGCCGGCGGAACGCGCCGGCCTCCTCTTCGCCTCTGAAAGTTCGGCGGGCGCACACTGAGCCGGGTGAAGACCGGCCGGCGCGCTATTTAGCTTTAGCGAGTCCCCCCGGTTGGCTTCCGATTTTGGTTGGAGGGGAGCGCGCGCGGTGGACGCGCGTCGCGAGGTACGAACGGCCGACTACTCCCCATAATTCGGCCAGGGTCTGGAAATGGTTACGGGCGGCTAATCGGACGAGAGCCGGCCCACCTGGGAGGCAAAGTCCCCTGTCGCCACCACTCCCGTGAGACGCCGCTCATGGAAACGGGGACTCGTCGCCTTGTGATCGACCTGCCCCGGCGAGATTACTCCCGACGAGTCGGCTTGAGGACGGTAACCGGCCGAATCTTGGCCAGCTGACGAAAAACACCCAAACCGCTACATGTGCCGCAGCCCCACTTCGTCTCAGGGCGGCCCAAACCCGTTCACAACCCATTTCACCACCAGATTCAACCACTTACCCGTTTTCCCGCAACCCCATAGTCTAAACTATGGTCGGAGGGCGTTTTCCCTCCATCCAGCCCCTCCCAAATTGGGCGCATAACCCCAAACGGCTCCGTTTTCGCCGCGGGTGGCTGACCGTACGCCGTTGTCAACACGGCACATATCCTTTCATAAGGCCCCAAATTGGCTTCGTTTCGCTATTTTATATTTGCAGCTTCGCCGGTCCGCCCGCTACCATGGGCCATCCCCATGCGCCGCGACTACATCAAATGGTACAGCCCCTCGCTTCACCGGGACATGGAACTCCTGGCCTTCGGCGACCGCGGGTTCCCCATCGCCGTCTTCCCCACTTCCGGCGGCCGCTTCTGGGAGTACGAAGAGCGCGGAATGGTCGATGCCTGCCGCCCCAAAATCGAATCCGGCGGCCTCCAGCTCATCTGCCTCGATTCGGTCGATCAGGAATCCTGGTACAACCGGTCCATCCACCCCGCCGATCGCGTCCATCGGCAGAACGCCTTCGACGCCTACCTGGCCCTCGAAGCCGCCCCCTTTGTCCGCAACCGCACCAGTTGGCCCCAAATGGGCACTACCGGCTGCAGCCTCGGCGGCTACCACGCCATCAACTTCGCCCTCCGCCATCCCGATATCGTCACCTACGCGGTCAGCATGTCCGGCGCCTTCGACCTGCCCAGGCGCTTCCTCGATGGCTATTACGATCAAAACGCCTACCTGAACGCGCCGCTCGATTACCTGCCCGGCCTGGCCGACTCCTGGTTCCTGGAACGCTTCGCCCGCAACTACTGCGTCCTCGCCATCGGCAACCAGGACCCGCAATTCGACCAGAACGTCAAACTCGCCCACATCCTCGGCAGCAAGCAAATTCCGCACATAATGGATGTTTGGGAAGGCTTCGGCCACGATTGGCCCTGGTGGCACCAAATGGCCGGGAAGTTTCTGTAACATGGGCATTCCTGCCTGTGTAGGTTTGGATAGGAGGCTTATGACCAAAATCGGCATTCTCTACGGCATGGAAGAGTCGTTCCCGCCGGCGCTGGTGAACCACATCAACAGCCTCGCCGTCCCTGGTGTGGCTGCCGAGCACCTCAAAGTCGGCGGCGTGGAAATGGCCGTCCCCTGCCCCTACGGCGTCATCGTCGACCGCATCTCCCACGACATTCCCTTCTACCGCTCCTACCTGAAGAACGCTGTGCTCACCGGCGCCAAGGTCATCAACAATCCCTTCTGGTGGAGCGCCGATGACAAGTTTTTCAACTACGCCCTGGCCGCCAAACTCGGCGTCGCCGTGCCGCCCACGGTGCTGCTGCCGCACAAGAAGAATCCGCCGGGCACCACCGGCCGCTCCATGCGCAACCTGGAGTACCCTCTCAACTGGGATGCGATCTTCGCCTACGTGGGCTTCCCCGCCTTCCTCAAACCGCACGATGGCGGCGGCTGGAAGAACGTCTACAAGGTGGATACGCCCGCGGAATTCTTCGCCGCCTACGACGATAGCGAGGACCTCTGCATGACACTGCAGCGCGCCGTGAAATTCCAGGACTACTTCCGCTGCTATGTGATCAACCAACGGAAGGTCCATGTGATGCGCTACGACCCGCGCCTGCCGCACCACCTCCGCTACGTGGCCGGTAACCCGCCGCCGGCGCCGGCGCTGGGCCAGCGCATGGTGAACGACGCCCTCAAACTTTGCCGCGCCCTGGGATACGATCTCAACACCGTCGAGTTCGCCGTCGAAAATGGTGTGCCCTACGCCATCGACTTTATGAACCCGGCGCCCGATGCCGGCCTGGAATCCGTTGGCCCCGAAAACTTCCGGTGGGTGGTCAACGCCGTGGCCGAAATGGCGATCGAACGCGCGCTGGAACCGGTCGGCGCACCAACCGAATTCCGCTGGGCGCAGTTCTTGGCGCCTGAGCGGGCGGAGGCCCACGCCAATGATTGAAACCGAAAGCACGCCGATGGATTCACTACCCAAGGGAGCTTCAAGGCCCAGCTTCAACATCGGGATCGAAGAAGAATACCAGACCATCGACCCCATCACGCGCGATCTGCGCTCCCACATCCATGCCGAAATCCTGGAGAAGGGCAAGCGCCTGTTGGCTGAGCGCGTAAAGCCGGAGATGCACCAGTCGGTCGTCGAAATCGGCACCGGCGTCTGCCGCAATATCAAGGAGGCCAAAGAGGAGATCCGCGATATCCGCCGCCACATCGTCAGGCTGGCGCGGCAAAACGGCCTCCGCCTGGCGGCTGCCGGCACCCATCCTTTCGCCCAATGGCGCGACCAGGAAATATACCCCGACGACCGCTATCGCGTGATCGTCGAAGACCTCAAGATGGTGGCCCGCGCCAACCTGATCTTCGGCCTGCACATTCACGTGGGCGTGGAGGACCGCGAGACCGCCATCCAACTCATGAACGGCGCGCGCTATTTCCTGCCGCACCTGCTGGCGCTCTCCGCCAACTCGCCGTTCTGGCTGGGCATGGAAACCGGCCTGCGCTCCTACCGCTGCAAGGTCTTCGACAAGTTCCCCCGCACCAACATCCCCGACATTTACCATAGCTGGTCGGAATTCGAGAACTACGTCAACCTCCTGATCCGCACCAACTGCATCGACAACGCCAAGAAAATCTGGTGGGACATCCGGCCCCATCCACATTTCCCCACGCTCGAGTTCCGGGTCTGCGATATCCCCATGCGCCACGAGGAAAGCATCGCCATCGCCGCGCTGTGCCAGGCCATCATCGCCAAGCTCTACCAGCTTCATGAGCGCAACCTGAGCTTCCGCCACTACAGCCGCGCCCTCATCATGGAGAACAAATGGCGCGCCGCGCGCTACGGCCTGGATGGCAAAATGATCGATTTCGGCAAGCAGACCGAAGTGCCCGTGCGCAGCCTGATCGGCGAGATCCTGGACTTCGTCGCCGACGTAGTGGAAGAACTGGGCAGCCAGGAAGAGATCGCCTACATCCGCCAGATCCTGGAGATGGGCGCCGGCGCCGACCGCCAGTTGCGCGTCTTCCACGAAACTGGCGACTTGAAGTCGGTAGTCGATTACATGATCGATGAAACCGAATACGGATTGTTCGAGTCGACCCACGCCGCGGCCGGAGAGAGTCGATGACCGGAGCGAAACGATGACCGGAACCAAGCAACAGCTGCGGGAAACCCGGTTCGACCCGGCGCTGCTCCCTGGCGCCCGCAACGCCGTGGAAAGCTGCCTGCGCATCCAGCCCGAAGAGAAGGTGACGCTCATCACCGACCGCGCCTGCTCCGAAATCGGCGCCGCCCTGGCTCACGAACTGGATCGCCTGCACCTGCGCTACGAAGGGTGGATCCTGGAAGACCTGGCCCCGCGCCCGCTGCGCGACATGCCGCGCGAAATCCTGCACGACATGGAGTCGAGCGAGGTCAGCATCTTCGCCGTAAAGGTCCAGCCCAACGAACTGCACACCCGCATGCAGATGACCGACGTGGTCAACCGCCGCAAAATGCGCCACGCCCACATGGTCAACATCGACCGGCGCATCATGCTGGAAGGTATGCTCGCCGATTTCGGCGAGGTCGACCGCATCAGTACCCTGGTGTGGCAACTGGCCAGCGCGGCGCGCCAGATCCGCGCCACCAATCCCGCCGGCACCGACATCGTGGGCCGCTTCTCTCCGCAACTGAAATGGCTCAAAACCAGCGGCATCATCAGCCCGCACAAGTGGGGCAACCTGCCCGGCGGCGAGACCTTCACCACGCCGGAACGGGTGGATGGCGTCTTCGTGATCGATGGCGTGGTGGGCGATTACCTCTGTGAAAAGTACGGCGACCTGTGCCAAACGCCGCTCACCATCCGCATCGCCGATAGCCGCCTTCTGGAAGCCCACAGCGCCAACCAGGAGTTGCAGGACGACTTCTGGCGCTACTGCCACACCGACGAGAATAGCGACCGCGTGGGCGAATTCGCCATCGGCACCAACATTGCCGTCCACGAAGTGATCGGCAACATCCTGCAGGACGAGAAAATCCCGGGCATCCACATCGCCTTCGGCAATCCCTACGGCGCGCACACCGGCGCCGAGTGGCATTCCTCAACCCACATCGACGTCGTGGGCCGCGACTTCGATATTTGGATCGATGGCCGGCAGATCATGCACGGCGGAGCTTTCCTGCTTGATTCCCTCACACCGCCAGTGGTTTAACCGGAGCTATTCGGAGGCCAAATACCAGCGCTTCCTCGCACTGCTGGCCGGGCGGTTCGGCGAGCCCACGCCTTTCCGCCACAGCGAGACGCCGGTATTCCTGCCGGCCACCCTGGTCGGCAAGATGGCCCGCTACGGCCGCGAAATGGTGGACCAACTGCTGGCCGACCCGCAGTATCAACAGGCTTCGCGCGACGCCGTCCCCGCCCAATTCTGCGTGCCCGACGAAGCCGCGGAACCGCTCTTCGTGCAGGCCGATTTTGGTCTCGATGCCGCCGGCGAACCCAAGTTGGTGGAGATCCAGGGCTTCCCGTCGCTTTATGCGTACCAACCCGTTGTGGCCGAATGTTACCGCGAGGCTTACGGGATCGATGAGGTGCCGGCCGCAGGAATGGACGCCGGCCTGGCGACGCTGCCGGGCGGCCTTTCGCTGCCGGAGTATCACCGCCTGCTTGGTGAAGCCATCCTCGGCGGTCACGACCCTCGGAATGTCATCCTCCTCGAAATCGATCCGTCGCATCAAAAAACCCGCCACGATTTCCTGATGACCGAGCGCCTCTTCGGCGTGCGCGCCGTCGATATCGCCACGCTGCGCAAGCAGGCCGACCGGCTCTATTACAACCGCGATGGCACGCTCACTCCGGTGCACCGCATCTACAACCGGACCATCGTGGATGAGTTGTTGCGACGGCAAATTCCGCTCGCCTTCGATTTCCGCGACGACCTGGACGTGGAATGGGCCGGCCACCCCAACTGGTTTTTCCGCCTCAGCAAGTTCTCGCTGCCCTTCCTAAAGCACCCCGCCGTTCCGCGAACGCAGTGGGTGGCGCCGGTGGAACATCCGGAGCGCTGGGTCCTGAAGCCGCTCTTCGGATTCGCCGGCGCCGGCGTGATAGTCGGCCCCACCGCCGCGCAAATCGCCGCCGTGGCAGAGGGTGAAGCTCCTGGCGACTATGTCCTTCAGGAGCGCGTCGATTTCCAACCCGTGATCGCGACTCCCTTCGGCCCCACCAAGATCGAGGTGCGCATCATGTACATCGGCCGCCAGGCGGTCAACACCGTCATCCGCATGGGCCGCGGCGCTCAAATGGGCGTGGACCACAACAAGGGCTTCGATTGGGTCGGCGCCACGGCGGCGTTTATTGACCCGTCTTGACCCGCCACTCTCGTGAACGGTTTCGTCTGCCTCGCCACTCCCGCTAGTTTTCCGTCGGCACTTTTTCCGCGTGGTCGATGACCAGTATTTCAACCGGGCCTTTTTGCGGTTCCAGTTTCAGTCCGATTTGCTGAAGGGCGCTCATCATAATGGATGGATCGTCTGCAATTGACCTCAGCGAGCCCTTCAGCTCCGCGGTGCTCTCCGCGAGTTTCACCGTGAAGTCAAAACTCCCCTCGAGCCCGGTTTTATCGAGCACGGGGCGGTTTAAGCCGAAGATCGTGGCGGACAACGCGTCGGCCAACTCAGCCATCGAGGTATTCTTGTAAACGACGCCGCCATTGTCGATCGTGATGCCGCGGATGTCTTTGCTGCTGGGGCCACCCTTCGTCTCCTGGAGTTTTGGCCCATTCTTGCCAACCACCAGCGCGTACATCGGGAGCTCCTTCGTTTCGCGGTGGAGTGTCGTTTGGAAGCGCTCCGCCAGCAGCGTCTGAAGCATCAGCCTGAGCTGGTCGTTGGTAGCCGGGCGGCCTGTTTTCGCGACGACATCGTACTTCTCGGAGGTGAGCCAGCGCGGTCCCGAGATCTGGTAGTCCTTTACGCCGTACGCCCATTTCAGGCAGGAGTTCAGGCTGACATTCCGCATCGTCAGACTCGCCGGAGTACTATCGACGGACTCTCGGACCTTGCCTTCGCCCTCGGCGTTCCCGACCCTGTTCGGTCTGACGGATGCCACCTCGAATGCCGGCGGACCGGCCGAGGGCTGGCCGAATATACACACCGTAGAAACCATAAGACAGGCAGTCGCTCTGGTTCGCACAATCTCTCCTCCCCTTGAATTGTCTTTAGGAGTAAAACGTTTAGAAGCGGCTTTTTGTGACAGGCATGGCTCGTTAGCGAGGTCGGCCCTACGGCGGCGTTCATGGATTCCGGTTCAGAGCCGCGCGCGTTAGCAAGCCTTCTCATTTAACGGCGGCATCGCCGGCGCCAACCCTATGCTGGTGGAGGGCCTGGCTCTGGACCTGGCGGTGATGAACCTGCCCTCGTACGTCCCGCCGGTGGATGCCACCCAGGAATTCCGCGCGCAGACCAACACATTCAGCGCGGAGTACGGGCGCAGCACGGGCGCCGTAATCAACTTCAGCATCAAGTCCGGCACCAACCAACTGCACGGCTCGGCTTACGAGTATTGGCGCAACCGGGATCTGAATGCCAACAACTTCTTTCAGAACCGCGCCGGTCTGCCCAGGGCGGCTGCCAATCAGAACCAGTTCGGCGGCTCCGCGGGCGGCCCCATCAAGAAGGACAAGACTTTCTTTTTCGGCAACTACGAAGAGTATATGACTCGCAGTTCGGGGACGTCCACTCTCACCGTTCCCACCGCTTTACAGCGTGCCGGTAATTTCACTCAGACGTTTACCGCCGCGGGCGCCATGGTGGTGGTGGCCGATCCGAATACCGTGGCGCTGCAGCCCAACGGGTCTTACCTCCGCCAGCCGTTTCCCGGCAACATCATCCCGGCCAACCGGATCAGCGGGGTTGCCGGCAACGTGGCGCAGATTTGGCCGTTACCCAATATTCAGGGTATCGCCTTCACCAATACCAACAATTACCAGGGGCTATCCGCCAGCCGTAACAACCAACAGCAGGTGGTCGGTAAGTTTGACCACAACCTGAGCGCGCGCTGGAAGATTTTCGGCACCTATGCGCGACTGTGGGACCATCCCGTGAGCGCCAATCCCTGGCCGTACCCGATCGACCTGACGCGCAACCAGGATGACGACCGGCACCACGCGACGCTTTCGGCCACGGCTGTGTTCAATCCCGGCTTGATCGGCGAGTTTCATTCCGGCTTCGCCCGTTCCGTCGCCAACGGCGCGCCCAATGCCCTGGGCTTTGATACGACGAAACTGGGATTCCCGAAGTCTTTCGCCAACTCGACGGAGATTCAGAGTTTTCCGGCGTTCAGTGTGAGCGGGATTCAGGGCATCGGCAGCGCCAATTCCGCCGGCGCCAACATCGGCGCCTTCAACAGTTGGGGTGAGCGTGCTTCTTTGACCTGGGTGAAAGGCTCCCATACATTCAAATTCGGCGCCGACTACCGGGTGCAGCAGATGAACCATCTGTTCGAAAATTCGTTTGAGCCGATTTTCAACTTTACCAATCAGTGGAGCGCTCTCAATCCGTTGAGTCTCAACGGCGCCAGTGGCGTCCCGATGGCCTCGTTTATGCTAGGGGCTGTATCCTCCGCCTCGGCCGCCAAGAGCCCGGCTTTCGCCAACCAGCGAAAGTATCTGGCCGTCTTTGTCCAGGATGATTGGAAGGTCAGCCGCAAACTCACGCTCAACTTAGGAACGGATTACAGTCTGGAGTTCCCTATCACGGATCGTTACAACCGCAAGATGTGGTTTGACCCGGCGATTCAGTTGCCCATCAGCCAGGCCGTCGGATTCCCCGTCCTCGGCGGTTTTCAATTCGCCTCTCCGAGCCAGCGCGGGCCTTTCGACCTGTACAAGCGTCAGTTCGGTCCAAGAGTGGGCCTGGCGTACCGCGCGCTTTCCAATACGGTGATTCGTAGTGCATTCGGTCTGTTCTGGATTCCGGCGAACCTTACGGAAGTGGTGGGCGGCAGCCGTGCTCCCGGGTGGGAGATCAGCACTCAGATGCTCCCTTCCCTTGATAACAACGTGACGTTGTTCAACACATTGGACAACCCCTACCCCCAGGGAATCCAGAATCCGCCCGGTAGTTCACAGGGTCTCAATTCGCTGCTCGGCCAGCCGGTAGCCGCCAATAAGCGCTACTTCCACACGGGCTACATGGGGCAGTGGAACTTCAACATTGAGCAGCAACTCATGCGCGACGGAGTGCTTGAGGTAGGTTACGCTGGAAGTACGGGCGTGGGATTGCCTTCCCTGTGGGCCACGCAATCCAACCAGCTTCCGGATCAGTATCTGAGCCTGGGTCCCAAGCTGTCGCAATTAGTGGCCAACCCGTTCTACCCTCTGGTTCAGCAGGGCCTGATCCAGATTGGGCCGCTGACTCAGCCGCAGATTCAGTACGGCCAGTTACTGCGCCCCTATCCCCAATTTGACACCTTATTCAATGAGGGCGATCCGTTGGGTCACTCGAGCTATCATTCTTTCCAGTTGCAATACAAGCAGCGCTTCGCGGGCGGGTTGGTGACGGTGGCTTACACAGTGAGCAAGGCGATCGACAACAGCGAGGCCCGCCTGGACTCGGGCGGCAACAGCTCCGGGATGATGGATAACAACAATCGGCGGCTGGCGCGCGCGCTTGCCAGCTACGATATCCCGCAGCGGCTGGTGGTCAGTTACACCTATCCGCTGCCGTTTGGCAAAGGCCAGCATCTGCTGACCAACCTGGGTCCGTTCGATAAGGTGGTGTCCGGCTGGCAGGTGAACGGTATTTATACGGCGCAGAGCGGGATTCCTCTGGCCATCACCGCCGGCACGAATCTCACCGGTAACTTTAACTCCGTGACGGATGTGTATGGCACCTTCGTCTCCAACGCCCAGCCCAATGAGAACGGGCAGAATCCCAAAATCGGCGGACCGGCCGACACCCGGCTCAACAAGTGGTTCGAAGTCGGCGATTTCAGCCAGCCGCCGGCTTTCACCTACGGCACGGTGGCGCGCAACCTGCCCAATGTTCGGGCGGACGGCACCAACAATTTTGATATCAGCTTCTTCAAGAACACCCGGTTCGGCCACGAGGCGCGCTTCAACGCGCAGCTTCGCGCCGAGTTCTTCAACGCCCTGAACCATGTGCGGTTCGGCACCCCCGGAAGCACCTTCGGCAATGCTACCTTCGGGGTGGTGAGCAGCCAGGGCAACAGCGCGCGCCAGGCGCAACTGGCATTTCGACTCCAGTTTTGATTCAATTTAAGCCGGCAGCAGTTAAGCTGGCACCAGGCGAACTGCCGGAGATGCGAATGCTTCAGTTAAGGGCGGCACGGGTGATCGGGAGCCGGCGGATTTCGTCGGCGGTGTTGATGGCGGGCATCGGGCTCTGGGTCGCGTATCCGGCAATTGGCCAGGACTCGCCCGCGGACGGGAATGGAGCCGAGCCGCGGCAATTCGGACTACTCTGTGCCGGGTGCCACGGAATTGGCGGCGCGGGCGGAGATAGGGCGCCAGCCCTGGTGAACAACCGGGGGCTGCGAAACCGCTCCGAAAATCAGATTCATGACTTGATCCGGGACGGCACACCTGGCGGCATGCCGAACTTCGCGCTGCCCGAGGCTGACCTGCGGGCGCTGGCGCAATGGGCGCATTCGCTGAACATTCCCGCTGCCGACATGCAACTGCCCGGAGACGCCGCCGCCGGCGAACAATTCTTCTTCGGCAAAGGACAATGCGCGTCGTGCCATATCGTGGCGGGGCGCGGGAAGGCCAACGGACCGGACCTGTCGGACATCGGACGCCAGCTTACGGCGAAGGAGTTGGGCCAGGCTCTGGACGATCCGGGCGCTCTGGGGGGAATGCATTCGTCATCCACGTGCCCTTCCTGGGCCTGGTGCCCGCAGAACCCCTGGGCCGTGGTCAACGTGCGGCTGCAAAATGGGACGGCGCTGCGCGGTTTTGCCCGCAACCAGGGCATGCACGATTTGCAGTTGCAGACCCTGGACGGTCAAATGCACCTTCTGCACGAAGGGGAATACGACCAGGCGCAGCCCGAGAAGGTATCGGCCATGCCGGCGCTGAAAGCTTCGGCGGATGAGCGCCGCAACCTGCTGGCGTACCTCAGCCATCTGGAGGGAGTCTCGGTGGGCCCGCTCACCAGCCATCCCGAGGCTGTTTCGGCGGAGTCGATGCAGCAGATTCTGAACCCCAAGCCGGGAGACTGGGCCACTTACAACGGCAATCTCCGTGGGAACCGCTACAGCGCCATCGACAAGATCAATCTTCAGAACGTGGATAAGCTGCAACTGCAGTGGACTTATTCGCTTTCCTACACTGGACTGCAGACTACGCCGCTGGTGGTGGACGGCGTGATGTATGTCACGGCGCCGAATCAGGCATGTGCGCTGGATGCGCGCTCCGGCCGGGAACTCTGGTGTCACGCGCATCCGCGCGATCCGGGTAGGGGTGGCGGGGCGCCCGGTGGCGCAGGCGCCGCCGCGGGGGGGCGTGGTGGTGCAGGCGCGGCTGGCGGAGGCCGTGGCGGAGCCCCGGGTGGAATCGCCGGCGGTGGGGCCACTGGACCCGTGAACCGTGGGGCCGCAATTCTGGGCGACCGCGTTTTTCTCACCACCGATAGCGCGCATTTACTCTGTCTGAACCGGCTCACCGGCGGAGTGATGTGGGACGTGACGATGCCCGAGACGCCGGGGCGGTACGGCGGACCGGCGGCGCCGCTGGTGGTGGGCGACCTGGTAGTGGCCGGCGTATCCGGCGGCGATGGTCCTTTGCGCGGCTTCCTGGCTGCGTACCATGCAACGACCGGTCAATTGGCCTGGCGCTTCTGGACCATTCCGAAGCGCGGCGAGCCAGCCTCGGAGACCTGGATCGGCACCGGTCTCGAAACCGGTGGCGGGGCTACCTGGCTCACCGGTTCTTACGATCCCGACTTGGGACTGTTGTACTGGCCGACCGGCAATCCCTACCCTCCTACGGATGGCGACCAGCGCGGCGGCGACAACCTCTATACCGCTGCCGTGGTCGCGTTGGACGCCAAGACCGGAAAGCTGCGCTGGCACTTTCAATTCAGCCCGCACGATCTGCACGACTGGGATGCCTCGGAGCCTCTGGTGCTGGTGGACGCTCCATTTCATGGGAAAGAACGGAAACTGTTGTTGCAGGCCAACCGGAACGGATTTTTCTACGTGCTGGACCGGACTACCGGCGAATTTCTGCTCGGAAAACCGTTCGTCAAAAGGCTGACATGGGCCACCGGCATCGGCCCCGACGGCCGCCCACAGTTGGTGGCCAGCTTGAACAAACCCACGCCGGGCGGCACTAAGGCTTGTCCGGCCGTGCGTGGCGCCACCAACTGGTATTCTACAGCCTATAATCCGGGCGCCAGGCTCTTTTACGTAATGGCCGTCGAAGACTGCAATATTTACCGGCAGGGCCGCGGCGCGTACACACCGTTCGCGGACCCGGCCAATCCGCCGGAGAAGTATCTTCGCGCCATCGATATTGAGACGGGAAAGATCGTTTGGGAAGTGCGACAGGTAGGCGTGCCCGAGGCTAACTATTCGGGAGTGCTTTCGACCGCGGGCAACCTGGTGTTCTATGGCCAGACGGGCGGCAGCTTTGCCGCCGCGGATGCCAGGACCGGCCGGACGCGATGGTATTTCGAAACCGGCCAGTCATGGAGAGCTTCGCCGATCACGTACATGGTGAATGGCCGGCAATATGTCGCGATCGCATCGGGGAATCAGATACTATCTTTCGCATTGCCGGAGAAGTGATCCGATCGGAGAAGTGATCGTGAGTTACAGAGCCGCGACCGTCAGGGAGCGTCTGATAGACCCGGTGGATTTCTAGAGCAGGAGGAGGTTTGACGATGAATCGCAGAGAATTGCTGGCGTCGGCAAGTGTGGCGGCCGGAGCGGTGGGTGCGGGGCTGGCCTTGCATCGAGCGCTGGCACCCGTCAAGGCCCTGGCGGCGGATGTCAAGCCTATCCGCATCAAGACCATTGAGACATTTAATATCGAGATGCCGGCGACGCCAACGGAGATTGACGCCGGGGTTATGAACCGTACCGCCATTACGCGCGTGGTGACGGAAGCGGGCGTGAAGGGGTACTCGTTCGGCGGTGTGGGTGGCGGCGGCGGGCGAGGCGGCGCGGGAGCTGCAGCCGGGCGTGGAGGCGCGGCCGGGGGTGCAGGAGCCGGTGCAGGCGGAGCCGTCCAAGGCGCCCCGGCTGGAGGTGGCGGACGGGGCGGACGCGGCGGGGGCTTCGGAGTCAATGCCGCCGGGTTTCAGAAAATGCAGGAAGCGCTGGTGGGCGCCGATCTTTTCGCGTTGGAACAGCACCTGCACCGCGGCCTGAACAACTATGCCGGCGTTGAGGAGGCCATCTGGGACGCCATTGGCAAGGTGGCGGGACAGCCGGTGTACCGGTTGCTGGGCGGATCGAAAACCACCATGCCAATCTATATTACAGCGGTATGGCGCGGCAATCCGGATCAATCGCATGTGCCCATCAAAGATCAAGCCGTGTATGCCCGCCGCCTGAAGGACGCGGGCTTCAACGGGTTCAAGATGCGCATTTTCCGCCCGAATTACATGGATGACGTCGAGTCCTGCGCCGGTATCATCGCCGCCTGCGGCCCGGCGCCGGCTTTCAAGCTCATGGTGGATCGCACGGCCGCAAGTTCCGGTACGCTTTGGGATTATCCCACGGGGCTAGCCGCCGCCAAGGCGCTTCAGGAAACCGGTGTTTATTGGCTGGAAGAGCCGTTTGCGCGCGACGATTTCGAAGGCCCGGCGCGGCTTTGCAGGGAAGTGGATATTACCATCACGGGCGGAGAAGGCTGGCGCGGCCTCGATCCTTTCCGGGAAGGTCTGGCTCACGAGACGTACGACATTTTTCAGCCCGATTGCCGGACGGTGGGCGGGATTCTGATCATGCGCAAAGTGGCCGCCATGTGCGAAGCGTTTCACAAACCCTGCATCGGGCACGGGGCCTATGGGCTTCTGCTGGCGGGCCGCATCCAGGCGCACGCCGCGTGGGGCGCGCCGCTGGAAGAATTCGCGCTGGCCACGCCGCCGCTGCTTCCGCAGGAGCAATGGGCGCCGGCATCCAAAATTCTGCACGGCAAGGAACTCTATACGTTCCGCAACGGGGAGCTTCTGATCCCGCAAGGCCCCGGACTCGGGCTGGACCTGGACGAAGAAGCTATCGAACATTACCGCGTCTGACATACCGGGAAGTCACTGACAGGAAGGCAGGAGCATTCTTATGATTCAGAAATCGAATAACACACCGATGGACCGAAGAGCCGTGCTGCGAGCTTCGCTGCTTGGAACCAGTGCGGCCTTGACGGGGCTAACTTCCGTCCGGCATGCTTTCGCGGCGGTCGCCGAACCCGTAGCGCAAACGCACTGCGGAAAAGTTCGAGGCGTAGCCGTAGATGGCGTATCGATTTTTAAAGGCATCCCTTATGGCGGTCCCACCGAAGGCGCGGGACGCTTCCTGCCGCCATCCAAGCCGCAAAAATGGGCTGGCATCTTCGACGCGACGCGGACCGGCCCGCGCGCGGTGCAGGGTCCCGGCAATCTTTTCGAGGCTGTCATCGGAGACTACTTCTGCGGAGGACACAAGGAAAAACTCGGCCTCGGTCAGCAGATCGACAGCGAGAACTGTCTGGTGCTGAACGTCCTCACTCCCGGCCTGAAGGGCAAACGACCGGTCCTGGTCTATATCCACGGTGGCGGATTCGCCAGCGGCTCAGGAGTCATCGCGCTGGCGGCAGACGCCTTTGCGCGGGAAGAAGATGTGGTTCTGGTCAGCGTGAATCACCGGCTCAATGTTTTCGGCTACACCTGTCTGGCGGAGTTCGGCGAAAAGTATGCCGATTCCGGAAATGCAGGCCAGCTCGATCTGGTCGCCTCGCTCGAGTGGGTGCGCGACAATATTGCGAATTTTGGCGGCGACCCCAAGAATGTCACGATTTTCGGCGAGTCCGGCGGTGGCGGGAAAGTTAGCGCGTTGATGGCCATGCCCGCCGCCAACGGTCTGTTCGGCAAGGCCATTGTGGAAAGCGGGTCTTCGCTACGGGTCTCCACCAGGGAACAAGCCGGCATGCGCGCCAAAGCGCTGCTGGAAAAGTTGGGGCTCTCGGCATCGCGGGTTGACGAACTGCAAAAAATCCCCGCCGAGAAGCTCTGGGCTGCCGCCGGATCGGGCTTGGCCGGCGGTCCCGTGGTTGACGGCCGCTCCATTCCCCAGCAGACCTGG
>DATMNI010000331.1:0-35551 GCA_035570275.1 Candidatus Acidiferrales bacterium | reverse complement strand
GCCACTCGCTTCTGACGGTTGTAGGTTTGATATCCGTCGGACAGCAGTTGCTGGATGTTCATCAGGAAGCTGTTGCGGCTGCCGGGTCCAAAAAGGCCGCTCTCGGCGTCCAACTGGAGCACGCGCGTATTAAACGAGCCGTAGTTGATCGTGCCGCGGATGTTGGGATCCGAAGATAGTTGCGGCGACTGCAGGTTGATCGATCCGCCGAAATTGGTCGGGCCGAAGTCTGACGCGCGGCCGGGGCTGCGGTCGAAATCGACGGCGTCGGTCCAGCCGCTCGGAAAGTTCGCCCAGGAGTGGTGCGTCGGCGAGTTGGTGTCTTCGAACGGAATCCCATCGAACGTCATGGTGTATTGTCCGTCCGCGAAACCGCGGAAAAACGTCTTGCCCTGGCCGAGCCCGATTCCGTTGGGATTACTGCTAAAGGTACCCGGCGCATAATTCACGTATTCGGCGTAGTCCGCCACCGGCGACATGAAATTCCTGATGAAATCCGAACTGACTTCGGTTTTGGCCGAAGTCGCCTCTAGCGTGTTGCCCGAGGGCGCCGAAGCAGCCGCCACCGATATGCTTTCGTTGACAGTGACCGAGGTCGCAAGGGACTCCACCGACATGGTGATGGGAATGTCCAGGGTCATGCCGGCGTTGACTTGTCCGCCGGAGCGAGTGGTCAAAGCGAAACCGGGCGCTGAAACTCGAATTACGTAGCTCCCGACCGCCAGTTCCGAAGCCAGGAACCTTCCTTCGGCGTCGCTTGTCGCACTGCGAGATGCCCCCGTGGATTCGCTCCTCAACTCCACCACCGCATCTCGGATCGGCTTTCCAGCCTGGTCCAAGACAGTCCCGGAAATCGTTCCGCTCTGTTGTGCGTGAAGTTGGCTTAATCCCGCAGCGCAGAGCAATACGCCGACGGCAAAGACACCAGCCCTCTCTGTCAAAGAATTCCACATGTTTGGTTGTTAACCTCTAGTCAGGGTAAGCGCAGCCTGTGACAATGACATGACGGCGTTGTTAAGAAACGGTGGTGCGCCAGGTATCAAGCAGATTAACAATCTGCCCCACAAAGGTGCCGCAAACCTGTTCAGGCCCGTGGTATGATCCGACTGTGCGCGTCGGGCGCTCCCGTGTCCGCGGGAAGGGCTGAGCCCACCGATTTTCGGCTTCCGAACAATTTGCTACGAATCTTCTTTCCGCCCGTCACGCGGACACCGGGCAATGCGAAAGGAGATTGTCTTGTCTACACCAACCCGCCCGCCAACACGCCGCCTGCCCCCGCAACCAGACATGCCTGGGCAACCAAACATGGAACAACTGGGCAAACAGGCCAAAGACCTTCTGGAGCACTATCGCGCCGGCCACCCCGCCGCTGTAGCGGAGGTGCGCCAGTTCGAACACCAGCCCGACTCCGCCTCGTTTGCCCTCTCAGACGCCCAGCGCGTGCTGGCGCGCGCTTACGGCTACGAAAGCTGGTCCAGGCTGAAAGCCTTCGTCGACGGAGCCAGCATCGCCCGGTTGGCTGAAGCGGTGAACGCCGGCGATGTGGACCGAGTGCGGGCGCTGATCCATGCCCGCCCGGAGTTGGTCGGCAAGGAAATGGCGGCCGATAATGAGCACCGCGCTCTGCACTTCGCCGTGTTGCGTCGCGATGCGGCCATCGTGCGGTTGCTGATGGAAGTCGGCGCCGACGCCCGTGTGGGCATCTACCCGCACCGCGATGCCACCAGCGCCCTCACCATCGCCAGGGACCGCGGCTACCACGATATCGTCGCCGTCATCGAAGACGCGGAACAGCGCCGCCGCCAGGCAACAAGCTGCCCCAACGCCGCCGTTTCGCCGGTCCAGGACCAGATCACCGCCGCCATCCGTGTGGACGACGCTGCCGAAGCCATCCGCCTGCTGCAGGTGGACGAATCGCTGATCCGCGCTTGCGACCGCCAGGGCGGCACGCCCCTGCACGTCGCCGCGGAGGCCGCCAACGAAGAGATGGTGGCGTGGCTGCTGAACCAGCGCGCCAGCGTGCGCAAGGCGGACCTCAGAGGGCTCACGCCACTCGACCGCGCCGCCCTGGCGGCCGATCCGCGCGGCCATTTTTGCAACGCGCTGGCACCGCGGTTTAAGGCCGTCGCCAAGCTGCTGTTGGAACACGGCGCCGAGGTCACCATCCGCGCCGCCGTGGCCTTGGCCGACGCCCCGCGCGTCCGCGAGTTGCTGGCTGCCGACCGCGGCGTGCTGCGCCAGATCCACTGGGGAAGCGGCGGGCTGCTCACCCTTGCCGTCAATCACGGCCACATCGAGATGGTTCGCCTGTTGCTCGACCTCGGCGCCGATGCCGACGAGCGAACCGTGGTGCAGGAACTGGAGGAGCCCATCCCCAGTTGGGGCACGCCACTGTGGCAGGCGGCGATGGCCGGACGGCGCGACATCGCGGAACTGCTGCTCGACCGCGGCGCCGACCCCAACGCCAACGTCTATGCCTCCGGTTGGCCGCTCCGCAACGCTTACCAGAATCGGGACGACGGCATGGTGCGCCTGTTGCTGGACCGCGGCGCCAGGCCTCAGCCTTATATGGTGGGTGAGTCGAACGATGCGGCCGAGGCCAGGCGCATGCTCGAAGCCGACGCGAGCGAGGCGCTGGCGAAGGAGTTGGCAGAGTCGGCTGCGGGTAATGGATGCGCGGCCGTCCTGGAGTTGGCCCTGCCGCGGCTGAACTGGCCCAAGGACGACCGCCGGTGGAACTGGATTCTGATCCAGCCGATTCGCGGCATGGCGGCCAGTTCCCCGGACCACGAAGCGTTCTTCACCTGCATGGAGATTCTGCTGCGGCATGGGATTGATGCCAACGTGTGCCGCCGCTTCGGCCAAACCGCCCTGCATTTCGCCGCTGCCCGCGGCGGTACGGAACGGCGCCCCAACCTGACCGAGGCCGACCGCGCGCGCTTCGCCGCGATGCTGCTCGACCGCGGCGCCCGCCTCGATTTGCGCGACGACCTGCTGCAATCCACGCCGCTCGGTTGGGCCTGCCGCTGGGGCCGAACCCCACTGGTGAAGCTGCTGATCGCCCGCGGCGCCCCCGTCCATGAGCCCGGCGCTCCACCCTGGGCTACGCCTCTGGCGTGGGCCAACAAGATGGGCCACACCGAAATCGCCGCCCTGTTGGCATCTTGAAAAAGCCGCGCCGCTATTAGCCCGCGGGCGCGCGAAGGCGTTCGCACTCGGACCGCGGTGCCCTCGGGCCGGCCATGAAACGCGATCCCGGAGGAAACGTATAATAATTTAGGATTGCCGATGTTCGGGAGGTTGATATGCCCGCGAAACCGTTTCCTCTAGCACTGACGCAAGTGTCGCTCGCGCAAGTTATCGCCGTTTTGCTCTGTGGCGCGTTGCTGGCGCAAGACGCGCCGCCGCCGCAAGACACGCCGCCGCCTCCGCCGCCCGGACAGACTCTCAGCCCCGATCAGCTTGATGGCCTGGTGGCGCCCATCGCACTCTACCCGGACCCGCTGGTGAGCCAGATCCTGGTAGCCTCCACCTATCCGCTCGAAATCGTGCAGGCATACCAGTGGATCGGGCGCAATCCTGGTCTAAGCGGAGCGGCCCTGACCCAGGCCGCCCAAGAACAGAACTGGGACCCGAGCATCCAGGCTCTGGTGGTTTTTCCGGATGTGATGAAGCGCTTGAATGAGGACATCACCTGGACAACCAATCTGGGCAACGCGTTTCTGGGCCAACAGCCCGATGTGATGGACGCCATTCAACGCATGCGCCGGAAAGCGCAGGAAGGCGGAAAACTGGCATCCACACAACAGCAGAACGTGGTTCAAACCACCGACGCCGGCCAGCCCGTCATCGAAATCGTGCCCGCCAACCCTGACGTCATCTACGTGCCGGTGTACGATCCGGCCTGGATTTGGGGCCCGCCGCTCTGGTATCCCTATCCGCGCTGGTATTGGCCGCCGCGGCCCGCGTTTGGCGCGGGAGTTTTCTTCGGCTTCGGCTCCGGCATCGCCATCGGCGCCTACTTCGGCGGTGGATGGGGCGGTTGGGGCGGCTGGGGATGGCATCCCGGGTGGGGCAGCCGGACCGTGATTGTCAATAACACGTTCATCACCCGCAACAATTTCAATACCACGCGAATCACCAACGTCCATGGCACCGCCGTCTGGAACCACGATTCGTTCCACCGCCAGGGTGTGCCGTACGCGAACAATGGGCTGTCCCAACGCTACCAGGCCCCCGTGCGCGAGAATCTGAGGACGCCGCAGATGCACAACTCTCCCGCACCCGCCGCACAGCCGGGTGAGCGCTTCGGAAACCGGGCGGTGCCGCCAAACAATCCCGGCGGGAACCGCAGCGCCTTCGGCGGCATCGAAAATGGACAGGCCGCCAGGGCGCATACCGACCATGGGTACTCGAGCCTCGGCCCTGCCCGCAGTGGCGGCGGAGGGGGCGGTCAGATGCGATCGGCGCCGGCGCCCAGAGGCAACCCCGGAGGCGGCCGCCGGCGCTAGGAGGCCGATAGGAGAGAGCCCATGAGAATAGCCAATCCAAACCTGGTTCCAGCCGGCGTCGCGCTGGCGCTTGCAATAACGATGGCGATCGCGATGCCGGCGGCTCCACAAGCCAGTCAGCCAACTTTCGGCACGCCCCAAGAGGCTGCGCAAGCCATCATGGATGCCGCCGAACACAATGACACTGCCGCGTTGCTGAAACTGTTCGGTCCCGGCGGCAAGGACATCGTGGAATCCGGCGACCCCACCGCGGACACGCAAAGCCGCGCGGAGTTCGCCCGCACGGCCCATGAGAAGCTCAAAATCAACCAGGACCCCAGCAACCCGAACCGGGCGGCCCTATCGATCGGCGCGCAGGATTGGCCTTTTCCGGTTCCGCTGGTTCGGAAAGACGGAAAATGGCATTTCGATGCGCCGGCCGGAAAGGTAGAGATTCTGGCTCATCGCATTGGTGAGAACGAGGTGAACGCCGTGGAAGTCTGCCGGGGCTACGTGGAGGCCCAGATGGAATACGCCGCGCGGGAGCACGACAAGGGCGGTGTTCTCGAATATGCGCAGAAGATTGTGAGTTCTCCCGGCAAAGAGGACGGCCTCTATTGGGAAGGCGCTTCGAAAAGTCTGGTGCCCAAGGCGTTCGTTAATGCGGCGGCCGCCAATGTGGCTGAGGGCGCCAGGAAGCTGGACCGCTATCACGGCTATTATTTCCGCATCCTGAAAGCGCAGGGACCGGACGCCCCCGGCGGCGCATTCGACTATGTGGTCAAAGGTAAGATGATCGGCGGTTTCGCCCTGGTGGCTTACCCGGCGGAGTATGCCGTGTCTGGCGTGAAGACCTTCGTCGTCAATCACCAGGGCACGGTATATGAAAAGGATCTGGGCCCCAACACCGCCGCCCTGGCGCGCCAGATGGCCCGTATCAATCCCGACAAGTCCTGGAGGCCGGTCGAGAAAGATTAGCCGCCGCAGCCATTTCTTGCAGACCACGGCGCCTTCTTCCGGACCAACGCCGCTCCCGCCAGTTGGAGCCGGAACCCCGGCCATCTGGGTCGCGGAGGCATCTTATCGGCGACGCGGTGCTGGCAAGCCCTCGATGCGCCGGTCACGGAAAGCCTGGCAGCGCGGCGGAATCCCCTGAGCGCGACGTTACTTTAACGCCCTTGGCCTCCAACTTCTGGCCCCGGCCCGCCAGGCAGACCACAAAAGACGATGGTCTGCCCCACCTCAATCTCAGCGCGCCGTTGCGCTGCGCTCGAACGCCACCTTGCCGCCGACGATGGTGTACACCACGTCCGTAGCGGGAATCTCGTCTTCCGGTATCGTCATAATGTCGCGCGATAGAACCGTGATGTCGGCCAGTTTGCCCACCTCCAGCGAGCCCTTCAATTTCTCCTCGAAGGCCGCGTAGGCGTTGTTCCAGGTGTAACTCTTCAGCGCCTCTTCGCGGCTCATACGCTGGTCGGGATAGAAGACCGTGCCGTCCTTCAGTTTGCGGCTCACCGACGCGTAGAACGACGCCAGAGGGCTCACATCTTCCACCGGGGCGTCGGTTCCGTTGCCCACCACCGCGCCCGATTTGATCAGCTTCTGCCAGACGTAGGCGCCTTCTTCGGCGCGCTGGGGGCCGAGGCGGAGCAGGACATACGGCGCGTCCGACGTGCAATGCACGCCCTGCATGGCGGCGATCACGCCCAGTTGGCCGAAGCGCGGAATGTCGGCGGCGCTAAGGTGCTGGGCGTGCTCGATGCGCCAGCGCAGGTCCTTCCGTTCCGGATGCTGCTCCGGATGCCTTTTGAACGTCTGTTCGAAGATGTCCAGCGTCTCGCGATTGGCGCGGTCGCCGATGGCGTGGACGCACATTTGATAGCCGTGCTGGATGGCCAGTTCGGCAACCTGGCGGACATCGGCCGGGTCGTCATTGTTCATGCCGGCGCTGTCGGGCTTGTCGGTATAGGGGTTCAGCAGCCAGGCGCCGCGCGCGCCGAGGGCGCCATCGATGGCCCGTTTGACGGCGCGCACGGTGAAGTAGCCGCCGCCCACGCCGATCATTCTATAACGGTCCATCTTGGCGGCCATTTGGTCCGTGGGCACGCGCAGCATCATCCAGATGCGGAGCTTCAGCTCGTGCTTTTCGGCCATGGCTTTCAGCATGTCGATGGTGTCGAACGGCGAACCGGCGTCTTCAAAGGTGGTGATGCCCTTGGAAATGGATTCGTTTACGGCCAGGTCGATGGCCTTGCGTTGGAGTGCCTGCCGTTCAGCCGGCGACAGGTGGGATTCCCACTCGTCGCGCGCGTGGCCGGCCAGACCTTGGGCGCGTTCGCGCAGCAGGCCCGTGGCGTCACCCCTGGCGTCCTTGAGAATCTCGCCGCCCGGCGGGTCGGGCGTCTGGGTGGTGATGCCCGCGGCCGCCATGGCTTTGCCGTTGACGAAGGCCGCGTGGCCGCTGGCGTGGGTGAGCAGCACGGGGTTGTTGGGCGATACCTGATCGAGCGAGGCGTGCAGCGGGAAGCCTTCCACGTTGGGCTCGGGCGCACTGGTCCACTTGGATTGGTGCCAGCCGCGGCCGATGATCCACTCGCCAGGCTTGGCCTGTTTGGCGGCCCGGCCTACCTGGGCCACAATGTCGTCCCACGTGCGCGCCTCGCGCAGGTCGAGGCCCATGCGGAACTCGCCGACGCCGGTGAAGTGGCCGTGGCCTTCGATGAAACCGGGGATGGCCAGCATGCCGTGCAGATCGATCAGGCGTGTCCCTTGCCCCGCCTGCTGGCGCATGTCGGCATCGCTGCCCAGTGCGACGATCTTACCGCCGCGGATCGCCATGGCTTGCGCCGTGGGCGCGGCTGGGTTCATGGTGACGATCTTGCCGTTGCGGAGGATCAGGTCGGCGGGTTGGGCGAAAGCCACCGCTGCCGGGATGAGGACAAGAACAAGAGCACGGAACGCTGCGGCCATGGAAACCAGCATGTCATGTGCCGCCAGGCAGGGGCAACCGGGCCGGGGTGCTGGCTGGTGCGGCACGGCGGATTGTTGATCCGCCAGGCGCAGCCGTTGGCGATGGGCCGAACCGGGACAAATTCCGTACCACGTGCTTTGCCACAAGTACCCCGTGCCCAATATTTCGACAAGTGGATTCTCCGAGGTGCTTTTAGGGCCTTTGCCGGTATTTCCGAATTCACAATACTTTTATGCTTCAATTACCCCACGATTGGTCAGCGCCCAGTAGCAGTCGCCAGGTAGCGGCAGGCAGCGCGTGGGCTCCCGCGGGAGTGCGCTGCCATTGCCGAGGGAATACGAGGGATCACATGAAACCGGGAACCCCGATCGTCGTTGTACTGCTCATGGGCCGGCTCGTTCGGCATTGGCCGCTGGCGCGACCGCGCCGTGAAGGCGGGCCCGCCGGCAGCAACCGGCTCCCGGATTCTCTACTATCACGACCCCATGCATCCGGGTTATCGGTCGGATAAACCGGGAACCGCGCCGGATTGCGGCATGGAACTGGTTCCCGTGTATGCCCTGGTGTATGGCCCCGTGTCTGGAAATCACCCCGCGCCGGAAGCGGCTCCCAGTTGTACGCCAACGCCGCGGAAGCGGGCGCCGTCAGCATCGGCGCCGCTCAGCAGCAGATCATCGGCCTGCGTCTGGGCGTCGCGGAAGAGTTTTCCGGTACGGGCCAATTCCGGACACTGGGCCGCATTCTTGCCGACACCTCCCGCGTTTACCGCCTCACCGCCAAAGTAGACGGCTGGGCCCGCAAGATCTATCCGGTTTCGACGGGCACAGCCCAGCGCGCAATCGCCCCCGATGCCGCTAGCTCCTGCCCTCCTGACTCCTGCCTTCTGCTCGCGCTCTACAAACAGGCGATCACATCGATTTCGATGAGCGAGTTTCCCGGAATTCCGCCCGCCGCCGCAATCGTCGTACGCACCGGGGGCTCGTCGCCGAAGCTGCCGTCGTAGACCTCATTCATGGCGGCGTAGTCTTTGAGATCGTTCAGATAGACGTTGACCTTGAGGACCTTGTCCATCGATGACCCCGCGCTCTCCAGTTGCTTCTTGATCGAATCCAGAACGCCCCTGGTGTGCACTTTGATGTCGCCTTCCTGGTGGTAGCCGACACCGGCGATGAAGATCAGGTTGCCATACGCCACCGTGCTGTTGAACCGCTTTTCAGGCTTCTCGGGCTTCTTGCCGTTGCGGTAAATCACCCGTTTGGTGAGTTTCTCCTGGGCTTTGCCGGGAACCGCCGCCACGGATGCCGCCGCGGCTACAGCCACGCCACTCCCCAGAAATTTTCGTCGATTGGTTGCGCTCATTGGTTTTTCCTCCTCTACATTCTATAGGCTTGCACTCGCCGGTCGGGCGATTCATTTCGGGTGTCCTCGCATTACACCCGATTTAAGAAAGGCAAGACTTCACGCCAGCCGGAAGAGTAGGAGAGCCGCTGGTTGAACGTAGCGAGTGCCGGTGTTCGATCCGATGAGACGACGCCCGGCGCCGAAATAGGCTCGCCTACCCAAACGGGACAAATTGTCCTGGAAGTCGCCTCTTAAGTCCTTTGTTTGGGAATTATTCTAATTATTCCGGGACAAGTTGACCGGATGGCCAGCGACCAAACTTTCGACTGGAAGAACCTGGCCATTCCCAAATGAGATACTGAAATCGAATGGGCCATATGATACGACGCCTCGCGGTGATACTCGGAATGAGTTGTTTGCTCTTGGCAGACGATGAACCCAGGCAGAAGGTTCAGGTAGTCCACACGGAGCGCGTGGATTTTCCTTCCGGCGGCTGGCTCCGGTTGAAGAATTCGCTAGGCGAAGTCACGGTGGAGGGTTGGGAGCGGCCCGATGTTGAGATCGTCACGGTGAAGTCGACGAAAGTAGCACTCGCCTCCCGAGACCGCGAGAAGGCTTCCCACCAGTTGGAGCAGGTACGAATTTCGGTGCAGCGCCAGGGCGAGGAACTCATCGTCATGACGGAATTCCCCCGGCACCGGGGCCTGCCGCCCGGCTTTGATCTGGACTACAAGATCAAGGCCCCAATGAACGCCAGGCTGGCCGTTGATCATGGCGCTGGCGAAGTGCATGTCGACAATTTGACGTCGGACATCCACGTGACCGTGCGTAATGGCGGAATTACGCTTCAGCTCCCCCAGGAGGGCAAATATGGCATTGACGCGAAGAGCGATTTCGGCGGTGTGACTTCAGACTTTCCCGGGCACGAAAAACGTACGCGGTGGCTCCTGGGGCATCAGTTTGTCCAGGGAGCCTCGGCAATACACAACCTGTACCTTAGAGTCGGATTCGGCGATATTACGATCATGAAAATACCGAAGCCGCCAGCGCCTCCTCCACTGGTGCCCGCTCCATAGACTCCTGTAGCCCAGGCCTCCCGGCCGGTGTTGTCGTCCCGATAGTGGCACGCGCCTCCTGCCTGTGTTGTCTTCCCCTTTGCCGGTAAACCAGGGGCGTTCGCCGATTCGCGCGGGACTCCCGCGGGCTCCGGTTTTACGCTGAGGGCATGGAACCAAAAGACAACGAAAGCGCGCAGGGTTGGAGAGTCAACCACGGGCTGATTCCGGGTGTGATCGTGATCGGGATCGGCATCCTGTTTCTGCTGGATAACTTTCACGTCGTGTACGTTCGCGACTGGTGGAGATACTGGCCCGTGGCGCTGATCGCCGTCGGCCTGGTGAAATTGGTGGACTCCAACTTTGGCAGCGGCCGCGTAGTGGGCGGGATCATGATGGGCGCGGGCGCGATTCTTCTCGCCAACAACCTCGGGTTGATCGATGCCACCATCGATCAACTCTGGCCGCTCATCCTGATCGCTATCGGCCTGGCGATGCTGGGGCAGCGGATCTGGGGGCCGCTGTGGGTGGGGCCTCGATACCGTCGCTGGGACAGACGGCTGTGGGGTAAGCATGGGTTGGCCCCAGAGGCGCTGAAACAGTCGATCGAGGACAAGGTCAAACATAGGTGGTCCGCGGGCTGGTCTCACCCCGGCGACGACGCCGGCGAGCCTTCCGGTTTCAGGCTGAATGAAGTCGCCATTTTCGGCGGCGGCAAGCGCAAGGTAACGGCGCAGGACTTCAAGGGCGGCGAGCTCACGGCGATTTTCGGCGGCTTCGAGGTGGATCTTCGCCAAGCTGGCATGATCGCGGATTCGGCAATCCTCGAAGTGAATACCGTTTTCGGCGGCGCCGAGATCAAGATACCGTACTCATGGACCGCCGTGGTGCAAGGCGTAGGGATCTTCGGTGGGTATGGCGACGAGACCGAACCACCGGAACCGGCAACCAGCCCCAAAAGCAAGAAGCTCTTCATCCGGGGCGCGGCGGTTTTCGGCGGCGTTTCAGTTAAAAACTAACCGGCGATGCATCCGATCTTGGTATCGCGCCGCCGTCTGCTGTTCTACCTGCTTGCCTGGATCCCCATTCTGGCGCTGCTGGTTTACGTCTCCTGGATGGCTGGCGGCACCGCCTGGTGGGCGGCGGCCGAGGTGCTGGCGCCGGCATGCCTGCTCTTCGCGTTCGCCTGCCTTTCGCCCTGGTACATCGGCCACGCCCGGCCCCTGCGTTGGTCGAACCTGACCGAACTGCTGTTCACCTGGGGTGCGGCTTCCATTGCGGGCAGCCTGTTGCTGGTGGGCGGCGTGTGGTTGGCCGCCTCCGTACTGCGGCAAGCCAGGCCGCAACTGGGTCCGCTGTTCGGTATGGGCGTGGTCTTGTATCTGCTCTCGGGCGGCGTGCACTACGCGGCGCTGGCGGCCGAGGCGTCGCAGCAGGCTGCCCGGCGCGCCGCCGAAGCCCACAGCCTGGCGCGCGATGCCGAATTGCAGGCGCTGCGCATGCAGATCAACCCGCATTTTCTGTTCAACAGCCTGCATTCGATTGCCGCGCTGGCCATGGTGGATGGCGCGCGGGCCCGGGAAATGTGCGTGCGGCTGGCGGATTTTCTGCGCAGCAGCCTGGGGCTGGGCGGCCGGGAGAGCGTGCCGCTGGGCGAGGAACTGGCGCTGGCGCGGGGTTACCTGGAAGTGGAGCAGGTGCGCTTCGGCGACCGCCTGCGGGTGGACGAAGACATTGAGCCGGCGTGCACGGACTGCGCCATTCCCGTGCTGCTGTTGCAGCCGCTGGTAGAGAACGCCGTCAAGCACGGCATTGCCGGCATGGTGGAGGGCGGGGCCATCCGGCTGGCGGTGCGGCGCCTGGGCGCGGACGTTTTGGTGACGGTGGAGAATGCCTTCGACCCCGATATGCCGCCGGCGCGCAATCTTGGCCTTGGCCTGGCCCACGTGCGCCGCCGCCTGCAACTTCGCTATGGGGAAGACGCGGCGTTTGATGCCGGGGCCGCCGATGGCGTTTACCGCGTGGTGCTGCGTTTCCCCTGCGAATCCCCCATCGCCTCCAGCAAACGCGCGTAGCCGGCGCGGCTCACCGGCAGGCGCGTGCCGCCGCTGAGGATGGCGATACGGCTGTCCTTGCCGTAGGGCTCGATGCGTTCGACGCGTTCCAGATTGACAATGGCGGAGCGGTGGATGCGCACGAAACACGCCGGGTCGAGCAGGGCTTCGAGGCTGGCGATGGGCTGCAGTTTCAAATAACTCTTGCCGCCGCTGTGGAGCGCCACGTAGTCGTCCTGCGCCTGGACGTAATCCAGCTTGCCGACCGGAATGACGTGGACGCGTGTGCCGTCCTTGACCACGATTCTCTCCGGCCGCTCCCCTGGGGGGCGGGCCTCCGCCGCAGCTTCCACCGGGAGCCGGCGCTCGGCACGTGCTTCATAACCCAGGCGCGACCGGGCCCGTTCCAGGGCGCGCTCGAAGCGTTCGGCGCTGAAGGGCTTCAAAAGATAATCCACGGCGTGCGCGTCGAAGGCGCGCGTGGCGTACTGGTCGTAAGCGGTAACGAAGATCACCACGGGGCCCGGGTCGATGAGTTCCAGGACTTCGAAACCGTCGAGCTTCGGCATTTGAACGTCGAGGAACAGGAGATCCGGGGAAGTTTCGGCGATGGCTTTCACGGCCTCGAAGCCGTTGGCGCATTCGGCCGCGATTTCAATTTCCGTGTGCGCCCGCAGCATTTCGCGCAGAAATCCGCGAGCCAGTTGTTCGTCGTCTACGATTACCGCCCGTAATGTTCGCGCGGTCACGTTCTCGGCCACTGTACACCCCCTGGTGCCCGGAAGGAGTCTTCACAATTAATCTTCAGAATAACTGTTCCCGCAGGTTTCAATTGTGCGACAATTGGTCAAATTCAATACTAATCGGCCACCCGCACAGGGGCAGCAGGCGGTCAGAAAGGCGATTTGTGAGTCAAAGTGCCGAAACGCCGTTTGACAATATCGAGGGCTCCCACGAGTATGTGGCGATGCTGGCCGATGCGTTGTACGAAGCGCGCCGCGACGTAGAGTCGGAAATTGCGTCCGCCGAGCATGATGGTGCCGACCGCCGCAAGGAAGCGCTCCTGCTGGTTTCATTCAATCTGGCCAAACTGAATCTGCACATTACTTCCAGCCGCCGTATCCTGAACGATCTGCGTACTTTAAGACGCCTACTGTTGAAGGAGCGCGGGTTGCCGATGGAAGACGAACGTGGGATTGCCGCCAGCCAGGGCTCCTGAGACTGGCCGGGCAACAGAAAAACGTCGAGCGTACACCTGTAGCTGGTGTAAAAGGCCATAGCCGTTTCCCGAAGGGCATTCCCGTCCTGTGTTGACCGGGCCTCCGGATTCTACCTGAACGTGGCGAAAACCCCCAACAGATGGTGATATTCGAACCATTGCCTCTTGACAGGATCGGTTCGCAAGCGTACCATTCTGTTTGTTCCAACAATTTTAGAGGCAACACCTGACATCGGTGGTTTGTGGGGGACCCCGTATGACCTTTCAGATCGGTGACAAGGTGGTATATCCCAACCAGGGCGTTGGCACCATCGAAAATATCAGCACGCGATCATTCGGTTCCGCTTTCGAAAAGTTCTATCTTCTGCGGCTTGGATGCAACAGCATGACTGTGTTGGTGCCGTTTTCCAACGCGGCCAATATCGGGCTGCGGAGAGTGACGAAGGACCGCGAGATTTCTCGCATTCTCTCTTTCCTTTCCAATGGGATCAGCTTGATCAACCCGGACTGGAAGGTGCGCTTCAAGGAAAACGCGGAGAAGATGCAGAGCGGCGATTTGCTCAAGGCCGCGGAGGTCTTCAAAGCGCTTCTGACCTTGCACGTCGACAAGCCGCTTTCCTTCCGGGAGAAAAAGATGCTGGACCGCGCCCGCCACATGCTGGTGTCGGAAATCTCGATCGCGCGAAATGCGCCCGAGATTCACGCCGCCGCTATCATGCATCGGGCGCTGGGAAAAGCCGGGTTGTCGTTTCCCGCCGTGCTTTAGAACCGGTAGGACGGGCCATCGTCTTTTGTGGCCTGTCATGCTGCTTCTGTCGCGGCGTCGCTCCGCATCCTTTTCACGCCGCGCCCGCTTTCTGGAACAAATCTCCGCGCGCAACGTACCCTTTCTCGAAGAGAGAGTTGGCAGACTCCAAATTGCCGCTAGGCGATAGATTAGGCCGGGTGGTATGATGCCTTCTCATCACAACGTCGCGGAGCGTGTATGTTTTGCCATAGCTGCGGTACCCAGGTCAGCAATGACGTTCAGTTCTGCCCGAACTGTGGGCAACCCCTTTCGGGCGCTGCCGGTATACCAGCGCCCTCAGTGGCCTGGGTAGCGCCGGTAGGCATTAAGGCATCGCCCGGCCGATGGATCGGTCAAGGCTGGGAGTTGGTAAAGGCCGATATCGGAAACTACATTCTGATTGCCATCGTTTTCAGCTTGCTGGGCGGTGTGCCGTTGATCCAGGGCGCGCTGATCGCGGGCATGCACATCTTCACCATGAAGAAGCTGATGGGAAGGCCGGCCGAGTTTGCCGATCTCTTCAAGGGCTTCAATTATTTCGTGCCCACGCTAGTGGCATCCCTGCTGATCGGCATTTTCGTTTTCGGCGGCACGCTGCTCTGCATCATCCCGGGTCTGGTGATCGCGGGCATGTACAAGTTCACCTTCCTGTTCATTGTGGACAAGCGCATGGATTTCTGGCCGGCCATGCAGGCCAGCCACGCCGTGGCGAAGAACGACTATTTCGGTTTCACCATGTTCCTGCTGCTGACGGCGCTGGTGAACCTGCTGGGCGTGCTTTGCTGCGTGATTGGGATTTTCATAACGTTGCCGGTGACGTTTGCGGCGATTACGGTGGCTTACCAGGAACTGGTGGGCTTCGACCCGCGAACTCTGGAAACTTTGTAGGGTGAGGCCCGCCGTGCACCGGGAGACGGTGTTGAAGATCGCGGCCAGCGCAGGGTTGCTGGCCGCGCTGGTCTGGGTCACCGTCCCGGCGAAGCCTGGATTCCAACTCTGCGGCTTTCACTGGCTTACCGGCCGTCCATGCCCGCTATGTGGTCTAACACGCGCCCTGTTTGCTTTGGCGAAAGGCCAATGGGCGGCAGCGCTGCACTTCAATGCGCTCAGTCCACTGGCGTTCACGATGCTCTTCAGCCTGTTCTGGAGCGGACCCATGCGTGGCCGGTTGTGGACGGCGGGAACCGCCGCGTTCGCGGCTTACGGCGTGGTGCGGGTACTTTTTCCAGAGACTCGTTAGGGCAATAATATAGACAAAATCGGGTGGGGTCGATACAGTGATGAGATGGACGCTGAAAAAGTAAACAGCTCAATTGAGGACGCAAAGAATCACTTGCAGGCCTAGACCACATGGGGATGGTCAGGGAGTCCCGAAAAGGCTGAGACCGCTGGACAGGTCGCAGACATCGTGGAAAAGGCATGTCGCGAACATGTCATAGAGCCAGGGTCTTACGAGTACGAAGCGGTAATGTCGGCGATGCTGGAGCATGCTAATTGTGTGGGGTGGTGATCTCTGCTTCTCCTAACTCTTGGAAGTTTTCTTCTTCGCGCGGGCTTTCTTCGATTTCGCTTCTTCCTTCAAGACAGCTTCTTTCGAGACGGTAAACATCTTGCGGACGGCGTCATCAACGCGCTCGGCCTCTGTGTGGCCGGGAATGGGTGGTGGTGGCAGTGGTTTCACCCTCTCTCGACGTCTTCAGGGGTAGGGCCGCTGCGTGGCAGGGCCATCTCTTCAAACGTCGGTTGCAACCCCATGAAGGACTCTGCCATCGGCCGCATGCTGCAAGATGTCTTCGCAAATCTTTCGGCGCAACTCTTCGCCTACGCCGAGAAAGGACAGGAAGATTGATGTATCCCAGTAAATCCGGCGGAGGAGGGCGATGGCAAAGGCATCGCAAATGCAACCGGATGGGCCGCGGCTTGCCGGCCACCTCGCACGCAACGCCGCTCCGCAGGTCCGGCGTGCGCTCACGTAGTGCGCGCTTGAATGCCGGGCCGGCGCCAAAGTAAGCTGGCCGCTGAAAGGCCTACGGCGCGTAGGCCTTTCAGCTAAACTCAAGGTGAACCATGCAGGCTCTCACAGCCTCTCAGATTTTCACAGCCGTGCTCTCCATCGTCACCGCCACGTCGATTTCGGCTGGCGCGGTCATCTACTCCAACAGCCGCATCAGCGAGGCCAAAGAAACTCTGCGGGCCGAAATAGCTGAGATCCGCAGCGAGATGCGCGCGGGGTTCAGCCGCATCGAAGCGGCCATTGCGGCCCTCGACGTCAACCTAAGCCACAAACTCCAGGTACACGAGCTAGAGCACCACCGGAAGTAGCGCCGCATGGCCAGGGCCACCAGCTTTGATCCGGGCGGCGGCCATGATCCCATCTTCATCTGGCAGAACGATGCGGATCGGCAGGGACGGCAAGCGGGCCAGAAATTCGTCGGCGACAGCCGGGCTGTTCCGCTTAGCCAGAATGTAAAACGTCTCGGCTACGTTCAGCCAACTCATCAGCAATTCGACGTCGCCCGAGTCGGCATCGGGAAGGAATTGCCGGACCAAAGGGGCGGCAGGTTCCCGTTGAATCCAGGCTACCATTGCCCAGGAATCAACGACCTTGGACGCGAGCATCGTCGTGGGCTCTCTCGGCGGCGCGTTCTTCCATCAATGCTTTGGTCAAGCTTTCTCCACCACGAGCCATGCCTTCCATCGTTCGCCAATCCGGCAAGCTGCTCACCAGCCGTTTCATCACCAGAGACTCGCCTTGAACCTCGATTCCGACTTGCGTCCCAGCCTTGAGATTGAGGCGTTCCCGCATGGATTTGGGTATGGCAACCTGCCCCTCGGATGAAATCGTCGCTTTGGTCATGAGCATCCTTCTCCCACCACGTTAAACACCTTCTCTCGCCTTCGCAACTGAAGCGTTCTTGCGCCAGCAATACTCCGCCGCGCCGACTGGTTGGAATCTCCAATTTCGAGCCAGGATTCCGAGCCGGGATTTCGAGCTAGAATTCCAAACCACGTTTCCGAACCAGAGTTGCGCCTCCCGGATAGACTGTGATAACGTCTACTCCACGTTCGAAAAACCGAAGAGGGTACAGAACCTCGTGGAGGAGTGCCGGGATGTTATTAGCCCCAGTGGTCTGGGTACTGACGGTCGTTATCTGTTATTTTTTCGTTGCCAAGACATGGTGGTTTCCACCGCCCATTAACCAGCACGGCGTGGCCTACGACGAGCAGTTCTTCCGGACGCTGGTGATCTGTGGAATCATCTTTTTTCTGGCCCAATTCGCGCTGGGCTACGCCATCATGAAATTCCGCGATGACGGACGCCGCGCCGCATATTCGCACGGCAACAACAAACTGGAAACGCTGTGGACCAGTGCTACGGCGCTGCTGTTCCTGGGTCTGGTGCTCATGGGGACCAAAATCTGGGCCGGCGTGCACTTCGAGGAGGCGCCGCCCGATGCCATCCCGATTGAGGTGCTCGGCAAGCAGTTCGCCTGGAGCTTCCGCTACCCCGGCGTCGACGGCAAATTTGGCCACACCGATCTGAAACTCGTGAACGATTCGGCGGGGAACCCCTTCGGACTCGACGATAAAGACCCCGCCTCGAAGGACGATATCGTCAGCGCGTCGCTCAAGATTCCGGTTGGCAAACCAATCAACCTGATCATGCACTCCAGGGACGTGATCCACAACTTCTTCGTGCGCGAACTTCGCGTGAAGCAGGACATTGTGCCCGGCATGGAGATCCCGTTGCATTTCCAGGCCGACAAGATTGGTGTCTATGAAGTGCCCTGTTCGGAGTTATGCGGGCTGGGCCATTTCCAGATGCGCACCACCATGACAGTGTTGAGCGAAGCCGATTTCGAACAGTGGAAGCAACAGCAACTGGCCCTGAAATGATGTTCGCCACGACGACGACTCCCGTGGTTAAGACTCAGATGGTTCAGACTCACATGGTTCAGCGGAAGCGTTTCCGCAGCCGTCACGCCCAATCTCCCGAGGTGACTCTATGTCCGCTCCCGTAGCCCACGCGCACCATGCGCCTGAGGGCTTCATCAGAAGGTACGTCTTCAGCCTTGACCACAAAGTAATCGGGATCCAGTACTATTTCCTGGGTCTGTTCTCGGTCTTTGTGGGCCTGTTCCTTTCGCTGTTGATGCGATACCACATGGTCAATCCGGAGGCCAAGGTGGCGTGGTTCGCGAAACTGTGGCCCACGGGCGCCGCCGGCGGCATGATGACGCCGGAACTTTACCTTTCGCTGATGACCATGCACGGCACCATCATGGTGTTCTTCGTGCTGACCACGGTGCCGCAGAGCGGCTTCGGGAACTATTTTCTGCCGATTCAGATAGGCGCCGAAGACATGGCGTTTCCGGTCCTGAACATGATGTCGTTCTGGACCACGTTTCTGGCACTGGTGGTGATGATCTCGGCCTTCTTCGTTCAGGGCGGTGCACCGCTGTCGGGGTGGACGGCTTATCCGCCGCTGAGCGGGGCGGGGCGCGTAACCGGTCCGGGGGAGGGGCTGGGGCAAACGCTGTGGATCTTAAGTATCGCGATTTTCTGCGGCGCCTCCCTGATGGGCGCCATCAACTTCATCGCTACCACCGTGGACTTGCGGTGCAAGGGGATGAAGCTGATGCGCATGCCGCTGACGTGCTGGACCTGGCTGGTGACGGCCATCCTGGGGCTGCTGGGCTTCGCCGTTCTGCTGGCAGCCGGCGTGTTGCTGATCCTCGACCGCGAGGTCGGCACCAGTTTCTTCCTGCCTTCGGGGCTGATGATCAGCGACCACATCCTGACCAACCATAGGGGCGGCTCCCCGCTGCTGTGGCAGCACCTGTTCTGGTTCTTCGGACATCCCGAGGTCTACATCGCCATCCTGCCGGGAATGGGCGTGACATCGCACGTGCTCTCGACCTTCTCGCGGAAGCCGATTTTCGGATACAAGGCAATGGTGTATGCCATCCTCAGCATCGGTTTCCTGGGCTTCCTGGTCTGGGGCCACCACATGTTCATGAGCGGCATGAACCCGTACTCGGCCATGGCGTTTTCGATAATGACCATGTGTATTGGAGTGCCTTCGGCCATCAAGACGTTCAACTGGATCGGCACGCTCTGGGGCGCCAAGATCCACTTCGATACGGCCATGATGTTCGCGCTGGGCTTCGTTTCGCTATTTGTGACCGGCGGCATCAGCGGCATCTTCCTGGGACAGCCGGCGCTGGACCTGTACTTCCACGACACCTACTTCGTGGTGGGCCACTTCCACATGATCATGGGCGTGGCGGCCATCTTCGGCATGTTCGCGGGCACGTTTTACTGGTTCCCCAAGATGTTCGGCAGGATGATGAACGAGACGCTGGGCCAAATCCACTTCTTCTGCACGTTTATCGGCGTATACGCCATCTTCACGCCCATGCATTACCTGGGAATCGTGGGCAACCCGCGCCGCTATTCGGATTTCAGCAACGTGGAGTATATTGGCCCGTTGATTCCGGTGCACCAGTTTATGACGTACGCGGCATACTTCACCGCCGCCGCGCAGATTCTCTTCGTGATCAACCTCTTCTGGAGCATGAAAAAGGGCCCCAGGGCGCCCATGAATCCCTGGAATTCCACTTCGCTCGAGTGGGGCATTCCCTCGCCGCCGCCGTTCGACAATTTCGCCGGCGTGCACCCGGTGGTCAACCACGGTCCGTATGAATTCAGCGTTCCGGGAGCTGAAAAAGATTACATCATGCAGACGGATCCCTTATCCGCACAGGCCCCAACTGAAGGCGGCCATTCCTGAGGCTCCCGCATCCGCCGGCGCATCTAAAGGTTATGCCTGCTTCTCTCACGCACGATATCATGCAGGGTCCGCCGCCGCCCGTTGACCCGGGTTGGGGCGATGGCGATGGTGGGTCGGAGGGCCGCGGCGGGTCGCGGCGCGCCTCCTTCACGGGGCTATACGTTCTACTGGCTGCCAGTACCATGGTGTTCGCCGCGCTCACCTCGGCGCTGGTGGTACGGCGCGGCCTTTCGGACGATTGGTCCAGCATGGCCAAGCCGGCAATCCTCTGGCTGAACACCGTCGTGTTGCTGGCATCGAGCTTCGCCCTGGAAGTGGCGCGGCGATGTCTGAAAGCTGGGGCTCGCGGCAAATTCAATACCTGGTGGACGCTCGGCACCGGCCTGGGAGTGTTGTTCCTGGCCGGCCAGTGGGTGGCCTGGCAGCAGTTGAAGAGCGCCGGTATTTACATCTCCAGCAATCCGAGCAGTTCGTTCTTTTACCTTTTGACCGCCTCGCACGCGTTTCACCTGCTGGGCGGCGTGACCGCGCTGATTTATGTGGATGTGCAGGCGCTGCGCCTCAGCCTGGGGCCGGCCAAGCGCACGCGCGTGGACATCAGCGCCATTTTCTGGCACTTTCTGGATGGGCTGTGGTTGTACCTGATGCTTCTATTCTACGTTTGGGGGTAAGGGATGTCGTCCCATGTCAGCGCCGTTGTTTCCACCTCGCCCTGGGAAGGCGGCCGGTCGCCCTACGCGACCAATTCGAAGAAGTTCGGAATGTGGCTGTTCATCATTTCGGACTCGCTTACGTTCTCGGTAATGCTGTTTGCCTATACGTACTGCCGGGTGGCCACGCCCAACTGGCCCACGCCCTTCCACTTTTCGCCGAGCATCATCTTCTCCAGCATCATGACGTTCTGCCTGCTCACCAGCAGTTTGACGATGGTGATGGCGGTCCACGCCATGAACCAGGGGAACCGCAAAGCGGCGGCAGGCTGGATTGTGGGCACCATGGCGGCCGGCGCGGCGTTCGTGGTTCTGCACCTCAACGAGTGGATGAACCTGATCAACAACGAGCACATCACCGCGTTCAGCAACGAGTACGGAGTGCCGCTTTTCGGCGGCACGTTCTTCTCGCTCACCGGCCTGCACATGACCCACGTGGTGATCGGGCTGATTTACCTGGGCATCGTCGGCCAGGCCGTGGTGCGCGGAAAATTCAAGGCCGAGGACGTGGAAGTCGCCGGTCTCTACTGGCACTTCGTCGACCTGGTGTGGATGTTCATCTTCCCGCTGGTCTATTTGATGTCGGCCAAGATTTGATTGAGGAAGCCCTGAGAGGAGGGAACGCATGAGCACGCATACGGAAGAAGCCGTCCACCACCACGGGCCGACCATCCCCACGTTCGCCAAGGTCTGGGTGACGCTGTTGGTATTGACCGGAGCCGAAGTTCTGCTGGCTTACGAGCAAGTACCCATTTTAATCATGCTGACCATCCTGGTCGGCCTGTCGGTGATCAAGGCGGCGCTGATCATCGCCTACTTCATGCACCTGAAGTTCGAGCGCTTGAGCCTGTTCCTGACCTTGTTCCCGATGTTGATTTTCTGCATCCTGCTGATGCTGATGTTCCTCGGCGATGCATCGCGGCTGCCGGGCATGAGGCCGGGCGCATGAAACGGCGACTGCTGGTCCCGGCTTTGTGGACGGCGCTCACGCTACCCGTGCTCACCGTTCCGGCGAGCGCGCAGTGCGTGATGTGTTACCGCACCGCGCACGCGCAGAACGATGCGCGATCCCGCGTGCTGAATTCGGGGATTCTCATTTTGGGCGCTCCGCCGTTTTTGATTCTGGCGGGCTTCATCGCGTTCGTCTTCAGCCGCAGCGAACGCTACCGCGACGAGTAGCACGGCCATTCCTGGCTGTGTTTGTTGGAAGCCCCGACCGAAGGCGTGGTGGCGGAGCAGATTCATCCGTGGCCGCACGCGACCGTCAGGGAGCGATTCTTACGACGGCTGTGAGCTGCCTTCCTTGGCCAGCGCCGGTATCGTGCTGAAAGCGCCCGTTGCGTTAAACCTCAGTCCAAGCACGCTGATTTGGCCAGCCGACGGCGTCCGGAATTCCGCGCCGTCGCGCCGTGATCAATTGCATACCGGTCCGTCAGCACCCTGGAGCAACCCCAAAACGAGGGCTGGCTCGCTGCCGCATCGCGCAGGCGGATTAACAATCCGCCGCAGATTAACAATCTGCCCCACAAAGCGCCCGCCGCGCCCTATCTCCCGGTGTCTCCCGTTCCGGTTCGCTCGATGTGCTCGGCATGATGGCGGACATCGATGCCCTTAACCAGGAATACGACATCTTCGGCGATGTTGGTGGCGTGGTCGCCGATGCGCTCCAGGTTGCGCGCTACGAAGATCAAGTCCACGGCCGCCGGAACGATTCCCGGGTCGCGCTGCATGATCGCCAGCAGTTCCGCGTACACCGCGTCACGCAGGGCGTCTACTTCATCGTCCGCCAACAAAACCGAACGCGCCAGGTCCGCGTCCCCTTTGACGAACGCATCCAGACAGTTGAGAAGCATCGACTGCACCAGCGATGCCATCTTGGGAATGTCCGTCATCGGCTTCACCAGCGGATGGTGCATCAGGGATAGCGCCCGTTCCGCAATGTGGTTGGCCAGGTCGCCGATACGCTCCAGGTCCGTGTTGATCTTGAGCGCCGCCGTCAGAAATCGCAGGTCGCGAGCCACCGGCTGCCGCAGCGCTAGCAGGCGGGTGACCAGACCGTCGATCTCCATCTCCATCCTGTTGATTTGCGGTTCGTCCCGAATCACCTGCTGTGCCAGATCCCGATTCTGCTCCACCAGCGAACGAACGCTATGATGAATGGCCGATTCCACCAGGCCGGCCATTTCCAGCAGCTTTTGATTCAACTGTTCCAGTTCGATACTAAAATGCCGCAAATCCCCACCTCACGCCGGCTCGGTTTTCCCAGCCGATTTTGTGCCATGTCCGCATGCTTTACCCAAACGCGCTCTACCCAAACCTGCCGGTAACGTAGTCTTCCGTTGCCGTCTGGGTTGGGTTCTGGAAAATCACGTTCGTCGTGCTGAACTCAATCATCTTGCCAAGAAGGAAGAAACCGGTGAAGTCGCTGACCCGCGCCGCCTGCTGCATGTTGTGGGTCACAATCACAATCGTCGTTTCCGACTTCAGAGCGAACAACAGATCTTCGATCTTGGCCGTCGCAATCGGGTCCAGCGCCGAGCACGGTTCGTCCAACAAAAGAACTTCGGGTTCCACCGCCAACGCACGGGCGATGCACAACCTCTGCTGCTGCCCGCCGGATAGTCCGAAGGCGGACTGGTGCAGCTTGTCCTTCACTTCCTCCCACAGCGCGGCTTTCACCAGGCTTTTCTCCACCACCTCGCGAATCGCCGCCTTGCCGCCCTGGAAACTGTTGACGTGCAGGCCGTAGGCCACGTTCTCGAAGATGGTTTTCGGAAAGGGATTGGACCGCTGGAACACCATCCCGACCTTGAGCCGCACCGAGTTCACGTCCTCCTTCAGGATATCCTTTCCATCCAGCAGAATCTGCCCGGTCAGCCTGGTTCCCTTGACCGTCTCGTGCATCCGGTTCAGGGTTCGCAGGAACGTGGACTTCCCGCACCCGGACGGACCGATCAGAGCGGTAATGTGGTTTTCCTGAAAATCCAGGCTGATATTCTGTAGAGCCTGGAAGGCGCCATAGTAGAAATCCAGGTTCACGGCCGAGAGTTTTTTTAGCGCCGGGCCGTTGGCGTTCTTCTGCTCTTGCCTTGCGGGGGGAGTCTCCTGCGATGAAGGCGCTCTACCCTTTGGGGACATAGATTCCTTTCGAAAGCGCCAGACGGGCGACGATGTTGATCAGCAGCACCAGGGCCAGCAACACGAAACCGGCGGCCCAGGCTTGCCGTTGCCAATCCTCATAAGGCGAGATGGCGTACCGGTAGATCATCACCGGAAGCGTGGCTGTGGGCCCATTCCAACCCGGGCTCCAATACTGGCTGCCGAGCGCCGTGAACAGCAGCGGCGCGGTCTCTCCCGCCACGCGGGCAATGTCGAGCATGGTTCCCGAAATAATGCCGCGCATGGCGGCCGGAATCACCACGGTCACGATGGACTTCCACTTGTGAGCGCCCAATGCCAGGGAAGCCTCCCGAAGGGACTGCGGCACCGCGCTCAGAAACTCTTCCGTGCTGCGCACCGAAATCGGAATCATCATGATCCCCAGGGCGACGCCGCCGGCGAACGTCGAATAGTGGCCCATCGGATGTACGATGATGGCGTACACCACGATCCCGATCACGATCGAAGGCACGCCGTTCAGAAGGTCCGTAATGTATCGGATGGTGAAGGCTACGCGCTCGTTGCTGTACTCCGAGAGGTATACGCCGCCCAGGAAGCCGATCGGAATGCCAAGCACGGTCGCCAGCCCGAGCACCTTGCCGCTGCCTACGATCGCGTTCGCCATGCCGCCGCCGATCTCACCGACCGGAACGGGCAGATTCGTGAAGAACGAGAGACTGAGCGACTTGCCCCCGTTGAAAATGAGGTACCCCAGGATGAAGAACAGGATTCCGACCGCGATCACCGTGCAAAGCCCCGTAACGGCGAACATCGTATAGTTAACCAGATTCTTAATTGCCGAATTTGGTTTCACTTGTGCGCTCCCTTCTGTTGGGTCGTCATTATCAGTATACGGGCCAGACCGTTCAAGACGAAAGTGACGCCGAAGAGGACCAGGCCCAGTTCGACGAGGGCGCTCAAGAAGAGGTCGTCGGTGGCTTCCGTGAAGCTGCTGGCGATCATCGAGGCAATCGAGTTCCCCGGCGCCAGCAACGATGCCTTGATCTGCGGCGCGTTGCCGATCACCATGGTGACCGCCATGGTTTCACCGAGCGCGCGGGCCAACGCCAGGAAGATGGATCCCGTAATGCCGGTCGAAGCGTTCGGCATCACCACCCGCCAGATGGTTTGCCACTGGCTCGCTCCCAGGGCCAGGGACGCCTCCCGCTGGTCCCGCGGCACCGCCAGCAGAACCTCCCTTGAAACCGAAATGATAAAAGGGACGATCATCACCGACAACACAATCCCGGCGGAAAAAACGCTCACGCCGTAGAAGGTGCCTTGAAAGATCGGCAGCGACCCGGCCACCGACTTGATCGCTGGCACCACGCTCTTTTGGAGCGCCGGCACCAGTACGAAGATCCCCAATACACCATAAATCACGCTCGGCACCGCCGCCAGCAGTTCGATCAGAAAGGTCATGGCGTTGGAGATCTTGGGCGGCGCCATCTCCGCCAGGAAAATGGCTGCCCCCAGGCCAAATGGTATGGCGATCAGCAGCGCCATCACCGAAGTAACTACCGTCCCATAGATGAAGGGCAGCGCCCCGTAATCGCCCGCCACCGGATCCCACGTCGATGTGAACAGGAAACTCCACCCGAACTTGTGCCGGGCCTGGCCGGACTGGGCGATCAATTCGTAAAGCACCAGCGCCGTGAGCAGGATAATCACGGCGGCAGCCGTCACCGTGATCAGGTAAGCCAGTTCTTCGCCGGACTTCAGGCGGCTGATAAAGGATTGTGCCCTGCGCTGAGGCAGGGCACTCTTGGGAACCGTAACGGAACTCGACATGTCAACTATCCCGACCCCGGAAACGAGGGCCCTTATTGAATCTTCGCAATCGCTTTGGTCTCTTTGGCGACGACGGACTTGGGCAGTTCAGCGTAAGCCAGCGGACCGGTGAGTTTCTGGCCCGGACCCAGCATCCACGTCAGGAAGTCCTTAATCGCCTTCTTCTTCGCCGGATCTGCAATCTTCTCCGGAACCAGGAGCCAGGTGAAGCTCGAAATCGGAAAAGCTCCCTTGCCGGCAGCGTTGGTGATGGAAACCCGGAAGTCTTCCGGCATATCGGCCGCGGCGCTGGCCGCCGCATCGGTCACGCTCTTCAGGTCCGCCTTCACAAAGACACCAGCGGCGTTCTTCACCTTACCGTAGGACATTTTGTTCTGGATCGCATAGATCAGTTCCACGTACCCGATCGAACCCTCGGTCTGTTTGATCTGGCCCGAAACGCCTTCGTTGCCCTTGGCGCCTAGTCCCGTCGGCCAGTTCACCGCGGTCTTTACGCCCACCTTACTCTTCCACTCGGGACTCACCTTGGCCAGGAAATCGACCCAGATGTAAGTGGTGCCGCTGGGCTCCCCGCGGTGAACCACAACGATATCGGTGGCCGGCAGTTTCACGCCCGCGTTTACGCTGGCGATGGCCGGGTCGTTCCACTTCGTGATCTTGCCTAGGTAGATACCGGCCAGCGCTTCGCCCGTGAAATTGAGTTCACCAGTCACGCCTGGGATATTGTACGTCGGTACCACCGCACCCATCACCGTGGGAAAGTGGAGCACGGCGCAACCGCGCTTGGTCTTGAATTCGGCCAATTGCGTATCATCCATCGGTCCGTCGGAGGCGCCGAAATCTACGGTGCCTTCGGTGACTTGCTTAATGCCACCGCCGGAACCGATCGACTGATAGTTGATCTCGATACCGGCGTACATCTTATGGTAGTCGCTAAACCATTTGGAGTACATGGGGTACGGAAACGTCGCACCCGCTCCAGTAACCGACAGGGCAGCCGCTGCTACACCGGCGAGCGCCACCACCGCGACTGTCAATCCGAAAATACGTCTTGTCATTCGTTTTCTCCTTTGCATTCGGGCTCAGTATAGCTTCGTTAGACCTGCTATTTGTTACAAAATAGTTACAGCGAAATGAAATGTCGTCCGCCGCCTAGTGAGTGTCGGCATGGTGGCGTACGTCGACTCCCTGCACCAGGAAAACCACGTCTTCGGCGATGTTGGTGGCGTGGTCGCCTATGCGCTCCAGATTGCGCGCCACAAAGATCAGATCGACGGCTGCCGGAACCACCCCAGGGTCGTGCTGCATGGTCTCCTGCAGTTCCGAATACACGGCGTCCCGCAGGCGGTCGACTTCATCGTCCGAAAGCAGCACGGAGCGCGCCAGCGCGGCATCTCCGTTGACAAACGCCTCCAGGCACTTCAGAAGCATCGATTGCACCAGCGTCGCCATGTGAGGAATGTCCACTAATGGTCTGACCAGCGGATGGTGCATCAGCAATACTGCGCGTTCGGCCACGTGCACGGCCAGTTCGCCGATGCGCTCCAGGTCGGTATTGATCTTGAGGGCTGCCGTAAGCAGCCGGAGGTCGCGGGCCACCGGCTGGCGGAGCGCCAGGAGGCGGGTAGCCATACCATCGATTTCCATCTCCAGCAGGCCGATCTGCCGATGATCCCGTATCACCTGCTCGGCTAGATTCCTGTTCTGATCTACCAGGGCCCGGACGCTGCGATTGATGGCGGTCTCCACCTGACCGCCCATTTGCAGCAGCTTTTGGTTGAGCTCTTCCAGTTCGACGGTGAATTGTCTCACAGATACTCCAGACCCACTTTCAAGTGAAACAGAACGTTAGCATCCGCTCCCTGACGGTCACGGCTCGGAATCGATATCGGAGCCGCGCGCGTAAGCAAGCGGTTGGCCGTCCTATCCGAACCGTCCCGTAATATAATCTTCCGTTTCCTTGCATGACGGATTCTTGAAAATGGTGTCCGTCTTATCGAACTCAATCAACTTGCCGAGGAGGAAGAATCCCGTGCAGTCGGCAACCCGCGCCGCCTGCTGCATGTTGTGCGTCACAATGACCATCGTGCACTGGTCCTTGAGGCCAAACATAAGTTCTTCGATCTTAGCGGTGGCAATCGGGTCCAGCGCCGAGCATGGTTCGTCCAGCAGCAGGACTTCCGGATTGACCGCCAGCGCTCTCGCAATACACAGGCGCTGCTGCTGGCCGCCGGACAGCGAGTACGCCGATGCCTTCAGCTTGTCCTTGACTTCTTCCCAGAGCGCGGCTCTCCGCAGGCATTGCTCCACCCGGTCGCTCATCTCGCCTGCCGCGGCGAGGCCGTTCATCCGCAATCCGTATGCGATGTTGTCCGCAATGGATTTCGGGAAGGGATTGGGGCGCTGAAAAACCATTCCCACGCGCCGCCGCAAAGCCGTGACATCCAGATCGAATATATCTTCGTCGTCCAGCACGATGGTTCCGTCCAGGCGGACGTTGCGAATCGTTTCGTGGATTCGGTTCAGAGTGCGCAGAAAGGTGGATTTGCCGCATCCGGACGGGCCGATCAGCGCGGTTACGCGGTTAGCGGCCATTTCCAGCGAAATGCCGTGCAGCGCCTGATAGGCGCCGTAGTAGAAATTCAGATTGCCGACCTTCAGCTTCGGGTTTCCGGTCGCTGCCTGGCGTAACACTGGGTCCGCTCCCCGAGCGATGGGTTTCGCCTCTAAGGCCGGTTTGGATGAGGTGCTCATAAGGGTTTCGGGTCCCCGCAGCGCGGCTCTTCCCGCCACACCGACGGGGACCCCGGGGGCCTACTTTTCAATTTTTACGGGCGGAGCGCTGCCCGGCAGCGTGTAGCGGAAGTTGAAGAAAATCGTGTTGTCGTGCGTGCTCTTGCCACCGGCGACGTTGGCGGCCCAGTACCACGGAGAGCGCAACAAATACTCGTACTGGCCCATGAAGTTGAGCGCTCCGTATTTGGGGTCCTTCCACAGAGTCTGGTTGAAACCGAAGCTGATTTCCTGGATGGCGCGGTTTTGGCTGTTGGACGAACCGCGGTAGCCATAACCCACCAGGCTGGTGCCGTTGGCATCCACCACCACGTCGCGGCCGACGTAGATACCGCCATAGTAGGCGTATAGCAAGGTGTTTTTGACGACGGCCTCAAAGCCGTTCAGCGTGCTGCCAGAGTGAAGGGGGCTGACGCTGCCATCGGCGCGCACTACCGCGTCCGGAGCCTGGCCGAAAAGATACCGGCCGCCGCCATAGCTCCAGTAGTTATTGGTCACCAGGCGGAAATTCTTCACCACCTCCACATTCGCGTTGACGGAACCGCCCCCGCCCACTTTAGTGAAGTACGTGTTGGTGAGCGGATTCCACGTCTTAAACGTACGCTCCATCCCCGCCACTTCAAGGTGAACTTTGGCGCTAGGGTCGAATGCGATCTTGGCGATAATGTCCGGGTGCACGTTCGGTATGGTCTGAACGTTGGTTTGGTTGTCCAACTGCGTACCCGCCAGGGTGGTTAGAGCCGCCGGAAGCACCACAGTGGAGCCGCCGGCGGAACCGCCGATGTATTGATCCGGGTTCTCGAAGGAGACGCCCACCGTCACCTGATCGCTCGGATGATAGAGGAACCGAACGCCCGGCTGACGCGTCCAGGTCAAGCCCGCCATGTAGTTCACGTCGATTACCTGGCTGTAGAACAGGTCGCCCGGCAGAGCCGAGATGCCTTTGCGATTGGGGGTCAGCATGCTCCAGCTTTGGCCGGCCAGGAATTCGAACTGGCCCTTGCGAACATCCACCCAGTAGAGGCGAATACGCGGTACAAACGCGCCATTGGTGACGCTAAGGTTGTTGCCGCCGCTGGTGCCGAGGAAGTCGAACTCGTTGTACCCGATGAAGTGGGCGCCCTTCCAGCTGCCATCCACCCGGAAGCCGATGCGCGAGTTCTGCGGGCTGAAGCGGAATTCCGAGAGCTTGGCGGTGGTGGCGTTATTATAGGGAATGCTGCCGAAGTTGCTGCCGAGAGACCCACCGGCATTCTTGTCTTTCCAATCCGCCGTCAGGTCCATGAAGCCTATTGGGATGATAGTGGTGTCGCCAATTTTGACCTGCAGCGGTGAACTGGCTGGGGCGGCATCCTGCGCCGGCAGCGGCGGGGTGTACATGGGGCTGGGGGCAGGGGTGGGTGGAGCAGGCGGCAACATCGGCGTAGTGGAAGCGACCTGGCCCAGATTCCGAGGCGTAACGTGCTCCGAGGCGGCAGCAGGTGCGCCTGTCTTTTCCGTTGCGCCTATCTTGTCCAACATCTTGCTCTGCGCCTCCAGGGCGGCGCGCAACTGCTCGATCTGTTTCTGCTGTTGATCGAGTTGGGTTTTCAAGCGGCGCAATTCCGCGGAAGAATCGGCGCCGGCGGCGGTGGCAGGCGCAGGCACCGGGTCGTCGGCCCAGGCCGCGTTCATCATGGTGACAGCTATACAAGACAGCACGAAGCCTGCTTTTCTCGCTCTGTACATTTCGCAATCCTTCCTTTCAGTAGGTTTTCCTGGCAAGAGTGCAACCTGCACACGCCGAATTCTATATGGATCAGGTCAGTCGAATACAATCAGGGGAGATCAACGATGAGGTTACGAGACGTCTGTCAATATACGATGACTAAACGGTTAAGGTTCGCCAGCGGGCACCCGAAATCCAGGCAGGGAAATTCGGAACGCCGTGCCTTTTCCCAGCCGGCTTTCCACGGCTATGGCGCCATTCATCTGTTCGATTGCATGTTTAACAATTGAAAGGCCCAGGCCGGTCCCTCCCACCTGGCGGGAACGGGCCTTGTCCACCCGGTAAAAGCGCTCGAAAATCCGCGACAGATCTTCCGGCGGGATGCCTACTCCCGTGTCGGAGATCCGAATCTCTATCTGGCCGCTGTCGCTCTCCAACACGGATACCCTGACGTCTCCGCCCTCCTTATTGAATTTCACGGCGTTATCGATCAAATTGAGCAGGGCCTGTTCTAATCGTATGCCGTATCCCAGGACGAAAAGATCCGGAACGGGGTCCGCCGAGAGATTCACATGCATCAGGCTGGCGGCAGGTTCAATGGCTCGGATGGCGTTGCCAATGGCTTGCCTGAGGGAAATGGGGTGAGCCCCGGCGCCCGGGCGCCCATCCTCGATCTCCGACAGCGTCAGCAGGTCCGCGGCGATATTGTTCAGCCGCACGCCGTTGGCCTGGATAATCTCCACGAATCGCCGCCGGTTGGCGTGATCTTCCAGGCCGCCGTCGAGCAATGTTTCAGCGTAGCCCGTGATGGTGGCCAGCGGCGTTCGAAATTCGTGCGAGACGTTGGCCACGAAGTCGCGTTTCGCCCGCTCCAGCCGCTCGATGGGTGTCACGTCATGCAGGATGGCGATGGCGCCTCGCCAGGAACTACTGGAAAGCGGCGCCGCATAAACGTCAAAGGAAAGTCCTCCGGGCGAGAACGGTTGCAATCGCTTGCGCACCATTTCGCCCGAGTCGACTACGTGTTTGAGCACCTGATTCAGCCCGGGGTCCCGGACGACCCTGATCAAAGGCACCCCCTCGATGTTGGACCGGCTGCCGACCGCGCGCACAAACGCATCGTTGCAGAACGTCACGTTGAGCCCGGCATCCACCGCCAGAACCGCGTCCGTCATGCTGGCCAGAATGGCTTCACGCCGCATCAGTTCCGTGCTGAGTTGATTGACCAGTTCCCCGACCTGGGGAGCTACTTCGGAGAGTGAATGCACCAACTCTCCCAGTTCGTCGTCGCCCGCCTTCAGTTTTGGAGGCTTGCTGGTCAGGTCCAGCAACCGGTTAACGAAGCCGGTCAGGCCCTTAATCCGCCGGGCCAATGACCATGACCACAATCCGGCGATCGCGACCCCGGTCACCGCCGCGGCCAGTGAAAGCCAGCGGACCCAGGGCAGGGCTCCGAACGTATAGATCAGGACAACCTGCGGCAGGACTATAGCGGTCGCCAGCGCAAGCGCTCTGCGGGAGATCGAGTACTGCATCGTCCGATTGCCACAATATTAGCACTGTAGGGCAGGTTGTTAGGGTACCTCTGTGGGGCAGGTTGTTAACCGGTTGTTAACCTGCGGCGGATTGTCAATCCGCCTGCCGCAACCGTCGAGCGAGCCCCCAGGTTCGCAACCCGCCGACCGTACGTACGTGCTCGTCTTTACGCCGAGGCCGCGCTCGCTCCCACCTTGGCTTCCGCTTCAGCCTGAGACGGGCAGATCACCAAGAGGCTTTCCACACCCGCGACCCTGAACAGTGTCTTCAAACGATCGGACGCATTAGCCAGAGCGTACTTTCGATTGTGCTTCTGGCAGGACACATGCAAGCCGAGAAGCGAACCGAGCGCAGCCGAATCCATGTAAGGCACATCCGCCAGATCGATAACCGTTCCGGGTGACGCTTCGCCCCGGACAATTTCTTGAAACTCGAAGACTCCCGACAATGTAAAGGGTCCTGCCAGCTTGAGGATCTGTATTCCAGGCTCGCTGCCGGACAGTTTCTCGATCGTGAATTCAGGCATAGGTAGATCTTGGCACGGTACTGGTTGCAAAGCCAGCCGGTTTTCAACAATTCCTAGCACCTCGATCGAGACCCCAACCGATCACGAGACACTTCGCCACCCGAACCCCGCCGCTGGCCCCTGACCCCCGGCCCCCCGGCCCCCCGGCCCCGATCTCAATGCGCGAAGCCCAGCCCCTGCCCTCGGCGCGCAGGCAGCAGAGAACGTCTTTGACTTCGTGGCGGTCTTCGCGCCTTGGCGTGAGAACGCCTTTCGGCGGTGGAGCAGGGCTTTCTCAATCTCGCCATCTCCCGCCATCTCACCATCTCGGGAGCCGATGCAAGAGTCGCCGCAACGGCGGAGATTGTGATAAACTCCTCGCCAGCAAAACCCTTCAGGGAGGACCCAAATGATTTCGTTTTCGAAAGCGCTCTCGCTTGTTACAACGGCATGTCTTGGCGTAGCGCTGCTGACGGCTCAATTCGATTCCGGGCAGCTTTCCGGATTTGTACGCGATCAGAGCGGCGCCATCGTTCCCGGCGCCACCGTGGTGACGACCAACGCGGGCACCAAGGAACCGCATCGTACGGTCACCAATTCCGAGGGCTATTACGTTTTCCCGCAACTGGTGGTGGGGACGTACACGATCACGATCGAAGCTCCGGGGTTCAAGCGCTATGTGAAGTCGGCCATCGCTCTCGACGCCGAGGCCAAAGTAAGCTCCGACGTGGAACTGACGGTGGGCGCTGCCACCGAGTCGGTCGAGGTGACGGCTTCGAGCGCCACGGTCCAGACCGACAGCGCGCAGGTGGCCACCACCATAGAGACCAAGCAGATGCAGGATCTGACGCTGAACGGGCGCAATCCTATATATCTGGCGGCGCTGAGCCCCGGCGTGGTCGGGGGTACCATCGGAACGTTCGACCCCGACTCTGTCAGCAACGGCAGTTTTAATATCAACGGCGGGCGCCCCGATGAGTACGTCGTTGTGGTGGATGGCGCCATGGCCACGCGCACGCGTTCCTCGGGGTCGATGGTGGGAACCCTTGACGTCGACACCATTCAGGAAGCCCAGGTGCTGACGGGGAATTATTCCGCCGAATACGGCCGGTCTTCAGCCGGGGAGATCCGGTTCGTCACCAAGAGCGGCACGCGCGATTTCCATGGCGACCTGGTCGAGAACTTTCGCAATTCCGCGCTCGACGCCAACACCTGGACTCGCAATCATAGCCCCCAGGTATCGACGGCGGCCGGGCCCGCGCCCTACCGGTTCAATCAGTATGGATTCGACGTTGGCGGGCCGGTGTTCATCCCGAAGCATTTCAACGCGGACCGCAACAAGCTGTTTTTCTTCCTGGGCGAGGAGTGGATCAAGCGCCGCTACGACAGCACCAATACCGGAACCGTTCCCAGCGTGGCGATGCGGAACGGCGACTTCAGCGAATTGCTCAACCCCGCCAACCCGTTCTTCGGGAAAGTGCGGACCATCGCCGATCCGAATGGAGGAGCGCCCTTCGCGGGCAACATTATCCCGGTTTCCCGCATCAGCCACAACGGTCAGGCGCTGCTGAATGTCTTTCCGCTGCCGGTGGTTGGGTTCCAGCAGGGCACCACTAACTGGATTGGAAGCAAGTCAACTCACTCGGACTTCCGCAAGGACACTTACAAATTCGACTATCTGATCAACGAGAAGGAGCATCTCTCGGTTCGGGCGGGCTACGATCCCTGGCACTTCAACGCGCCGTTCGAAGATACCTTCGGACGCATGGAAGAAGTCTGGTCGCGCCCCAACCGCGTGGGCGCCCTCAGCCTGACCAGCACCTTTTCGCCGACCTTAGTCAACGAATTCAACTTTTCGGCTAACTCCGACGGCAAAGGCAGTATCGATTTCGGCAGTTACTGCACGGCCTGCGAGCGCAGCACCTATGGACTGAGTTACCCGTATATATTCCCCGGATCGAAGATCGCCCCGGACAAAGTGCCCAGCATCCGCATTCAGGGACTTACCACGCTCGACGCCGGCCCGTATCCAGGCTTCTGGTCCGGATTCGTTTACGGAGTGACCAACACCACCACCAAGGTGATCCACACGCACACCATTAAATGGGGCGTATACATCGAACATTCCGGCCAGAACGACGCCATTCAGGGGACGACGGCCAGCACCGGCACCACGGTAAATCAAAACGGCGACTTTTCGTTCAACGATACCGGCGGCACGCCGAGTACTACTGGACTCGCGATCGCCAACGCGATTCTCGGCAACTTCGATAATTACGAGGAGTTCGGAGCCAAAGCCTACACGCCATGGGTCTCAACCGCCATGGATCTGTTCGCGCAAGATAGCTGGAAGGCGACTTCGAAGCTGAATATCGAATTCGGACTGCGCTGGTCCCTGTGGCCGCCCTGGCACAGCAAGTGGGGAAACCTGGCGGAGTTCCTGCCGCAATTCTATAACCCGCAGGACGCGGCGGTGATCAATCCCAAAGGCGGCTTTATCGTCAGTGGCAATCCGTACGACGGCATTGTTTTTCCGGGAAATGGAGTTCCGTCGGCGGAGGGAAACCGCATTCCCGTGCTCGACAGCGGTCAATTCAAGGCGCTTTACCATAACCTTCCCGAGGGTCTTGCACAGACGCAATGGAAGGTGTTCCAACCGCGGCTGGGTTTGGCTTACGCGTTCAACTCCAAAACGGTGGTGCGCGCGGGAATCGGCGCGTTCGCCAACCGCGTTGCCATCAATCGCGATACGGCGCTCGGAGGCAACGCCCCGCTGCAGCCTCAAGAAGCGGTTGTCAATGGTCTGGTGGATAATCCAGCCGGTGCTACAGCGCAACAGTTCCCGTTTAACATGACGATTCAGGATCCGGTCTTCAAAATCCCCATGGCATGGCAATGGAACGGAACATTCCAGCGTGAAGTCGGCTGGGGAACCACCATCCAGGCGGGATACGTCGGGCGGCGCGGAATCCACAATCAGATCAAGCGCAACATCAATCAGTTGCTGCCCGGCACCCTCCAGGCCAATCCCGGCGTCAACACCAGCGCGTTGCGGCCCTATCTGGGAATGGGGGTCATCGGCATATCCGAAAACTCGGGGTTGTCCCGTTATAACGGGCTGCAGATCAGCGTGCAGCACCGCTTCACCAACAATCTGCAGTTTGGCGTGGCGTACACATGGTCGCGTTCCACCGACAACGGGTCAAGCCTTACCGACGTGCTGCCCAACGCGTACAATGCGCACAGTTACTTCGGGCCGTCGGACTTCGACCGCACCCATGTGCTGGTGTCGAACTACATTTATAAATTGCCCCTCTTCAGGAACCGGCGCGACTTCGTCGGATATGCGCTCGGCGGCTGGGAGATCTCGGGCATTTTTCAATACCAGACAGGCACGCCCTTTTCGGTGCGGACCACCCAGGATATAGCGGGCGTGGGGACCGGCAGCGGAAACCAATTCTGGAACCAGGTGGGCGACAGTTCGATATCCACCGGGAGTTTTACTCCCACGGGTCTGGTCTGGTTCAAGACGTCGGTATTTACGCAGCCGGCGGCCGGGACCTTCGGCACGCAACAGCGCAACGGCCTCCGCGGCCCGGCGTTCTGGACCACGGACGCCAGCCTGAGGAAGAATT
>DATMNI010000330.1:0-13809 GCA_035570275.1 Candidatus Acidiferrales bacterium | reverse complement strand
TGCTTCGGTGCGCACCTCACGATACGCCCCGCAAGACTCGGGGTCAGGATGGATTCGCTCCTCCTTTCCTGTCGGACTCTTTCATTCCTTATTGCATGCCGGTTTATCCCGGCGCACAAGCTGCCCCACATAGCGCCACGGAGGACTTTCATCCTTCCCCCTGTGCGCCCGGCGCACATCGCGAACAGGTTAGCAACCGGCCCACGCTACCATAAGAAATTGCTCACTCTGGTATCCATTTTCTTCGGCGCGGCGTTCACTCTGGCCACCGCCTACGCTCTGGGCGCCGTTCTGCTGCGCCAGACGCCCGCGCCGCCGGAGATCGCCCTTGGCCTGGGCGCGGTGGCGGAAAGCTTTCTGGTTTTTCTCTGCCTGCTGCTGAACGTGGGGCACTGGGCGGTGTACCTTGGGATTGGTCTGGCGGCGCTGGCCGCGCTGGTTCGCTTCCGCCCGGTGGCGCTCGGCGACCCCGTGAAAGCGCCTCTCGGCAAGGCGTGGATCGCGGCCGGCATCGTTTTCGGCGCGTACGGTGTCTGGTATTTCGTCAATGCGCTGGCGCCCGAAACCACGCCGGACGGCGTCACGTACCACCTCGGTCTGCCTTACGAATACGTTCGGCTCGGCGGGTTCCCGGACCACATCGCTTTCTATGGCATGGTGCCCGAAGGCATGGAAATGCTATATACCGTGGCGTTCGCCTTCGGACGCCATTCCGCCGCCAAGCTGGTGGAGTGGAGTTTCTTCGTGGCCACGCTGCCGCTGATCTTTCGCATCAGCCGGCGCCTGGGCATGCCGGACCGTGGGGGGCTGGTGGCGGCCATCTTCTATTTTTGCGCGCCGGTTGTGGGGCTCACCGGTTCGTCCTCTTATAATGATGCGGCCGGCGTCTTCTTCATGCTGGCGGCTTTCTACCTGCTGCTGGTCTGGCGCGACACTGAGCCCGACAACCGGCGCCGCAAGCAGAACACCCGCTACCTGGTGCCGGCGGGTCTGCTGGCGGGCTTCTGTTACGCCATCAAGATGCCCGGCCTGATGGCCGCCGCCGCCGCAGTGCTGTTCGTGCTGGCGCACAGGAATTGCAAAGCTGGCGCGGTGGTTGCCAGTGCGGTGGTTGCCGCCGCAGCGGGCCTGGCGATTGTGCCCTGGCTGGTTCGCAACGCCGTGCTTACGGGCAATCCACTGGCTCCGCTGATGAACGGACTGTTTCCGAACCCGTACTTTCACGTGTCCATGGAAAGGGAACTCGCCAGCGGCCTGGGCTCCTTAGGCGCCGTGAAACCGTGGCAAATCCCCTGGGAACTGGCTTTGGGCGATGGCCTGTTCGGAACCTACGGCCCCCTTCTGCTGGCCATACCGCTCGGCCTGCTCGCGCTGCGAAGGTCCGCGGGACGGCTCTGCTGGGCAGGCGCGGCGATCATGGCGCTGCCGTGGTTGGCTAATACCGGAGCCCGCTTCCTGATGCCCTCGGTAGCCTTCGGCGCCCTGGCGCTGGGAATGGCGTTGCCCGCGCCCACGGCCTGGGCGGCCATCCTGCTGCAGGCCATCTTCTGCTGGCCACAGCTTGCCGTAACCTGGGAAACCAGCTACGGGTTTCGTCTGTACGATTTTCCGTTAGAGGCCGCGCTGCGCATCGAATCCGAAGAGCAATACTGCCGCCGGCGTTTCGACGAGTACAACGTGGCCAAGATGATGGAGCGGGTGACTCCGCCCGATTCCCGCACGCTGGCGCTGCTTTCGGTGGCCAACGCTTATCTGGACCGCGAGGTCAGCGTGACCTGGCAATCGGCCGAAGGCGAACGCCTGTTGGATTCGCTGCGGCTGGCATCCGTCTACTCGGGCTCTCCCGCCTTTGACTGGAAAGCTTCGTGGCCCATGGAATCCCTGCGCGCGCTGCGATTCCGCTTGCCGGTGGGCTACCAGGGCGAGTGCGACATCAGCGAAGTGCAATTGTACTCCGCCGATTACCGCATCTACCCCAGCCCCGCATGGACGGCGAGCGCATGGCCGAATCAATGGGAAGGCCCGCTGGCATTCGATAGCAACATCGCCACGCGGTGGCGCACCTGGGAACCGGTGCGGGCCGGCATGTACTTCGAAATCGACCTGGACCATCCGCAGCGGCTGAGCGGGGCGTTGCTGATCTCCCACACCCCCGCGTACCGGCCGCCACTGGAATTCTATGGGCAAGGCGCCAACGGCCGGTGGCATCTGCTTTCGAACCGCCCAACCGCCGAACCGCGGCCGCCACAGGACCTTCGCCTGGAGGCTTCGCGCGCCCTGCGCCGGGCTGGCTTCCGGTACCTGTTGGCGGCCACGGGAGCCGGCGGCAACGCCCCCATCGGCAATGTCCTGCTGGGTCATGAACCCGAGTGGGGAATGGAGCGCGTGGGGGAAGCCGGACGCTACTATTTGTTCCACGTGAAGTAGGGAAGAGCGCGGCGTCACCGTCGTTTCTGCTAAGCACTTACTAAGTCTAATTGGAAGTTAAACAATAAGTTGGACATAATGAGTCAAGCTTACAAGAAAAAGACAGGATTTCACGCCAAGCCGCGAAGCCGCCAAGAAGCCGCAAAGGAAGAGGGGTAATCGACAAAGTGACCGGGAATCCACTGGCGAAACAGATTGTGGATGCAGCCTATCGAGTCAATAGCAACTCTGGCCGGGCCTGCTGGAGTCGGGCTATGAATTGGTCCTGGCATACGAACTGGAACACCGGCAGGCTGCTCGCGATGCGTCAGTCAGCAGCCAGGGCGGCGAAGGAGGCGCTCTGGTCATGCCAATCGTGAAAATCGGGCGCGGAGACGTTCCCCTGATTGCCGCTCTTCTTCCACAGGGAGGCGACGGTAACGATGCGGCCGGCGTCGCGGTAGGCCAATGGGCGCAGCAGCACGGCGTTCACGACAGTGAATACGGCGGTGTTGGCGGCGATACCGAGGGCCATGACGAGCACGGCCAGTAGGGTGAATCCGGGGTCTTTCCGCAGCGAGCGCAGGGCGTACTTGAGATCAATGGACCGGGGCGAGGCAGGTGAATTGCCACTTCTAAGCGATGCAGGATCAGCGTGCGGCGACGGCGCGGCGTCCGGTAGCGGACAACTCGTGCTGAAAGCGAACAGTGCCGGGCAAGAGCCGGCTGATTCGGGAGGTTGCGGGCTGCTTAGAACCCCTGACCTGCGCCTGTGACAGGCATGCCGGAGTAGTGCACGTGCACCAAACGCCACCCGCCTTGCTCCTTACGATAGATCTGCGTTTCGCGGCCCTTGGTAGCCAGGTGAGAGCCGTCTTTTCTAAACGTCGCCGCAAAATCCCAATAGAATTCAGCCCAAGCGGTGTCTCCGTACGGGTGGATCGAAACATCTTTGATACTGAGCTTTCGTTGGGAGAACGTGTCTCCCATGAGATGAGCAAAGACATTCTGTGCCACTTGATCCAAACCGTGCTCATGCCCCAGCGGGTGAATGAATGAGACCTCGGGCGAATTCGACCATATCTGTTTAACCAGCATCACGTCGGCCGTGTCAACGGCCTTCGCGTACTGCGCGATCAGGCTTTGGATACTGTCAGCGTCTGCTTGCGTACCACGAGTCTGGCAGGCAACCTGGCAGGCAACCAGTAACGAAACTGCCGCCAGTACAAGACAGCCCATTAGAACCGACTTGCCGGGCTGCGGCCTGCGTATCGTGATCCTTTGAACACCGCGCGCGTTCGTTATCTTGGATGTCATCTCGCTCGCCCCCTATGCACCACAATCGTAAACCTGAGTGATGCCGCCGAAGACGCGAGTTCACAGCGCCTGGTCCAGATCCGCAATCACATCGTCGGCGTGCTCCAGGCCCACTGAAAGCCGCAGCAGGTTCTGCGGGGTGCGGGTCTGCGGCCCTTCCACCGAAGCCCTGTGTTCGATCAGGCTGTGCGTCCCGCCCAGACTGGTGGCCCGTATGACCAGCCGGCACCGGGCGGCTACGGCGAGCGCGGTTTCACGGTTTCCATGCACCTGGAACGACAACATGCCGCCGAATGCCGACATCTGCCGCGCCGCCGTCTTGTGGCCGGGATGGCTGGGCAATCCCGGATAATGGACGGCTTCCACCGCCTTGTGAGCCGCCAGGAATTGGGCCACGCGCATGGCATTTTCCGAATGCGCGCGCAAGCGATACGGCAGCGTATCCACCCCCCGCATGGTTAGCCAGCAATCGAAGGGCGAGGGCACGGCGCCGCCGTATCGCTGCGATTTGCGGGCGCGCTCAAACAGGTAGTTGTCGTGTTTGGTGATGAGCGCGCCGCCCACCACATCGCTGTGCCCGCCGATGTACTTGGTGGTGGAATGGACCACCATGTCGATGCCCGATTCGAGCGGACGCTGCAGGATGGGCGTGGCGAACGTGCCGTCGCAAACCGTGAGGATGTTCGGCCCGGCCTGCCTGGAGAGCGCCGCAATGGCGGTGAGGTCGGTGATTTTCATCAGCGGATTGGAGGGCGTTTCCAACCAGACCAGCCGCGTGGTGGGCCGCAGGGCCGCGTGGAAATCGTCGATGCTGGTCATATCGACGTAGCTGGTCTCCAGGCCCCACTTGCCGAAGACCTCGCCGATGACTTTGCGCAGCCCCCAATAGACGTCATCGGGCGCGATGATGTGATCGCCGGGTTCCAGGCCCTGGATCAATGCCGTAGCCACGGCCAGCCCGGAGGCGTAACAGAGCGCTTCCTTACCGCCTTCGAGCGACGCCAGGCAGGTTTCGAGCGCGCTGCGATTCGGATTGTTCTCGCGGGAGTAGCTGAAGCCCAGCGGATACTCCCCGGCCGGGCTGCGCTCAAACGTGGTGGACAAGTGAATCGGCGCGGTCACCGCCCCGGTTGCCGGGTCAATGTGGCGCCCGGCGTGAACGGCACGGGTCTCGATCTTCATTACTTGTCAGTGTAGCCCGTAGCAGGGAATCCAAAGTAACATCTGGGGCGGATGCTTTGGCGTTTACGGCCCAAGGTGCGGTGCTACCAGATCGATCAACTCGCGAGACGTGATAATCTTCGTCTTCTTCCAAAACTTCGGAAAGTGCCGCTGGTTGCCGGTCACGAGATAATCGGCGCGCCCACGTCGGCGCACTCAATGAACCGTGCAGGTTTAGTGAGGGCCATCAGGAGAACGGTGCGCTGCAAACCGTCCGGCTTCAGCGCGGCGGAAACAACCACATTGGTGTCGAGCACCAGCCGCAGGGGCAGCATCAGCGCTTCGATCTCTGCTCTTCACGCTTTCGACGGACCTCGGAGTGATCGACCTGCTGGCGGAAGTCAGCGGCGTTGGGCGGCTTCGACGAGGTCAAAGCGCATTCCGAACGTGCCAGTTGCCGCGCAGGGAAGCCGCGCCGTATGGCAAGGGCCTGCAGGTGATGGCGACGGCCCGGGTCTCTTCGAAAATGCCATCCTCTTTGAGGAGGTCATCCAGCGACGAGCCAACATGCAGGCTACGTTTCTTTTAGCCGCGACCCTGAGTCTGAGGGTCGCGGCCACTAACACTAATCGAAGACCACCGTCTTGTTCCCATAGCACAAGATTCGGTGCTCCAGATGCCACCCGACCGCACGCGACAACACGACCCGCTCCAGATCCCGGCCCTTCTTGATCAGATCCTCGACTTGATCGCGGTGGGAAATGCGCGCCACATCCTGTTCGATGATCGGGCCATCGTCGAGCGCGCTGGTAACGTAGTGGCTGGTGGCGCCGATCAGTTTCACGCCGCGTTGAAAAGCCGCATGGTACGGCCGCGCGCCCATAAAGGCCGGCAAGAAGGAGTGGTGAACGTTGATGATCTGCATCGGATACTGCCCGACAAATTCCGGTGAAAGGATCTGCATGTATCGAGCCAGCACCACCAGTTCGATGCCGAAGTCCCGCAACAACCGAAGCTGCTCCGCTTCGGCGCTCTTCTTCGACTCGGGCTTCACCGGCACGCACCGGAATTCCGCCCCGTGAAATCGCACCTGCGATTCGCCGTCCGGGTGGTTGCCGATGACCAGGGGAATGGTGCAGCGGAGTTCGCCCATCTGTTGCCGCTGGAGAATGTCCACGAGGCAGTGGAGGTACTGCGACACCAGAATCGCCACGCGCGGACGGTCCGTCATCAGTTGGAGACGCCACCGCATCCGGAGCTCTGCGGCAAGGCTGTGGAATGCCTCACGGAACGCTGCCACATCGAATCCATCCAGCAGCCATTCGACGCGCATGAAGAACAGGCCAGCATCGTGGTCCTGGTGTTGGTCGGCATGCGTGATGTTGGCGCCGTGCCGGTACAGGAGACCCGCTACCTCGGCGATCAGGCCTTTGCGATCCGGGCAATCGATCAGCAAAACAGCGGAATGGTCCATGGCGCACCCTCAGCTTAGTACACTCTTTCGCAAATACGGTCTCGTATTTCGAGGCAACCGCTCCGTGACCGTAGCGGCTCTGATCGGCTCCGTCGCGGCTCTGTTCGGAGCCGCGCGCGCCGGCTGCAACGACACCCCTGCCGCCCACGTCATAATAGAAAGCGTGGCTCCGCTAACCTTCCCCGAAGCGCGTCAGATGGTATTGACGAAAGTGCGTGAGGCGCGCACCACGCCGGCGCGCGAAGAAGTCGGCGTGGAAGCCGCGGCCGGCCGGGTTCTCGCCGAAAACGTGGCGGCCGATCGCGACAGCCCCGCGGTGGCGCGCTCCGTACGCGATGGCTACGCCGTCCGTGCCATCGATCTTCCCGGCGAACTGCAGGTGATTGGCGAAGTGCGCGCCGGCCAGCAGTTCCAAGGCGCCGTCGGGCCGGGCCAGGCCGTCGAGATCATGACCGGCGCGCCCATTCCCGAAGGCGCCGACGCCGTGGTGATGGTGGAGCACACGCACCGCAGAAACGGCCGCGTGCTCACGGACCACACGGCCGAGCCGCATCAGTTCATCAACCCGAAAGGCTGCGAGGCGGCGGCGCACGAGGTGGTGCTGCATACCGGGACGCGGCTCGACTACACCCACATTGCCATGCTGGCGGCGTTCGGCCGCCCCCGCATCCAGGTTTACCGCCAGCCCGTGGTGGCGATTATCGCGACCGGCGACGAGATTGTGGAAGTACACGAAACGCCGGCCGAATTCCAGATTCGCAACTCCAACGCGTATTCGCTGGCGGTCCAGGTAGCCCGCGCGGGCGGTGTGCCGAGCCTCCTTCCCGTGGCGCGCGACACGGTGGAGCACACGCGGGAAATGATCGAACAAGGGCTCGCCGCCGATCTGCTGCTGCTCTCCGGCGGCGTTTCCGCGGGCAAGTACGACGTGGTGGAGGAAGTCCTGGCGGGCTTCGGCGCCGAATTCTACTTCGACCGCGTGCTGATCCAACCGGGCCAACCCCTGGTCTTCGGAAGAGCCGGCGGCAAGTTCTTCTTCGGGCTGCCGGGCAACCCTTCCTCCACCATGGTGACCTTCGAGATTTTCGCGCGCGCCGCCCTGGAACTGCTGGCGGGGCAAGAAGACATGGCGCTTCCCATGCCGCTGGCCCGCCTGACGAGCGAGTTCCGCCACCGCATCGGGATTACGCGGTTTCTTCCGGCCCGCCTGAGTGCGGACGGCGTCGAAGTCACGCCAGTGAACTGGCACGGTTCCGGCGACGTGCCCGCGCTCACCCGGGCCAACGCCTTTCTGGTGGTAGACCCGGACCGCGCCGAGTACGCGCGCGGGGAATTGATTCGGGTGTTGCTTAAGTGAAAAAACTCTCGCATTACGACCAGGCCGGCAGTCCCCGCATGGTGGACGTCTCGGCCAAGCAGGAAACGCGGCGCACCGCGCGGGCGCACGCCTTCGTGAAGATCTCGCGCGCGGTCCTCAAGAAGCTTCCGGCGAACCCCAAGGGCAACCCGCTGGAGATTGCCCGCATCGCCGGCATCGGCGCCGCCAAGCGAACCTCCGAACTAATTCCTCTATGCCATCCGCTGATGCTGAGCCACGCCGATGTGGAGGTAACGCTGGAAGCCGGCGGAGTGCGGATTATTGCCAGCGCCACCACCACGGCGCAGACCGGTGTCGAAATGGAGGCACTGACGGCCGCCGCGGTGGCGGCGCTGACGGTTTATGACATGACCAAGGCGCTCGACAAATCGATTGAAATTCAGGACCTGTATCTGCTGGAGAAAACCGGCGGCAAGAGCGGCGATTTTCACCGCGGCGATTTGGGCGCGGCGATTGTACGGCGGGGCGACGTTCCAACGCGGCGATTTTCCGGTGCCACATGACTAAGGCCGCGGTACTCACCATCAGCGATTCCGCCAGCGCAGGGACGCGCGCCGACCGCTCCGGCCCGGCCGTGCGTGAACGGCTGGAACAACTGGGCTGGAGCGTCCCGGTGGTGGAAGTGATTGCCGACGAGGCGGCCGAAATCAGCGCCCGTCTGGCCGCGCTGGCAGATGGTGGCCAGGTCGCCGCCATCTTCACCACCGGCGGCACCGGCGTGGCACCGCGCGATGTGACACCCGAAGCCACCCGCGCCATTCTGGACCGGGAAATACCGGGGCTGGGCGAACTCATGCGCGCCCGCGGCCGCGAATCCACACCGCTGGCGGTACTTTCCCGGTCGCTGGCCGGAACCCGCGGCCTTGTGTTGATCGTCAACCTTCCGGGCTCTCCGAAGGGTGCGCTACAGTCCCTGGATGCTATCATTGAATTGGTGCCACACGTGCTAGATCTGCTGAGAGGCCGGACTGAACACGCGCCTGCCTGACAGGATAGGTATGCATCGAATTCTCATCGCGAGCCTTCTCACCGGACTGCTGGCTGGGCAGCAGCAACCGCCTGCCCAGCGACCGCCTGCCCAAATACCGGCAGCGCAGCCAGAATCGGCGCAGGAACCATCCGCGGTCTTCAGGTCGGGGGTCAGCGAAGTGCAGGCTCCCGTCATGGTTTTCGACCGTGACGGACAGTACGTCAGCGGCTTGCAGCCCGAACAGTTCCACCTGTTCGACAACGGCAAGGAACAGAACATTCACGTGGACGTTTCTTACCTGCCGATCTCGCTGGTGATCTGCATTCAGGCCAATCAGCACGTGGAATCGCTGATGCCGGAAGTGCGGCGGATCGGGGTCATGATCGCGCCGGTAATCATCGGCGACCAGGGCGAAGCGGCGGTCATCGCGTACGATTCGCGGGTGCGCGTGCTGCAGCCCTTCACTAATGAGGCCGACAAGATCACGGAGTCGGTAAAGAAGCTGAACACCTACGGCGGCAGCACGTCCAACCGTATGGTGGACGCCATCGACGAAGGTACCCGCATGCTGAAAACGCGGCCCAAGGACCGCCGCCGCATCATTATGATGATCGGCGAGACGCGTGACCTGGGAAGCGAAACCCGCCTGCGCGAGGCCCTGCTCGACCTGCAGTTTGCCAATGTGATGTTTTACGGCGTGGACATGCCGCGCTTCGTGACCACGTTAGCGGCGCCGCAGCCGGTGGGCCGGACGGATAACCTGCCGCCGGCGATGCACCCGTTGCCCGGCGGCGTGGCATCCACTCCCACCTCGGTGCAGCAAACCTACGGAACCAACGGCGGACGCGCCGAGTTCATCCCCATGATGGTGGAGATTTTCAAGGACGTGAAGGCCATCTTCAAGGACAACCCGGTGGAAGCCTTCACCAAGGGAACCGGTGGCAGCGAGTTCAGTTTCTACAAGCAGCGGGGCTTGCAGGAAGCCGTCCAGAAGATCGGCGCCGAACTGCACAGCCAATACCTGGTGAGCTATACCCCCAATAACATGGACGAAGGCGGTTTCCACGAAATTCAGGTCGCGGTTTCCGGCGCCCCCGAAGTAAAGAAGACGCAAACCCGGCCTGGCTACTGGCTGTCTAACGTCCGGTAAGGCCGGCCTGTAGACCAGTCCGCGAATCACAGACCCAGCCGCTGCTTCAATTGTTCGTGAGTAATGCTCTCTCCGGGTTCGGCTTCGGCGGCCACTATGCGTGCGGCGGTTTCATCGTCCACATCTTCTTCGGAAGCATCCGCGAGAAGGGTCGGGAACTGGTCTGCGCTGAGTGGCGCAGGCGTTTCCAAAAGAGTGAGTAGAGCTTGGACTTGCCGCGGAGGCAAGCTGTCGATGATCTCATGCAGCCGATCCAACTCACTCATGATTGCTCTCTTTCGATTGTTAACGACTCTAGTATACCGGCTCGCAGAGTGACCGCCGGGTTCACCTGCACGGCCTGGCACGCACGAGGGATAATCGAGCCATGGAAGAACGCGAACGCGAACTAATGCGGCGTTGGGTCGCTACCTGGAGGGAGGCAGGCCCGGTGCTCGAAGCCATTCGGGGCCGGGAGATCCAGCAGGCCGACAATGTGGAGGTGTTGGCAATGCTGGAATGCGCCTTTAACCATGCGGTGCGGGAAATGCCGCCTCGGCCCTCCTCGGGATTGGTCGAGATGCAGGGGTGGTTCGCCAAACTCGACCGATGATCGATCTCTTTGAGACCGCCCGTCAGTTGCAAACGTTTTGCGATCAGCAAGGGTGGCGTTCCTGCTTCATCGGCGGTATCGCCGTCCAAAGGTGGGGCGAGCCGCGCGTCACTCTGGATGTTGACCTCACCCTGATGGCGGGTTTTGGTGTGGAAGACAGCTTCATTGACCCTCTTCTCGATTCCTATGCAGCCCGAATCGAGAATGCCAGGGAGTTTGCGATCCGCCATCGCGTGCTTCTGCTCAAGTCGCAGGGCGGTGTGGGGATTGACATTTCGCTCGGCGCGCTCCGGTTCGAAGAGAGCGTGGTCAGCCGCGCAACGTCGTTTTTCCTCGGGCCAGGCCTCGAGATCCGGACATGCTCGGCCGAGGACCTGGTTGTCCTGAAGCTGTTTGCGTCACGCCCTTTGGATGTCCACGATGCCGAAACTGTGGTGAGCCGGCATAAGAGCCAACTCGACTGGCGGTACATCGAGGAACAACTGCGTCCCCTCGCCGAAGTCAAGGAACAGCCGGAGATCATGCAGACACTGGTTCGCTTGCGCGGGCTATAAGTAGATATCGGACCGATGTGTGGACGATTTGACGGGTGTGCCGTCACTTATCAAACTATGAAAAAGACCTCAGGAACAATGCTATTCTGGTAAATTCTGGCAGCCAACGATATGAAGTCTCTCATCCGGCTGGTATTCCGAAATCCCACATATGCGCTTTCAGTCATCGCGGTCCTGGCCTTTGGCATCGGATCCAGCACAGTCATGTTCAGCGTGATGTACTCCGTGCTGTTCCAGCCACTTGGTTACCCCGAGCCGGACCGGCTCTACGAAGTATCCGGCGTGACGGCGGAGCATGGACCGACCCAGGTAGTGCCGGCTGTATTTCAGGCGATCCGCGAGCAAAATCGGACGTTGGAGTCTGCGGTATTACTGCGAACTCGCACCTTCAATACTACCGGGCCACAAGGTTCAGAGAGCGTCTTTGGTCTTGCCCTCGCCGGCGATGGATTGAGAGTGTTCGGGAGTTCCCCCATCGTGGGCCGTCTCTTTACACCGGGTGCGCCGGATCAAGTGGTCATTAGCTATAGCCTTTGGAAGCGGCGGTACAAAGGAGACCCGGGTGTAGTCGGCAGTGTGATCACGCTGAACGGAGAGAGCTATTCGATCGTCGGAATCACGCCTGCCGGATTTGAGACAAGGAATCGCATTTTCGAACTGTGGGTGCCTTGGCGATTCAATACGGAGGAGCTTGCCGATCACAGCGCTGGCGGTTTTGACATGCTCGTGCGCCGCCGGCCGGCGGTGGTGGAATCGGCTATGGTCGCGGACCTGGACAGATTGGGCAAACTCGCTGGCGGCCGCCTTTCCGATGATCTACGGGGCTGGAGCCCCACTGTGACGCGGCTCAAAGATGCTGTCGTAGGGCAATATCGACGGATTCTCTGGGTTCTCCTCGGAGCCGTATGCTCGGTCCTGGCGATTGCATGTTTTAACGTCGGCGGGCTCATGATCGCTCGTGGTACTGAGCGAGCCAGAGATACGGCGCTCAGAATCGCACTAGGGGCCTCCCGCTGGGAAATCGTTCGGTACCTGCTGGCGGAGAGTGTTCTGCTGGCCATGTCTGGAGCGGCTGTAGGTTTGCTGCTCGCGTGGCTTGGCGTGCGTGCAATCGCTGCATTTCCTCAAACCATCACGGTCTTGCCGCGGCTTTCCCAGTCCAGCATTAATGGCTGGGTTTTCTGTTTCAATGTGACGGCGGGTTTGGTTGCCGGAATTGCGTTTGGTCTCGTGCCGGCCTGGCGGTTGTCCCGGGTAGAATTGGCTGACACGCTCAAGCGGGCGTCGCGTGGGCTAGCCGGAGATCGGAGGATCTTGGCTATAAGACGGATGGCCGTCATCGTTCAGGTTGCCCTTTGTGTGATATTGGTCGCCGGCTCCGGTCTGCTGATACGTAGCTTTGTGAACCTGTTGCGCACTGACCCCGGCTTTGTGGCGGAGGGTGTAATTACCATCTGGATACCCAGCGTGCGCGAACAGGCGGGAGAGTCTCTATCTGCCCACTATCATGCCGTTCTGAATGAAGTACGGGAGGTACCGTTTGTCCGGGCTGCCGCCTTAACAACAGTGCTTCCATTGGGGCCGGTCGAGGCTACCACGACCGTGGCGCCCGAGAGCGATCATATTGAGAGGAACTCGGCTCAACCGGTCCAGTATCGGGCCGTGAGTCCAAGTTACTTCAGTGTCATGGGAATATCGCTCTTGCGCGGGCGAGACTTCAATGACGGAGACACGGCAAGCGCGCCGGGAGTGGCAATCCTGAACGATGTTGCCGCCAGGAGATATTGGCCCGGAGAAGACCCTATCGGAAAGCGCCTGGCGACGGGATTTACGGATGGCAGGCCCGAATGGACGGTGGTAATCGGTGTAGTTGGTGGAGTCCGCCAGTCGAACCTGGCGACTGAACCAAGGGAAGAGTTATACCGGCCCTACACGCAGGACTTCTTCGCTGAGCACGGCACAATGCTGGCTGTTAAGACGCAAGGCGACCCGCGCCTGGCGGTTCCCTCGCTTCGAGCGGTGTTGCGGGCTGAAGCGATCAACCACTCTGTGGCCGATATGCAATTGATGACCGAAAAACTTGCTCAATCAGTCGCACGGCCGCGCTTCTATATGATCTTGTTCAGCTCCTTTGCCCTGATCGCTCTCGTCGTGGCGACTGTGGGCGTTTATGGGGTGATCGCGTATGGAGTACAGCGCCGGCTGCGTGAGTTCGGATTGCGGATGGCGCTGGGCGCGCAGCGCCGGGACGTGCTTCTCATGGTGCTGAGGCAGGGCGTTACAGATGTACTGATCGGCGTGCTCGCAGGTATGGCCGGCGCGCTGGAATTGACGCAGCTTTTGGCGTCTCAGCTTTACGGAGTTCGGCACAACGATCCGGTAGCGCTCGTGATGGCATGTGTATTACTGCTCATTGCGGGCTTGGGCGCCTCCATCGGCCCTGCGTTCCGTGCTACACGCCTGCACCCCACAGAGGCGTTGCGGCAGGACTGACCATCACTAAAGCCGCGCACATTATTTGGCACAGCGCCCTGCCCCTCAGAAACACGTAGAGCGTACCACTTCCGCAGCACGCTCACCCTCTGAACTCCACCGACCTGGCGAACTTCACGGCCGGGTTCTCGCGCAATTGCGCCAGCACAGTCTCCGGCACCAGTTCGTCGGTGGAGACCAGAGCCACGGCCTCCAGCGGTTCGCCGGGTGCGGTGGCGGAGTCGCGGCGGCCTAGCGAGAAGTTGGCGATGTTGATCCGGTTGGCTCCCAGCACCGTGCCGACGTGGCCGATCACGCCCGGCACGTCGTGGTTG
>DATMNI010000329.1:0-16880 GCA_035570275.1 Candidatus Acidiferrales bacterium | reverse complement strand
GGCCACGGCGATGCGACAGGTATATTAGTTTGTGCGAAGTCATATGCGTTGTATCGGGAGTGCGCCGGCCGAGTGGACTTGAAGTACGAGATTACGACCGAATCGCCGGCGCTTTCCCGATACAACCCCTTGGACTAAGCCGCCCTGGTTTGGCAGGCCGCTTGCTCTGTGGGGATTGTATAGCGCTTATATTATAGGCCGGTGGCGACGACATTGGCCACAAGCCGACTTTCGGTCTTAGTCCGGAACCCATCGCAGCTCGTGCCAAGTATGAGTTCTTCCCGCTGGATCTTTGTGGCGTTTTGAGTCACGAGCACCCTGTTGGCGTGGGGGTGCGCGGCGGTTACGGCGCGGATCAGCGGCTTTATTGCAGCTCTGGTGCTACGCCGTATTTCGTGGTCAGGTCATCCACGATGAGCTCGTACTGTTCGAGGTGCTCCTGAAGTTTGGTTTCGGAAAGGTCTCGCAGGTCGGTGCCTTTGAGCTGACTGAAGAACTCCTTGGTGCGCTTGACGAGGCGTTCGAGTCCTTTGTTCGTCATGATCTGCACGGCCTCGTTGAATCCTCCCGCTGGGGTCACCGTTTTGGTCCAGATGATCATGACGTTCGTGCTTACCGCGCCGGGGTAGTGTTGTTTGAACCACGCGCAGGAGTTGTTCATCTGGCCTGTCTCCTGCTTGTTGATTGCTGCGCGGTTCTGGTCGACTTGGTTTTTGCACTCTAGAAGTAGGTAGTGGTTGTCGCGCAGTGCCCAGAGGTTGTCAGGGCCTTCGCGCCACTCTTTGTCGGGTCGTTGGGTGACGAACCCGAGGGCCATACCGAGGTCGTTGAGAGCTGCTTCGAAGTCGTCTGCTGACACGCCGAACCGAATTTGCGCGGTGATCGTGTCAATGTCCAAGAGGAGGTCCTCAGGTGTTTGGAATTGCTCGCCCCACGTAATGAGGCGAGCGATCCGCTTTTGTCCGGTGGCGCTGATGGGTTCGATGACCATGCCTGCGCGTGGCTTGAGCAGATAGCGGTTGAGCTTGTGCGCGCTGATTTGGAGCTCATTGGAACACGTCTTGTCGAACGCGTGCGCGTACCGGGCCATCTCTCGCAGATACCATCCCTTTTCGTGGCCGGTGATCTTCTGCTTATCGAGGAGCTCTTGGAAAACCTCGATGGCGCGGTCGGGTTTGCCGTTTTGGAAGGCTTGTTCTGAGGCGTTCTCGGCGACGAAGAGGTCGAGCGCTTTGGGTGGTGCTGGCGTGCTTTGGAGCTGCGCCATTAGCTGTTCGTAGTAGTCTTTCCATCCTGCGTCGCGCTTCAGGCCTCAGGGACAAGCAGGCTAAGTGTGAATTAAGCCAGGTCGCAATGCGAAAGGGAGATCACGTCGTGGTCGCGATGGGGGCGGTTCCGCGGCTGTCAGTCCCCGAAACACCCTCCCGGCTGCTTGGATAATCGGCGGAATGAGCCAGAATTTTAGACGGGCACGGGAGAGGCGGGAGAAGCAATCGCGTCTCAGCGCAAATCGCGGACGCCGCGCCGGCGCGCGACGCGAAATCCGGACGCGACCCGCGCGCGGCGCGCCGATCGCGACGGCCCGCGCGCCCGCGCGCCCCAGCCACGACGGGCTCGAAGGGTGCGAGTTGGTGCGACGGCCGCGACGCAGCCGGCGAGGCCGCGCGCTCGCCGAGAGGCACAGCGTCCGGCGGCGAGCAACGGGAGACGGGAGACCGCGGCGAACCGCGCGGCGCGCGTCCGACTCCGAGAACGGAGCCGGCGCCGCGCGGGCGCGCTGAACTCATTTGTTCGGCTTGCGCCCGCCATTCCAGGTTGCCGGCTTGGGCGTGTCCAACGGCCAGTAACCGTTTGGATCTTCTTTCCAGGGCTTACCGCACAACTCTGAGATCACAGTCCACTCCGCGGCGCCGAGATTCAGGTCCGGATGATAGATGAACCGCTTGAGGCCGGCTTTTTGGGACGCGACCAGAATCCGGTACAGGTCATGCGAAGGCATCGGATCACCAGCATGCGGATTCCGGCCAGTCGAAATCCACGCGATCACTTTGTTCGGATCGTTGACGGCTGCCAGCGCCCGCCGAGTCTCCGAAGCTACTACCTCGTTGAAAAACTCATCCGGAAACCCTTGATCCATGTCCGCCACGGATTTCACACCAGGAAGCTTGATTCCCAGCCAACACTGCACGGCGGCGAAGCAGTCCTCTTCGCTTAAGCCTGGATTCCATTCGCCAATCGTCCGCACCCAGCGGCCAATCGTCCCGTACATGCCATCGAACCCGCGATTCCAGAAGTAGTGCTTGTGAAAAAGATAATCGACGGAAGGATGGATCCGGGCGTAATCCTGCGTGGTCAGCAGTGAGAACGTGGTGGCGCGCGTAATGGTGCCGAATTTGGCCTTGTGTTCGAGCTGATCGATTTGCTTCCGATACGCGGCAAAAGCCTGCATGGTAACTTCCTGGCGGGCGCGAAGCCAGTACAGCGCGTCTTCGTTCAGATCAAATAAGTCGAGTCCGCCCATCATTCCGCCAGTAGCGTAATAGCGAACCATGGACGGCGTGAGGTGATGCATTCGGTCACGTAGATGCGCGATGCCACGCTCCATGCGATCCATGTCGAAGCCCAGGTAGTGGAGCGGCGGCTTTTCGCTATCGCGGATTTCGAGCAGCTCACCGCCATGATGGAAGGCTAACTCGTAATGGTGCTCGCCGCCGCCGTCCGTCACGACACCTTTCGCTTGAGGAAAGGCGCGCATGGTGTCCTCGATACCAGCGGCTAATGATACGGCGCCGAACGGGTCCTGCTCGAACGAACGCGCCTTGCCAGTTTGGCCGGGCCCGAAAAACAGCACGTCCCAACCCCGGCCGGCCGCGTTTTCCACCAGGCCCTGCAGCTTCTTTTCTTTCACAGGATCGCGCCGGGTATCGGCCGGCGGCATCAAGCCGTACTTCTGATAAATCCTGGGATCGGCGGCAAAAGTAGGAAATTTGTCGCCTGGCCGCGCATAAGTAAAATCGAACCGTGGAACTTCCTTGAAGAAGACCAGTGGCCCGATCACCAATCCGCGAACGCCGCCCTCTTCCCAGGCGTCGAGCGTGCGGACGTAGTCATCGAGCCACTGCTCGATGGGATAAATCATGTACATCCACGCAACCAGCTTTGGAGCCGGCTGCGCCAGCGCCTGGGATGCGGCGGCCCCCAGAGCGCCGCCCAGGAAACCACGGCGGCTGATCAGGCTAGAACCACTCATCCCGCCTACCAAAGCACCTTCAAACCTAATTGCAAAGTGCGCATGAGCCCCGTTTCACTGAGGATTTGGCCTTGGTTCGGCGAGTTCGGTGTAATGGAGGTCGGGTTCACGAAACCGATCCCCACCGGGGTGCCGAACCAGGGATGGTTCAAAGAGTTAAAGGCTTCGGCGCGGAACTGCACCCGTAGGGCCTCCGTGACCCGGAAAAACTTGCTCATCGAGAAATCCAGGTTGCGTGCCGACGGCGCGGTGAGAATGTTGTCGCCGGCGCTTCCCCAGTGACACAGATCCGGACGGTTCGGAATATTGCAGGTGACGCGCTGGAATGCCAGTGGGTTGTACCACTGCTGAATGGTTGGATTGGCGAGGCCGGCGTTGCCGACGACGTCAGGACGAATTTGGCCGCCATCCTGACTCTTTCCAGTATTCAAGTCGTCGCCTTGGGCGATGCTGAAAGGCAACCCGGTGGCAAGCGTCGCAATGCCGCCTACCTGCCATCCGCCCGCGATCAAACCGAGAATCCCTTTTCCATCCCGGCGGTAAGGTAGTTCATACACGAAATTGGCGATCGTCCGGTTCCGTTGGTTAAACACCAGGGGACCTTTCGAGTCACGATAATTGTTCGGGTCTTCCCCGTTGATGTTATCCTGCGGTCCCTGGCTCTCGCCGTTGGCCAGGCTATAGGTGTAGTTGATTCCAAACGCCAGTCCGTTCGAATAGCGCTTATCGAGCGATATCGTCGCGCCCTCGTAGTAGTTGCTCAGGCCGGAGATAATCATCTGGATTGTGCCGGCTTGCTGGATCACATTGGCGCCCGGGATCGCCGCCTCCAGAGGATCGTAGAAAAACTGGACGGGGCGCCGTGACTGGAAGTTGGTATTGGACGACGGCTGTGCCGCGTTGTAGTACGACATGACCGCCGACCCGTTCGAGGTCTTGCTGCCCACATAAGAGATGGTCAGCGCCGTGCCGAGCGGCAATTCACGTTCGAGACTGAAGCTCCATTGATAGTGGTTGTCATTCTTGCGGTCCCCGAGCACCGAGTACAGCAGCAGCGGATTAGTCTTCGAAGGTCCGTTAAACAGGTCAGGACCCATCTGGAGGATGAAGCTTCCAGGTGTGAACATGCGCGTTCCGCCGGGAAGGGACTGCGTAATGGCTGCGAACTGCGACCCGGCCGAGTACGGCGGCGTCAGGTTCATGAGTGTGTAGATGTTAAAGTGTGCGGAGTTATCGTACCGTCCTGCACCTGAGCGGATTACGAACTTGCCCATCCGGTAGGCAATGCCCAGACGGGGCTGGACCATGCTCTCGTTGTTATGAAATAGCTGCACCGCCGCCGAGGAGCCAGTCGTCGTCGGAATAACCGTCGGGATGACACTGCCGCTGGGCGTGGTGTAGGTTTGCGTGAAGCTGATGGTTCTCCAGTATCCGCCGCGATCGCGCGGGATGGCGATATGGTCCAGGCGGATACCATAGTTGATCGTCAGGTTCGGAGTGACCTTCCAGTCGTCCAGCAAGTAAGCGCCCCAGAGATTCTGGATCGGAACGGTTAACGGATTTCCCTCCGGAGTCTCGGCCGTATCCACATAGCCCATGAGGAACGAGGCGAAGGCGAACCCCGACTCGTTGGCCGAGAAATTGAGCTGCCCGCCGGGATAGTTCGCGGCGTTCCGATGCATGGCGCTGCGGTGGAACTCGCCGCCGAACTTAAACGCGTGCTTGTTCTTTACCCACGTCAGGTGGTCCGACAAGTCGTAGACCATCGAGGAATCGATTCCCAGCCCGTAAATGTCGCCCCAGGGCGAACCCGGCAGCGTCGGACCGCCGCTCTCGCTGACGCTGGTTCCGCCAATCGGGGGGATTCGGCTCTCGGTGTTGTTCAGCGGCCGAGGCCCGGAGGGCGAGTTTGCCTGAAACGTGCCGACGCCGAGGCTGTTCTCATCGAAGTTCGAATAGGAGCGTTTGTTAAAGTCCTGGGTCTCGGTATCCAGAAAACCGTATCGGAATTCATTCAGGAGATTTGGTCTGAAAATGTGGGTCCATGCGAGGGCCAGGCTCTTTGGATAGTTATAATACGTCTCGCCAAAGTTCGGATCGATGGTCGGTATCCCCCAGTTTTGGTGATCCCAGGCTAGCCTGAGGAAGGCTCTGTCCTTGGTGGTGAAATTGTGATCGAAGCGCATGAACCAGGCGCTTTGCGTGATGGGGTCAACCAGGTTTACACGGTTTGTGTAAGACAGCGGATCCGCCTGCTGGAACTGGGGCTCGATCAGATATTTCATCAATGTCTGGGAGCCCGCACTGATGCGGTTTGTGGGGATAATGTTGCCGGGGAAGGGCGTGCCGGTCAGCGGGTCGAACAGTTGGATCGAACCCTGCTTGCGCGTGAGCAGTGTGGAGAAATCCCCGTTTTTCATCGCATCGGTTGGAAACCATCCGGTGGTCGGGTAGGCCTGACTCTCGTGACGGCCCTCGTAATTGTAGGAGAAGAAGGTGCGGTTTTTGCCGTTGTAGATTTTGGGGATGTACACCGGGCCGCCCAGATAAACGCCGAAGACATTGCGGTGCAGCGGGTTCTTGGGGTTCGGCTTGGCCCCGGGCGCCAGATTGTAGTTCAGGAAATAGTCTTCCGCGTCCAGCGCGTCATTGCGCAGGAAGTCGTAAGCGCTCCCATGCAGCGCGTTGGTTCCCGACTTCATGGAAATTTGGATCTGTGCGCCGCCGGAGAAACCGTACTCAGCCGAATAGGTGGCAGTTTGGACTTTGAATTCCTCGATCGCATCGATGGAAGGCTGCAGCGTCATGCGGTTGTAGCGCGGTTCCTTGATATCGCTTCCGTCGAGCGTGACTCCCTGGGTCTGTGATGGCTGGCCGTACGCAACCAAGTCCACTGTTGCGCCCGCCGGGGACGTGCGGGCCCCGTTTCCTTGGGGGCCTTCCTGCTCGCCGAAGGAAACACCGGGCATGGTGATCGCCAGAAAACCCACTTGCCGGTAGCCTACCGGCAGTTCCACCACGCGTTTCTGTTCCAGCGCCTGGCCTACTACAGCGTCTTCCGTGTTCAGCAGGCGGGCTTGGGCCTGCACCTCAACCGTTTGGCTCAACTGCCCGATTTCCAGCCTTACGTCCACCCGGGCGCGCTGCTGAAAGATGACGTTGACGTTTCTGACTGTGGTTTCCTTGAAACCGCGCGCCGTTACATCAATGCGGTACTTGCTGGGCTCAATCAACGGGAAGACATAGTTGCCCTGCTGATTGGTTATTTCGCGCCGTGCCTCGTTGGTGTCGAGCCGCGTAAGCGTGACTTCGGCGCCAGCGACTACCGCCCCGCTTGCATCGGTGACGATCCCGGTTACCTCGGTTGAGGTTGTTTGTGCCAATAGAGTTTGCGACCCGATAAGCCCGCAGGTCGCAATGACAGCATAGAAGAATGTCTTTTTCACGATGCCTCCGCGTGCCAACCCAGGCGTTGAAATTTCAGATGAGTATACGCTCAACGCTATGACAATGCAAGCGATGAATTGTCCAGCGGATGAATTGTCCAATTTGTCCGATCAGGAACTCGCATTAGGCTTGGGCAGCCTGGTGCCTGCTGATTCCGTGGAACTTAAATGCCAATTGGCAGTTCAGGAACGCGTGATCCGACTCTACCTAGCTTCGCGAACCTCTTCATCCTACATCCACGCCTGTGGTTGATAAACCATTCAGAACCGCTTACGTGCTGAAGTCGCAGCTACCTCACGGCCGAAGCTTTTTTCTGACGCCCGAATTTTGCGCGGCATCGCGCCGCCCGCTGGAAGGCCGGCGGTGAACCGCTAGCCTGGCTTCGCCGTTGCCTCCCCGGGCTTCGTCCTCGAAACCCTTCGGGATTTGGGAGCCGGCAGCCAGGGAGCGGAAGGCCGCCGCGAGGTAGAATCACTGAGTCAGCCCAGGAGTTTCGGAAAATGAAAATCTTGCTATTCGGCGCCATGGCCCTGGCCCCGTTTATCGTTGCTTCTCAAAATGTCAAACCGCAGGTTAACGTGACCGTTAGCGAAGGTACGTCCATGTCGGTATCGGTTTCACCGGACGGCCAGACCCTGGCGATCGATCTGCAAGGCAGCATCTGGACCTTGCCGGCCAAGGGCGGAGCCGCCAAACGCATCACCGATTTCTACAACGACGCCCGGCAGCCCATGTGGTCGCCCGACGGGAAGTGGATCACTTTCTTCGGCTATCGCGACGGCGGCTATGACCTCTGGGCCATCGCGCCGGACGGCACCCATCAACACAAGCTGACCTGGGGGCCGTTCGACGATCGCGAGCCGGTGTACTCTCACGATGGCACCAAGATCGCTTTCTCCTCCGACCGCGGCAATCCCCTCGGCAGCGACAACAACATTTGGGTGCTTGACCTGAAAACCGGAGAGTTGAAACAACTGACCACCGATCCAGCCGAGGACTATATGCCCAGCTGGTCCCCGAACGATCGCGAGATCGCTTTTGCTTCCACCCGCGATGACGGTCACAACGTATGGGCGGTGGACGTAGCCACCGCCAGGGAACGGCGGGTGCTCACGACAGCCGGCCGCGTGGATTCGCCTTCCTGGGGTCCCGGCGGCCAGATCGTCTATAACCTGAATATCGATCGCCAGAGCCGTCTCGAAGTCGATGGCAAGCCGCTCACCGGCAATGAGAACGCCTTTGCATTCCGCGCTTCCTGGACGACGCCGGCGGACTTTTATTACGTGTCCGACGGCAAAATCCGCAAGCGGTCGGTGAACGGCGGTGAGGCACAAACCATCGAGTTCACGGCCACGCTCGCGGTGACGCCCACCCTCTACACCCACAAGCGCGAATTCGATTCCACGGCGCCGCGCCAGGCTGTGGGTATCGTCCGGCCGGTCATCTCGCCCGACGGCACCAGGGTCGCCTTCGCCGCCGTGGGCGACATCTACGTGATGCCGGTGGGCGGACTGCCTGAAAACATCACCCGGGACAAATACCTCGACACCGACCCGGCATGGTCGCCGGATGGCACCCAGTTGGTCTATTCCTCCGACAAGGGCGGCGGCTTCCTCCAGTTGTGGATCCGCGACATGAAGACCGGCCGCGAGCGTCAGCTCACGCACTTGACTACGCAACCGCAGGGAGCGGCGTGGTCGCCCGACGGCAAAAAGATCGCCTTCTTTGCCGTGGATGCAATGTGGCGGGCGGCTAATGTGTCGTTGGTCGATGTGGCGACGGGCGAGGTCACGCGCATTCACGACTCGATGTTCGGACCAGGAACACCGGCGTGGTCCGCCGATAGCAAAACGGTGGCCATCGCGATGATCGCGCCGTACTCCAAGCGTTTCCGTGAAGGGACCAATCAGGTGCTGACGATGCCGGCCGCCGGCGGCAGCTTCAAGTGGTACGCCCCGGTCCCGGCCCTTTCTATCGACTCGCGCGGCGAGTGCGGCCCGGTCTGGTCGCCGGACGGCACCAAGATGGCGGCGATCTATGAAGGCGTGCTGGCGGTGTGGCCCGTGTCGCCGGCCGGCGAACCCCTGGGCCCGCCGCGCCGCGTCACTGCCGAGAGCGCCCATGCGCCCAGTTGGTACGGCGACTCGAAGCGGATTCTCTATCAGGCGCTGGGCAATCAGCTCAAATCGATCGATATCGAGACCGGCGAGGTGAAAACGATCGCGCTCGATCTGAAATACACGCCGTCCGTCTCGCAAGGCCGCATCGTCATTCGCGCCACCCACCTGGTAGACGGCAACAGCACAGCCGCTCGTCCGAACGTGGACATTGTGATCGAAGGCAATCGCATCAGGAGCGTCGCGCCGCACTCCGCAAACCTTAACACAGCCGGCGCGACGGTGGTCGATGCGACCGCCCCAAATCTGTACGTGATGCCAGGCCTGATCGAATACCATTCGCATTTGCAGAAGGATTTCGGCGAAGCCCAGGGCCGCGCGTGGCTCTCGTTCGGCATCACTACGGTGCGCAGCCCCGGCAACACGCCCTATGAAGCCGCCGAGGATCGCGAAGCCAATGCCGCCGGAGTTCGCCCCGGACCGCGTGTCTATGGGTCGGGGTGGCTGTTTGAATGGCAGCGCACTTATTACAAGATGGGCGTGGCGATTTCCAGTCCCGCTCATTTCGAGATGGAACTGCAACGCGCGAGGGAATTGGATCTCGACCTGTTGAAGAGCTATGTCCGGCTGCCGGACCTGCAGCAGAAGCGCATGGTGGAGTTCGCTCATGCCAACGGCATCCCCGTGGCCACGCACGAGATCTACCCGGCGGCGTTCGTCGGGGTGGATAGCACCGAACATACCAGCGGCACCAGCCGCCGCGGCTATTCGCCGAAAATCGCTACCCTGCAGCGCAGCTATCAAGATGTAATTCAGCTGTTCGGGAAATCGGGCAGAATTTTTTGCCCGATGATCTCCCCTCTCGGCGCCAATCAACTGTTCGAAATGGAGCCTTCGATGCGCCAGGACCCACGGTTCGCGCTGTATCCGCAATGGATGCGCGATCAGGTTGCACAGCCGAGACCTTCCCAAAACGCTTTGATCAGCAGTTTCTTTGGGGATGGAAGCGGCAGCGGCAAAATGGTTGTCGATGTAATGAACGCCGGTGGACTGGTCGTGGCCGGCACCGACACACCCAATGGCTTTAATCTTCATGGCGAGCTAGAAGCCTACGTGATGGCTGGCATGACGCCGTATCAGGCCTTGCGCGCCGCCACCGTGAACCCATCGAAGGCTCTGGGCCTCGACGCCGGGAGCATTGAAGCCGGAAAACTGGCTGACCTTGTGATCGTCGAAGGAGACCCTCTCGAAAACATTGCCAACGCCCATCACGTAAAACGCGTGGTCGCCAACGGCAGGCTGTTCGACCTGAAAGACCTTCTGGAGGATACTTATGCCCCTAAATCAAGCAAGACGGCGGACGCCCGGTAGGGCTCAAACGCGTTGACGATCCAGGACTCGCCGGCGGTCCCCTTGGCGCTGTCCAGTCTGCCTCGGTAAGTTGGGCGGCCCGCACGCCGGCCACTAATGAACAGGACTAGACTAGACCAGGAGGTCATGGTGAAAATGAGTCTCAACCGACGTCAACTGCTCCAATCGACCGCCGCTATAGCCAGCGGCGCTTCCGCTGTTTCCCGAGCCGTGAAAGCCGCCGGCGCGGACACCCCAGCCGCGCAACCGACTGGGCCGCAGTCCGCGAGGATTTTCCGTGGCTAAAGAACAAAATTTGGCTAACCGCGGCGGACTACCATCCCATCAGCATTCATTCGCTTCGAGCCATGGAAAGCTACGGGGGCTACCGGGCATATGGCCGGGAGAAGACCGTTCCAACTTCCGGCAGGATACTGAAGTGAGGGATCTGTTTGCCTGGCTGATCAACGCCAAGCCCGGCGAGATCGCGTTTGTACAGAGCACAACGGACGCCGAGAACATCGTGGTCGCCGGCATGAGCATTGGCGATACGAAGGGCAACGTGGTCATCGACGAGCTACACTATCAGGCCAGCAAGTTCCTCTACCACGTGCTGGAAAAAGAGGGCCGGATTTAGCTTCGAGTCGTGCAGCACAGGCGCGACGGTTACTGGCGCGTCGATCCGGCTGACATGGAAAAGGCGATCGACCGCAACACGAAACTGGTGTCGGCGGAAGACAGGAGCCCGCGGCGCGCCCCGCGTCGGACTCCGGCCCGAGATCGACGACGCCTCGCTTGCGCGCACAACGCGGGATCCGGACGCTCCCGCGCGGCACCGCGGTCCCGCCGGCACGCGCGCCCACGCGACGCCAGCCGACGAGCGCCTCGGATCTCCGCGGGAGTTGTCTCGAAGCGTGCGAGTGCGCGCCGGCCGCACGCTCGAATCGTTGCGAGGGCGCAACGCCCCGCGGCGAGGCCGCTCGCTCGCCGAACTGCGGGTCGCGCGTCAACTCCTCAAATCGAGTGGGCAGCGCCGCAGCCCTTCCAGGCCGCGTCGTCGATGTGCCGTCTCTTCAGCTCCCGCGCATCGCAATCAGGCGCCCGGCAGGTTCCGCGGAATCGCTCCACCAGGTAGCATCGCGCGCAACAGAAGTAGTATCTAATGGTTTCATGGGGGGCACGCATGGCTGCATTTCCGCAATATGAACCCGACTGGGGCCACGGATCGAATATCGATGGTGCTTCTTCCGGCCAAGAATCATCGTTCGCGATGCAGTGGCGAAACACACTCAACACTATTCCCGCGCATACGTGGTACGCGATGCCGTCCGGCGGACTCGCTTTCGTGAACGAAAGATGCGCCGATTACCTTGGTCTCCCGAATGACCATCGCCTCCGGTTCGGTGTCCACACGGGTGTAGAGTGGGATGCCCACATCCCTTTCCTGCATCCGGACGATCACGAGGAAACACGTAGAGTATGGTCGAACTGTCTAAAGAAGGGTTGCGCCGGAGAGGTGACTTTTCGAGTTCGTAACGCTGAAGGAGAGTATCGCTGGTTCCTCAGCCGTGTCGAACCCGTCCGAGCCAGCGATGGAACGCTCCCGTATTGGATCGGGATTAACCTCGACATCGAAGAGCGTAAGCAAACGGAGTTCTACTTTGCAGAGGGGCAGCGACTGGCGCACGCCGGTAGTTGGGCCTTCGATTCTGCCGGTTTCCAGTATTGGTCTCCCCAGTTGTTTGAGATCCACGGCCTCGATCGGCGTGGTATGGCGCCGAGCATCCAGGAATATATGGCGCTTGTCCACCCGGAAGATTGGGATTTCATGGCGCGAGCAATTGACAAGATGCTGTCCGAGCATCGGGGATTCGACTTCACGAAGCGCATTGTGCGGCCCGACGGCGCGATTCGTCATGTGCGTTGCGTCGGTATCCCCGCGCCCAACGGTCAGGGATTCGTAGGAACAGGGATAGACGTCACGGAGCAAGAGCAATTAACGAAGGCACTGCACAAGAGTGAGGAGGAACTTCGTCAAATCCTGGACCTGACGCCACAACTCATAGCTGTTTTCGGGCCCCACCGCGAGCGTCTGTTTATCAACCGAATGGCGCTTGATTACTTCGGCCTCACTCTCGATGGGTGGCGGGGCACAGCCCACGGCTTTTTGGGTCATCCCGATGATTCAAAGCGCGTCCAGGCTCAATGGGACCCCGCCATGTCGACTGGCTCTGCCTTTGAAATCGAAGTGCGGATGCGCAAGAGTGATGGAGCCTATCGTTGGTTTTTGGCTCGTTACAACGCCTTGCGGGACGAAGAGGGACAAATCCTCCGTTGGTACGTTGCGTGTACCGATATCGACGACCGCAAACGAGATGAGGAGAGGCTACAACAGGAAAACGCCGCTCTGCGTGAAGAGATCAACCAGGCGTCTCTATTTGGGGAGATCGTCGGTTCTTCAGAGCCGTTGCAGAAGGTACTGGCTCAGATCAGCAAGGTGGCACTCTCAGACTCGACAGTTCTCGTTCTGGGTGAAACCGGTACGGGAAAGGAGTTGATCGCGCGCGCAATTCACAAGCGTTCTAAGCGGGCGGAGCAGCCGTTTATCGCCGTGAATTGCGGCGCAATCCCAGCTTCGCTGATATCTTCAGAACTCTTCGGGCATGAAAAGGGCGCATTCACGGGCGCAACACAACGTCGTCTAGGACGCTTTGAAGCAGCGAACGGTGGCACCATTTTCCTTGACGAAGTTGGCGATCTGCCTCCGGATGTTCAAATCGCATTATTGCGCGTCCTGCAAGAGCGCGAGATCGAACGCCTCGGTAGTGACAAACCCATTCCGGTGGATGTTCGAGTACTGGCTGCAACACATCGCGACCTTGAGAAACTCGTGAGCGAAGGCAAGTTCCGCCAGGACCTTCTCTACAGGTTGAACGTTGTGCCGATCACAATGCCCTCTCTGCGCGAGCGAGCGGCCGATATTCCCGTGCTTGTCGAGTACTTCATTGCTCGATTTGGAAGGAAGATTGGGAAGAAGTTCAGAAGCATCGACAGGAAAACACTGGATCTTCTGAGAGCATATGGGTGGCCGGGAAACGTTCGTGAGTTGCAAAACGTGATCGAGCGCGCAGTCATCCTGAGCGACTCGAGCATCTTTGCTGTAGACGAGGCTTGGCTCAAGCGAGAGCCGTCCGAAGTCCCTCGTTCCAGCGTGCCTCTGACCGGTGCCTTGTTGGCACACGAAAAAGAAGCGATTGAATCTGCACTCGCCCAAAGTCAGGGTCGAATATCAGGGCCGGCCGGCGCTGCCGCTAAGCTGGGCATCCCCGATTCGACCCTCGATGCAAAAATCAAGCGTCTTGGCATCCACAAGCAACAGTATAAGCCCAGATAGAACGATGATCCGGCCGTAGACAAGGAGGAGTCGTTCTCCCGGCGTTTTTCCCATTTAGCGGGAAATCCCGAAAATTCGGGACCAGATTCACGCCAACTCATAGATTCGACAAGCACTTGGAATGGTCACGTGGTTGCAATTCCGATGAACTGAAAGGATTTGGAGTGCTTTTCTTGAGAATAGCAAACGAACTATGGGTAGAGCGGCTCACTCTTCAACAAGGGTGGATTCCAAATGCTCCAAGAACAGAGCTTGAGGAGGTAGAGCGTGGAGATGACTGAGCGAATTATTGAGCTTGTTCATCGCAACCTGCAGGAGGTATTCGGCGAGGGTGATGCCGCCCTTCGCCGTGCAGCCATAGACGAGTTCTACAATGACGACTGCGTACTCTATGTTCCGCCTGGCGCGTTCGTTGGACGCGACGCTCTGGACAAGTTCGCTGGTGACCTCCGCGCGACCCACCCGCTTTTTGTCTACACGCCGCATGGAGAGGCCCAAGCTGTTCACAACTGTGGGATTCTCGCCTGGGGCTCTGGTCCGAAAGGCGAAGCTCCCGATTACACCGGGCTGGACGTCATGATTGTCCGCGACGGAAGGATCGCTGCGCTGTACGTTTTTCTAAACCCCAAGTTCTCGTAGTGATGTCCCTTCCGTTTCGCGAAAACAACGGGTCTCGAAGAACAACTTCAGCCAACCGAAGGGATAACGCATGTCGGAGAGGCTTTTAGGGAGAATCTGCATCATCACGGGTACCGGAGGGAGTATCGGCCGTGAAGCTGCCCTTGTCTTCGCTCGAGAGGGCGCTTTGGTCGTCGGCTGTGGTTTGCAGGTCGAGAACTCGGAAGCCACGGTTGAAGCGGTCCGCGCAGCGGGCGGAACGATGGTCTCGCTGCAGCCCTGCGATCTGACCAAGCCGGCCGACTGTCAGGGCCTAGTCGATTTTGCGATGCGCACCTTTAGCCGGATCGACGTGCTCTTCAACAACGCGGCAATGGCCTACTTCAATTGGCTCGAAGACATCACAGATGACGAGTGGGACCGCAATCGCCGGGAAGAGATGGACCTGGTGTTCTATCTGACGCGTGCTGCGTGGCCTTATTTGAAGGCCAGCCGCGGAGTGATCGTTAACACCGGCTCGCTGACCGCCCAAATGAGCTTCAAGAACCTGGGCTCGCTCTCGCACACTACAGCCAAGGCCGGCATCATTGCCATGACCCGCCAATTGGCGATGGAAGGCCGCGATCATGGGATTCGCGCCAATTCGATCTCGCCGGGGGTGATTGAAACCAACCAGACGCGCGAACAGTTGAAAGATCCGGAGTGGGCAAGCTACATGGTCGGTAAGACACTGTTGGGTCGGCTCGGCCGGCCTGAAGAAGTGGCCCGCGTCGCTCTATTCCTGGCGTCGGATGACAGTTCGTACGTGACAGGGATCGACGTCGTTGTCGATGGCGGGATGAAGGTTTGGTGACCGGAGGGCAGGCCCGGCTGGACCAAAGCTATTGGGTCACTGCGGTGAGATCAAGGAGACTTTGTGGAGTCCATTTCAAAGGAGACGAGCATGGCATCGAAAGCAAAGATAACCGGCAATAACGACTCCAGGCAACGTGATGGCGCCGTTGCGGAAAGAGAACGCTCACTACACTCGTCGCGTGAGCAGAAAATAAGATTTCGTGCGTACGAGATTTATCTGCAGCGCGGGGGACAAACTGGCTCTGAGCTGGAGGATTGGTTGCAGGCCGAACGCGAGCTCACAACAACAGGTTCCCTTCGAACATAGCCGTCACACTCGTGATTCCGCGACCCATTCCGGCCTACCAGGTTTATGTAATTGGCTCGTTTGCATATGCCGGCTATGATCATCGGTTCGAGCCGCGAACGAACACAAGAGACGACGAGAGGCTGGAAGAGCCCGCTCTCTAAGGAATGGACTATGAGAAACCGCAAAAACTTGCGCCTAGGATTGACTATTGTGGGTATAGCTTTAGCAAGTGCTTTCTTGTCAATGATTCCCATAGCGGTCAAGGCGCAGAGTTCAGGCGGGGCGATCCGCGGCACGATTACCGATTCTTCGGGCGCCGTGATTCAAGGCGCGGCTGTCACCATCGTCCAAGCCAGCACCGGGGAGACACGGCGACTCGCGTCAAACACAGCCGGACTTTACGACGCACCCAATCTCCCAATCGGAACCTACAGCGTCACGGTTACGGCCACTGGTTTTTCGACTGGAGATCGCAAGGGGATTGAGGTCCAGATAGGCTCAGAGCGTGTGATCGATTTGCAACTCGCGATCGGTCCGGCGGAGCAAACCGTAACTGCCACAGCGGAAGCCGCGACCGTGGACTTGGCCACGTCCCAAACAGGCGGTGTCGAAAGCGGAAAGGTCGTAAGGGAACTGCCGTTAAATGGACGGGACTGGACAACGTTAGCTGCGCTGCAGCCTGGCGTTTCTATTGTCCGCACCGAGAATCCTGTCGTGTTGGACGTGCCTCGAGGGAACCGGGGATATGGCCTCATGATGGCGATCGGCGGCACACGCCCGCAACAAAGCAGCTATTGGCTGGACGGTGTAAATGTGAACGATTATGCCGGGGGAGGTCCGGGCAGCATCCTCGGTGTGAGCCTCGGCGTCGACGCTGTTGAAGAGTTTTCCGTCATTACCGCCAACCCGCCCGCAGACTACGGCAAGACATCGGGTGGTGTGATCAACGCGGTGACGCGTGCGGGGGCCAACCGTATCCACGGGTCCTTGTACGAGTTTCTCCGCAACAGCGCACTGGACGCGCGCAACTTCTTCGACACCTCAACACTGCCTCCGTTCAAGAGGAACCAGTTCGGCGGCTCGCTGGGCGGGCCATTGAAGCGGCAGAGAACATTTTTCTTCGTGAACTATGAAGGCGTTCGCCAAGGTTTGGGAGTGAGCGTTGTGGATACGGTCCCGGCGCCGAGCGCGCGAGCAGGCGACCTTGTCACGGGACGCGTAACCGTCATCCCGCTCGTCGCCCCCTATCTGGCTTTTTTTCCTCAACCCAACGGCCCGATCAAAGGCGATGCGGGAACATACACTTTTTCAGCGCAGAATGGCGCGCATGAGAATCTCCTCACGACGCGAGTAGATCATCATTTTTCAGAGAAAGATGCGATTCACGGAACATACCTCTTCGACCAAGGCGCGACCACGGTGTTGCCGGTCATCAGAAAACGTAGTTTTCTGAATTTTGGCCGGTTTTAAGGGCCGGCGACTTCATCCGCGCCGAAGGCGCGATCATCCGTCAATCCTTGGCATCAAAACATTTCAACGAAAAATTGTATTGTGGCTTTG
>DATMNI010000328.1:0-25083 GCA_035570275.1 Candidatus Acidiferrales bacterium | reverse complement strand
GGCCAGGAAGCGTTGCATGTACGGTGGAACTGAACTCTCCCTGGGGCCGTCAACGCCTTCACGGCTGTCTGAGCAGTGCTACGGGGTCGGGGGAGAGATCTTGGGTTCGAACCCATAACATCGGGTGGTGTGCGGATAGCGGTTATTGTCGCCCCATCTGGTACCAGAGGAAGAGCGCTAAATCGGCAAAGATATGGTCGCCATTCAGCGGCCCTAGATCATCGAAGGTGCTCTCCAATCCGTTGGGCGGCCGACACGCACGGCGATAAGTCCGAGGGGACAACCCCAAAGCCCGGCCGCCCGCAACGAATGTTCTGCCAAGCCTCAATCCACAAGTGTCTCTCGCTCTCTCGAAAATCCTCCGTCCCGTTCGTTCCGCCACTCGTCCCGGTTCCTCGCTCCGGGTCCGCAAGATTGGCTTCGTTCCGCCGGCGGATCAATAATCCGCCCCGCGGTCAGGACCGTCGCGCATGCGAAGATCGGCTTGAAAGCTTATCATGAGTGTGGCCGACGGGAGTGGCCGGCACGGCACGATGCCGATCAAGACCGCTCGGGTCAGGAGACGTGGTGACGACCTATACTCCGCAAACCATCGACACTTCGCAAATCAAGCTGACTTCCGATCTCGAGGAACTCGTCGAGAGACTGGCTCATAACAACCACGATCACTGGGCCCAGAAACGCATCGACGAAGGCTGGCGTTACGGATCGAAGCGGGACGACGCTGGGAAGGAACACCCGGATCTGGTTCCGTACGAACAACTCCCGGAATCGGAGAAGGACTACGATCGCAAAACCGTAGTCGAAGCGCTCAAGGCGATCATCGCCCTGGGTTATGAGGTGAGGAAAGCTCGCTAAAGAGACGGACCACGTTTGGCCAACCGTCCCCGCTCGGCTCAGGTAGGTTTGCCCTCCGGGGCGCCCTGGCCGAAACCGGAGCGCCCCACCGCAGGGCCCAACCCTGCCGCAGCCCTCAAAAATGCAGCTTGACCGCGAACTGCAGATTGCGTGAGCCGACCGACGTATTCACCACCCCCGTCGGAATCCCCGCCGTGTACGCCGCATCGCTGCCGTACCGGGTCTTGTCGATGCCGCCGCCGGGGAACACGTCCGTCGCATACCCGGCCACCGCGAAGATCGGCGTGTTGAACGCGTTGATGGCGTCGAACCGCAGCTCCACCCAGCGGTGCTCCGAAATCGGAAACTTCTTGTTGAGGCTCATGTCGATCTGTTTCAACCCCGGCCCTCGTTCGCTCGAGATCGGGCAGGTGCCCAGCTTGCCGGGTCCGGGAATCGCCATGGTCGTCGGGTCGAACCAGACGTAGCCGCCGCCGACGAAGTTCTTGTACGGAGTCGCCTGCGATGGCGCCAGGCAGTCCGGCCGCGGCTGGAAGTAAGCGCCCGTCGGGTCGTTGCCGAACTGGATCATCGAAATCGGCAGCCCGCCGTGCACGCTCGCAATGGCGTCATAATGCCAGTTGCCGATCACTGCGTTGAGGCTCTTGCTGGCGCTTTTGAATGGCAGATCGTAGTTCACGTAGCCGCTGAAGATGTGGGTCACGTCGGCGTCGCACAGGCCGTAATCCAGCTTGACGTTGTAGACGTAAGACTGGAATGCGACGTCGGCCGTGGTCTGCGCGGGGGCGGCGTTGCCATACCGGCCGTAGTAACCCTGGTTGTTAGTCAGGCACTTGGACCAGGTGTAATTGAGCTGGAAGCCCAGGCCCTTCGCCAGCCGCTCCCGCGCCACAAGCTGTAGCCCGTCGTAGTTCTGGATGGCCGTGGTGGTATTCAGGCGCTGCTGCCCGGTGCCGGCGTTCTTCAGCGCGGGGTTGCCGGCCAGATAGGGTCCCGGAGTGGCTGAGCCATCGGCCTGCAAGACATTCTGCCCCATGTTGTAAATGGCTGCCAGGTGGTCGCTATGCTGGCCTACGTAACCGGCCTGCAGCGTCAGTGAACTAGTGAGCTGCCGCTGGATGGTGAGATTCCAGCCGTTGTTAATCGACGGCCGGTAGTTCGGATCGGTGGCGTGGATGCGTACGCCCGCGAAGCACGATTTCGGCGCCGAGGTCACGTTCTGCACGGTGCACCCGCTGGTGGCGCCCAGCGCGCCGAAGCCCTGGTCCAGCGTTACCTGGTTCGCCGGGATGGCGCCGTTGGCGTCCGCCGCGCCCCACTGGCCCACCAGGTCGACATTCCACGGCGCGTTGGTCGCCAGGCGGTTGAACTCGCCGGTGCCCTCCTGGAAACTGGAGCGCGAAAACGCCGCGCGGATCACGGTCTTATCGTCCAGGCTGTACGCCAGCCCCAGGCGCGGCAGGAAGTTGGCGATGCCGTTGTACTGGTTGTAAAGCGCGCGGCTGTTGCCGTTCTGCCCCGCCAGCATGATCTGGCCGCTGTACATCCCGATGTTGGTCATGCGGTCGTGCACTTCGTAGATGGGCGTGAAAAGCTGCCAGCGCACGCCAAAGTTGACCGTCAGCTTTTTGGAGACGCGCCAGTCGTCCTGCACGAACGCGCCCAGAGCGTCGTTGCGCTGCCCCACCGTTCCCGAAAAGCCAAGGCCATAGCCCATGTACGAGGGCAGGCCCACGAAGAAGTCGGCTTCCGAGTAGCCCGTGTACGTCCCGTTGAAACCGATCTGCCCCGCCGCGCCGTCACTGCTGGTGGCGGGAACGTAGTTGTTGCGGTAGCGGCTCAACTGGAAGCCCATCTTCACCGTATGCGCGTTGCGGCTCCAGACGGCCGTGTCCGACACCTGGATGGCGGTCTGGTGGAAGATTTCCGGACCGTCGGTGGTGCCGAAGGCGAACGGGCCGTTCAACTGGCCGCCCAGCCGCGAACTGGCAAAGGAGAGGCCGGGCAGGTACTGCGTCGGCTGGCCGGGAATCAGGTTGGCGCCGGCCGTGGTACTCAACGCCTGGGTGCTGGCTTCGGCGGGGAAGTAGTTCATCCCCACGCGGAAATCGTTCAACAGCGTGGCGTTGACAGTCCGCGTATAATTCAGTACCGCCTGCTGCAGCGGGAAGACGTTGCTGCCGTTGCCCGAGTACTGGAAGGCTTCGCTGTTCACAATCGGATTGACGATGTGCTGCTGCGAGTAGCGCGCGAAGAAATGGTCGCTGCCGGTGGGCGCCCAATCCATTTTGATGTCGCCCTGGTTGCCGTGGGTGTAATTCTGCACGACGTTGTTCAGGTTGTTGGAGGTGCCGTTCGCCAGGCCCGGCAGGTTCGGTTTGGGCAAGGCGGAGGCGATCTTCAGCGCGGCCGGGCTCAGGCCGGCGATACAGGCGTTGACGCCCATCTTCTGCCCCGGGCCGCAGACCGCCGCCCTGGTGAGGTCGGATGGCATCGCCACCGTGGTGCCGGGATAGTGCAGCGCCACGCCCAGGTCCGAGAGGTTGCCGCTGACGTTCTGCGCCGTGAACGTGGAGTGCGGGCTGGAACTGGCCGGCAGGTCGAAGCGCGAGCCCTGGTAATCGGCGAAGAAGAAGAGCTTGTCGCGCTTGATGGGGCCGCCCACGGTGCCGCCGAACTCGTTCCACCGCTGCCGCGGCGTGGGTAGCCCGTTGAAGTTGTTGGACCACTCGTTAGCATTAAAGAAATCGTTGCGCAGATACTCAAATACGTTGCCATGGAACTGGTTGGTGCCGGATTTCAGGCTGACGCTGATCACGCCGCCCAGGAACTGGCCCAACTCCGCGCTCGGGTTGTTGGTGGTGACGTTGAACTCCTGGATGGCGTCCACGTTGGGCGAATACGCCACGTTGTTGTCGACGAACTCGGTGTTCTCCATCCCGTCCAGCAGGTAGTAGTTGGCCTGCTCGCGGTTGCCGTTGAGGTTCGGCCGCGCCGCGTTGAACGTTTTTTGGCCGGTGTTGAACGACGCCGGGCTGATGGTCACCGCACCCGGCGTCAGCAGCGTCAGTTGATTGTAGTTGCGCGTTTCCAGCGGCAGGCCGGCGATGGCGCCCGCCTCCATCACCGTGCCCACCTCGGTGGTCTGCGTCTGCAGCACCGGCGCCGCCGAGGTGACCTCTATCTGCTGCGACACCTGCCCGATGGTCAGCTTCACATCGATGGTGGCGGTCTGGTTCATGACCAGATCGAACTCCGAGTGGACGGCCGTCTGGAAGCCGTTGGCCTCCACGCGAACCTGGTAGCGCCCGATCGGGAGACGCGGCAGGTTGTAGATGCCGGCGTCGTTGGTCTGCGATTTCCAGACCGTACCCCGGTCCATGTCTTTGGCGTTCACGTTGGCGCCCGCGATAGCGGAGCCGGAAGGATCGGTGATCTTCCCCGTGATTGCGCCGGTGACTTCCTGCGCCCGCCCGGCTTGCACAAAAGCAAGGAGCAGCGCCAATCCGAACATCGACAACTGGCTTCGTCTCATATTCCCTCTTGACCCCTTTGGGATTTTCTTGAGTCTCTGGCACATTCTGCGCCCGATCCGTGCCGCCGTCCAGTTCAAAACGGTTGTTCGGTTACGTTCGTAACCCTATCGAACGTGGTTGTTTTCAATGGGGTAATGCCGGAGCGGCCGGTTTGTGGGGCAGGTTGCTAACCTGCGGCGGATTGGCAATCCGCCTGTTGGGCCCATGCCGACGCTCGCGGCAGCGGGTTCACAATCCGCAGCGATGCTCAACACGCCGGGATCGGGCGCGCCGACCACACCACCGTCATAAGCGCTCAGGAAATCCACGGACGGTTTCCTCCGGCGAAGGCCAACTACGATTTTGTGGTTGAAACCGGCGTCCGCCTGAAATCGCGGCCTCATGCACTGGGGTATGCGCTCTTCGGCGCGCTTCGTCGAGTTTCGCGTAGAGTGCCGGATTGTTTTGACGAGCTTGCCGGCGCAGGGTCTCAAATTCCTAGCGGGCTTCGTGCAGGTGTTGATCCACCACTTCCCGATTCGCGGTATAGAAGGCCAGAGCGGAGAAGATCTGCTCCAGGCCCAAGGCGGGGAAAGACTCAGCCGCCGTTGCGCTGCTCGATGTATTCCTTAGCCATAGCTCACGCCGCTTTCAGTATACGCCACCGGCAAACGCACCCGCGGGCGCGACCCGGTATCGTTCCGGGGAAGCGGGCCGGCGGCAGGTTCGCCGGCCCAATGCGGCTCAATTTCCGGACTGCACGGCCACCAGCAACCCTGCCGGCGTGCTGGCTGGCCCCGCCGTGGCGCGGATCGGAACATTCACAATGCCCGTGGAACCGGGCGGAAGAGCCGGAACTGTCACATTGATTTGATCGAGACCCGGCGCGCTCAACCCGGCGAATTGTACCGTTGCGGTTCCTCCTCCAATCGTGATCGCCGGGGCCGCGGCGAGATTGGCGGGTGAAGACAAGACCAACCCATCGACGGCCGGATTCGTGGGACCAAATCCCGTACCGTAGACCACAATCACTTCTCCCGGCACTGCCGGAGTGGCGCCTGCCAGCACACTCGGCGGACCGGCCAGCGACCCGTTGGCGTGCGTGGCAATCACGTATCCTCCGATTGAAAAGAAAGCTGGCGCAGCGGTCTGCAACTGCGTCGTTGAGGAGGCGCTGGCAACGCCGTTGTTCGTCACTACCACCGGAACCGGACCGGTCGTCGGATCGGCGGGCGCGATCACGTCGATCTGCTTCGGACTCACATAGTAGAGATACGCCGGCTTGCCATTAATCGTAACGGAGACTCCGTCCAGTTGAACGGGGAGTTTGCCATTCGCCAACTCGGCCGTGGTCCAGCTACGTGTGGTCGCGGCCAGTCCGTCACCGAAGATCGTGGTAAACGTTCCCGGCGCGGTGGTGGCTAAAGAGCTGGCGGCATTTACCACGCCGTTGGCGCCGATCGAAGGGGCGGGCTGAATGGTTCCCAGCAGCCCGTGCGACTCGACCGTATCCGGCCCGGCGATGCCCGCGGCGAAGTAGAGTGTATTGGCATCGCCGCCGGAGGGGGCAGCGGCGGGAGTGGCGCGGCTGCCGTTGCCGAACATCAGGCCCCACAGCCCCAGGATATGAATCGCGGCGCCTTTGCCATCCTGCAGCGCCCCCAGAAACTTTCCGCTCACCAGGTCGAATGCGTTGATCGCGCCGTCGCCAAAATTACCCACCAGAAGCGCGCCGCCGAAGTCGCCGAACCCGGCGGGTGCGACGGCCATGCCCCAGGGCGAATTCAGCGGACCGGCGGAAACCAGGCGCTGCAGCAGGAGGCCGTTGAGATCGTAGACGTCGACGTAGCCATTTCCAGATCCCGCCACATCGTCGTGATGCGCCGCGTTCTGTTTGGCGTAGGTAACGTAGAGCGAGCCGCCCAGGTTCTGGATGTTGAATGGCGCATAGCCCCCCGGAATGCTTGGATCGGTGAACGCTCCGGAGAGCGACAGCAGATGCATTTGGGCGTCGAAGACATCTATCTTGCCGTTCCCGAAATCGGCAGCGTACAGCAGAGGGCCCTCTGAGCGGGTGGCGGTGGCGAGCCCTTTGTAGACCGAACCTGCCGCCGAGCGGTCCGCCATGATCCCGCCGGATTTGCCGGCCGCGCCGTTCCATCCGACAATCAAGCCCTGCTCACTGGAGAAGATGAAGCTCGCCGGCGAACTGCCGAGAACGAAGGACGTGGTGTCGTTGAAGATAATACCCGACGGCGCTCCAGGTCCCAACGCCGTCGTCCCACATTGCTGAGCGGGAGGCGTGGCGCCGGCGGGTCCCGGTACGCCGACAATCAGGCTTGCCGGGGTGCCGTTGCCGTCATAAAGGGTGGAGAGGCCGGTTCGGTTGGCTGAAACCCAGAACGGGCTGGTGGGTGACGCCACGATTCCCCACGGATTGATCAGGCACGGATCCAGATGGTCCGCCATGCCCGTGAGGTCCGAAACCAGATTGTGCTGGACGTATTTGTTGGCAGCGGAGCACCAGCCTGCGCACGCCAATGTGAGTATTCCCGATAGTAGAGTTTTCCGCATGTCGATGGTTGGTCCTTTCGTTATTGGGGGTCGTTATTGGGCGTGGTTACTGGGCACCGTCGGCCTGAGCGTGCTTGACTACCGATTGCCCGACTTGTCCACCCTGTGCCAGGCCCTGGGTGACATCGAACATCGTGTGAATGGCCGCGTCGAAGGTGGAAGTGCCCGCATCCAGCGCCATGGCCGCAAACGACTGAGCGTCATTCGGAAACAGATAGCTCATCACCGCCGCGGCCGCTCCCGACGCGCAGCCATGTCCCGACGGAAAACCCGGGTGCTGCGGCAGCGCGAAGACGGGAACGATCGTGGGATCGGCCAAGGGGGGCCGCAGTTCGAGATAGGTGAACTTGGTATCCCAGCAGGCGATGGTGGCATCGTGCTGGGCCACCGCTTCCAGCGCGTACACGCGCGCGGCGCGAGGAGCATTGCCATCCAGATGATTCTGGAAAATCTCCAGATTCACCGTATCCAGCCAGGGGGTGAGGAACGAAGGCTGCCAGAACCATGCGGCGTGATTCGTGGCATTGGTGCGCGCGAAGTTCTTAACCGTTGCGACCTGCGCCTGAAAGTCGGGAGAACTGGCCGCGGGAGGCGCGGGCAGACGGAACTGGCTGCCCGATGACAGGGTCCATGGCTTCCACGACCCGGCCAGCGGCGTGACGGGCGTGGCACTGCCCCACACTCCGGGCGCCGCGGCGAAGGTCCCGGTGAACGGCGTGCTGGAGCCATCCGCCAAGGCGTACGCGATGGCCATTTGGCCCACCTGCCGGCCCAGTTGCAATCCGGCGCTTACATCGCTTGGAAACGCCGCGCCGGCGAACATGCGAGACCGTGCGGCCTCTTCCGCCAGATCGGTATAGGTCTCGCCCATGGCTGGAAAAAGGTAAGCCATCACAACCGAAGCCGCGCCCGCCACCACCGCATGTTCGGACGGATAGGCAGGAACCTTGGGGATGGTCGTCAGCGGTTGTATGCTGGAATCCATGGCGCTCGGGGCCGGACGGTTCCACGCGTATTTCGAGTCCCATGCCGCGATGGTTGCATCGTATATCGCCGCGGCGACCAGCGCCATGCCGCGCGTAAACAGGGGCGCGGCCACATTCTGCGCCAGCATTTGCTGCGAAGCCAACTGCATCCATCGGTAGCCGGGCGGGCCGGCGTCCCAGTAGGCGACCTGCGCCCTGGTGTCCGGGTTGGATTCGGCCATCAGGCTTTTTATGGTTTGGATCTCCGCCGCCGAAGCTGCTGCGTTGGGGGGTGCGGGAAGGCGTATCTGGCTGACAGACGGCACCACCCAGGTTTTCCATGTGCCCGCGGCCGGCTCGATTTGGGCACCAAGCCCGCACACCGAAACTGCGGCCGCGATCAAGACTTGACGTATTTGCAAAAATCACCTCACGTGAGTCCTATACCCCGTGGGCGGAACTTTTATTCCGAGCGCGTTCGGAATTTTACCGAAGGACAGTGCGCCGCGGGTGGCTGGTTTTGAGGGCCTGTGTGATATAACTACGCTCATGCGAATCCTATTGATTTTCGGCTTGATAGCGTCGCTGGTATTCGGAGCCAGCCTGCCCACAGGCGCTCCGGAGCAGGCCGGCTTCTCTCGCGATCGCTTAAATCGCATCAGTACCGTGATGCAGGAGCACGTGGCGGCGGGCCGGCTGGCGGGCGCTTCGGGGCTGATCGCTCGCCACGGGAAGGTTGTGTTTCGTGAGACCTGGGGCGAGATGAAACCGGACACCATCGTGCGCATGTTCTCGATGACGAAGGCGGTCACCGGCGTGGCGGCGATGATGCTCTACGAAGAGGGCAAGTTTTCGCTCAACGACCCGGTATCGAAGTACCTGCCGGAATTCGCCAGGATGACCGTAGCGCGCGAGGGCGTCGACGCCGCGGGCAAGCGTACCTGGTACACGGTTCCAGCCGACCGCCAGATCACCGTTCGCGATCTGTTCCGCCATACGTCGGGGCTCGACTACGCCGGGCCGAAGGATGAAAGCGGTGAGCCGGCGTACAAGAAGATCGAAATGACGGGTTTCGCGCCGTTGGTGCCGTTCGATCTGGCGGAAGGGATGAGGCGGCTGGCATCGGTGCCGTTGAACGACCAGCCCGGGACGACGTTCCGTTACGGCTACTCGATCGACGTGCTGGGGCGGCTGGTGGAAGTGGTCTCCGGAAAAAAGCTGGATCGATTTTTCGAAGAGCGCATCTTCGGGCCTCTCGGCATGAAGGATACAGCTTTCTATGTACCGGAAGAAAAATGGAGCCGGCTGGCGGCTTTATATGCACCCAAGCCGGGCGGTGGAATCGAGCGTTCCAGTTCGCCCTTCCAGGAAAGCTTCAAGAAGAAGCCGGCGTTGCTGCTGGGCGGCGCGGGGATGGTAGGGACGCTCGAAGACTACGCGCGCTTCGTAATGATGCTGCTGAACGACGGCCAACTGGAGGGCGTGCGGCTGCTCGGGCGGAAAACGGTGGAGCTGATGCGGAGCGATCATCTCGGCAATCTGCCCCGCATCGGAGGCGTGCCGGAAGGATATGGGTTCGGGCTTACGTTCGCGGTGAATCTGGGACCGGGAAAGTCGACATCCGTGGGTTCCGCCGGTGAATACAACTGGGGCGGGGCTGCGGGGACAAGCTTCTGGATCGATCCGCAGGAGCACTTGATGGGTGTCTTTCTGATCCAGGTGCTGCCCCCCACCAGCGCTCCGGCGGGAGATCAGTTTAAGCGGCTGGCTTACCAGGCGCTGGAGTAGAACTAACACAGGCAGGAATGCCCGTGCCTTGAGTTTGTCCATTTCTGGGAGAAGGTAGGACAGACCATCGTCTTCTGTGGTCTGTTGGGATGGGCGTTCCGCCCGCGAAACTTCATGAAAAACCACACCAGGCTCCGGGAGATTCCCGATGGGCGAGGTGGTTTTTCGACCCTGTCATGCCTCGCTAGACACTCGCCGGTGCAGTTTTGAACGCGGGCCTAGGTGGGGAGGCGGTTCGCCGCTTCAACCAACTCCACGCGTGCGTGGCCATGCCCAATCACGTCCACGCGATCTTCCAACGGCACACCGCAATGGCCCACATCATGCGATGAGTCAAAGAGAGAACCATGTGTAGAATCGACACTTCATGGAATCGAGGCTTCATGCTGAAAACTGACTACTGAGAACTGACTACTGACGTCTCACGACTGAAGAATCCCTCACGAATGGCCCAGCACCGGATGCGGCCGGTAGGGTTCCGCCAGGGCCTTCAATTCGGCCTCGTCCAGTTTTACCTCCAGTGCGGCCACGGCGTCATCGAGATGAGCCAGCTTGGTGGCGCCGACAATCGGTGACGTGATGCCGGGCTGCTGCAAGACCCACGCCAGCGCCACCTGGGCGTTGGGAATGCCTCGCTTCCCGGCGATTTCGGTGACCCGGTCGACAACGGTGAAGTCGCCGGGCTGGTAGTACATCTCGCCGGCATAGGCGTCGGTCTGGGCGCGGATAGTGTCCCCGGCGAAGGGCGCACGGCGGTTGCCCGCCAGGAAACCGCGGGCCAGTGGGCTCCACGGAATCACGCCGATCCCCTCCTCGCGGCACAGCGGCAGCATCTCGCGCTCTTCCTCGCGGTAGATCAGGTTGTAGTGGTTCTGCATGGTCACGAAACGCGCCACGCCCAGCTCGCGCGATTTGTACAGCATCCTGGCGAATTGCCAGGCGTGCATCGACGACGCGCCAATATAGAGCGCCTTGCCCGCCCTCACCACATCGTTCAGGCCTTCCAGCGTTTCCTCGATCGGCGTTTCGTAGTCGAAGCGGTGGATCTGGTAGAGATCGACGTAATCGGTCTGGAGGCGGCGCAGGCTGTCGTCGATGGCGTGGCGGATGTGCTTGCGGCCGAGGCCGCGCAGGTTGGGGTCGTCACCCATGGGGTTGAAGAGCTTGGTGGCGATCACCACCTGGTCGCGCGCGGGGCCGAAATCTTTCAGCGCCCTTCCCAGAACCTCCTCGCTGGCTCCAACGGAATACATGTCGGCGGTGTCGAAGAAGTTGATTCCCATTTCGATGGCGCGGCGGATCAGCGGACGGCCCTCTTCTTCATCGAGCACCCAGGGACGCCACTTCCTGGAGCCGTAGGTCATGGCGCCGAGGCAGAGGCGCGATACTTTCAGGCCGGTGGAACCGAGACGGACGATTTGCATATGCATCTTCCTTGATACCACGGCCTGGACACTGCCACAATAGCAGTGCCTCCATGACTGAACGCCTCTACTACACCGACTCTTACCTGCACGATTTCCGCGCCCGCGTCACGGGCCTTTCCGACGACGGCCGCACCGTGTACCTGGACCGCACGGCCTTCTACCCAACCTCCGGCGGACAGCCGTTCGACACCGGCTCCATCGCGGGCGTCGCCGTACTCGACGTGGTGGATGAGGAAGCGCGCATCGCGCACCGCCTGGCCGAGCCGGTCAGGGAGGGCGACGTGGAGTGCGCCATCAACTGGGACCGCCGTTTCGACCACATGCAGCAGCATACCGGCCAGCACCTGCTTTCGGCCGTCTTCGAGGAGCTGTTCGCGCTGCATACGGTCAGCTTCCACCTGGGTGCAGAGAGCGCGACCATTGATCTTCAGGGTGATCTAAAGGGCGATCTAAAGGGCGATCCGCCAGGCGGCGCGGTGGAGCCCGGAACGGTGCTGGCAGCCGAGCGGCGAGCCAACGAAATCGTTTTCGAGAACCGGCCGGTCACGGTCCACTTCGAAGAACGGGAGGCGGCGCAAGGGCTCCGCAAGGCGTCCGAACGCGAAGGCACGCTGCGTATCATCGCCATCGACGGACTGGACCGCAGCGCCTGCGGCGGCACCCATGTGCGCTCCACGGGCGAGATCGGGCTGATCCTGCTGCGCAAGCTCGAAAAGATCCGGCAGAGCGTTCGGGTGGAGTTCGTGTGCGGTGGACGCGCGGCCAGGCGGGCGCGCGCCGATTACGAGGGGTTTACCAAAGTGGCCCAGCTCTTTTCGGCATCGCTCGACGATACCCCGGCGATGGTGGCCGCGCAACTGGAGACCGCGCGCACCGCCGAGAAAGCGCGCCGCAAGCTGGAACTGGATCTGGCGGCCTACCAGGGCAAGGAGTTGTACCAGGCCACGGAACCGGGGGCCGATGGCGTGCGGCGCGTGTGGCAGCGTGTGGCCTCCGGCAACCGGGGCGGCAGCCTGGAGGAGTTGCGCGCGGTGGCACAGAATTTCACGGCGCATCCCAAGGCCATTTTCACGGCGACCTTGAGCCACCCGCCGTCGGTGCTGCTGGCGGCGTCGGCCGATGCGGGCATCGATGCGGGCAAACTTCTGAAGACGGCCCTTGCCGAAGCCGGGGGACGTGGCGGGGGCAATGCGAGGATGGCGCAGGGCAGTGTGCCGGAAGTGGGGATGCTGGAGCGGGTGCTGGAAAAGCTGGGATAGAAAGGGGCTGTCATCAGTTGAACGCTGAAAGCTAGCGAGGCTCTGCCTCAGACCGAAAGTGTTCTTCACCGCGGAGACGCGGAGTCGCAGAGAGAGCGCTGAGGAAGACCAAAACTGATATGGCGTTCTGCATCGGTCGTAGTTAGTTAGTGACAATCCGGGGTTGGCGCGCAGAGGAAGCAGAGACACTCGCATGCTGACGCTGCGAAGCGGTTGCGGATGGTTGAGGCCGGGACCTTTACGTACCGCCGCGTGGCGATAGCCCACCATGTCTCTGCTTCCTCTGCGCGCCACCCTGGCGTATACGGCGGCAACCCGACCTGTGTGCGAGACATGCCTCCGTACCTCCTCTCTGCGACTTCCTCCGCGTCCCTGCGGCTCTGCGGTTAGCAGAAATTCTCACATTCGCAGATTCAAGTTCTCTAGTTGCCCGGCTTCTTCGCGATGGCCTTCGTCCTAGTGACCGTCTTCTTGCCCGGCGTGGCGGGTTTCAGCAGCTCTTCGATTTTGTCGCGCAGGTTTCTCTCCTGCACGCCCTCGCTCAGAAACGGGTCGTTGCCCTCGTATTGGGCGCGGATGGCGCCATCCTTGTCGATGAAGGCGATCATCGGCATATACGAAGTCATCATGGGAATGTGTTGCATGAAGCCCATGGCTTCGTCACTCGTGTTGAAACCGACGGGAAACGGCGGAGCGAACTGCTGGATGAACCCCGGCACCGCGATCGGCGAGTCAATCGCCGAAGCCAGCACCTGCAGGCCGCGCGGGGCGAACTCCTGCTGATCTTTCGTCAGGAATCCGATCGACTTCTGGCAATGCGAGCAGTAAGTCAGGATGAACGCCAGCACCACGGTCTTTCCCTTGTACTGGCTGAGCCTGATTGCCTTGCCGGGCGCCAGGTTGATGGCAAAATCGGGTGCGGGGCGCGGGAGATCGGCGGCCTGTGCCACCACCGCCGCTATGGAAAGCAGTGCGAGGGTTGGAGCCAGCAGACTGCGCTTGCGCATGATCTTCAGTGTACCGCACGGAGCTTACCTTACCGCTCTTTCAGGGGCTTGCGAAGGGCGGCGGGCAGGCGGATTAGCAATCCGCCGCAGGTTGGCAACCTGCCCCACAGAGTCTGTCGCGGGCGCCAGGCCTTCCATGCTGGTGACGATGTTCCCCTGGCGGCGAAGTGCAAAGCGGCCGTCGTCGCCGTCGCCGGTCACGGCATCGGCGCTCTCCGAAGCCACCACCAGATTCTTCCACTTCCTCTTCAGCACCTCGCGATAGGCTTCGAAAAACTGGCGTGCGCTGGGCTCGCTGTCCCATTCGGCGGCATAGAGCAGCACCGCGCGCGCCGCCTTCTTGTTCTCCCGCAGCTCAAATGTGCAGCCGCGCCAGTGCGGCGCAATCTCAGCCGCGCGCGTTTTGCCCACGAACTGCTCCAGCATCACACCGTGCTCCAGTTCGCCAAGCGTACCGCCCACCAGGCTCTTGTAGTCCCGCTTCAGGTGCGGATCGGGAAGGTCGGGCTGGGTGGGCTTCACGCCCGAAAAATACTTGTCGGGATGAATTATCTGCTGCGTGGAAACGGGCGGCTTGCGGAAGACTTCGCCGAACCCGGCTTCCCCGTCGCGCTCAAAAACCGCGTTCTGAAACAGCATGCCCTTGGTATAGGGGAACACTAACGTCAAACGCAGGTAGAGCGGCGAGTTTTCGAACACCGGGAATTGTCCGCCGCCGGTGTCGCTCAGGTTGCTCATCATGGAAACCAGCGCCGGGGAACCTTTCAGCGTCTGCCCCATTTTTCGCGCCAGGAATTCGGACATCAACCAGGTGGCCTGCCCCTCCATCACCGCCAGGCGGGCCGTGGAACCGTCATCGCTCTTGCGCCCCGCGTGGATGAACTTGGCCAGGTTGTAACTTTGGTCCGCGATGGCGTGCGAGAGTTCGTGCGCCAGCACGGGCTCCTGGTTTTCCGAAGGCGTGGAATCGGTGATGAAGAGCTTCTTTTTATCGTAGTCGTAAAAGGCCGCGGCCTGCTCGGTCAGCAGTTCGACGGTGTTCTTGGCGAGGTCGAAATCCTCCGGCACCAGGCCGAATTTCTTCAGCGTCATTTCCTCGGCGCGGATCTCTTCGGGCTTGGCGACTTCCTTGACGCGCTTATTGAGAAACTCGCTGATTTTTTCCTTGCTGATATAGTCGCAAGGCACCGGATGTTTCAACGGCATTCCGGAAATCGTCGTCAGCGTGGCGGCGATACCGGCGATCTGCGCGCAAAGCGCCTGGGCCCGCGGATCCGTCTGGGCAATGGACGGCGCGGCCCACCACAGCAGAACGGCGGCCACCCGGATAACTGACTTACGCAATCGGCTTCCTCCTCAAACTCCACGCGAACGTGGCCGCGGCAACCAGCGCCAGCACGCCGCCCAACCCTACCGTCATCCGGGCGCCGAGCTTTCCCGCCAGCACGCCGGCGGCGAGCGATCCGAACGGCCCCAGCCCCACCACCGTCATGGCATACAAGGCCATGGTTCGCCCGCGGTACTCGTCGGGAATGAGCGTCTGAATGGTGGTGTTCGCCGAAGCCATCTGCCGCATCACACTGTATCCGATCAAGGGCATCACCGCCAGCGAAAAATAGAAGTATGGCGAAAACGCGAACGCCAGGTAAGCGGCGCCGGTCATCAGGCCGCTGTAAACCATCACCCGCGCCAACCCGCTGACATTGGAGCGGCGGGCCAGCACCAGCGTGCCGACCACAGCCCCGGCTCCCATGGCGCCCATCAGAACCCCCAGGCCTCGCGAGCCGCGATGGAAGATGTCGTCGGCAAAGAACGGCATCAGCACCAGCGTCGGCATGCCGGAAAGCGTGGCCGCCGCCATCATCGCCAGCACCCGGCGCACATCCTTATGATGCCACGCGTACCGAAAGCCATCCGTCAAATGCGCCAAGGGCGATACCGGAGGCTGGGGTTCGAAAGCCGGCAGCCGCATGGCCGCCAGGCAACCGATCACCGCCAGAAAGCTGACGCCGTTGATGGCGAAACAGGTGCCTTCGCCCACCAATGCCACCAGCAGGCCCGCGATTCCCGGACCGACGATACGGGCGGCATTGAACACCGCGGAATTGAGCGAGATGGCGTTGATCAGGTCGTCCTTGCTGGTCATCTGGATTACCAGCGCCTGCCGGCCCGGCATATCAAAGGCGTTGATGGCGCCCAGCAGGCCCGCCAGGGACAGGATGTGCCAAACCTGGACGCGGCCGGAGAGGGTGAGCGCGGCCAGCACGAAGGCCTGCAGCATGGAGAGCGTTTGTGTAAGGATTACCACCTTATGGCGCGAGAAGCGGTCGGCCGCCAAGCCGCCTAGCGGCCCCAGCGCGAACACGGCGATCTGCCCGCAGAACCAAGCCGTACCCAGCAGCAGTTCGGAGTGTGTCAACCGGTAGACCAGCCAGCTTTGCGCCACATTCTGCATCCACGTGCCCACCAGGCTGATGATCTGGCCGCTGATGAAAAGCCGGAAATTGCGATGGCGCAGGGCGCGGAAGGTATGGGGAACAGCGCCCAAGTGCCCGCCGGTTGGCACTTCCGCCAAATCCAGCGGCAGTGCGTCTCCTCCGGTTGGTGTTTCGGGCGCCGCCATTGCTCTATTCTCAGAATAATGCGCGCTACAATGGTTGATCAATCGGGGCTTGATCGACGGTGGTCGATCAAGCGTTAACCATTTCACAGGAGAATTCTTTTGGCGGATGAAAAGCTGTATAAGGCGGAGTATCTGGGCAGCGGCACTTTCGTGATCAGCAAGCCCAAGCGGAAGAAGATCAAGGTGCGGCAATCGCAGTTGCGCAACCCGCGCCGAGGCTCGCGCAAGGGGTAGTGAACAAGGGCAGGCAGCAATGCCTGCGCTGCCGGCGGAATGACTGGGCTACCGCCGACGGAATGCCTGGGCTTCTGACGGGCGCGGCGCGGCCATGATGCGAAACAGCCCTTCCAACGCGGCCTTCTGGAGCGCAAAGGCTCCCGCGAAACTGCCAACCAGCGTGGCCGCGATTACGATTGTTTCCATCTTGCCCTCTCTTCACGGCTGATCATTGCAATTTACGTGCCATGCGAATCTACGTGCCATGCAAATCACCGATCTTGTTCTGCACCCCATCGCCATTGCCGACCCCCCTCTGCGCAGCTCCTACGGGCTGCATGCGCCGTTCGCTCTGCGCACCATCGTTGAGGTCAAAACCGATTCGGGTCTGACCGGCTACAGCGAGACTTACGGCGGCGAAGGGCCGCTGGCCGGCCTGGAAGCAGTGCGGCATCGTGTCACCGGGATGGACCCCTTCCAACTCGCCGGCCTGTACCGCGATCTGACGGCAGATGCCGAAAGCCAGGCAGCCAAGGCCGAACAACAGACGGCCCAGGCTTCGGGCGGACGGTCGCAAACCTACCTGGTACCGGGCGAGAACCCGTTGGATCGCCACACCCGCACCTTCGCCGCCATCGAGATTGCGTGTCTCGACCTGATCGGCAAGGCCATAGGCAAGCCGGTCTGCGACGTGATCGGGGGGCGGGTGCGCGACGAAGTCAGCTTTTCGGCGTACCTTTTCTATAAGCACGGTGGCGGCGGAGGCGTTGGCGGCGATGCCCGGCCGGACGAGTACGGCGAGATACTGGAACCCGAAGCCTGCGTGCGCTCTTGCCGGCAGATGATCGCGCAATACGGATTCCGTGAGATCAAACTGAAGGGCGGCGTGCTGGACCCGGAGATCGAAATCGAGAGCATCCGCGCGCTGCGGCGCGAGTTCGGCCCCTCCTACCCGCTGCGCATCGACCCCAACTGCGCCTGGAGCGTCGAGACCTCCGTCAAGGTCGGCCGCGAATTGCAGGCCGAACTCGCCCACGGCGGTTACCTGGAAGACCCCTGCGCCACGCTGGAAGGGATGGCTGAAGTCAACCATCGGCTGGTGGCCGAAAACAACCACACGCCGCAGGCCAGCAACGTGGCCGTGACCTGCTTTGCCGATGTGCCGCGCGCCCGGGAGTTGAACGCCGTGCAGATCGTGCTTTCCGACCCGCACTATTGGGGCGGCATGCGCAACGTGCAGCAGTTGTCGCACCTGACCTCGGTGCTGGGCATGGGGCTTTCGATGCACTCCAACAGCCACCTTGGCATCAGCCTGATGGCCATGACCCACGTGGCGGCCGCCTGCCCCAACCTGACTTATGCCTGCGATACGCATTATCCTTGGCAGACGGAAAGAGATGAAGTCGTGGTGGGCGGCCGCATCCGGTTCGTCAACGGGTGTGTCCGGATCCCGGATAAACCGGGCCTGGGGATCGAGCTGGATTACGACCAGGTGGCCCGGGGCCGCGAGCGCTATGAGCAGATCCCTTTCCGCAAGCGCGACGACGAAGCCGAAATGCGGAAGCACGTGGACCCCAACTGGAGGCGAGTGCTGCCGAGGTGGTGACGGGCGGGCGACCGAGCCAAGTCGCCAGGCCGCCAAGCCGCAATGACCGGGAACGAACTGGCGAAGCCTCAGGAGCACCGTTTCCGGATGTTGCAAACAATGATGATGTGGGCGGTAGCCACGACCGGGAGCCGGGTTTTGAACGAAAGCGGGATTTCTTTTCAACCGCGCTCTCACGTAAGTGAGATAATGAATTAGTTCTCTCCACCGAGCGGCCTGTTTTTCAAACGGCCTGTCTTGTCGCAGCGTTTCAAGAACCCGCGGGGCATGGGAACCAAGTTACTCATCAACCGTTCTCGGGAAAGAAGAAATGCCGATTAGCCTGCTGCTTGCCGATGACCACCCGATTTTCCGCCAGGGGCTGAAGACTCTGATGGAGCAAGAGGGCTTCAATGTGTTGGCCGAGTGTCCGGACGGATTCGAAGCGGTCATCCTGGCCGGGAAACTGCACCCCGACGTCGCTGTCCTGGATTTCACGATGCCCCGGCTCAATGGTTTGGAAGCGGCCAAGCAGATCCAGCGTGTCACGCCCCGCACCAAGACGATCATCTTGACGATCCATCGCGAAGAACAGTATGTCCTGGAAGTAATCAATGCGGGTATCAATGGCTACGTGCTGAAATCGGAAGCATCGACTGTGTTGGTTGAGGCGATTCGTGACGTCTACCGCGGCGATACCTATCTGAGCCCCGGTGTCTCCCGGTTTGCCGCGGACTCCTGCCTCCTGATCAAGACCCGGGGCGGAGCGCCCACGGAGATTTTGAGCCCGCGCGAATTGCAGGTGTTGCAGTTGATTGCGCAAGGCAACACTACCCGCGGGATTGCCGAACAGCTCAAACTTACAGTCAAGACAGCCGAGTCTTATCGGACCGCTCTTATGGGAAAGCTGGACATCCACGAAGTCACCGGTCTGGTGCGCTATGCGGTCCGGCGAGGTTTAGTCAAGCCGTAAACCTGAGTGGGCCGCGCCTGGGGAATGGCGCCTGAGTCGGTCACTTCAGAAGTACGCCGACTTGTCGGGAAACCGCTTGCTAACGCGCGTGGCTCCTATCAGAGCCGCGACCGTGGCTCCGATCGAGCCGCGACCGTTCAGGGAGCGGTTTCGTCGAAACACACGACTGCCTTACTCCGTCTTCAGCACGCCGCTGGTGTTCCGCTTCGGCACCGCGCCGACCGGAATCTTCTTCACCACCTTCATCGTCTTCAGGTCCACCGCCACCGTGGCATCGTTACCCGCCAGCGCCACGTACAGATCCGCGCCGCCCGGCGGAATGGTCAGCCACTCCGGATGCGACCCCACCGGCACCACCTTCAGCAGCTTGCAATCCGGCAGCGAGTAGGCCGCCACATAGCCGTAATATTTGCTTGTCACCCACAGCGTCTTCCCATCCGCCGTTATCGCCAACCCATGCGCCGGCGCCCCCTGGATGCCCTGCGTCTCCTTCTCCACGCCTGCCGGGTCCGGAAGCGTCACGCGGTTGACCTCCTTGTGGCTTTGAAAGTCCACCACCGCGAAGCCGTGGAAATCCGAAAGCTGCACAATGATTTCCTTGGTCGATCCGTCGGCATTCCTGGTAAACGCCATCGGCCGAATCCCCGCGCTCATCGTCAATGTCCACGCCACCGTGTTGCTGGCTGTGTCGATGACGTTGATGGTGCTGGTGGGAATCGACCCTGCCACCGCATACTTGCCGTCCGGCGTCACATAGACATTGTGGATGGCGCCCTTCACCGGTATGGTCTTCACGTTGGTAAGCGACGCCGTATCGATCACGTCCACCGCACCCGGCGCCTGCGCGATCGCCACGTAAACATGCGAGCCGTCTTTGGACACGTCCACATTGTTCGGCCGCCCGCTCAACGGAATCCGCTTGAAGACCTTTAGCGTTTTGGCGTCCACCACGTCCAGCGTGCTGAGCGATTCATCGGTGACGTAGATCCGGCTGCCATCGGGCGCGATGGTGACGCCGTGCGGCACCTCGATATCCTCGATGGTCCCGACCACCTGATTCGTAACCGGGTCGATGACGTGAATGTTGTCCCCTGCCGAGTTCGTCTGCAACACGCGGACCGCCGCGCCTAGCGACGTTGCCGCAACCAATAGCCCGAGCAGCGTATTCGTCACTCGCATCGTCGTCACTCGCATCTTCGTCACTCGCGTCACTTTGCACCTCCCGGTGTCTGGCCATTTGTCTGGCCCTTGACCCAGGCGGCCAGCGTTTGCCACTCCGGATCGTCCTGCGATGTCCAATGCTTGCCGCCGGCGTGGAAGTGGTCTCCGCCTGCATCGGCAGCCAGCGGATGCACCAACAACGGGCTCTTCAGCGGGTTCCCCGGAACCACGAACAGCTTCCACATGGCAAAGTTTTTGCGCGATTGCTCGTCGTTCCAGTCAGTGGTTCCAGCCGCCAGGGGCTGCAACGGCGGGCTGCCATGGGCGTGGCAGGTTACGCAGCGCGCGTGCCCCGGCCGCTTCTTGAGAAAGATGGGCTGTACCCGCTCTTTGAAAAAAGTGTAGTCCAGGGAGGGCGTGTCCGCCGGTGAGGCAGACCGCAGACCCAACAGCGCGGCGATGATCAAGATTCGCGTACCCTTCATGTTCCCTCGTTAAACAAGAACTTATCACAAATCCTTGTGGGGCAGGTTGTTAACCTGCGGCGGATTGGCAATCCGCCTGCCGCTCCCTCGCTTCCGCGTCAGGAACTTGTGCCACAATCGATCCCATGTCCAACCGATTCCCTCTTGCCATCGCCGCCATCCTCCTGGGCGCCATCCTCGGCGCCACCGCTTCCGCCCAGACCACTCCCACCAGCGGAAGGCGCGCGCGCCGCCTGCTCATTCACAACGCCATGGTCGTCGACGGCAACGGCACCCCGGCCAGCGGTCCCAAGGACATCGTGGTCGAAAACAATACCATTGCCGACGTGATCCCGCTCGACTCCGTCTCGCTTTCCCGCGGCGGTACGACCGCGGCCGCGCAGGCTGACGCCGTCATCGACGCCACCGGGAAGTACGTGCTCCCCGGCCTTATCAACGCCCACGCCCATTTGCAGGAGGAACGCGGCGGCAAGCCCCAGCCCCTGGCCTACGAACTCAACATCTGGCTGGCTTGCGGCATCACCACCATCCGCGATGTCGGCAGCGATACCCAGCGCGCGCTTGAGATCCGCAAGCAATCCTCGGAAGGTGAAATCGCCGCCCCGCGCATTTTCATCTATCCCATGTTCGGCCGCGTCCGCAACGCCGCCGAGGCCGTCGCCCGCGTGCGCTCGCTCAAACAGATGGGCGTGGATGGCATCAAGATCCTCGGCATCGATCGCGACATCATGGCCGCCATGGAGGCGGAAGCCCACAAACTCGGCCTGCGCATCGCCCACCACGCCGGCGTCGAGGAGACCAACGCGTGGGACGACATCAAATTCGGCACCACCAGCATCGAGCACTGGTACGGCATCCCCGATGCAGCCATCGAAGCCGGCGCGCAGAATTTTCCACCGAGTTACAACTACAACAACGAGACCGACCGTTTCCGCTATGCCGGCCACCTCTGGCGCGAAGCCAACCCCGAACGCCTCGGCAAGGTGCTGGATGGCATGGTTCAGGCGCACGTGGCCTGGGTCCCCACGCTGGATATCTACGAAGCCAGCCGCGACCTGCAGCGCGCCCAGAACCAGCCCTGGTTTGCCGAGTATCTGCACCCCACGCTGGCGGAATATTTCCAGCCCAACCCCAAAAACCACGGCTCCTATTTCATCGGCTGGACCTCCACCGACGAGACGTTCTGGAAAGAAAACTACCGCCTCTGGATGGCCGCGCTGCGCGACTTTGACCGCCGCGGCGGCCTGATCGGCATGGGTGACGACGCCGGCTTCATTTACCAGATGTACGGTTTCGGGCTCATCCGAGGCATGGAACTGCACCAGGAAGCCGGCTTCAACCCCATCAAGATTATCCAGCAGGCCACCGGCAACAACGCCACCATTCTAGGCCAGGAGGAAAGGCTGGGCCGCGTCCGCGCCGGCTTCGCCGCCGACCTGATTGTGGTCAACGGCAACCCGCTCGAAAACCTGAAGCTGCTCTACCCCACGGGCACCGAAGAAATCCGCGACGGCAAGTCCGTCCACACCGGCGGCATCGAATGGACCGTCAAGGATGGCATCCCCTACCATGTGCCCACCCTGATGGCGCGCGTAAAGGAGATGGTCGCGCAGGCGCGGAAGCGGTGAGGGGGTGGGCTGCTTGGCCTTCAATCGAACCACCGCCCCCGGCAGGCGGATTGCCAATCCGTCGCACTCTCGAAAGTCGCTTGTAGAGGTTCGGCTGCGCGCCAACTCCCGGCAGGCGGATTGCCAATCCGCCGCAGCTTGCTAAGCTGCCCCACATAGCGCCACCGGCGACTTCTCACGTGGTTTAATTTGAACAGGGGCGGATTATGCTGCATGTCACCAACGGCACCTCGGTGTCGCTGCGGGAATCCGGGCTGGGTGGCGATGTGCTGGCCTGGATCGACGTGCTGCACGAAGGGCCGGTGCCAGCCGGACTGTCGCCGGAGGAACTGCGGCATGTTCGCGCTCTGTATCTGGACGCCGGGGATGAGCTGACGAACCGCGATGCGGCCCTGGATGAATTCGCGCTGCACGAAGAGGTCGCCCTCTGGTTCGAGCACGATCTGTACGACCAGTTGCAGCTCATCCAGATACTGGACCGGTTGCGTCCGCGTGCCGGTGGCGCCACACGCCTGAGCCTGATCTGCATCGACCAATACCTGGGCCGCCTCACTGGCCCCCAACTGGCGGAGCACTGGCCGGCGCGGCATACGGTCACGCCGGAAGAATTTGACCTGGCGAGCGCCGCGTGGCGGGCCTTCCGCTCCCCCGACCCGATGGACATTGACGGGCTGCTGCGGCGCGACACCTCCAGGCTGCCGTTCCTGGACGGCGCGCTGCGGCGGCACCTGCAGCAGTTTCCGTCCACTGAAAATGGCCTGGCCCGCACGGAGCGGCAAATCCTGGTACTGGTTGGCGAAGGCAAACGCACGTTCGCTGCCCTGTTCGCGGCCGAACAAACCCTGGAGGAACGGATCTTCATGGGCGATTCGATTTTCCAACGCTACTTGCGGGGACTGTGCGATTGCCGCCGCCCGCTGCTGGAGGAGCGCCACGCGAATTACTACCTGACCGAAGCCGGCCGCGATGTGCTTGGCACGCGCGCCGACCATGTCCACCTCAACGGTATCAACCGGTGGCTGGGCGGCGTCCATCTTAACGGCGTCGAAGTGCTGTGGCGCTGGGACGAGAGCGCACGCCGGCTGGTGCGGCACTGAAGCCCGCTACTCGCCCTTCCCCAACGCGGTCACCAGCGTATACATGAAGTCCACCGCGTCGTAAAACCACTGCACCAGAACCCGTTCGTCGCGGCCGTGGGCGCGGACATCGTCTTCGTCGCCGAAGATGCCGCTAATGCCGTAGGTGGGCATGCCGGCGCCGATCAGATAGATTCCGTCGCTGGCGCCGGTGTCCATTCTGGGAATTACGGGAATCCCCGGCCAATACCCGGCGGTGGCGGCTGTCACCACACTCAGCACCTTCGCGTTGATCGGCGTGTAAGGCACAGGCGTGGGAGGGCGCATCACGGAGACTGTAATTTGGGGGTCGGCAAGAACCTGATTGAGGGTTCGCTCCACGTCTTGCGCTTTGTCCACGGGCAGCAGGCGGCAGTTGACGGTCGCTGTTGCCGACTGCGGCAGGGCGTTTTCCGCATGGCCGGCTGCAAGCATAGTGGCCACGCATGTGGTTCGAAGCTGAGCGTTGTACTGCGGCAGAGCGGAAAGCCGGGACACCACGGCGGCGTCGTTCGGGTTCTGCACGATGGCCTTCATGTCGGCTCCAAGCTGACCCGGGTAGATCGCGGCCATGCGCTCAAAACTGGCGCGCGTCACGTCGAACAGGTGCACCGGAAAATCGAACTTGCCGAGACGCGACAGGCCGTCGGCCAGATGGTAGATGGCGTTATCTTTGATGGGGAGTGAACTATGGCCGCCGGGGTTGCGGGTTTCCAGCTTGAAACTGAGAAAGACTTTCTCGGCCGCCTGCACGCTCATGAAGACGCGCTTGCCGTTTTTGATGTCGCCGCCGCCGCTATCGGCGTTGACGCAGAACTCGGCGTCAATCAGGTCGCGGTGGTTCTTGACCAGCCAGTCGACGCCGTTGGAATTGCCGCCCTCCTCATCGGAGGTCAAAGCCAGAATCAGGTCGCGGGCGGGCCGGAAGCCCTCACGCTTCAGGCGCAGGAAAGTGGCGACCAATGTGGCGTCGTCGCCTTTCATATCCGAAGTGCCGCGGCCGTAGAAGTAGCCGTCCTGCTCGCGGAATTAAAAGGGGTCGAACGACCAGTCGGCGCGCTTGGCTTCCACTACATCCAGATGGCCGATGAACAGGATGGGCCGGGCCGCGCCGGTACCGGCGCCGTGCAGCCTCACCACCAGGTTGCCCTTGCGGGGCACGGGGCCCAGTTCGCGCAGGTCGCCCTCCGGATAGCCCGCTTCGCGGAAACGCGCGGCCATGGCTTCGGCGGCGCGCGTGTTGTCGCCTGTGGAATCGGTGGTATTGATCTCGATCAGTTGCTGGAAGACGGCCCGGGCCAGTTGATGCTGCGGCTGCTGCTGGGCACAAAGGGGCAGCATCGCGAGCAGGGCGGCCATCAGGACAATAAGATTGCGCATATGTCATGGTAGCCGAAGGCCCGGCTACTGAAGGCACCCGCCTATACTGAAGCCGCCTATACTGAAGCCGCCTATACTGAGACATGGGAATTGAAGGCATGCCGCTGGGGCGACTCCTCATCGCGGCGGGACTGGTGCTGGTGGCGGCGGGAGTGTTGGTGCTGCTGCTTGGCCGTTTGCCCATCCGGCTGGGCCGATTGCCTGGCGACATCTACATTCAGGGAAAGAACTCCACGTTCTACTTTCCGATTGTGACGTGTCTGCTGATCAGCGTGGTGCTGTCGGTAGTGATGTGGATTTTTCGGCGGTAGTGGGGGCGCCGTTCAGGGGCCGGTGCGATTCAGTCTCGGGCCTGTGTCTGGTTCCACCTTCCCAGAACGCGACTTTCTCGCTCCTGTGCTCGCGATTTTTACCGGTCCGGAGTCTCGCGGCCAAGTGGTGCAACCTCGGACCAACCTTCAGCCGGACAAGTACTCAAGGACTGCGGCTTCGGCTGCGTTCTTAATTCGGCGAGCCCGTTTCTC
>DATMNI010000327.1:0-48157 GCA_035570275.1 Candidatus Acidiferrales bacterium | reverse complement strand
CGCGGCGCCAAACTCACCGGCTGGGGACCGTTGGCGCCCGGCGAAGAGTGGACGCCACCGCAACCGCCCGAGCAGTTTTATCGAATCAATACGACCTACGCCGCATTTCAACCGGACACGCGCGCCATCGACCCCGCCGGATTCGGCGATCCGCCGAAAGAACCGCTGCAAGTGGCGGCCTTCGTTCCGGCCCTGCCATCGCCGCCATTCGCTGCCTCACGCCTGGACGCCACCCGCCCGGTCCTGCGCGCCGGCAGCACGCGCGTGACCCCGGTGCTGAACGGAGTTACCTACCAGGACGAACCCACGCCGCCGCCGTTGCCGCCGCCCGCCCGGCCGGCGCGTCCCATACCTCCGGTGATCATCGTAACGCCTCCGGCCGAAGCGCCACCTCCGGAAACTGTGTTTGTGCCCATGCCGGTCTATACGGGCTATATCCTGACGCCGCCCGGGAATCTTAAGGGCACCGCGGTCAAACCGGCATCGGCTCCGGCATCCCCTGCAGCGCCCAACACTTCAACCACCGCGACCGGCGTTTCCACCGTCAACACCGCTACCGGCACGGCCTCGCGCGGTAATCGTCATACTCCTGCCGAACCTCCCCACGTGGAGCCTGAGCCTCCCAATACCTCTCCGAAGAAGTTCCGGAACTCCGGCGAATCGGAGATGTACAACGCCGTGATTCGAGACACCAACGACCCCGCCAAACAGATTCAGGCTCTGGACGCGTGGGCGCAAAGATATCCGCGCTCCGATTTCATTGACGACCGGCTGTACTTATACGTACAGGCCTACGCCCGCGTCAAACCCGCTCAGCCCGCGCGGCTTTTGGACTACGGAGCGCAATTGATCGCCAAGGATGTCAAGACCGTGTTTCAGGATCCGCAACAAGTCCTGGTAGTCCTTTATCTGGTAACGGTCAACGCGAGCATGTTGCCTGGTCCTGGCAACTTCGCGCAACTGAAAGCCGGCGCCCGGGCGGCTCAGGAATTGCTCGACAGCCTGCCAACGTTCTTTGCCGCGGATCGCAAGCCGCCCGACATGAGCCCCGCGGACTGGAGAAAATCGCGTGCCGACATGGAATCCGTCGCCAGGAAAACGCTGGCGTCCGTGGAGCAGATCGCCCGGTTGCCGCGGCATTGACGCCGCCCTGTTAAACGCCACACCATCGGCTACATGTGGGCCACATTAAACGCGTTGACAAACCGGCGAGACGAGTTATCATTTGGAATGCTCCCCCGATTGAAACCTTGAAGGCATAGTGAACTTCACCGGAAACCAAGTCATCCTGGAAACGGATCTCGCCGGCGTGGATCGGTACGCGCGCGGCAAGGTTCGAGACGTCTACAGCGTAGATGGGGAACCCCGTGAACAAGACCGGCTGCTCATCGTAGCCACCGACCGCATCTCCGCTTTCGATTACGTGCTGGGCACGGGCATTCCGGACAAGGGCCGGGTCCTGACCCAGCTTTCTATTTTCTGGTTCGATTTTCTGCGCGACGTGACGGCCAACCACTTCCTTACCGCGGACGTCGCCGAATATCCGCATCCGCTGCCCCGGTTCCGCGAGCAACTGGAAGGCCGCTCCATGCTGGTCAAGCGCGCCAAAATGATCGAAATCGAGTGTGTGGCGCGCGGCTACATCTCGGGCTCGGGATGGAAGGAGTACCAGCAGCACGGCACCGTGTGCGGCATCCGGCTGCCGGCCGGGCTGGGCGAGAGCGACAAGCTTCCCGAGCCCATTTTCACGCCCGCAACCAAGGCTCAGTCCGGTCATGACCAGAACGTGTCGTTTGAGCACGTGGTCTCGCTGATCGGTGAAGACCTGGCGAACCGGCTGCGCCGCCTCACGCTGGAAATCTACACGCGGGCGGCCCGTTACGCCGAAACCAAGGGCATCATCATCGCCGATACCAAGTTCGAGTTCGGTTTCGCCAGCGCTAGTCAGCACGCTAGTCAAGATGCCAGTCAAGATGCCAGTCAAGATGCTGGTCCCGGTGCGGTGAATGGCCACGCGGGCGAGTTAGTGCTCGGCGATGAGGTACTTACGCCCGACTCTTCGAGATTCTGGCCTGCCGATTCGTATCGCGCCGGCGGCCCCCAGCTTTCTTTCGACAAGCAATATGTGCGCGACTATCTGGAGTCCATCCGCTGGAACAAGCAGCCGCCCGCGCCGGAGTTGCCGCCTGAGGTGGCGGCCCAGACGGGCGAAAAATATCGCCAGGCCTACCGCATACTGACCGGCCGCGATCTATGAACTGGCTCGATATTGTTCTTGGAATCATCCTCGCCGCTTCCGTGCTGATGAGCTTTCGCAAAGGCCTGTCGCGCGAAGTGATTGGCGTGGTATCGGTGGTCCTGGCCCTAGTACTTGGTACCTGGTTCTATGGCACTGCCGGGTCGTTTCTGTTAGGCTACGTTAGTTCCCCGCGGGTGGCGAACTTTGTCGGCTTCTGTCTGGTCTTTGCCGGAGTCATGCTGCTCGGCAGTATCGTTAGTTACATGGTCGGTAGATTTTTGCGGGTTACCGGGCTTTCGATGATCGATCACGCGCTGGGCGCCGGCTTCGGTTTGCTGCGCGGAACCCTTGTGGCCGTCGCGCTGGTCATGGGGATGATGGCGTTCTCTCAGAACGACAAACCTCCGGCGGCGGTAGTGGATTCGCGGCTGGCACCCTTCGTGGTGGATGCAGCGCGACTGTTCGCCAGCCTGGCGCCTCACGAATTGAACGCGGGTTTTTCTAAGTCGTATGCGCAAGTGAAAGAGGCCTGGTCGAACGCCCTCGACAAAGGTATACGAAGCGTACCTATTGGAATAAAAGACACGGGTGGAATAAAAGACACGGGTGGATAGAAAGACACCAGCATAAAGATAGACACCCGGAGAAAGAAAGACACCGGCGGAAAGAACGGAAAAAATGAAGGACAAATTTGACGGGCTGGTGGACCATCTTCTGAATGGCGGCATTTTTCTGCAGCAGGCAATTGAGGTCCTGGAGAAAAATATGATCCTGGGTGCGCTCGAACGCTGCGGCCGCAACCAGAGCGCCGCCAGCAAGTCGCTGGGGATTCACCGCAACACGCTGCAGCGGAAAATGGTGGAGTACGAGTTGGGCAGTGTGCGCAATCGTGCCCGGCGTAAACCCGTCACCAGCCAGGCCCGCCCGCGCAACGGGAAGGCCGGCGTCGCGTAAGCTTCTTTCAGCGCTACTTTTACTACTACTATTTATCGTCACTATTCGTTCGATGGACCTGCTGATCTTCGACCTCGATGGTACCCTGATCGATTCCAAACTGGACCTGGTTCAGGCTGTCAATGCCACCCGTGCCCATTTGGGCATGGAGCCGCTCGAAAACGAACTGGTTTATTCCTACGTGGGTAACGGCGCCCCGGTGTTAATCCGCCGCGCGCTCGGCGACCAGGCCACCGAGGCCGAAGTGCAGGAGGCGCTGGAGTTCTTCCTGGAGTATTACCGCGACCACCCTCTCGATTTCACCCGGCTCTATCCGGGCGTGAAAGAATCGCTCGAACGCCTGTCGGCGGCCGGCAAGCGCATGGCCGTGCTCACCAACAAACCGGTTCGCATCAGCCGCGCCATCCTTGAAGGCCTCGGCCTGCACCGGTACTTCTTTCAGGTCTACGGCGGCAACAGTTTCCAATTCAAGAAGCCCCACCCCGCCGGCGTAGAAGCGCTGATGCACGAAGCCGGGGTGAGCCGCGACGCCACCCTGATGGTGGGCGATAGCAGCGTAGACGTGGAAACCGCTCGCCACGCCGGCATCCAATGTTGCGGCGTGACCTATGGTTTTCAACCCGAATCACTGGCCGACCCCGCACCCGACAAGTTGGTGGACAGCATGGATGAGCTGGCCGACTGGCTGCTGGGTTAGAAAGAATCAGGTGGACTGCGGTCCTTTTTGAGACAGCACCGAAGTTAGACACGAACCGTCCGCTGAGGTTTGCTCGACGGACAATCTTGATTGTTGCAAAATTACGTTGGTGGGGAAAGCGGAGGCAAGCTCTGCTGGAGAGCAACTTGCCAAGGAATACCCCGCCGGAAACTCATTCCGATGAGTCTGCGAGGAGGCCCGGGGTCTCCTCGCAGGTGTTTTGGTTTCATCCAACATCGGAATAGATTTCCTCATGCCTTGGAAAACTCAAGGCTGCAGGCGACCAATTGGCTCCGGCTTTGCCCAGCGACTCTTCGAATTCCACCGGCGACCGATAGTCCAGCGCCGAGTGGAGACGAACGCGGTTGTAGATCTGATCCAGGAATTCTTCCACGTGCGCCTGCAGTTCGCCGAAGGAACGATAGCGACGAGCGTCAATTTCCTCCCGTTTTAGCGTGTTCATAAAGCTTTCGCACTTGCCGTTCTCCCAAGGCCGCGCGGGCCGGCTCATGCTGATGTGGGCTCCACAGGCCTCCAACCGTTTCACGTATTGGTTACTGGCGTACTGAGTGCCGCGATCGGAGTGATGCACCAGCCCCGGCCGGGGGTGACGACTGGCGATGGCCGCCTCCAGCGCCCCCATCGGCAAGCTGGTGTCCAGGTTTCGCCCCAACTGCCAGCCGATCACCTTGCGTGAGTACGCATCCAACACCACTGCCAAAAAGACGAATTCCTGCCGCAGCCGGATGTAGGTGATGTCGGCCACCCAAAGCTGGTCAAGGCCGGTCAACTCCAGCCATTCCGCCAGGTTTTGATGCACCCGGAATGGATGATCGAAGTCCGTGGTGGCGATGAATTTGCGACGGCGGATGGCTAACAGATTGTCGGCCTTCATGATCCGTCTCACCTTCTCCTGGCCGACACAGAAGCCACCCCGCTCCAGCAGCGCGGCGACGCGCCGGTACCCATACCCGCGATGTTTCAGTGCCGCCTTTTGAACCGCATCGCGCAGTGCTGTTGCGGCCTCCCCCGGCGCCTTCTGCTCCCAGTTTCGGTAGAAACTGGCCCGGCTCACCTGCGTTAATTCACACATTCGCTGGATCCCTATCTCGCCTTGCGACTGCGACCAGCCGCGGATTTCGTCGTAGATCGCATCGCGCCAGGCTTGTCGTTCTGCCGGCGCGCTGCCTCGACCCTTCGCAAGGCACTTCCGAAAAAACTGGCTTCCAAGCTGCGCCGCCCCAACTCCCCTTCCAGGCTCGCCACCTTGGTCTCCAATTCGCGGATGGTACGGGCTCGCTCGTCGTCTGGGGGTGCCTGGTACCCCTCCCGCGCCATATCACGGTAGGAGGGCAGCCCTTCGCCCTTTCGCTTCCACAGGTACAGGGCGCCCCGGCTCACTCCCAGTTCTTCGGCCAACATCCGCCCGCCGGGAGTTGGCGCGCAGCCGAACTTCCACAGGCGACTTTCGAGAGTGCGGCGGATTGTTAATCCGCCTGCGCGATGCGGCAGCGAGCCGTTCAAGCACCCGCCGTTGGCAGGTTTACAATTGTTCTACATGCCCACTCAAGAGATTTTATATACCGTTTCGGGACGCGTCGCGACCGTTACGCTCCATCGTCCCGATAAGCTCAACGCCTGGACCCGCACCATGGAAGCCGAAGTCCGGCAGGCAATGCACGAAGCTGCCGGCGACCACCACGTGCGCGCCATCGTGCTGACCGGTGCGGGCCGGGGCTTCTGTGCCGGCGCCGATATGAGCCTGCTGCAGGACGTGGTGGAGCGGGGCGTGCATCCGCTGCCCGGCCCGGCGGGAAATGACGGCAATGTGGACGGCAATGTGGACCAGGATGCGCGCGCCGATTTCGAACGCCAGTACTCTTACTTCCCGGCCATCCCAAAACCTGTGATCGCGGCCATTAATGGACCGGCTGTGGGGCTTGGGCTGGTCATCGCGATGTTTTGCGATCTCCGGTTTGCGTCGGAAGAAGCCAAATTCGGAACCGCATTTGCGCGCCGCGGGCTGATCGCCGAGTACGGCCTCGCCTGGCTGCTGCCGAAGGTGGTCGGCCACGCCAACGCGCTTGATCTGCTGCTGTCGGCGCGCATTTTCAACGCGCAGGACGCGCTCCGCATGGGGCTGGTCAACCAGGTGTTCGCCCACGACAAGTTCATGGACGCCGTTTATGCCTATGCCAATGACTTGGCGGAGAGCGTGAGCCCGCGCTCCATGCGCGTGATCAAACGCCAGGTCTACGAAGCTATGTTCCAGACGCTCGGGCAGGCGCTGGACACGGCAACCGAGGAAATGCGGGCCAGCTTGCAGTGTGAGGATTTCAAGGAGGGCGTGGCGCACTTTATGGAGAAGCGCAGGCCGGCATTCCAAGGGCGTTGAGCGCTCAGGCCAGCCGGGTCCCCGATCTCGCGCGGCCCGAGTCTGCAACCTGCCTCCTCGCCTGTCATTTCCACGGCCCCTGTCAACGTGGAACCGAGGGTAGACCCTGCGGCGATTATGTCGCAGGCCGCTACGGACATGGGTTCCGTTTGGGCGGACGGCTTTGCCGGGCTGGCGCACGCAAGGGCACGAACCGTGGTGCGGCTTCTCGTGCGCAGCCCGAATTCAGCGACAGGGGAGTAAATCTTTACTGGTTCCCGCGGAAGAAGTAGTAGTCGGCGGTGTACGGCACGAGCGTTTGGCTGCCTACATCGGCAGACGTTGAGCAACCGTCGGCGGGGGCAGATCCTCCTTTGGTGTTTAAGCGTTGGATGAAGGTGGTTTTGGTCATGACTTTACCGCCCGTCGGCCCCTGTTGCGACCCAATGGACTGAAGTAAGAGACAGCCAATCGCCCCGGCATTCGGGCAGCTCGGGTCGGAACCCGCGGCGATTGAATGCAGCGCCTGCGCCCACACCTTGCTGCTATCGAAGGAGCTCTGCCACGTTGCGCTGCCGAAGGGTAGCGGGTCTGGAGCATTCTGGTTGGGTTTTGTGTCGGGGCTAAGATTTCTCAGTGACTTGGAAAAATCGTATTCGCTCATTTGCGCATCATATTAGCAATATCCGCAACCCCGGTAGTCCGACAATCCAACACCACCCAGGAGGTGACGGGTAATCCACTCAAGGCAGTGTCGTACGTTCGCTGTGCCAGACCGGAATCCTCAACGGGAGGATCGTCCCGTACCGGGGACACACCGGAACGGCTGGACTACAACCGGCTGGACTACGACCGGATGGCGAGATTGGTGGCGGCGATGGGAGCAGTGGTGCGGACGCTGGCTTGCTTGCGCCACGCCAGCCACAAGCACGCCACCGAAACCACGGCGAACGCCGCCACGGATAAGACCACGCGCGAGTCACGCAGATTGCCGAACCAGGCGCCCATCGCCAGAACGGCGCCGGCGACGCCCAGCATTCGGCCACCTTCCAGAATCACGAACTCGCGGCGGTTTTCCAGGACTCCGCCCAGCGTCACCAGGCTGATCAGGATGAAACCGAAGTAGGCCAAGTTCCACGCCATGCTTTGTTTCGGCAGCAGCGCCAGGAAGTGGCTGTTCGCCACCATGATGGCCACGAACTGGGCCAGCACGTAAAGACTCAGGCCGACGCCGCGCGGCGGATCGAAGCGCTCGAAATCGCGGGTCGGATCGTAGGGCGGTTTGGGGAAATGCGCGGCCACATCGGCGGGGCGCCAGCCAGGGGGCGCGATCCAGACGTAGAGCTTGTCGCGCCACGAGGCCGCATGCCACGCGTCGCGCGCCATCAGCCACCAGTAGTGCAGGTTGGCCCACACCGGGTTCCAGCTCTTCAGTTGGCCGCGGACACCGTAAATGCAGGGTTCGCGGTCGAGTTCCTCCTGAAAGGTGCCGAATATACGGTCCCAGATCAGGAAGACACCCACGTAGTTCTTGTCCAGGTAAACATCGTTCTGGGCGTGATGCACGCGGTGGTTGGACGGTGTCTGGATCCACCGGTCCAGAAACCCCAGCCGGCCGATGAGGCGCGTGTGCGGCCAGAACTGATAGAAGAGTTGGACCAGCCCCACCAGCAGAAAGACGCTGATGGGCACGCCCGCAAGCGCCATGGGAACGTAGAAAATCCAATTCGTGAAGGCGCCGGTGCCGGGCTGCCGCAGGGCGGTGGTGAGGTTGAACTCCTCGCTCTGATGATGCACGGAATGGGTGGCCCAGAACAGGCCCACGGTGTGGCCCAGACGGTGCTGCCAGTAGTAGCACAGGTCATAGGCCACGAAGGCGAAGAGCCAGGTGAGCCAGTGGCCGGCGGGCAATGGAAACGGGGCCACGTGCAGCAGCACCCATTGGTAGGCGAAGGCGCCGAGGAACGCGAAGAAGACGCGCATCCCGGTGCTGACAATGCCGCAGCTCAAGCTGTTGAGAGAGTCCGCGAGATGGTAGTAGTGCGCGCATGCGCGACGGGTGCCGCGGATGCGGTCCAGAACGAATTCGAGCGCGATCAGCGAAATGAAAACCGGAACCGCGAGAGCGACTGCCCGGCCGTACGTGGTATCCATGTGGGGTCACGGCGAGGGTGGGAGGCCCTCGGAGCCATCATAACGCAAGGGCCGCGGCGGGCCGGCAATCAGAGATTGCCCGTACCACTTTGTGGGCCGATGTGGAACGGGTTGTAGGCCGGCTGGGACATCTGTCCCACCCGGCAGTTTCGCTCACTGAATATAAAGCAGTTAAGCGCGAATTGGGCGAGGCAACCGGGACATCTGTCCCACCCGCTTTCCAGCATCGCAGACTACTCCTTCGGCGCCGGCGCTCCATCACCCGGGAAAACCGCTGCAACTCACTGCATCCGAACGACCAAGAAATTTAATATTCTGTTGTGACCGGTTGGGTTCGGGCGTGGCAAACCAAACTGCTATAGGGTGATAAACTGGGATATCTTAAAAACAGGTGCACCTCATTTGAAGCGGCTGGTACTTGCCATCCTTACGTTTCTTGCCGTTTCCCCGGCGGCCCGGCCTGCCGAAACCGGGCAACTCGACGCCTCCCCAAGTCTCTTCACGGTGATGGCGGCCATCAACGCGGCCGGCTATAGCGCGGAACTTTCCTCTCCTACCAATCATCCGCTGCGCGCGGCCATCCGCGCCGAACTGGCCAAACGGAACATTCCCTCGCTGTCCGCGCTCAAGGACTTCTTCGACCGGCATCGCCAGAAGAACGACACGCTGGAACTGAGCCAGTACATTTCCTTCGCGCTCTCCTGCGTCGGGCCGCCCACGTTTGCATTCACGCAGCGCGACGTGGAGATTCCGCCGGAAGTGGTGGGGATGCGGGAGCTTTCGGGGCTGCTGGAGAAGTTCTATCAGGAAGCCAACGTGGAGGATCTCTGGCGGCGGTCACAGCCGGCCATTGAGCAGTATCTGGGCCGGTATCATGAGCCGGTCACCGATGCGGTGCTGCAGGTCAGCGGGTACTTGCGGCAGTCGGCTTCCGGGTTCAAGGGCCGCCGGTTCCAGATCTTCATCGAACTGCTGGCCGGGCCGAACCAGATCCAGACGCGCAGCTACGGTTTTAACTACACGGTGGTGGTGACACCTTCGCCTGAGCCGCGCATCTTCGATTTGCGGCACGCCTACCTGCACTACCTCCTGGATCCGCTGGCCACGCGCAACATGGAAATTCTGACCCGCAAGAAGAGCCTGATGGATCACGTGATCCGGGCACAGGGGCTGGGCGATTCCTACAAAGAGGACTTTCTGCTGCTGACCAGTGAATCGCTGATCAAGGCTGTGGAGGCGCGGTTGGACCACAAGCCTTCCATGGTGCAGGATGCGCTGAAAGAAGGGTACGCGCTGGCGCCATACTTCGCCGAATCGCTGCCGGCGTATGAGAAACAGGAAACGTCGATGGTTTACTACTTCACCGACATGGTGCAGGCTATCGACCTGGCGAAAGAAGACAAGCGGTTGACCGGCGTGGAGTTCAATAAGACGCCGAAGGAGCGGCCGGGAAGAACGGTCATTACCGAGGCGCCGGCGCCGCCTCCGCCGACGGGCGCGGCCAAAACGCTGGCCGACGCGGAAGATCTGCTGGCTGCCCGGACCCAGGACCCGAGCTACGTGGGGAAGGCGAAGAAGCTGTTTCTCGGCGTTCTGGAGCAGACCGATAAGAAACCGATGCACGCGGCGGCGTATTATGGTCTGGCGCGGGTAGCGGCGCTCGAAAAGGATCCGGAGACAGCCGATCGGCTGTTTAAGAAGACGCTGGAGCTGGAACCCGAGGCGGCGGTAAAAGCGTGGGCGCTGGTTTACCTGGGGAAGCTCTCGCAAGCGGCGGGAGAGCGCGAACAGGCGCTGCAGTATTTTCAGGACGCGCTGAAAGTGGAGGGCGCTTCGAAAACCGCGCTCACCCAGGCACAAGCAGGCGTTGCACAAAGTTCGAAAAAGTAAAGCCGAATCGAAGGAGTTTTGACCGATGAAACGAACCATTCTCGCCGCCTTGGCCGCCGCGGTTGCCGCGGCCGCCGGCGCTTCCAGCTTGTGGGCGCAGAAGCCGCCGGTCCCCAAGTCGGCCAAGGAATTGGACGCGGTGAAGGCGCTGTTCGCGGCCTCGCAGGCAGGTCCGGACCAGACCATCGCGGCCGCCGAGGCGCTGATTACCGGCTTCGCGGATACCGAGTTTAAAGAGGTTGCGCTGTTTTTCGAAGCCCGCTCTTACCAGACGAAGAACGACCTAGTGAAGGCGCAGGTGTACGGCGAGCGCGTGCTGGAAATCAACCCCAAGAACTACCAGACCACGCTGCTGCTGGGCGAAGTGATCGCGCAAACCACGCGCGAAAACGATCTGGACAAGGAAGAGAAGCTGGCCAAGGCGGAGAAGTATCTTAAGGATACGATCGAGAACTTGAAAACGGCGGCCAAGCCGAACCCCCAGACCCCGGACAAGGATTGGGAGGACGCCCGGCAGCAGATGACGGCCGAGGCGCATAGCGGTTTGGGGCTGTCAGCGATGGTCCGCAAGAAGTACGACGTGGCGGTGGCCGAGTTCAAAGCGGCATCAGACCTGGATCCGCAACCGGCCTTCCTGGTGCGGCAGGCATCGGCCTTGCAGTCCCTCGGCAAGAACGACGAGGCCATCGTAATCTGCGACAAGGTGTTGGCAGATCCGCAGCTTCATCCCCAAATCAAGCAGGTGACCGAGGGCGTACGGGCGGCGGCCATCAAAGCGGGGGGAAAGGCTAAGGACGCGAAATAGGGCGGCGTTTCTTGGAACCATATTCCGCTCCAGGGTGGTCAACTCCAAAGAGGTGGCCCCCCGGCGTCACCTTCCATTCATGCACGAGGAGCCGGCAACGCTCGAGTTGAAACTGCATTACCAGTTCACCAACGCGGAGTTATTGCGCCGCGCGCTGACGCACAGTTCCCTGGCCAATGAAAACCGCACCGGTCCGGGTTCTCCACTGAGCGACAACGAGCAACTGGAGTTCCTGGGTGATTCGATTCTGGGTTTCCTGATATCCGACGAACTGGTGCGCCGATTTCCGCATTGCCGCGAAGGAGAGCTTTCGGGCAGGAAGGCGCACCTGGTGAGCGCGGACCATCTGCACGGCGTGGCCCGCCGGTTGGACGTGGGCAGCTACCTGGCACTGGGACGCGGCGAGGAAATGAGCGGCGGCCGTGGGAAGAAGAACCTGCTGGTGGATGCGCTGGAAGCCATCATCGCCGCCATCTACCTGGACGGGGGACTGGAAGCGGCGCGAAACCTGGTGGCGGGGCTGGTGCTGGAGGCGCCGGTTTCGGGCGACGGGGAAGAGGACTTCGGCCATCAGCCGGCCGTCACGAACTTCAAGCTGGCTCTGCTGGAGCTGGCGCAGCGGCAGAGCCTGCCGGAGCCGCGCTACTCCGTAGTGGCGGAAAAGGGGCCGCAGCATTCCAAGACGTTCACCGTGGAAGTGAGGGTGGGCAACGATTGGCACGGCCAGGCGGAAGGACGGACGAAGAAGGTTGCCGCACAACGGGCAGCGCGCGGGATTTACGAGAAATTGCTGGGGGATCAGTTGGCGCACTTGCCACCTCCATGAGCAACCGGCGATGAGCACGAAGCGGCCATGAGCATAAACCGGCCATGAGCATGAACCCGGCGGAATTCGCCAACATCCGGGAGTCCGAAAAGGACTTCTGGTGGTACCGGGGCATGCGGCGCATTCTGTTTCGCATGATGGAGCCATATGTTGCGGGGCGCAGCATCGGGCGCGCGCTCGAAGCCGGGTGCGGCACCGGTTATTTGTCGCATCGGCTGCAAGTGGAACGCGGGTGGCCGATGGTAGCGATGGATCTGTCGGGCGATGGGCTGAGCTACGCGCGGGAGATGGGCGTGGAACGGCCGGTGCAAGGCGATATTCGGGCGCTTCCCTTTCCTGCCGGCGCATTCGACCTGGTGATTTCGATTGACGTGCTTACGCATCTGCCACGCGGCCAGGAACCCAAAGCGGCCGGTGAACTGGCGCGCGTGCTGGCGCCGGGCGGGCTGCTGGTGATGCGGACGTCGGCGCTCGACATGCTGCGCAGCCGCCATTCCGAATTCGCCTTCGAGCGGCAGCGCTTCACCGGGAGGCGGTTGACGGGCCTGGTCTCGGATGCAGGGGTGCGGGTGCTGCGCTGCACCTATGCCAATTCGCTGTTGATGCCGGTGGCGTTGGCGAAGTTCCGAATCTGGGAGCCGCTGATGCGGCAGATGATACGCCAGCCGGCGTCGAGCGGAGTTACGCCGGTGGCGCCCTGGCTGGACCGCGCACTCTACGCGCCCCTGGCGCTGGAGGCGGCGTGGATCGGCGCGGGCCATCGTTTCCCGGTGGGCCAGTCACTCATTCTGATCGGTGAGAAGATGGTGTGATTGTGGGGGGCCGCACGTTTCCATCGCTGAGCGTTTTTTTCCCCGCCTACAATGACGCTCCCTCGCTGCGGGCGCTGGTGGATAAGGCGTTCGACGTGCTTGAGGAGCACGTGGCGGACTACGAACTGATCGTGGTGAATGACGGCAGCCGCGACCGCACCGGCGAGATTCTGGAGGAGTTGCGGAAGCAGTACGGCCCGCGGATGAGGGTGGTGACGCACCCACGGAATCGCGGCTACGGGGGGGCGTTGCGCAGCGGATTTGAGGCGGCCACGAAGGACTTCGTCTTTTACACCGATGGCGACGGACAGTACGACGTGGGCGAGCTGCCGCGGCTGATGGAACGCGTGGGGCCGAAGACGGGGCTGGTGAACGGTTTCAAGCTGGAGCGGCACGACCCGGCGCACCGCATCTGGATCGGGCAGATTTACAACCTTTGCGCGCGGCTGCTCTTCCGCATCCGTATCCGCGACATCGATTGCGACTACCGGCTGATCCGGCGGTCGTTGCTGGACCAGATCCGGCTGACCTCCACCAGCGGGACCATCTGCGTGGAACTGGTGCGCAAGCTGGAACTGAGCCGATGCGAGGTGGAAGAGGTGGGTGTACACCATTACCCGCGCCGCTACGGAACGTCGCAGTTTTTCCGTCTGCGGTCGCTGGCGAATACCTTCGGGCAGTTGTTGCGGCTGTGGGTGAAGCTGGTGATCTGGCGGTGAGGAGGAGGGCAAGCAGCGGCCGGGGATTGGGATCGTTAACGGACCGGGCGCTTCCCAACGGCCGTGGACGGCGTGTCACAGGAGGAATCCTGGTAGATCCACCTTGATTCCAAGGTGCGCTTGCCGAGGAAGCAGAGCCGGCTCCAAATGATAAAGCACGGCGGACTTGATGCCCATGCCGATCACTCCATCGACCCTGTGCTCCTCGTCTTCAGCCTCGCCGACCTCAAACTCATGGGGACCTTCCGAACCAAACGGCCCCGAAATGTGCTTGCGTTTTCGCGGTAGCTCTCCATGTGAGCTGGCTGGAAGAATTGTCCGTACGATGCACGCTCTTTCTCAACGCGCTCGACTGCGGTGTTGAAGAACTTCTTAACGTACAATGACGGATACGCCGACAGCCCAGCTATCACACCGGACGGGAAGACACTCTACCTCCCGCTGCGCGACGGTGACAGTTGGTGGGTGATCGACGCGGCCACCGGCGACCCGAAGGCGAAGATACCGGTGACGCATGGCAAGGAGTACGCTGCGGACGATCATCCCATTCTGGGTGTCGGGCCGCACAACACGTGGATGAATCGGGATGGCACGCGCGTGTATCTCGAAGTTCTGACCGATCCATACGTCTATATCGCCGACACCCGCACGAACCGCGTGATCGGGAAAGTCGCGCGGTTCAGTAAGGGCCTCCGTCCCATCGCCGTCACCGACAACGAACAATATGTATTCGCCAATGTCGATTGGCTGCTCGGGTTCGAGGTGGGCGCCGCCCGCACCGGCGATCAGTGGGGCGGCAAGATGCTGTACCGGGTGGAAGCGAAAATATCCGACCCGACCAGAAAGAGGTTTGGATGGTAGATGGGGTCTACGGGTACGTTTACGTGTACGACATCACGTCCATGCCGCCGCGCCATGTCGCAGACGTGGCGCTGTTTCAGGGCCCGTCTGAGAAGCCACCCTGGCTGGATTTCGTTCAGCCTGAACGGCAAGTACGCTTATCCGGACGACGGGGCGGTCATCGACACCGCCACCAAGAAAGTGGCAGCCCGCATTCCGACGAGTGAAAAACTGATCGAGATTGATTTCCGCGACGGTAAGCCGGTCAAGGCCGGCCATCGGTAACGCTGAGGGGTATTGCCAGGCGCCAGTTCGCTGCCAGCGGCGTACCACTCCCTAACAGTCGAGCGACAAGTCGTGGCTCGGATTGGGTCTGGGTGATCTAATCGGAGCCGCGCGCGTACGCAAGCGGTCTTGCCATGCGTCACTGAACCCCCGAAAGCGTGTACTAATCAGTTGGCTGACGTGGAGGTCGACGCGCGAATGGCCTCATGTATCCGTCGGATAGTGATAGACTTTCAGCAATTCAGTCTTTGGAGGTTTGAATGCGCAAAGTTGCCGTCATTTTGTTCGGCGCCCTCGCTTGGTGCTGTGCCGGTTTCGCTCAGTTTCAATTCGGATCGGTTACGGGTCTGGTCAAAGATCCTTCGCTGGCGCCGGTGCCAGGCGCGCTGGTGGAAATTCGCAGCCAGACCACGAATGTCGCGCGCCAGGCGACTACGTCGCCGGCCGGTGAGTACAGTTTCGTGTCCCTCCCTGCCGACAAGTACACCATCACGGTACGTCACCAGGGATTCCGTGAGACCAGCCGTTCCTTTGAACTTTCGGTCGACCAGCGCCTTGCCGCGGATGTCACTCTGGAAGTCGGGGGCGTGACCGAGGAAGTCGTCGTGAAGGGTGAATCGGCGCTGCTCGAAACGGCGTCTTCGGAAGTCGGCAACGTTCGGGCGGAACAACAAGTGGTCGATCTTCCGTTGAACACACGCAACTTTACCCAACTCGTCACTCTCGCCCCGGGCGTGAACAATCGCGGAAGCGCGTCGAATTCCATTCTGCAGGGCTATACCAGCGGACGCGGCACAAACGGGGCGGTGATTAATGGCGCGCCATCGGAGGGCGTGGTGTACCTGTTTGACGGCGTCCAGAGCGTGGACAACGACGCGGGCATGGTGATTTTCTTTCCATCTGTGGACGCCATTCGGGAGTTCAAGGTGCAGACCAGTTCGGCCGCGGCGGCCTATGGCGGCGGGGCGGGCGTGATCAACGTGGACATCAAGTCCGGCACCAACGGACTGCACGGCGCGGCCTACGAATTCCTGCGCAACTCCGCCTTTGATGCCAAGAATTTCTTCGACTCCGCCGCCAATCCCATTCCGCCGTTCCGGCTGAACCAGTTCGGATTCAACGCCGGCGGCCCGGTGGTGATCCCGAAGGTGTTCAACGGGAAGGACGAGCTGTTCTTCTTCGCCGATTACGAAGGCAAGCGCGTGTACCAGGCACAAACCTTCACCAGCACGGTGCCGATCGCGGCGTTTCACAGCGGCGATTTCTCGGCGCTGCTGCCTAAGACGGTGATCTTCGATCCGCGCGGGAACGGCCACACGCCGCTGCCGAACAACATCATCCCGGCTTCGGCCATCGACCCCACGTCGGCCAAGCTGATGGCGCTATATCCGGCGCAGAACCTGCCGGGCGTGACCTCGAATTACCTTTACAATCCCGGCCAGCAGACCAGCGTCGACCAGTTCGATATCCGGCTCGATTACCGCACCGGAGCGTCGTCTCTGTTCGGGCGCGTGAGCCGCGAGAATCCGGATACGGTGACGCCGGGATTTCTGCCGGCGCCGGCGATCGGCGGAGGGCCCTCGCGGCCCGGTAACACGCTGGTTCCAGCCTGGCAAGGCGTGATCGGATACGGGCGTGTTATTTCGCCGCATATTTACTACGACGCCCGCGTCGCGCTGTCGCGCATGATCGAGTACATCAACGATGCGGATCTGGGGCAGAAGACGCTGGCCGAATCGCTGGGAATTCCCAACGCCAACAGCGGCGGCTCAGCCGGAGGGCTGACCAACGTCAGCATCACCGGCACCGTCGGGCTCGGCGACGGATCGGGAAGCCTCGCGAAGGTCAACAACGACTATCAATTCTCCCAGGCTTTAAGCTGGGTGAAAGGCAGCCACGAGCTCAAATTCGGCGCCGACATCATGAGCAGGCGCTTTTCGTTTTTCTCGCCGACCTATCCCGTGGGCCAGATGGTCTTTTCCGGCGTTTACAGCGGCTACGGGCTGAGCGACTTCATGTTTGGCCACCCCATCAGCTCAGACATCGACATCACCAAATTCTTCAGCCTGCATCGTTTCATCAACAGCTTTTACGTGCAGGACACATGGCGCATCTCAACGAAGCTGACGCTCAATTATGGACTGCGCGACGACATGGTGACGCCCTGGACCGAGCGCCATAACCAGTTGGCGGGCTTCGTGCCAACCGGCGGCGGAACGCTGGTCCCGGTGGGCACGGCGCCTTACAGCGGGAACTCCACGACCGACGGGCGCTACACAAATTTCGGCCCGCGCGCCGGGCTGGCCTACAACGTGACGCCGAAGACGGTGATCCGCGCCGGCTTCGGCATCTTCTACGCCTTCGCCATGCAGACGTCTAATCTATCTCCGGCCAAGAACCCGCCCTTCAGCGGTTCGCTGCAGGCCTCCAACAATGCCGCCGATTTCGCGGGCGCTTCGCCGATTTCGGTTGGATTCCCGGCGGCTCGCCCGGCCCTGTTTCCCATAGCGGGTTTGGCCTGGGTCTACTATCCGCGGGATTTCAAGACCAACGGCAACTACGAGTGGAACATCAATGTGCAACGCGAACTGGGGAGGAACAATGTCCTCACGGTGGCCTATGTCGGCATGAAGGGTACCCATGTCCTGGTGACCGACAATATCAACGAGGCGATTCCCGGCGCCGGCGCGGTAGCCGCCCGACGCCCTTATCCCAACCTCGGCGATGGCACGGCGGTGGGGCCCTGGGCCGATTCCCACTATCACTCGCTGCAGACCACCTTCGAACGGCGGTTCAGCTCCGGGTTTTCCATGCTGGCCGCATGGACCTGGTCGCATAGCATCGATAACAGCAGCGGAACCGGATCGGAAACGGTGCAGACTCCGTATAACTTGAGCTTGAACCGCGGCAACTCGAGCTTCGATTTGCGCCATAACGTGGTGCTGAGCTGGACGTACGAATTGCCGATCGGCAAGGGCAAGGCGCTCCTTGGTAACGCCGGCGGTCCGTTGCAGTGGATCGCCGGAGGCTGGCAGATCAACAGCATCGACTCGTTCCAGACCGGTACGCCCTTCACCATGACCATGGCGTCCAGCCTGCTGAACGCAGGCAGCGGAGTGCAGTGGCCCAACCGCATCGGCGCAGGGACGCTGGATAACCCGACCATCCAAAGATGGTTCGACCCGGCCGCATTCGTGTCGCCGGGCAACTTCACCTATGGCAATGCCGGCCGAAACGCATTGTACGGCCCCGGCACAAAGCAACTCGACGTTTCTCTATTCAAGAGCTTCGCGTTCAGCGCGGATCAGAAGAGGCGGGTGCAATTCCGTGCGGAAGCGTTCAACTTTTTGAACACACCGCAATTCAATAATCCGAACGCGCAGATCGGTAATTTGAGCGTGGGACAAATCACGTCAGCCGGCCAGCCCCCGCTGTTCCAGCGCACGTCGCGTGAGATCCAATTGGCGTTGAAGTTGTATTGGTAGAGGTTCGGGGTGTTCCGGGAACTACGCGCCGGCGAGTTTCGTCTGAGCCGCGGCTCTTCCCAAATGCGCCAACCTGGTAAGTCCGCGGTAGCTGAGTCCAATTTGGTGCCGGAGGTGGGACTTGAACCAAGCAGCATCCAAACGAATGTATAAGTTGCAGATTCTACGTTGCTCAGAATGCCAAAGTTGCCATCAATGCCGTGGACCATTGCCCGATATTGCCCTATGTAACAGATCACCTCATGTCCGGCTGCGGCGCCTACCTCACGATCGGCGTCGGGCTCATAGAGCGCGCAACGGCCACTCTGCCGCCTGAGTCCGAGGTAAAGGACTTCATTGAACGATGTCCTCCGTTCAAGGCCCTCCTCGTCGCCCTCTGCTTCAGCCAGTACGACCGCTGCATACGTGGTCCGAACGAGCGTTGGCTGGGCGAAGCGAGACCGTATGACATGTTCATGGCGGTCTACCTCCCCTATTGCAGAAGCTTTGTAACGCGCGATAAGGGACAGCATAAGGCTCTGACCGCAGTGGCCGACCTGATTGGGTGTGAGTTGGCGATATTGACGTATGAACAGTTCAAAGCAAGCTTGTTCGGGTTCACGGTTGAGCCACTATCGCCCCCTGATTGAGCAAGCCGTCTGATCGATGTGCATTCCGACTCTCCGACAGGCCGGGCACCGACAATGAAGGGTGGGCCCTGCTGGAGAAGGAACTACGCCGAGGTCTGCCGAGCGTGGCAGCGCAGCCTCGTGGCACTCCGCGAGCGCGCCGGAATGCGACTGAACCCCGATCAGTCATCATCTTGGTAAACGCCGACAATTCAGTTACGTGACAACGCGCAGTGTGCCACTGGTGTGCGGCGCCTCTCAGCGGACGGTCGCGCTAGGACGCGAACAGTCGGCCAGATTAGACGCGGTCCCCACTTGGGCAATTACGCTTCTACACTAAAACTAAGCCGGCCTCGGAGTCGAGACTGCTGCCACCTGGTCTGGCTCCCGAATATTTTGTTGAGATGAGCCGCATCGGCCCACAGCCAGCCACCAATGTTTTGGTACAGTTACTTGTTCTTCTTGGCTCCCCGAATGCAACCCTAATACGAACACTCGAATGGAGAAAACCTGGTGAGGCAATTTCTCCAGGGTGTTAACCAAGCGGGGAATATTTCGGATTAGCGTCAGAAAATCCGCCCGAGCCCCCCGTGGCACGCGTCGATGATAGCGCCGAACCCTGCGCTCCTGACAAGGATCATTGCCGCCGCCTTGGGTGGCCCGGACGACTCGATCTGGCAGCGAAGATCACAGCCAAGGTTTTCGGAGCGAATTGACCGGGGGGCTTCAATCACCTCGCCGAGAGCTTCACCGCCGCGCCAAAGAAAAGAATCCGGACGACTTTTGTTTCGGCAAAACCTACGGCGGTTCAAGATTCAAAACCCTACAGCCTATTTCTTAACGGCCTCGCCGAATACGCGCAGAAAGTTCCCGCCGCCGATCCTTCCAATCTCGTCCGGGGTGAAGTCAGTTTTCAAGAGCGCATCGACCACGACGTAGTAAAACCCGGCAGTTTGATCCTGCCATGCCAGATTGGTGCGTTCTCCGACGCGAGCATTCTGTTGACCGGGGCGGCCGCCTCTAGGAGGACCGCCACCTGGGCGACCCCCACCGGGAGGCCCCCCGCCGCGGCCACCGAAGGGCTGGGTGAGTTTGGTGTCCGTGCCAATGCAGACATGATCGACTCCGATCACATCGACCAGCGCGCGGACATTCTTTGCATACACCAACGGCGTATCGGCCAGATGCGTCCAGACACCGATCACCCCCCCGGCATTCGCCACCATCCCTGCCTGCTCTTTGCTAATGAGTCTTGGGCGCATCATCCCCGCCATGGATGGATTGTTCCCCACCTGCGTATCGAGACCGGTATGGGAAATGATGACCGGTCGGGTAGCAACCTTGAGCGCGGCTTCCGTGGTTTGTAAATTGGCGTGCGCAAGATCGATGAGCATGCCCAGCCTGTTGCCTTCCTTGATGACGTCCGTCCCGAATGCGGTCAATCCGCCAAACCGCGGAGGGTTGGTGTACACATCGCCCAGCGGCACGGAGGCGTCGCTGTCGTGAAGTAGTCCCAAGTGCCGCAAACCCCGCTTGTAGGCTTCTTCCACTCGCTCAATACGGCCTTGAAGGAAATGGCACCCTTCGATCGCCTGAATCACGGTCGGCTGGCCCTTCTTCTGAGCGGTGCCGACGTCGGCCGGGTTCAAGGAACGCGTCATGCCGTTGCGCTCTAACTGACGATCCATGGACTCCAGACCTTTGAGGAAGCGGTCATAAGCATCGCCGGGTTGGTAGTCGGTTGCAAAGGTCATGCAGATGGCTGAGAGGCCAGACCGCTTCATCTCGCCGGCAAGGTCGATGTCCGGGCCGGGCATTTCGGCGGCGGTGAGTGGAACGTCGATATGATTATGGGTATCGATTCCGCTAGTTTTGGCTACGATGTCGGCCACCCGTGGATCGGTAATATCCGCCGCCCAGCCTAAGTGAGGGCGCAGCATGATCGAAGCACCTGCTGTCACAGCAACGGCGGAAAGAAATCGCCGTCTGGAACATTTTGCCTGAGACTCTATCGCAGTTTCCCCATTAACACGAGTTCGAACGCGCCTCTCCACATCCGCTGGATTGATCCGGTAGCCGCGTTCCTCGCTATATCTAGACTCGCCGAGCGTTTCCGCTTGAAGTATGTGGTTGCCAGAGCTTGTTGGTCGCCTCATTTGTGATCGGTCCCCATAAATGGATTCTCTCGTCGACTACTTCGTAAAACCCGAGTCTTGACTCATTGTTCCATCAATCCGATGTTGTCCACCACCTGAATGCCGCCATTGGCCATACCTGCCGAGAGCGGGAGCCCCTCCCTTCTACGATGTACCGGACACTCTCCTACTTGGCTTGCGGCTTAAACAACCTTGGCGCAAAGTCGTGAAGGGCGATGCGCCAGAATGCCCACTCGTGCCCATAACCGTGCATTTCGACAATAGTGGCGTTGACGCCCTTCTCCTTCAAGAGTTCCTTGTAGGCATTGTGCGCGGTGATCAGTCCGTCCTCGGCTCCGATGCCGACATAGTACAGATGCAGTTTAGCGTTCGCGCTGGCGTCGAGTTGGGGAAGAAGGGCGGCAAGCTTCTGCTTGTCGATGGTGTTGTTGACGTCCGGACCCCTCAAACTCGCGGCGTTCGGCAGCGGCGGATTGATGGGTACTGCAACGCCAGGCATTGGCGGAAGCCCGGCGCTGAATGTCCCCACCCATGCGAACTTGTCGAGGTTGTTGAATGCCGCCAACAACGTCATGCCGCCGCCCATAGAGAGGCCGGCAATGGCGCGATTATCTCTGTGCGGCAATGTCCGAAAGGCTGTATCGATGAATGGAATCAAGTCGGCGACAATGCTCTTCGGGAACGTGAGCATCGCCTGCCCTTGCATGGGATTGCCCGGCTGGGGAGTCCCTCGCGCGGGAGCGCCGGCCGAAGGCCCGCCTCCCAGCGGCGGCACGCCGACATCCGGCGAGGCGATCTGGTTCGAGTTCTCGTTCGTCATCACGACAATCATCGGTGTGGCCTTGCCCTCCGCAATCAGGTTGTCCAGGATCTCTGGCGCGCGTCCGAGGTTCGTCCAGTCGCCCTCGTCACCGCCTCCGCCGTGCAAAAGGTAGAAAACGGGGTAACGGGCTTTGCTGACCTCATATCCAGGCGGCGTGTATACGTACAAGCGCCGCGTGAGCTTCAGCATGGGCGAGGGATACCAGACCTGCGCCACGGTCCCATGCGGCACGTCGTTCACCGCGTAGTCGTTCGTCAGGTCGCCGGGAACCCGAAGCACATTGCTGTAGTTCGTGCCGTTCCGCGTGTGGACCGGGTTTTGAGGATCCATGGTTCGAACGCCATCCACGACGAAGTTGTAGGTGTAGTATTCGGGTTTGAGCGGGCCGATGGTGGCGGACCAAACTCCGTTGTCGCCTTTGGTCATCGTGACTTCATTGCCGCCCGGCCAGTCCGCAAAGCCTCCGGTCGAGTTGCGCGCGACGACCGAAGCGGCGTCGGGCGCCGACAAACGGAAAGTGACTTTCCCGTCGTGCGCGATTTCCGGAGATCGCACCGCGCCTGCACCTCCTCTGCCCGCTACCTGTTGCTGGCCGGTGCCCTGAGGCGGCTGCTGTTGGGCGAGCGCCGGGCCAGCGCACAATATCGTGACCAGCGATGCTGCGATAAATTTATTTCTTGTGTGCATACCGCTATTCTCCATGTCCTCCAGTGCCGATTTCATTTTCGGTCTTCTCGGCCACTCATTTACTCTCAAACCACAAATTGGCTCCATGGCGTGGCCCGCCGCCCCTTTGGGTTGGATTTTCCCTACGCGGCAAGTTCCCTCTTGAGAGAGGGTACCACCAACTCTGCATCGCCAGGCGTGTCAGCGGAACAGGAGGGAAGCGTAGTCGCCGAGGAAATCGCGCCAGAGAAACCAATAATGGTTTCCGGGGATCTCTTTATAGGATGTCTTGAAACCATGCTTTTCCAGTATCGAGTGGAGGTTCATGGTTCCTTCGCGAGCCATGTCAGTGGTCCCGGCACCGGTCCAATATAGCTCAACTACTCCTGCTTTGACGCCTTCCAGTTGCGCCTCGAATGCTTCGTCAACCACACGCGGCCCGGAACTGAACACACCAATGTAGGCGAATACGCCCGGATTGTTGTTGGTGGCCACAAGGGTCTGAGAGCCGCCCATCGATAGCCCAGCAATCGCCCTGCTGTTCTTGTCGGCGATGACCCTGTAGTTCTTCTCGACGAATGGGACAATGGCCGAAGGAGATCCCGAGGCGTTCAGGGTGGAAGAGGTTAGTCTGAGCGACATCCTCCGCGGGGTGGTGTGGGACTGTCAGCTAGAAGCGGAGCAGCGTGGTTGTCATATAGAGGTGGATGCCCCGGAAGACGTCCACACCCTCGACGATACCGAACTTCTGCAACGAGCCATCGAAAACATTGTTCGCAACGCTATCCGCTAACTCCCCCGGTGGTGCGCCGGTCGAAACGGAGATCGTCGTCAGTGAGGCTCGCACCGTGCTCACCGTGCGCCACCACGGCCCCGGCGTTCCGGAGGACCTGCTGCCCAAGATCTTTAGTTAGTCCCTTCTTTCGCGTGGACGAGTCCCGCGACGCGTCCAGCGGGGGAATCGGCCTCGGCTTGGCCATCGCTCAGCGCGCCATTCGCTTGCACCAAGGTGAGATCCGCACGGCGAACGCCCGCCCCCGGGCTTCGCGTCTCTATAGTGCTGCAGAAGCTTCCGACTGGTTGAGCGACGAGATATGACACTTGGGCGTATCGCACTAAGGGTGGACTGCCGCCAACCCGTTCAAGGGAGATTCCGATTGCTCATCACGGGACCGCAAGGATATGAGCGCGCCATAGCGCTCGCCATCGACGACGCCCCGGCTGTGATCGCAGATCGTGTTCGGGAAGCCGTGAGCAACCCGATTCGGCCCCGGAGGTAGAATCGTACCGATGATCCCTCAGAACAATCCAAAGGCCGCGCGCGCTGGCGCCGCGGTTATCACCGGACTGCTGCTCGCGGCCGCTGTGCTACCGGCCCAGACCAACGTTGTGATGCTATGGACCAGCGGCGCACCCGGCTCCGAGAGTTGGACGCAGAAGGAGGCCGAGTACACCTTCGGCAATCCCGCCCTGAAAGCCGTCCGCAACGTCGTCAAGCCAAGCATCACTGTGTACCTCCCCTCGGCCGAGACCGCCACGGGAACGTCCGTGGTGGTCGCACCGGGAGGCGCGTTCCGAATGCTCTCGTGGGACTCCGAGGGCAGGCTGGTGGCCGACTGGCTCCAGCGGCACGGCGTGGCCGCTTTTGTTCTTAAGTACCGCCTCACCGACACAGGAACTGATGAGGAGTTCGCTCAATCCCAGGCCAGCGCCGCGGCCGGCCGAGGTGGAGCGGTCGGAACAAGAGGGGCAGGCCGCGGGGCCACCGGAGGCACCGCGGGACGTGTCGCCGGGGGCCCTGATCCTCAGACTCAGATACGCACCATGGCCGCCGGGGACGGGCTACGCGCCATCGAAGTCGTGCGGCAGCACGCCGCTGAGTGGCGCCTCGACCCCGCCCATGTCGGCATCATGGGCTTCTCCGCAGGCGGCTATGTGGCCGTCCAAGCCGCCCTCGATCACACGGCTGCCAACCGTCCGGCCTTCGTCGCCGCCATCTACACCTGCTGCGAGAACGCTCCCGAACTGAAAATCCCCGAGGATGCCCCGCCGATCTTTTTCTTGCACGCCTACAACGATCCGGTATCCGCCTCGAGTCCCTCGCTTTTCCTAGCATGGAAAGCCGCCAACAAGCCGGCCGAGTTGCACACCTACTCTGCTGGCGGCATGGCTTCGGCATGCCCAAACACGACCAGCCCACCGACAATTGGATCGAACGCTTCGGCGACTGGCTCCGGTACCAGAAACTGATGAAATAGCTTTGCCCGGTGAACGATCGCCTTAACGAGTAGCGGCGGCCCACCCGGGTGAACGCACTGGGCGCCCACTTATTCCTCGTGTGGGAGGGGAGACCATGAAATCCGTCTGTGCGTTCAGCCGCTTCGCCAGCGTTTCCAACGACGGCGACCGCTTGTTCAGTTCGACTTCCGGTGGGGAGTCCGGCATGCAGTCGTTTTGCACGACGAACCGGCGGAATTCCCTCGGCGTCATGCCTCGTGCTTCGAGGAATCGCCGGTTGAAGTTCGACAGATTCGAAAACCCTGCTTCGGAGGCGATCATGCTGATCGGCCGGTCGGTTTCCACGAGCAGCATGCAGGCGCGCCCGATTCGCAACCTGCCCAGGTAATCGCTCACGTTCTCTCCGACATGGTGGACGAATAGCCGGTGCAGCGATCGTGGTGAGAGGTTACCCACCGAGCACAAATCGTCCACTCGGATCGGCTCCGCAAATCGCTTATGCAGCAGGTTCAGCACCCGTGTCAACTGCTCGGAATCGTTGGAGGCTTCAGGCCGCACGGTAATCTGTGTGGCCAGTGGCGTCGCCTCGGCTTCGGCTAACTCGGTGAGCGTTTCTAGAGCTGCTTGCAGACGTTGGTGTGGCGAATCCGACAATAACTGCGGCAGGCGGGACTCCATTCGCGCTCCCGCCTCCTGAAGGAAACTCAGCCCCGTCGTGGCTCGTTTCAGCAAGCTCCGTAGACCGGCAAACTCGGGGCACACTTCCGCCAACTGGAGTGCCCAGGTACGAGTGAACCAGACCACCAGAGCGACGTGTGGGCGGCTTTCGTCAAGCGCGGACGTCGATGCCCAGGTGTGGGGCATGTCCGAAGGCACCAGAACCAGGTCCTGCGACTCGTACTGGCCAATGTGGTCAGCGATGAACCGCCACCCGCGGCTATTCAGCGTCAGCGTTAATTCGTACTCCGGATGGTAGTGCCACTCGAAAGGAATTGCGGGTATCTGCCTGTGATAGACCCGAATGGAGCAGCCCTTCGGGAAGGTTATGTGCTCGAATTGCGACTTCAATTTCTACCTCCGGTTTCGGACATCTCTTGCCGCCGTCCTGTCCGAATCATATCACCTGAGCTATGCACTGCGATGAGCCTGCGATTGCGGGCGGAAGCGTAGTGAACCATTTGGGGACCCCGTTGGAACAGTTCCTGACCTCAAAGCGCATCCCCCGTGCCATGGACGTGTACCGGGATCGGCAAGTACAGCGGTAATGAACACAAGCCGCAGAAGCGCCCAGAGCGGCAAGTCCTTCGCCTGCCTGCCGGCAATCGTAGATGCTCGCGAGCCGCGCGCACCTTGGCACGGAAAAGCCCGGTCAGCCGATAGGGCTTCAAGGCGGATTTCGGTCGGGGGACTTCCGCCCTCCAGCCCCCGGCCGACGGCGGGCGCCTCTCGCTGACTTGTCGATTCGGCCGAAAGAGAGCCGCTAACGCCCGGCAAGTGTAGCCCGGGGACTTTCCTCTTCGGGCCGTGGTTTGCGCTATCCCATGTTTTCTGGCGCGTGAACCGTCTAGTTTTGTCGCGTCAGGGATCGCGAAGTCGTAACGGTCGCCAACACTGATACTGTCAATCCTTGCGCGGTCTACGTCATAGTGGACAGCACGCTGAACAGTCCCGGCAGTCAGCTGCGCATTCCCTACAGCAATCAAGCGGCGTCGCAAGCTCCGGGCGCAGTCGTGCAATTGGCCGCTGGCGGTCAATGTACAGGAGACCGACGCAATTGTCCGAATTGCATTCATAATTGGCATTTTCGGCTCACTTCTGAATTCCGAATGCCCGTAGAATCTCAGTAGGATTCTGAAACTCGAAGACACAGTGCCGAATTAGGAGTATCCATGAAACTGTCTTTTTATACCTTCGTGTTCGCCGTCCTTACCCTGCCCGGCATGGTGATGGCCCAACCGCAACCCAACCCCGTGGCAGCGCCCGCAAAACTGAAGTCGCCAGAACTTTCCAGCGACGACAAGGTGACTTTCCGGCTGTCGGCACCGAACGCAACAACGGTCCTTCTGGAAGGCAGTTGGCTCGGCGCCGTCGACTTGCCAATGACCAAGGGCGCCGGCGGCGTTTGGAGCACTACCATTGGCCCGCTGAGCCCGCAGCTTTACGGTTACTGGTTCGTAGTGGACGGAGTACGCGTGCTGGATCCCTCGAACTCCGAAACCGAGCGCGACGGCAGCCGCTACAACACGTTGGTGATGGTTCCCGGACCGGCATCGGATCTATGGACGTTCAAGGATGTGCCGCACGGAACTCTGGAGCAGATCTGGTATCCCTCGCCCACGTTGCACATGGATCAGCGCCGGATGTATGTGTATCTGCCGGTTGGCTATCAGACCGACACGACGAAGAAGTATCCCGTGCTGTACCTGCTGCACGGCGGCGGCGGCGATGAAGATGCTTGGACGGTGATGGGCCGCGCCACCATCATCATGGACAACCTGATTGCATCGGGCAAGGCTGTTCCGATGATCGTGGTGATGCCGAACGGCAATGCGACGCAGAGAGTATCGCAGGGCTTCGGTTACGGACCGATTCCCTCTCCGCAGCAGGTGATCGCACCGGCGCCCAATCCAGTCGGCGCACCTCCCGCAGGTCCCGGCGGCCGGGCCCCCCAAACCACAGGAAACCCTTTCCCGCCCTATGCGGGCTCGTATCCTGAAAGCCTTGTAAAGGACGTCATTCCCTTTGTGGAAAAGACCTATCGGGTAGTTCCGGACAAGGCGCATCGCGCGATTGCCGGCCTTTCGATGGGAGGCGGCCAGACAATCGTGACGACTAACAACAATCCTGACACCTTCGATTACATTGCCGTCTTCAGCTCAGGCGTACAGAACGCTTCCGATCCTACATTTCTATCGCAGTTGGACGCGATCAGGAAGGCTAACCTGAAGTTGTATTGGACTGGCGCAGGCGACATCGACCAGGCGCACGATCGCACAGTTGCGCTCGAAGCCGCACTGAAGGCCAAAGGCTTCCCTACCTCCTATAAGGAGATTCCAGGGCGTCATTATTGGTTCCTGTGGCGCGATTTTCTGGGTGACTACGCAAGCAAGATATTCAAATAGAAATCTACCCATCGGGTTGCGATGATGCCTGCACTTGAAGAAGAGCGCAGGCATTTTTCGTTCCTAAGCGCGGTAGTGCGCAGAGTCTTTCGTTCCATGTCATTCTGTTTGAATGTTGGGCTCTGCGCAGGAATGTGAAGAGGCTCCATCCCTACCTCCGATTTCGGACATCTCTCGCCGGCGCCCTATCCGAATCATATCAGTGAGCGCCGCTCTCGTTAGCCGGATCTAACCCAAGAGATCCGCTATTCGACCTTCATCCATGCCTTTTTGCCGGAACTTCTGAGCACAGTCTCAATGATGTGCAGTTGACGCAGGCCGTCCTCAAAGGTCGGATATTCGACCTGCGCGGAGCGGTCGGCGATCGATTGGTAGAAGCGCCGGAATAATTGCTTGAACGTGTCGTCATAACCTTCGCTCAGGCCCGCGGGAAGATCGGCATAGCTGCGGGCCTTTTCGCTCATCAGCGTGGGGTCCTTGATGGACAGCGAATTCACCGAACTCCGCCGGCCAATCCAGAGTTCATCCGGTCTTTCCCCGTCCCAGGCGAAGGAACCTTTTGTGCCGTAGATTTCGACAAACAGCCGGTTCTTCCGGCCCGTGGCAATCTGGCTTACGGTCATCGCGCCTCTCGCCTTATCCCCCAGCTGCAACAGCACTGCGCCGAAGTCCTCGGTGTCGATCGGGATCTCATTGTAATCGCCGGGCAGCAGCGCGTTGCCCGCGAAGGTTTCAACGGACCCTTTCGGCTTCCTGCGTGTCTGGTGGAATGTGTTCAGGTCGGCGCACAGCGAGGTGATGCGGAGACCGGTTATATGCTCCACCATGTCGCACCAGTGCGTGCCGATGTCGGCAAACGTGCGAGATTGGCCGTTCAACCGGCTCTCAATGCGCCAGTTGTAATCGGTATCGTAAAGCAGCCAGTCCTGCGAATAGGTGCCCTGTACGCTGTGGATTTCACCCAGTTCGCCTGCTTCGCATAGGCGCCGCATGTTCTGCACTTGCGGGTAGTAGCGGAGATTGTGGCAAGTGCAATTGACGAGGTTGCGCTCCCGGGCGATGCGGATAAGTTTTTGGGCTTGGGTAGAGGTGAGCGCCAACGGCTTTTCGCACAGAACGTGCTTGCCGGCTTCCATCGCGGCCTTTGCCATGGGGAAGTGCAGAACGTTGGGCGTGCAGATGTGGACAGCATCAATGGCAGGATCGGACAACAGTTCGCGGTAGTCGCCGGACGAGCGGTTCACACCAACCTCATCGGCGAAGCGGCGGGCCTTCACAGGACCCGAAGCCGCGATGGCGGCCACTTTCACCGCGCCGAGACGGCGGACCCCCTCCACATGGAGGCGGCCCACGAAACCTGTACCAAGAATCGCAGCTGTTAGCTTTCTCTTCCTTCTCGGGCCGGATCGCGTGCGCCTGTTCATCCTCAGTTGACCTCTGGTCGTTCCGTCGTCGCCTTCGCGATCTCAGGCATGAACTGCTGTGACCATAGCGAAAATGCGGCAGAAGTTGCCGCCGCCGATCTTGCCGATTTCGTCGGGTGTAAAGCCCTGTTTCAGCATCTCGCCGGCGACCGCATAGAATAATCCGCCATTCTCGTCCGGCCAGATTTTGTTGGTGTACGGAAGAACATAGGATGCCGTGAGGTCCGTATCGGTACCGATGCCGACATGATCGACGCCTACGGCATCCACCATGTCCCTGAGCGCTGCGACATATTCTGCCACGGTGACTACGAGACGCCACCACACGCCGATAACGCCGCCCGAATCCGCCACCTCGCGCGCATGTTCCTTGGTGATCAGACGCCGCTGCATATCCGCCGAAGTGTTCCTCTCGCCTGCCGCATTGCGGATGCCGGTGTGTGAGATGATCAAGGGCTGCTTGGCCGCTTTCAATGCACCCCTCACGGTTTCAGTGTTTCCGTGCGCAAGGTCGACTACGATCCCTAATCGGTTGCATTCCTTGACGACCTGTGCCCCGAAAGGGGTTAGTCCTCCTAAATGAGCGGTGGCCGTGTATACATCGCCGAGCGGCGCAACCATGTCATCCAACTCGTGAACGAGCTGCAGATGCCGTAAGCCCCGCTGGTACGCTTCTTCAACGCGCTCCGGGCGCCCCTCAATGAATTGCGCTCCTTCGACGGACTGAACGATGATCGGCTGCCCTTGGCCGTGGGCGGATTGCAGATCCTTCAAACTCAGAGCCCGCCGCATGTGATTCCGCGCCAGCAGCCGGTCCTCGAACGCGAGCGCCTGAAGCTGGTACCTGTGATAGTCACCCGCTTCCGCGCTCCCAACGGCATCCAAGTTATAGGTCTGGCAAACGGCCGAAAACCCCGAGCGCTTCATTTCGCCGGCCAAATCGATATCCGGATCCGGCTTGGCAACTGCCGGATCTTTCACAAACGGGATCTGCACGTGGCTATGCAGGTCAACCGCGATGGTTCTAGATACGATTTGCGCGACGCGCGGGTCAACGTCGGCCGATCGAAGCTGACGGGGAGTGAGCAGGATTGCGCCGCCCATCCCGGCTATTGCCGTCAGGAATTTCCGCCGCGAAGAATGCGATTGATCGCGTCCCATGAGTAGTCTCTTTAAGATACGTACTTCCGGGTCTAGCCCGAAAGTGTGGGCACTTTTAAGCTCCGCCGGGCGCGATATATTGCAGCTCTTTATATAGTCCCTTTTGCGCCAGATTCATGGCGTCCGTAATACCGGCCATGGGTTCAAGGGCGATGAAATTCGGATCCGTGCGGCCACTTCCACCGCCTCTCCTGCTGCGCCCGCTCTTCCGCCGCCAGCCGGCGTTGCCTGGCCGGGAGACGGGGGCACCGTTCCGACAGGCGCAGCGATATAGAGTTAAACATCTGCCAGATGTACCGTCTGACCTGTGCTGTCTCCCAACTTCTCGGTGGGAACTCCCATCTTGTCCAGCATCGAGAGATACAGATTCGTCATCGGCGTTTCGGGATAGACAATATGACGTCCGGGCTTCAAACTACCGTCGCCACGCCCCGCCAGCACGATCGGCAGGTTGGTGTGAATGTGACCGTTGCCTTCGCTGATACTGCTGCCATAGACCACCATGGAATGGTCAAGCAGGGTTCCATCGCCTTCGGAAATCGACTTGGCCTTCTGCAGGAAGTGCGCGAACTGCTCGATATGATGGCAATTGATCTGAGCCACCTTTTCGATCAAATCCGGATTATTCCGGTGATGAGTGAGCGGATGGTGCGGGTCGGAGAAGCCCAGTTCCGGATATGATCGCGTGCTCGCCTCTTTGCTGTAGATCAGCGTGGCAATGCGCGTAATATCGGCGCGGAACGCGGTCAGCATGAGATCGTTCATCAGGCGGGCGTGCTCCACGAATCCGGTCGGGACGCCATCGGGTTTTTCAATATCCCGGGCTGCCTCCTGATCGCTCGCGGAAATAGCAATCCGCCCTTCGAGGTCCCGGATCGAAGTGAAATACTCGTCGATCTTGTGCCGGTCGGAAGCGCCGACTTCGGCCATAAGCTGCCGCGTCCGGCCGGTGACCGTGTCCAGGATGCTTTTGCGGTCTTCTTCAGTGCGGGCGTTAGCCTGGGGGTCGTTGTTCCCTGCCAGCGTACCGAAGAGGCGCTCGAATACGAGCCGCGGATTCGTCTCCGGGGGATTGGGAGTGGTTGGGCCTCTCCAGGACATGCTGTTGATGTAGGCGCAGCTATATCCAGAGTCGCAACTCCCGACTGTGCGCGAGACTTCGCATCCCAGTTCCAGGGAGCGTAAGCGGGTCTTCGACCCAATCGCTTTGGCGGCGACCTGGTCAACCGAAATCGCGGCCTCGATATCGGCGCTGGTGGTCTTCTTCGGGGCGACTCCGGTCAGGAACGTTGCAGCGGCCCGGGCATGGTCCCCGGCCGATCCCTCCCCCGTCTTATGGGCCAGGCCTGTCAGCACCAGCAAATCTTCGCGAAACGGCTCAACCCCCTTGAGGATGCGGGGGAACTCGAAGTTACTCCCATTCGCCTCCGGGGTCCACTGCTTCATGATGATGCCGTTCGGCACATACAGAAACGCCATGCGAACGGGCGCTTTGGTCTCTCCGGCCCGTGAGAATGCGGGGACCATGGCATCCAGAAACGGCAGGGCGATAGCCGTGCCGATACCTTTCAGGAAACGCCTCCGCGGGATATGCCGCCGAGTCACGAATGTCATTGGGGTCCTGCTCCTCTCTGCATCTGGAATGGAAGACTGTTTACGATCTCCAGCACCAGGCTGGAAAGACGGTAGCCGTTGGCCGGCAGGCTTTGGACAATCTGACTGATGACAGGGCGATCGTAGCTTTCAAGGCCCCGTCCCAGACCATAGGTCAGGAGCTTTGACGCCATGCCGTTCGCAAATGCGTCCTTGTCGCTGCGAAGAATCGCTTTGAGGCCGTCAGCGCCCTGAAAGGTTCGGCCATCCGGAAGCACGCCCGACGAATCCACGGGAACCTGGCCGTCCTGATCGCGCCACGATCCGACCGCATCGTAATTCTCCAGGCTGAAACCCAGCGGGTCCATACGTGTATGGCAAGAAGCACAAACCGGGTTGGCCCGGTGCTGCTCCATTACCTGGCGCAACGAGGCCGAGGTGCCTACGCGCGAAGCATCCAGGCCGGGTACGTTCGGCGGAGGAGGCGGGGGCGGAGCGTTCAGAAAATTCTCCAGAACCCATTTGCCGCGCAGAACCACGGAGGTGCGGGTTGCGTAGGAAGAGACCGAAAGGACGCTGCCCTGCGTCAGAACGCCACTGCGGCCGGTTCCGGTGAGGTCTACTTTCCGGAATTCGGTTCCCTTCACTCCCGGAATGCCGTAATGACCGGCCAGGCGCTCGTTGAGAAACGTGTACTTGCCATCGATCAGATCGAGGATGCTGCCGTCGTTGTGGAGCAGATTCTGGATGAACAGCTCGGTCTCTTGCTTCATCGAATCCCGCAGGTAATCGTCGAAGTCCGGGAAGCGATCGCGGTCCGGAGTGATCGATTCCAGCCGTCGCACTTCCAGCCACTCATCCGCGAAGTTGTCGGCCAGTGCGCTCGATTTGGAATCGGACAGCATGCGCTTCACTTCGGCCCGAAGCACGTCCGGCTTATTCAAAGATCCGTCGGCCGCATGCTTCGTCAGTTCCGGATCCGGCATGCTGCTCCAAAGAAAGTAGGACAGCCGCGAGGCAAGCTCGTAGTTTGAGATTCGGTGCGGTGCATCGCCCGACGCGGCGTTCTTTTCTATGCGAAACAGGAAATCCGGCGAGACCAGGATTGCCCGGAGAGCCACCGAGACGCCATGTTCGAAGGAGCCGCTGCGGCGCTGCGCGCTCTCGGCAATCGCGACGAAAGGCTCGGCTTCGCCGGCTGCCATTGGACGCCGGAACGCGCGGGCCCCGAGGTCGGAGACGATTTTATGCATGCATGAGGGCTGACTGGCCTTGTCCGAATAGCTGCAGGTAAAAACCTTCTGCTTACTCTCCGGTGACGGAACCCTGGTGTAGTTATAGGGACCGATAATATCGAATTCATTAACGGACAGACCGTTCCACGTGGGGTGCTCGGCCTGCTGCCTGGCCCTCTCAGCGGCGATGCGCCGCTCCTCAATCTTGCCCGGACGATTGTCGGCAGCTTGACCGCCGCGGCCAGCGCCGGCGGCTGCCTGGGGATCGGGTGTGGCGTTAGCCGTAGCGTTGAAATTGCCGCGTCCAGGGGGCTCGGGCAGTTTTGACGGGTTCGGTCCTCCATATTTCGCCGGCAGGCCATCGAACTGCCTGGGAAACGTAACCACGAAATCATGTGTCCCTGCCGACAGCATCAAGCGCGCTTCCCAGAAGTCGGGGCGGCGCTCGAAGCCGGACAGCCCGACGTTGGCCACGTCGTACGTCTTCGCAATTTTGCCATCCACCCAAAACTCAACATGGGTTGGCTCGGAGCCGGCAGGACGGTTACCGGCTCCCGTGATCCTGAAGACATACTCGGCCGTCACCGGCAACTGGTAACTTAGGTGATACGACCCGGGCTGCGAGAGTCCCGTCACGTCATAGTTCGACATCGAGTAATAGGCGGGCGTCGTAATCTGTACGGAGTTAGTGGTTTCCATGCGTCGCGGTATGGCCACGTCGATACGCACGGGCTCCGGTTTCAGGTCGGGGCCAAAGATGGCTGTGTCCGCGATTTTCTCCGCGGCGGCCATGTATTTCTCCATCAGGAGAGAAGAGATGGTCAGCGAATCGGCAATATTATCGAAGCCGTAGACGGAATCGTCCTGCGGAAAGTCGTCCGCCGGGTGTGTGCCGACCCCCAGCAGATCGCGAACCGTGTTGTTATATTCCGTGCGGTTCAGACGGTGTGGTGCGATATGCCCGGGATCCGGTTTGGCAGACGTTTCGGCTGCCAGCAGTGCGCCTTCCAACTGGTGGATGACGGCTTGGAGTCCCTTTTCTTCAGGCCGCGGCGTACCCTTCGGCGGCATTTGGCGCGACTTCAGCTTGGCCAGGACGTTTTCCCACGTAGTGCGGTCTTGGAGAATTGAGGACGAGCGACTGGCAGCAGATTCCAGGTCCAGCCCTGCCGTTTTCGTTTGTGAGCTGTGACAGGTATAACAATTGCTGGATATAAACGGCTGCAGACTATTCGCCGCGTCCGCAGGAACGGAACCGGGGCGGGAAGTTTGCGCCAGACTGAACGTCGTCGCGCAAACCAGTATAAAACCCAGCCAGCAGGTCGATTTCACGACTAGGACGCGCATGGCGGCTTCACGCTTCCATGGCAGTTTCGCCCTAAAGTCTCGAATCGCTTCGGATAGATTGCCAACGTGGAACGACATAGCTCTTTTACCCTGAGTGATGGAGAACCTGAAGCGCGACAGTAACGGATGCACGCGCTTCCGGTGGACCGCATGATTGATCTTAGGCCGCACCAAGAGCGGGAACAACTCCGGATTCAGTCAAGAAATGATACTATTCAGACAAACAGTGGGCAGGCTGTGTCCGAAAACTCCGAACTGGGTACGGACCGCGAAAACCTAATTCGAACCCGATCCTCGCGACCCGACGCTGGTGCCGTCGGACGTTGTATCGATTTTACTGCTGAGTTTCGGCCATTTCCCATCCACAGGCTGTCCGAATTCTATCGGTAATTGGCCTTTCCCGGCCATTCCAGACTTGGGAACCGCTCTAAAATCGCTTCATAGGGCCTGAGACGAGCCCGTGCCCTTCACGGGCCTTTCCATTGGTTCCAGGAGGACAGCACCATGCCGTTCGAAATCGAGAATCTACCCGAAGCCATCCGCCAGGTAAAGAAGGACTTGCGGCAGGCGCTCCCGAATTATGCGGACGTCTTCCGCGACGTCGAATCTGAACTGCGCCGCAATGTGGCGCAGATCGTCAAGGAGCGGGAAGCCGGCGAGGCGGTGATCCCTACCGTCCCCTATTCCGAGATCGCCGACGGCGCCGTGTCGCCGCAAATGACTGCGAAAATCAAAGATCGCGGCGCATGCGTCATCAGGAATGTCTTTGCGCCCGAACAGGCGTGCGCCTGGAATGAAGAGATCGGCAGGTATGTGGAGGAGAACCGTTTGGACGAGAAACTCGCCCATGCCGCAGAAGACAAGTATTTCGGCAACCTGGGGATGAGCAAGCCCCAGATCTACGGCATTTATTGGTCGCGTCCGCAGGTGCAAGCGCGCCAAGCGGAATCGCTCACCCGAGCACGCATCTTTATTAACCGCCTGTGGCGTGCTGAAAGCGAGGGCCGCCGTCATTTCGATCCCGAGCAGACGCCGGTGTACGCCGATCGCATCCGGAGGCGGCCGCCGGGATCCACCTCCCTCGGCATTTCGCCGCACTGCGATGGCGGATCGGTGGAGCGCTGGCTCGACGAGAATTTCCGCGCTGTTTACCGCCACGTGTTCGCGGGCAACTGGCGCGATTACGATCCCTTCGATGCCGCCTTTCGCCCGGATGCGCGCGAGATCCCGTCTCCGGCCGTCTGCTCCATGTTTCGCACTTTCCAAGGCTGGACGGCGTTGACCCGGCAGGGCAAGGGAGACGGAACGCTGCAGTTGATCCCGATCGCGAACAGCATGGTGTACATGCTGCTCCGCGCTCTCCAGGACGACGTTCCGGGCGCCGATTTGTGCGGGGCCATGCCAGGCCGTGCGCTGTCAGTGCGGCCGGAATGGCACGCCCCACTCTTAGAGGGGCTCACGTCGATCCCGGTGATGGAACCGGGCGACGCTGTGTTCTGGCACTCCGATGTGGTGCACGCAGTCGAAGACGAACACAAAGGCCAGGGCTACAGCAACGTCATATATATCGGCGCCACTGTCGGGTGCGCCAAGAACACAGCCTACCTGGCCCGGCAGGCCCCCACCTTCCTGGAAGGCAGGACTCCGCCCGATTTCGCTCCCGACGACTTCGAAGTCGATTTTCGCGGACGCGGCACGGAAAACGATCTTACCGCGCTCGGAAGGAGTCAGTTGGGGTTACCAACCCGGCAGTAGTTGTGAGTGTGGCGCGCAAGCAGCCTGCGCCACCCATATTTTTAGGAGTAACAGGTCTATTATGCCTGAAGCGATTTTGGTAGAGCCCGAAGAGGTTCTCGCACCGCTCGTTCCATCGCCGCACCCGTTTGTACCGGCCCGCGAACCCTGCCGTGAATCTGCTTCACGCGCGAATTCTCCGCCAGGTTCTGCCGCAACTCGGCGGGCCGCCAACGTGCCCTTAGGGGCCAGTGTCGGCGCGACGCCCGATGGACGCCGCGCGGGCGAGCCGATTGCGGAAGGGGTGTCACCCGTTCACGGCTGCGACACCGGCGGTCCCACCAAGGTTCTCCGTTCGCTTTCCCGACTGCCCACAATCAAGAGCATCGCCCAGTTGCTGAACCTGCGCCTGTCGCCTGGCAGCCTGGAATCCGAAGAAGGACTGAACCGGTTGGTGGCGTTGCTGAAGGGATTCCGGAGTCTGAAACTCTGGCACGTTCAATTCAACACCGTCAGCACGGAAGCTCTCCTGGAAGCCCAGAAACACCCCGAGAAATATCGGGACCTCGTGGTGCGAGTAGCGGGGTACAGTGCTCTATTTGTGACGCTCGACCGGGCGACGCAGGACGACATCATCCGCCGCACGTCTTACAATTTGAATTGAATCGGGGATATAGATCATCATGGATTATTCGAAGGTGTCATAAAGCGCCGCATTGCTACGTAGCGTTGAAGGCTGGGAGGCGCATTGTATAAAACCGACCTGATGGCGCCGCAGGCGCTGACGCGCCGCCTCATTTTCAACGTGGAAACCATATTGAGGATCGTGATGAAATGAGGCCCGTGGCATTAGTAACGGGGGCGGCCCGCGGCATTGGGCGCGGGTGCGCGGTGCGGCTGGCGCGGTCCGGTTTTGATGTGACGCTGGTGGACCGCGACGGCGCGGACTTGCTCGCGGAAGTTGCGGGCGAAATTGCAGCGCTTGGCGGGTCGGCGTTCGAGTGGACGGCCGATGTCGCCGACCTGGCGACGCATGCTGGGATAGTCCACGCGACGGTCGACCGATGGGGCCGGCTCGATTGCGTGGTGAACAACGCTGGGGTTGGTGTGCTGCGGCGCGGCGATCTGTTGGATGTAACGCCGGAGAGCTTCGACCGCTGTATCGCGGTAAACACGCGCGCGGTATTCTTCCTTTGCCAAGCGGCGGGGCGTTATATGCTCCGACAGGGTGAAGTCGGCGGGCAACACCGCAGCATCATCAACATTACGTCGAGTAACGCAGTGGCGGTGTCTGTGAGCCGGGGCGAGTACTGTGTGTCGAAGACGGCATCGAGTATGATTACCAAGCTTTTCGGGCTGCGGCTGGCGGCGGACGGGATAGGCGTGTATGAGGTGAGACCGGGCGTGATCGAGACCGGGATGACGATTCCGGTGAAGGCGGATTACGACGCGCGGATCGCCGCCGGACTGGTGCCGGCGATGCGGTGGGGTTATCCGGCCGATGTCGCGGAGACAGTCGCGATGATGGCTGAGGGGCGGATGCCATATACGGTGGGGCAGGCGGTATCGGTAGACGGCGGGTTAATTACGCCGCGATTTTGAGAGCATGCGATGACGGATGTTTTGATTGAGCGATTCGAGCAGGGCGGGGCGACGTGGGCCGAGATCACACTGAACCGGCCGGAAAAGGGTAACGCCCTTACCATGCCGATGCTTCGGCAGTTGGATGGGTTCGCTCGCGAGTTGGAAGGCGATCGTGCCGTTCGGGTGGTACTACTCCGCGGACACGGGCGATTCTTCTGCACCGGAGGCGATATCGAAGGTTGGGGAGCGCTGGGGCCGCACGAAATGGCACGCGACTGGATCCTACCGGGGATCGACGTATTCACTCGCATCGCCGCGCTGCCGCAGCCTGTTATTGCGGTGCTCAGCGGTCACACGCTGGGCGGCGGGTTGGAACTGGCGCTTGCGGCCGACCTGCGTATTGCGGTGCGCTCAGCCAAACTGGGGACGCCCGAGGTGACGCTCGGGATGATCTCGGGGTGGATGGGCGTCTCTCGTTTGGCGGAGACGATCGGGTTGGCGCGAGCCCGGCACATGACGCTGCTTGGCACGCCAATCGCGGCGGCGCAGGCTCTGGACTGGGGCCTGGTGACGGCGGTGGCCGAAGATGCGGAAGATCTCGAGAAGCAGACGGTGGCATGGCGCGAGCGTCTTTGCGCCAACGGTCCAGCGGCGATGGCGCTGGTGAAGGGGATTCTTGGAGGGCTTCACACCGATCTACGGCAGCATCATGCAAGCGCGGTGGCGGAAGCGGCGGGAACGGCAGATTGCCGAGAGGGCGTGCGTGCGTTCATCGAGAAGCGGAAGCCGGAGTATCGAAACCAATGAGAACCAGGCAGGCAAGGGTGATGTCGGTGGCCGAGGCCGCCGCGCTGATTCAGGACGGGCACACAGTCGCAATCAGCGGCAACGGGGCGGGAATGATCTCGGCCGAGCTGGTATTCGAGGCGATAGAACGGCGGTTCCTGGAAACGGGCCATCCGCGGGACTTGACGCTGGTGCACTCGCTGGGGCTTGGTGACCGGCAATCGATGGGGACGAACCGGTTCGCGCACGAAGGGATGCTGAAGCGCGTGATTGCGTCGCACTTCACCTGGTCGGCGCAGATGCAGCAGTTGATCCGCGAGAACAAAATCGAGGCGTACTGTTTTCCGGGAGGCGTAATCCAGCAACTGTTGCGTGAGATTGGCGCGGGACGGCCGGGGCTGTTCACGCACTGCGGACTGGAGACGTTCGCCGACCCGCGGCAGCAGGGTGGCCGATGCAATGAGCGGAGCCGGGACACGATGGTCGAACTGCTGGAGATCGCCGGCGAGGAGGTGCTGCGGTACAAGCCCTTCCGCGTAGACGCCGCCATCATTCGTGGGACTTACGCAGATACAAGGGGCAACGTGAGCCCGGAAGAAGAGGCGATCGACCTGGACATACATTCGATCGCGCTGGCAGCGCACAACTGCGGCGGCGTGGTGATTGTGCAGGTGCGGCAGATAGTGGAGCCGGGAAGTTTGCCGTCCCGGCATGTGCGGGTTCCGGGCATCATGGTGGACGCGGTGGTGGAGGATACGGCGCAGCAGCAGTTTTACGGGCTCGGATACGATCCCGCGGTGAGCGGGTCGCGGAGGGCTTATCTGGATGAACTCCAGGCGGATTTGCCACCCAAGCTCGAGCGGCGCATTGTGGCCAGACGGGCGGCGCTGGAACTACGGCCGGGAGCATCGCTCAACTTCGGCTTCGGTATACCGGGCGGGATATTCGGTGTAATAGCCGAGCAGGGCTTGGGTGGAGACTTGTGGATTAGTGTGGAACAGGGGGCGCACAACGGCCGAATGCTCGACGATCGGCTGTTTGGCGCTGCGAGAAACACGGACGCGATCATCCCCTCGATCGAGCAGTTCGACTATTATAGCGGCGGCGGAATCGACATTACTTTCCTTGGGATGGGCGAGGTGGATTCGGAGGGTAATGTAAACGTGTCGCATTTGGGCGGGAATCTGATCGGACCGGGTGGTTTCATCGAGATCGCGCAGAACGCGAAGAAGGTCGTGTTTTGCGGGACGTTCGACGCGCAGGGCTCGAAGCTGCGGTGGGCCGATAGCCGACTGGAGGTGGTGCAGCCAGGAAAGGTGCGGAAGTTCGTGCGCGCCGTGGAGCGGGTGACTTTCTCCGGAGCATATGCAAGACGCAAGGGGCAGGAGGTGCTGTACATCACCGAGCGCGCAGTGTTTCGGTTGGGGGTTGAGGGCGTGGAATTGATCGAGGTCGCGCCGGGGATCGACATTGAGAGGGACGTGCTGCCAGGCATGGAGTTCCGGCCTTTGATCGGACAGGTTGGCGTGATGCCGGCCGGGGTCTTTGTGTGACGCGAACCGGAAACTCTTATGGACGCCGAGAAGGCGCCGGCATGATCCCCGGCAAAGGAGCATCGAATTGAGCGATCTGCTGTTCTACGAAGACGTGCCGGTCGGGCTGACGTACGACACCGGCGGGCTATTGGTGACCGACGCCCACGTCGTTCAGTTCGCGGGCCTGTCCGGCGATTTTTTCGACGTGCACATGGACGACGATTTCGCACGCTCCGTGGGGTTCAACGGGCGTATCGCGCACGGACTGCTCGGGCTCATCCTGGTAGACGGCTTGAAGAACCGCGCCGAAAAGCGTTTCGCCGCCATAGCCTCGCTATCGTGGCAGTGGAACTTCCGTGCACCCCTGTACCCGGGTACGCGGATCTTCGGGCGCCTGACCGTTGCGCAGAAGCGGCTGACCAGCCGCGGCGACCGTGGTATTTTGACGCTCAGCGTCCAGGTGCTGAATAACCAAGGGGATGTGCTGCAAGAAGGCACGAACCTGCTGATGGTGCGGACGCGAAGCACGCAGGAAATGGCATGACCATCGCGGACCTGGAACCGATTGCGGCCGGCGCTATCCGGCCCGGCGCCTGACGCAGAATCTCGTAGGCGGAGCGAGCCCCACCCAAGCGTCGAACTTCTCGATCGGAATCGTCACCCTCGATCCCGATGGCGGACAGGTGCCTTGGCACAACCAGGAGCAGGAAGATGTGTCCTTCATCCTGGAAGGCACCGCAGAAATGTGCCTGGGCGAGGAGCGCACTGTCCTCTCGGCGGGCCAGGCCGTGTACATCCTGCCGAACGTATTCCACTAGTTGACGAACATCGGCTCAACACCCTGCCGGATGCTCTACTGCTACGGACCCGCGGGGCGACGTTGCTCGTCCTCCGCTGCTCCGGCGGTGGATTCGGGGTCCCCTGCCGGGCAGTAGCCAGGTATCATACCCCTGCTACCCGTCCGATACTACTCGTCAAGCTACTGAAAACGCGAAGCATCCCGACCGCGCCGGTGCGAGTTACCGTAGCAGGCTTGTCTGTCCACCATAGAAGTGTCAAACTCAGCCAAGTTGAACATTCAGGTTCGAGTGCAGATGCTTCCATCCTTCAGAAACCATTTCTTGTGGCTGCTTATCGGATCCGAGACCATGAGAATCGCCCGGTTTATCGTTCTGGCGGCGGTCACGTGCGGGGCGCTTGCCGCTCAGCCGCAATCTTTGCGGGTCCTTATCCGGTCGAGCGCGAAGACTCACGGCGCCCCGGATAATGGCAGGCACGACTATCCCGCTTTCCTCGCCGGCTGGACGAAACTTCTTACAGCGCGCGGTGCGGTGGTCGACGGCGCGCCCCGGTTCCCCACCGCTGATGAACTTCTCAGGACGGATGTTCTGATCGACTACGCTTCGGACGGCGCAAATGTAAGCCCCGCCGAACGGGTCGTGCTTGATGAGTACCTGAAACGCGGCGGAGGTCTGGTGGTCATTCACGACGGAATGTGCGGCAGTGATGCAGCCTGGTTTGCGACGGTTGCCGGCGGGGCCAAGCAGCACGGGGAAAGGAACAGTTCCGCGGGCAAGCTCAAATTGCATTTCGAGGATCCCGCAAATCCGATCCTGGCAGGAGTGTCGGACTTCGAGATGGATGACGAGATGTTTTTCCTGCTTCGGATGGCTCCCGAAGCGCACGTCTTGGCGACTTCGCCGGACCCGACGGGAAAGATCGTTCCCCAACTTTGGACGTACGAAAGAACTCTTCCGGGAGGCCGGCCCTATCGGGCGTTTGTCACCCTTCAGGGGCACCTCTACGCCAATTTCCAGCAGTCTGCTTATCAGACGATTTTGCTCAGAGGAATCGCGTGGGCCGGCAAGCGACCGCTCAACCGATTGCTTCTAAACGCGGCGGTGCCATAAATCGATTTTGCGTCAGCGCGGCGGGCGTTGCCTCTACCAAACCGAGGACGCGATCAACTCCGGCGGACCTTGCGTTCCATCGATCACTTCCGTCCGGATCACAAGCTGGAGATTCTTCGACTCCCAGCCGCTTTTCAGCCTTGCGGCGAACTTCGTGAAGTATTTCGGATCGGTCAAAAACTGCCCGGCGGCCTGGGTTCCAAAACCGTAGAGACCGCCCACCGTCACCAGCATCTTGCCGGTTCGTTGATTCAGGACCCGCGAAATAATCGCGAAGTCCTCGTGCAGGTCCAATTTCCCCTCGCTGTTTCGGTTGTCGAGGTCAATGCCCCACTGGCGCGCCGCCTGATTTTGACGGTCGACGATCCAGTATTTCGTCCCGTCATGCTCAAACCCATAGCGCCCCACATCGCTCAGGCGCATGGTCCAGGCAGCATTGAATGCACCGATCAGTATGGTTGCGCTCTGTTGTAGCTCGCCGAAGGATGCTCGATCCTCGCGGCGCAACTGAAGCGGATGCCTTTTCCCTTGGACCAGCAACGCCAGTCGCGTCAGCGTTACCACGTCTGCCCACGCAATTCCAGCTCTATTCGAATCCTGCTGACCGGCGGCCAATGGCTGGCTGGGAGAGAACGGGCTTTTCGCCGCGCATAACAGAATTGGCTGCGGGTCCACGAGCACGGGCCGCCAAAAGGAATCCAGAGCGGATTCGGGCCACACCAGGAAGCTCGCGACGGCGGCGGCGGCGGCGAAAGCCGTCGCTCCGGCGATTACCACCTTGCGACTTCGCCTATTACGGGCGGTTGGGACTTGTGCCTCGGTGTGAAAGAACTCCGGTTCTGCTCTCGGCGACAGAGGTTCAAGCGCAACCGCAGCAGGCGGATTCCCCTCCGACCGATGAAACTCCGGGATGTAGGAGCCTATGGGAAGCTCGATGCGGAGCTGATCGCGATGTCTCGGTTCGTTGTAGTACTGGGCGAGACGTTTGCGAATTTCCGCGGCTGACATGCGGACGACGGGATCCGCGCTGCAGTCGTAGTCGGGGGGCCGGCCGAACACCACCATACCGAGAGAACGCTCCTTGATTTCTTCTGACCGGCCGGCCAGCGTGCGCTCAACGATATGGCGCAGCATATTGGGATAACGCTTGCTGTTTCGGAAGAGATGACTTTCAAGCAAGCGCTCAAGTTGCTCGCGGATCATCAGCCGAACTTCCTCGGTCTCGATCCTCAGGACGCTGGAAGCGGATGGCGTGGCAGTCGTGGACACGAACTCCCCCCTCTTGGCGCTTGATTATATAACAGCAGGTTCCGGAACGCTACCGGGAACCCGCCCGGAACCCGCACGGCAGTAACGAACGTTCGATACGTGGGCCGAACGCACTCCGTAGTCCGTCTCGTAACCCTTTGGTTCGAAGCCGCTTATCGTTCCGTTACGGTATTCATCTTGCCGAATCTCTTCCGAATCTGCACACTTAGCCCAATCGAGACCAAGTGGTCGGGCCTACAGGCCAAATGAGGAGGGGTGTGTGCTCCAGGTGAACGTAAGGCAAATCAGATTCTCTTTTACACGCCAGACATGGCTGTCAGTTGTCGCCGTTTTTCTCTGCTGCAGCCTTTCGCTGTTGGCGCAGAACACGGCGGGTTCCATTACGGGACTGGTTCAGGACAGCCAGGGGGCCGTCATTCCCGGTGCCAAAGTGACGGCACTGAACCAGGAAGAGAACGCTGTGATCGCCACAGCCCTGACGAATCACGAGGGCGTTTTCGTCTTCAATCCCTTGAAGGTGGCAACCTACACCATCAGGGTTGAAGCGCCTGGTTTTAAGACGTTTTCTCAAAGAAACATTGTCCTGAACGTGAACGACACCATCGGCCTTCCGCCGATCACCATGGCGCTGGGCAGCCTCTCGGAGACGATTAACGTTGAGGCGAATGCTGTCGTCCTGGAAACCGTGACGGCAACGCGCTCGGCAGTGGTGGACGCCACGCAGCTCCAGGAACTCCCCATCGTCACCAGGACGAATGTCGCCACTGCCTACCTCCGAGAGATTCCAGGGAATCCTCCGGATTCCACGGGCAACTTTAATGGGCAGCGCAACTCGGAAGTGACCAACCAGCTCGATGGGGTCACTGTGATGGATGCCGGTAACAACGGCGCGAACTACAGCTACAGCATCGAAGCGGTTGGCGAAGTGAAGGTCACGACCAATGGCTTCACCGCCGAGTTCGGCCGGTCGTCCGGTTACCAGGTGGCCGCGGTGTTAAAGTCGGGCACATCGGGCTTTCACGCGGAAGGGTACTGGTTCCACAAGAACGAAGGGCTGGGTGCGAATTCCTTCACGAACAACGAGCAGGGAATCCAGAAGCCTTTGAGTCGCGCGATGCTCTCGGGTTTCAATTTCGGCGGGCCGATCTGGATGCCCTGGGGGCCGCTGAAGCGACTTGGGCGGCAGCGCGCCTTCTTCTTTACGTCATTCGAGTTTAATCCGTCGAAAACCAACACCGTGGTGCAGTTGACGGTGCCGACCGCCGCGGAAGTAGCGGGTAATTTCGCAGGCATGGTGAACAATTCCAATCAGCCCATCACGGTTACCGACCCGCAAACGCATGCGCCGTTCCCGGGCAACGTGATCCCGGCCAACAGGATCAACCAATACGGGCAGGGTCTGCTGGGCCTGATCGCAGCACAGAATCCCGCGAATATTACCGGGCAGGCGCAATGGAACCACACCAGCACGCTGCCAATCCTTCCCAACCTGCAATGGAACGAGATCTACAAATTGGATTACAACCTTTCGGAAAAACACCGCGTCTCGTTCCACTTGCTGCGTTACCACAACACCAATGACTCCTACGGCGGATTGAACACCGTAGGGAACGTGGACTGGTCGCTTTACAATCGCCCGGATGGCGAATACTCAATCGGCTTCAATATCGTCAGCGTGCTCGGCCCCACGATGACGAATGAATTTAACTTCGGGCGTTCCTACAACTATCTTCCGACGTCGGCGCCCCCCGCCTCCAGTCCATACCTGAAGACGGTCTCTGCCGCCTGGGGCAATGCCCCGGTGCTCAATGGCGCGGCGGACCCGACCGGGTTCATCCCCGGATTCAATTTCGCCGGCACCAATATCTCCAACGCACCGTTCTTCGGCACCAACGGAGTTCCTTATGCGAACCGGAATCCGATCGTCAATTACACCGACAATCTCACGAAGGTCATGGGGACGCACACATTCAAGGCTGGAATCTTTATCGAGCACGCGATCAAATACCAGACCGCGACGGCGGACGTGAACGGGACGTACAACTTCCTAAACGACTCGGCCAACGCTGGAGATACCGGCTGGGGCTATGCCAACGCGCTGCTCGGCAACTTCGACACCTACACGCAGGCCAGCCGATTCCTGAACGGCGAATATCACTACAACAACTACGAATGGTATGTCCAGGACAGTTGGAAGGTTCGGAAGAACCTGACGGTAAATTACGGTTTACGGATGGTGCTGATGCCACCGTGGTTCGAGGCCCATAATTATGTCGCGAGCTTTGAGCCCACCCTCTTTAACCCATCGCAAACGGTAGCGCTCTATCAGCCATATTGCTCGAACGCGGCCTCGACGTGCTCGGGTACGACACGCGTGGCGCGTAACCCCATCACCGGGGCTACCCTGCCTTCGGCCTTCATCGGGACCGAGGTGCCGGGCGTCGGCAATCGATTCAATGGAGCCATTCAGGCCGGAACCAACGGACTGTCGGCGGGCATGATCGACAGCCGGGGTGTCCAGTGGGCGCCGCGTGTGGGATTTTCGTGGGCCATGTCCAACAAGACGGTGGTTCGCGGCGGTGGCGGTGTTTCTTACAGTCGCATTCAGGGCCAGTCCATCTTCAACCAGTTGCCCAATCCTCCCAGTCTGGTGGAAGCGTCGTTGTACTACGGAAGCATATCCGACCTGAACGGCTCCACGCCGTTACAGGCGGTGGGGCAGAGCACCGGACTTTCCCGGGACGGGCACATCCCCACGGTCTACAATTTCAACTTGGGCATCCAGCGCGAATTGCCGTGGCGCGGCTTGCTGGATGTGTCTTATGTGGGCACTCTCAGCAGGCACCTGGTTATGTACGTTCCGTACAACGACGTTCCGCTCGGCAGTGCCTGGCTGCCGGGGAATCAGGATCCGACGTTGGCTGTCACGTCGAGCACCGTGTTAGGCGCCAACGCACTCCCCCCGAACTTTTACCGGCCGTACCCGGGCTACGGTGGGCAAGTGAATCAAATTACGAACAATACCAACGGCAGCTTATGGTCTTTCGGCTCGAGTTCGAACTACAACGCTCTGCAGGTGAGCTACAAGAAGCGCATGAGCAATGGCATTCAGTTGGGCGTGAACTACACCTGGTCGAAGGCGCTCGGCACTTTTAGCGTAGAGAACAACAACAGCTCAACGGTCAATGCCTTCGGCAACCCGGTGAACCCCTTCAACACCAGGGCCGCAAACTACGGTCCGCTGCAATATGATCGGCGGCATGCGTTGAACATCGATATCGTCTATAACCTGCCGAACGGCGCCGTCCGGAATACGTTCCTGGACAACTTCGCCGGGCGAGCCTTGTTGCGCGGGTGGCAGTTATCGGCAATCGCCGGATATGCCTCGGGACCTCCGCAGGTTGCCTCCTACACGCTCACTGGCGTTTCGCAGACGGTGCTGAATCAGGAGATCACGGGCAGCGCCGATATCCAGCCGCGCGCCGTTCTGTCGTGCAACCCCACTATTAGCGGACCAAAGACGCCGCTCGACTGGATCGACCTGAGTTGCCTGCATCCAGCCTCCAAGGGCAGCATCGGAGCCGACTCCGGCGTGGGCGCCTTCCGCGGCCTGGGTTACACCAACTGGGATGCTTCGATCATGAAGAAATTCCAGTTCGGCGGCGACGCACACCGGTTCATGCAGCTTCGATTTGAGGCCTACAACGTGTTCAATCATACCGAGTGGTCGGGGATCAACCTGACGCCGAGCTTCAGCCCGGCGACGGGGCAGATCACCAATCTCGCGTCCTCCACCCCCGGGCAGGGTGGTGGAATCTTCGGGTTCGGTGCGCTGAACGCCATACGTGCCGGGTCGCCCAGAGTGGTTCAGCTTGGAGCAAAGGTCTATTTCTGAAATCCGAGGAGCATATGAGTAATCGCAAATCCCACCAATCATCCGAATCGATAACCCTGAACCGGCGTTCGCTTCTACGCAGCGTGGCCGTTGCAAGCGGTGCGCTGGCAAGTGTGGCGCTCGAACCAGCGTTCGCTGCGGACGGCAAAGTCGGCGACGCGAAGGCCGCGGATTCGCCGAACTTGAACCCACCCGTCGTGCAAGTGAGCGGCGGCAAGCTGCGCGGCTTCCGCGACGGGAAGACGTGCACGTTCCTCGGCATTCCGTATGCCGAGGCGGAGCGCTTCGAAATGCCCAAGCCGGTGAAGCCGTGGGACGGCGCTAAAAGCGCGCAGGCGTGGGGGCCAGTGTGCCCCGTTCCGGCGCAGGAAAGGCCCGGCGCCGATGAATTCGTTTTCCCGCACCGTTACTGGCTGGAGAGCGAAGCGTGCCAGGTGCTCAACATCTGGACGCAGAATCCCAGCACAAGCGCTAAGAAGCCGGTGATGGTATGGATGCACGGCGGCGGATTCACCAACGGCTCGTCCATGGAGTCGTACGCTTACGACGGCAAGAACCTGAGCGAGTTTGGAGATGTCGTGGTGGTGAGTCTGAATCACCGCCTCAACATCGTCGGCACGCTGGATCTTTCCGCCTATGGCTCGCAGTACGAGAACTCGCGTTACACCGGCATGGCCGACCTGGTTGCCGCTTTGCAGTGGGTGCAGGCGAACATCGCCCAGTTCGGCGGCGACCCCGGCAACGTGACCATCTTCGGCCAATCCGGCGGCGGCGGCAAGGTGATGAGGCTGATGCATATGCCTGTGGCGAAGGGGCTGTTCCATAAGGTAATTGCGCAGAGCGGCGGTGGTCTGAACTACCGCACGGTGGAGCCGGACACAGCGATCAAGAGACAGCAGGCGCTTGCGGCGGGGACGCTGAAGCAATTGGGCCTGGACGGTTCGCAAATCGACAGGCTGAAGAAGGTTCCCTATAAAGACCTGATCATTGC
>DATMNI010000326.1:0-9098 GCA_035570275.1 Candidatus Acidiferrales bacterium | reverse complement strand
GCTTCACGACCGTCCCTTCCGCGCTCCGCACCACACCATCTCGGATGCCGGTCTCATCGGTGGAGGGGCCGGCATGCCAAGCCCCGGAGAGGTCAGCCTGGCTCACCACGGCGTGCTGTTCCTGGACGAATTCCCGGAGTTTCCGCGCGACGTCCTGGAGATGCTGCGGCAGCCGATTGAAGACGGCACCGTCACCATCGCGCGTTCGGCCATGACGATCAGCTTTCCTGCGAACTTCATGCTGGTGACGGCGATGAATCCCTGCAAGTGCGGGTTCTACGGCGACACCGCGCGCGAGTGCCGCTGCACGCCGGGACAGATCCAGCAGTATCTGGGCAAGATATCCGGGCCGCTGCTGGACCGCATCGACATCCACGTGGAAGTGCCCGCGGTTCCGTTCAAAGAGCTGCGGGGAAACTCGGCCGCCGAATCCTCCGAAGAGATCCGCGCGCGGGTGGAGCGGGCGCGCGGGGTCCAGCAGGCACGGGGCTTCTACAATTCGCGCATCCCTTCGCGCCTGATCCGCAAGACGTGCGCATTGGATGACGCCGGCGAGCGGACTTTGGAGATGGCGGTGCGCCGGATGGGCCTTTCGGCGCGCGCGCACGACCGGGTTCTGAAGGTGGCCCGCACGGTTGCGGATCTGGACGAATCGGAGAGCGTGTCGGCCAAGCACATCGCCGAAGCGGTGCAGTACCGGAGCCTGGACCGCAACTACTGGACTTGAGGCGACCGGCTGGTAAGACCAATGGGAAGAATTGATGTTCCGCTGCCGGATCGGCGGCCGCGGAACTGGACGAGCGAACTTGCCCGTGCCCGCTACGCATGATGCACCGGATCCTGGAGGAAAATGGGGTGGAGCGGCGATCTTGGCGCCGTCCCGCATCCGTCGGGAAATCAGGCGTGCAGGCGGACGGGCGGGGAGCGTGTAGCCAAGCGGCTCGCTTCCAGCGGGCAGTCCTGGGCTCAGATGTCAGATGGGTGGCGGGCTGAGAATGGTACGGGCCCCGAACTGGGTATCTCGGGGCCTGTACGTTGAGGATTGGCGGTGGGAGGGGACCGGCCGCCAAGGGTTGCTGTCTGTGTTTGATTCGATATTAGCAGTTTAAGACCCATTTGTCTAGTGTTCTCTAAAAATACTCCTGGCCCGACTTTCGCTCGCCAAACCGGGGGCCTGCCTCTGGCGCGTGCAGCGTCATTTCGATGTCCTGATTCGCTCTGGCGCGGAATGGGCAGGATGGAGTCAGCTTTCAGACGCCGGATGAGAGCCGCACTCCGTACGTTCCAACTTTGGCGACAGCGGTGTGTAGTTCAGGCGTGTACGGTTCAGGAAAGCCGAGGCACGGACCACATCGACGCGCGCCGTATCGTTCGCACGATCAAATTGTCATATACTTTATCCGGCTCTGCGCTTGCAGACCAGCCCGCTACGCCGCCCTTCCGGGCAGCGCAGAAAGGAAAGACGAGGATTATGATCCACCGTAAGGTGACGGCGACACTGCCTGCGATCGTATTGACCCTGACCGGCCTGGTGATGGCCGCCGATCCCAATATCAATATCCTGAGGAACAGTGGCTCTCTGGAGCGGCTACTCAAGAAATCGGGTGTGTACAATGCATCGAGCACCGGCAAGACACCGGGTTTCGTGGTCGACCCCTCATGGCCGCCGCCGCTGCCAAACAACTGGCTGGTTGGCCAGATCGGCGGGCTCTATGTCGACCAACACGACCATGTCTGGGTCTACAACCGGCCGCGCACCATGACCACGGACGAAGCTGGGCTGGAAGGACCCGTGCCGGGCGCCAAGGATGCGCAGGGGCAGCCGGTCAACGGGCTCGGCCAGGCGCGCGCGTTTGGCGCTGTTTCAGATTGCTGCAAGGCCGCTCCTTCGGTTCTGGAGCTGGATTCCGACGGCAAGCTGCTGCGTGCCTGGGGCGGTCCGTCCGATCCCGGTTTCATCGGCGGTAAATGTAAAGCCGAGACAGGCTGCATCTGGCCAAACAGTGAGCACGGTATTTATGTCGACCAGAACGACAACGTCTGGATCTCGGGAAATTCCGCGGCGGCCAGCGGGCAAGCGGCCGCGGGCCGGGGAGGGCTGCCTTGGGCGACAAACAAGGAGGGCGGCGACGGCTTCATATTGAAGTTTGATATGGACGGCAATTTCAAGATGAGGATCGGCGGAACCCCAAAGGGACCAAACAGCGACGACACGCATGGCGGTATTAATGACACGCCAGTGCTCTATCAGGCGGCGGACATGGTGGTCGACCCCGCAACCAACCGCCTCTACGTCTCCGACGGCTACGGAAACCGCCGCGTCCTGATTGTTGACGCCAACACCGGCAAATATATCGGCCATTTCGGCGCCTATGGAAATAGTCCCGTCGACGACCGAGCCGCCGCGGCCGCCGGGCCGTGGATCGCCGACTATTCCAAAGGCAACAAAAAGCCCGCATTCTTCCGCAACCCGGTGCATTGCGTGAAGATCGCCAATGACGGCAAGATTTATGTCTGCGACCGGGGAAACGATCGCATTCAGGTGTTCGATAAGAACGACCCGGCGCTCGGCAAGCCGTGCAGCAATCCGACTGGCGCGGCCGGCAAATGCGGTTTCGTGGCGGAGCAATTCATCAGCGACCACACCAACATCATTGGAACAGCGGTTTCCATGAACTTCTCCAGGGACAAGGCGCAGAGTTGCCTCTATATCGGCGACAACGCCAACATGACAATCTACATCCTGAACCGAAGCAATCTGCAGGAGCTGGGCAGGCTTGGCCGCAATGGCCGGATGGCTGGAGAATTCCACTACCTCCATCAGGTGAGCGTGGACAGCAAGGGCAACATCTACACCGCGGAAGTGGATACCGCAAAACGGATCCAGAAGTTCCTCCGCTATGGCGCGAACGGGTGCAGCGGAACCGGATCGTCTACCGTGGGCGGAGTGTTGGCCGCAAAGTAGTACACACGCCATCCCCGATCGCAGTGTCGATCCGTGGCGCTGACCGTCTCCGCTCTCCAATTGGTGGATTCGGCGCGCGACGAAACCGATACCACCTTGATTCGAGCCCTCGTCTGATCCGCGACGTACCCTTCCATGGGGTCCGTCAATGTGGTCCGCCGACTCTTCGCTCGAATCGGCTCGGAGCCGTATCAGAGGGTTTCACCATTCCGTAACTGCACATCTTGTATATTCTGGTTCTGGAGGTGGCCCCGATGAACCGGATTCTGTTGGCGTTGGCGGCGGCTGCCGTTGGCGCGGCCCAGACACTGGAACAGCCCAACCGAAGTGTGAGCGATCCGGGGATCGTCACCACGCGCCAGGCAATCACCCCAGCCGGCGTGCCCTCGGTGTTTCAGGGGCGGGTGTACGGCGTGGCATGGGCGGGTGACAGCGGCGAGCTATGGGTGCTGCACGCCACCGAAGTCTACCGGCTGGACTGGAGGAACAACCGCGTGGTGGCGCGCACGGCGCACGGCGGAACTCCGGGCAATCAGGCGATCGTTGCCGACCCGGTGACGGGAGACGCGGTGGTTGGGCAATCGGCCCGCGAAACTCCAGGCGCCGCTATTATGGCCGGCGTCTCGGTGGCGCACGCGGCTGGTCTGCGGCCTGGTCTGCAGCCCCTGGCGCGTAGCCTGGGACGCTTTCAACCCGGAGCTCTCTCGGTGGCGGCGGAAGCGGGCGCCGCGGGTCACCGCTACATCGCGGTCCCGCTGGTGTGGGAAAACAAGCTGGCGCTGGTAGATGCCGATAGCGGCGAAGTGGTGCGCAAGATCGAGACGGGCATCGCGCCGTTCGCCGCCGCGATCGACCGCAAGGGAACTACCGCGTGGGTCAGCAATCTGGGAGGGCGTCCGCCCAAGCCGGATGAGCTCTTCGCCGCGCCGATGCAGAAACCGGCCGAGCATGTGGTAGTGGATAGCCGCGGCGTGGCCGCCACGGGCGCCGTCACGCGCATGGATCTGGAGACCGGCAAGGCGACGCACACGCTTGCTGTGGGACTGCACCCCACGGCCCTGGCGCTGGACGAGCCTCGCCGGCGCCTGTACGTGGCCAACGGCAACGACGACAGCGTTTCGGTGATCGATACCGAGCGCGTCCAAGTGCTGCGGGCGATCCCCGTTCAGCCCTTTTCGCAAACCGTGCGCGGCATCGCGCCCACGGCTCTCCAGGTTTCGGCGGACGGCGCCACGCTGTATGTCGCCTGCGGAGGAATCAACGCCGTCGCCGTGATCGACATCGGCACGGGCAAGATTCGCGGGCTCATTCCCACCGGCTGGTATCCGAACGGCCTCGCGCTTGACGCCGCCGGCCGCCACCTGGCGGTGAGTTCGCTGCTCGGGCCCGGGTCGGGCTGGCGCGACGCTCCTTCCAAGCGATTCGTCCACGCCAATCGCGGATCGGTGGCAGTGGTGCCGCTTCCGAATGCAGCGCAGCTTTCCAGTTATACTACCGCGGTGGCGGAAAACAACCGGTTGCGGCTGGCCGGCTCAAGCCCGGAGATCGCGCGCGCGGCCTCCCGCACCGCACTTCCGGCGGCGATTCCGGCGCGCTCCGGAGAACCTTCCACCATCGACCACGTGGTGTTTGTCATCAAGGAGAACCGCACCTACGACCAGGTTCTGGGAGACATGCCGAAGGGCAACGGCGATCCGTCGCTAGTGATGTTCGGCGCCGCCGTCACACCCAACCAACACCGCCTGGCCGAGCAGTTCGTGCTGCTCGACAACTTCTACGCCACCGGCGGCAACAGCGCCGACGGGCACCAATGGCTGACGCAGGCGAACGAGACCGAGTATTGTCTGTGGCCGGGCTACCAGGGCCGGAGTTATCCCTTCGATGGCAGCGACCCCATGGCGTACTCCTCCGGCGGTTTCCTGTGGAACTATGCGCAGGCGCGCGGGCGCACGGTGCGCGTTTACGGCGAGTTTGCAGGGCGCATGGACACTCCCGCCAAGACGCGGCTGGACCTGCTGCACAAATGGGAGAACGGCGGCGATTTCGCGTCGCAGTGGTCGGTCCGCGCGCCCATCGCGTCCCTCAACGGCATTCTGGCCGCCAACTATCCTTCTTATTCGACATCGATTCCCGACGTGGCGCGGGCCCAGATCTTTCTCGCGGACCTGAAGAAATTCGAAGCCGGGGGCAATCTCCCGAACCTGATGCTGGTGCAGCTTCCCTCGAATCACACCTTCGGCGCCTCGCCCGGCGTATCGACGCCGAAGGCGATGGTGGCGGATAACGACCTCGCGCTGGGACAAATCGTCGAGGCTTTAAGCCATTCCCGCTTCTGGCCGAAGATGGCGATCTTCATCGTGGAAGACGACGCGCAGAATGGCGTGGATCACGTGGACGGCCACCGCACCACCGCGTTCGCGGTAAGCCCGTACGTACGGCGCGGGCATATCGATTCCACCTTCTACTCGCATCAGAGCATGTTGAAATCGATCGAGCTGATCCTGGGATTGCCGACGATGTCGCTTTTCGATCTCATCGCCAGCGACATGCGCAACAGCTTTACGGATGAACCCGACCTGGCGCCATACACCGCGGCGCCGGCGCAGCAGGATCTGTTCGAGTTGAACCCGGCGGCCACCGCGCTCTCCGGTCCGGCGCGCCGCGCGGCGCAGGCTTCGTCGCGGATGAAATGGTCCGTGCCCGACGCCGCTCCCACCGAACGGCTCAACCGGATTCTCTGGGGAGCGATCAAAGGTTGGAACACACCTTATCCAGGTGCGCGGCGCAGCGTATTCTCGCCGCTCGCGGTGGACGTAGAGGATGAGGATCGCGAGCGGAGCCACTAGCGACGAGGCCTGCGAGAAGGCCGACTCCGTGGTGTTCCAGCTTACGCGAAAACTTCCTTGACCACTTCACCCGCCACCACCGTCGGCCGCTCGGCCCGGCCGTTGTGCATATAGGTGACGTTGAAATGGTTGAGGCCCAACGCCCACAGCATGGTCGCATGGATATCGTTCACATGAGACCGGCGCTCGGTGGCGTACATGCCCAGCTCGTCGGTGGCGCCGACATACTGGCCGCCCTTGGTGCCGCCGCCCGCCATCCAAATGGTGAAGCCCCAGGGATTGTGGTCGCGGCCCAGGCCCCTTTCGTTGAAAGGCGTGCGCCCGAATTCGCCACCCCAGACTACCAGGGTGTCTTTGAGCAGCCCGCGGGCCTTCAGATCGGTCAGCAGGCCGGCAATTGGCTTGTCGGAAGCCTTGCACCACTTGCTGTGGTTGGTTTCGACGTTTTCGTGGGCGTCCCAACCACTGCCTGAACCGCAGTACAACTCCACGAAACGGACGCCGCGCTCAACCAGGCGGCGCGCCAGCAGGCAGTTTTGGCCGTAAGCCCGCGTTTCTTCTTCGTCCATGCCGTAAAGCTTCTTGGTGGCGTCGGATTCCTTGGAAAGATCGACCACTTCCGGGGCCGCGCTCTGCATCTTATACGCCAGCTCATAGGAGCGGATTCGGGCGTCGAGTTCGGAATCTTCCTGCTTGTCCTCGCTCCAGATCTGGTTCAGGCGCTTCAGCAGGCCGAGCTCATTGCGCTGCTCGGCGTCGGTCATGCCATTCGGCGGCTTGAGATGCAGCAATGGCGTATCGCCCTGGCGGAACTGCATGCCTTGGAAAGTCGCGGGCAGAAAGCCGGAGCCCCACTGCTTGGGGCCGCCGATGGGGTCGCGGTCGTCCAGCATCACCACGAAGGAAGGCAAGTTTCGGTTGGCGCTGCCCAGGCCGTAATTCACCCAGGCGCCCAGGGACGGGCGGCCGCTGAGGATGGAGCCGCTGTTCATCTCGGTGACTCCGCCCAAGTGGTTGATGCCGTCGGTCCAGCAGGACCGGACCACGGTCATGTCGTCGACATGTTCCGCGATGTTCGGGTACCAGTCCGACACCCAGAGGCCGCTCTGTCCGTACTGCTTGAAGCTTCGCTTCGAAGGCATCAGGCCGTTCTTCGAAGTGCCGGGCATCGCCGTGAATTTCGGCCGCATCGAATCGGGAAGAGGCTGGCCGGCGAGTTCCTGCAGCTTGGGCTTGGGGTCGAACAGATCGACATGGCTCGGGCCGCCCTCCATGAAGAGCCAGATGATGGACTTGGCAGTCGGCGGATGGTCGGGCTTCTTCGGATCCATGGGATCGACCCCTGCGGCAGTGGCCGCCAGCAGGCCGTCCTCGTGCAATATCTGGGCTAACGCAACCCCGGCCAGGCCGCTGCCGACGCGCGTAAAGAAATCGCGGCGAGTGGCTGCCCGGCGATAGTGCGAATTCTCCCGGCGGTCCAAATTCTGAAGATTGCCGTTCATGATCGTATCCCTTCCTCTAATTCATACCGGTGAAACTAATTCATATAAATGAACTCGTTCGAGTTCAGCAGCATATGGCAGAGGTCCACAAACGCCGCCGCCCGCGCCGGAGGCATGCCTTGCGGGACGGCGTCGGGCATAGGCACTTTGTCGCTTTTCGCCAGCCGCTCGGCGATCAAGGGCGTCTGCTGGTTGAGGAAATCGAGAATCGACTGGCTTTCCTCAGGCTTCGGTGCGCGCGATAAAAGCAGGCGATAGGCGCGCTCGATCTGCTGTTCGGCCGAGAGGCCGCCATCGTTCAGCACACGGCTGGCGAGGACTCGAGACCACTCCATCACCAGTTCGTCGTTCATCAGAGCCAACGGCTGCGTGGGCGTCACCGTGGCGTAGCGGCGCGGGCAGGCCTCGTGGGTATCCGGAAAATCGAACGTCTCGAACATCGGATAGCGCAAGTTGCGCTTGACAAATACATACACGCTGCGGCGATTAGTCTCGGCCAGGTCTTTTTCGGTTTTCCAGTTCAGATAAGTCGATCCCGGCATACTGACGCCCGGCGGCAGCGGCGCGAATATGCCCGGACCGCCCATCTTCGGATTCAACTCGTTGCCCGCAAACAGCATGGAATCGCGAATCACTTCGCCCTCCAGGCGGCGCCGCGTAAAGCGCCAGACCAGTTTATCTTCGGGATCGACCTTGGCTGCCGCCGCCTGGTTGGCCGAAGACTGCTGGTAGGCGTTGGAGAGCATAATCATGCGGTGCATGCTCTTGATGCTCCATCCGTTCTCCACAAATGCCGATGCCAGATAATCCAGCAGTTGCGGATTGCTTGGCCGCTCGCCCATGATGCCGAAATCACTCGGGCTGGCGACAATGCCCCGGCCAAAATGATAGTGCCAGATGCGATTCACCATCACGCGCGCGGGCAGCGGGTTGCTCGGGGCGGTCAGCCAATTGGCCAGCGCCGTGCGGCGCCCGCTGGATTCGATACCTTCCGGCGGAACAACCTTTGCGGGATTGGCATCGATTATCGAGAGGAAGCCGGGCTGGACCTCATCGAGCGGGGCATCCCACACGCCTTTGGCAAGAATGTAGGTGGCGGGCGCCTCCCGCCCCTGGTCCATCATGCTCTGGGCCACCGGCGGATCGGGCGGCTTGATTGCGTCGTATTGCGCCAACTCCTTCTTCAACGCTGCGTAGCGGTCTTTGGCTTCGCCTTTCAGGCCTTTCTCAAGCGCCGCGTCTTTGGGCATGCGGCTGGCGCTGCGGTAATACACCTGCCACTGCATGGCGGTGCGTTTTTCGGGCGGGGTGAAGACGGCTTCCTGCGCATCCTTTGGGAACATGCCGATGGCATTCTTCGTCACGTCCGCGCGGGCTTCCTCCAGCATTCCGCTCATGGCGGCGCGGATGTCTCGGGTCTTCGCGTCCCATTCGGCGTATTGCTGTTTGTATAGGCTGGCCTGCTCGCCGGTCAACAGGCTGTTGCGGTCGGCATTGGTTGTGCCGGCGAAGAAGGCCTGCAGCTTGTAATAATCCTTCTGCAGGATCGGGTCGAACTTGTGGTCGTGGCACTTGGCGCAGCCGTAGGTCAGGCCGGTGAAAACGGAGGCCACCGTATCCGTGATGTCATCCAGAATCTCCTGCCGCATCAGGATCGGGTTGGCCAGGTTGCTCTCGTCGGGCCACAGTCGATTGAACCCGGTGGCAACCTTGGCCGCCGGATCGTTGGGATACAACTCGTCGCCCGCGATCTGCTCCTTGACGAAGCGGTCGTACGGCCGGTCC
>DATMNI010000325.1:0-10382 GCA_035570275.1 Candidatus Acidiferrales bacterium | reverse complement strand
GTGTGTTTCGGGAGCGGCGCGGTTGGGCCAGAAAACCGCGTCGGCATTGATCCGGTAACAATTGCGCCCTTGCCAACAGCGCAACTGGACTTTTGCCGGTCGCGAAATTGGCTCCCGCCGGCTTTTTTGCAAGTTCCTCTGCCAATCCGCCGCACTCTCGAAAGTCCTTGTGGAAGTTCGGCGGCGCACCAGGTCCCGGCGGGCGGATTAACAATCCGCCGCAGGTTGCCAACCTGCCCCACAGGCGGATTAACAATCCGCCGCAGGTTGCCAACCTGGTTGCCAACTGCTTGCCGAGTTGCCCCACAGAGCGTTTCAGGCGACTTTCCTCCTTTCCCGTGTGCGCCCGGCGCACATCGCGAACGGGTTAGCAACCTGCCCCACATCCCCGCTTCACACCCCGGCCGATTGGCTGTTGTCCCAAAAACCAAAACCGCGAGATCTAGCGGTTTGCCAAAATTAACCCTTTGGAATCAGTACGAAAAAAGCGAGAAGCGCTAAGCCTAGCGTTTTTTGCAAGTGTGCCGATGGCATCGGCAGATGAGCGCAATCGGCGAGAATGGTTCCATACCATCCGACCAGCGCGCGCCCCGCGACTAATTGGGCTCGTGCTTGCCGTCCGCGCCAGAGCAGCCGCCGAGGGCCCCGGCAATCACCCAGGCAATCACCTCAGGTAATCACCCCAGGTAGCTGACGTTACGAACCTGCCGTTCCTGTTAGCCCCTTGTTTCCAGCACGGTTTTCTTACGTTAGGACGATGGCCAAACGTTGTGTGAGATCCAAACATGGCCTATCATCGATGCTGGGCAATTTGGCGGCGGCTCGACGCGGGGCAACGGGGCGGGGCAACGGGGCGGGGCAACCAGTCGGGCAACCAGGCGAAGACAATCCAGGCGAAGGCAATCCAGGCGTCCGGGCCTTCCAGCGTGGCGGCGGAAGCCAGCCGGCTAAACGATCCGCAATATGCCAATATGCCGGCCCCGTTAAATTCCGGCTAGCAGAAAGACCATGGGAAGGGGACTCTCGATGACGCAAAAGAGAATCATGCGCTCCTTACAACCGCCAGTTGCATGCCGGTTGGCAGTGGGCTTCGCATTCCGCGCAGCCGTGACTCTGATGGTTGCGGCGGCGGCGGCGATGGCCCAAACCGGCGGCGGCGCCACATTGGTGGGCACCGTCAAGGACGCCACGGGATCAGTAGTTGGGCGGGCCAAGGTGACGGTTGTTAACCCGGAAACCTCCTTCGTTACGGAAACTTCGACGACAGCCGACGGCGGCTATTACGTTCCGTATCTGACTCCCGGCAATTACCGCGTGACGGTGAGCGCGCCGGGCTTCAAGGAATCTGTGCGTGAGGGCCTCACCCTCCGGTCAGCCGAAGTGCCGCGCGTGGATATCGTGCTGGAAGTCGGCGCCGTAAACGAGAGTGTCACCGTGAGCGGGTCCGCCTCCCTGCTGAACACCGAGAACGTAGTGAGTTCCTATGTCCTCCCCGCGGAAGTTCTCAAGGATGTTCCGGGGGTGATGAAGCGCACCGTGTACCTGATGCAGTATATGCCGGGGATCGTCGCCGTCCAGAGCCAGGCCGGCGACCACATCATCGGTCAGGCCCAGAACGATATCGGCGCCACGATGGATGGGATCACCGCCAAGTCGCCTTACACCGGCGTTGTGAACCAGGTGGATGGTGTGGTCCAAGGCAGTACGGACGCCATGGAAGAGGTCAAGGTGCTTACCACCGGCGTTTCCGCCGAATACGGGCACTCGGCCGGCGGGTCGCTGAAGATGGTGTACAAATCGGGCACGAACTCGCTGCATATGTCTTTTGAAGATCGCTACCTGAACGGCAATTGGGTCCATCGAAGCTATCTGGTGCAATTCCCGCTGCCGAAGGACGCGCCGTGGTATTACGAAACGTTCGACCTGGTGGCCAGCGGCCCGCTGGTGATTCCGAAAATCTACAATGGCAGGAACAAGACCTTCTGGCTGTCCGACTACGCCATCAATCACGAGCACACGATTAACCAGACGGTGGGGACGGTTCCGTCTCAGGCGATGCTCAACGGCGACTTCTCATTCGCGGACGCGCCCGGCGGCGGACTACCCATATACAATCCGTTTTCGACCCGGCTGGTCGGCAGTACCTGGACCAGCGACCCGTTGCCGGGCAATATCGTTCCCAAGAGCCTGTTTGACCCGGTGGCGAGTAAGTTCCTGGCTTTGGGTATCTGGAACCAGCCGAACCAACCGGGAAGCCCGAGCAAGACGGGGCCCTCCAACAATCTGCTGTTCAATAATACCTGCCGGTGCCTCCACAGGGACCGCTGGGACGAGAAAGTGGACCACCAGTTCTCCCCGACCCAGAAGATTTTCTTCCGCTATTCGCAGTATCACAATCGCGGCCAGAACGGCGATAATTTCGCCCAGCCGCAATTCAACGCCAGCCGGGAAATCAATCCGGTAGACGACATCAACGGGGTGGTGAACTACACCTCCATCTTCTCTCCCGTGATGTTCAACGAGTTCCGGCTGGGCTACAATCGCCGTGCCAATTCCAATCCGGCGCGCCCCGACGCCAGTCAGTACAACTTCGGCATACCGGGCATTGGCACGGAGACCGTCCCGTACTTCAACATTGGCTATGGCATTGCCCCACTGAACTACTCCCGCGAGGTGGGTGAGGACCGGGTGATCGAAGACAACCTGACGCGCATCGCAGGACGGCACAGCCTCAAAATGGGCTACGAAATGATTTGGACGCTGTACAACAACAAGACCACCTCTCTGCCTTCCGGACAGTACAACTTCACCGGCGGCACGGCCAATCCGTTTACACCGAACACCGGGAACGACTTCGCCGCCTTCGAGATGGGTGTAGTGACCAGCGCCACGTTCACCAAGCCGTTAGCTATTTTTCTGCCCCGGCAGTGGGACCACGAATTGTACATTCAGGATGACTGGAAAGCGACGCCCACCCTGTCATTGAACCTGGGCCTGCGCTGGTCATACTCCTCCCCCTATAAGACCAAGTACGGACAGGAGTCGCAGTTCGATCCGACGGTGAGAGACCCGGTTACCGGGTTGATGGGAGCGATCACGCACCCGACCGGGGTGATCGGCAAGCGCGATTTGAACAACTTCCAGCCGCGGCTGGGCCTGGCCTGGAACTTTCGCCAGAAGTGGGTTTTCCGGTCCTCGTTTGGCGTTATGACAGTGGATAGCCCGGGAGCCGGCGGTTTCGACGAGTACGCCGGCAACTTCAACATTTTGCAGCCGACAGGCGACCCGCGATACATGTTCCTGCTAAAGAACGGGCCGGGGCCGATACAATACACCGTGAATCCCGACGGCACGGTTCCTTACACCGGCGCCAGCTTTTCCGGCCGCACGGCTACCTGGCGCGATCCCAATCTGCGGAGCCCCTATGTAATGAACTGGTCGGCGGGCTTCCAGTATCAGATCGCTGGCACGTGGGTGCTGAACCTTACTTACCAAGGCAGCGCGGGCGTGGGACTGGAGCGTAGCTGGAACATTAACCAGATTCCCTTGTCGATCGCGCTGGGCGGGAATACGGCGTTGCAGAATACGGTATTCCAGGCGCAGCAGAATTATATGCTGTACCCGCAATTCGGGAACGTCAACCTGCTGTCCAACTTCAACCACAACACCTGGCACAGCGGAAACATCACGGTGGAGAAGCGCTATGGCAGAGGGCTCACGTTGAACGCCAGTTTCAACTGGTCGAAGTCGCTGAGCAATGACGATGGACTCGCCTACTACGACCGGGAAGGCAAGGCCCGGAGCCCCTATGACCAGGAGAAAGCATTCGGCGCGTTCGTGACTTACGAACTGCCTGTTGGCAAAGGCCAACGCTGGCTCAATCGGGGCGGCATCGTGAACGCCGTGCTGGGTGGGTGGAAGGTCGACATGAGCGAAAACATTCTGTCCGGCATACCGCTCACGGTCGGTTACAGCGGCAGCCCCAACAAGTACCTGACTGCCGCCCGGGTCAACGCCGTGGTGCCCATCGAGCAGGCGAAGGTGCAGAATTGGGATATGGGTAACCGTTTTCCGACGGCGGCGCAGAACCCTTACTTCAACCTGAGCGCCTTCGCGTATCCGGACTCGTATACGATCGGTTCGCTGGCCTCCAGGGTTTTGCAGGCTCCGGGGATTTTGTGGATGCAATGTTTCGCCACCAAGAGCTGGAAGGTGGCGGGCGAGCGCCTCAAGCTCAGCCTCCGGCTGGATGGGCACAACCTGCCGTGGAAACATCCGAATCTGGCGGCGCCGAATACCACTTACAACCTGAACAGCACCTCCACATGGGCCCGGTTTACCGGCGTTCTGGGGGACTTTTCCAACTTCGGCACCGGGCAGGCTAACGTGCAGATGTCCGTCCGCGCGGAGTTTTGATACAGGGGAGATCCGGAGGATTTCATATGGAAGATCGAAAGTTGAACGTAGGAAGAAGGGAATTCGCCAGGACGTTGGCCGGCGCGGCGGTCCTGTCCTCGGTGCGCAGCAGCCGCGCCACCGTGCACGCCAATCCTCCTGGGATCAAGATCGCGACCTCCGCGCCGGCTAACCCCACTGATGAAGACCTGCTCTTCTTTCAGCAGGCGGGTGTGGAGTACGTCAGCCTGCCGGCGACGGCTGAAAACGCCAACGCCGAGAGCTTCACCAAGATGCGCGATCGCTACGAATCGGCTGGCATCAAGGTCTACAACATCGGCAGCGGCGCGGGCCCGAGCGGCAGCCTGCATAACATGCCGGAGGTCACCCTGAATCTGCCCGGGCGCGATCAAAAGATCGAGGAGTATAAGCAGTACCTGCGTTACCTGGGCAAAGCCGGCATCCATTACACCACTTATGCCCATATGGGCAACGGCATCTGGAGCAGCGGACGGGCAACCATACGCGGGTCGTCGGCCCGGGAATTAGACCTGGCAAGTCCCGACCGGCGGGGTAACTGGGCCGGCAAGAGTTGGGCGGAGCCTCTCTCCCACGGCCGTGTCTTCACCAAGGATGAAATCTGGGAGAATTACACCTACTTCATCAAACAGGTGGCGCCGGTCGCCGAAGAGGCGGGTGTGCGGATCGGAATTCATCCGGACGATCCGCCCGCGCCGGTGCTGGCCGGAGTTCCGCGCTGTATCTTCGGCAATTTCGAAGGCTACAAGCGCGCGATGGAAATCGCCAACAGTCCGAACGTGGGCATCTGCCTGTGCTGTGGAACCTGGCTGGAAGGCGGGAAAGAGCTAACCGGCAAAGATCCGGAGGAGATGATTCGTTACTTCGGCCCGGCGAAGATCTGGAAGATCCATTTCCGCAACGTGAGCGCACCGCTGCCGCATTTCGTGGAAACCTTCATGGACAACGGCTACTACGACATGTACAAGATCATGAAGGCGCTGCGCGATGTGAATTACGACGGAATCGTCATCCCCGATCATATTCCCGCGATGGCCGGAAACCGAAGCGGGCTGGCTTACAGCATCGCCTACATGCGCGCACTGCGTGACCGGGCGAACCGCGAAGCCAAAGGCTGACGGCTAACGCTAACGTCCGCGCAGCCGAACGGGTTCAGCAAGACGTACCAGCGGAAGTAATCAGCCCGCACTTTCTTCAACCTGATTGGCCCTCGCTGTGCTCTAGAGGGAGTTTACTGAAAGTGACAATGTGCCGGCGCCCACCATGTCGAGGAACGGGCAACCAGAAGAAAACTAACATGAAGCAGGAATCTGTGAACTGGAATCGAACCATCGCCTCGTCGATGGTTCTGGCCGTGTTGACCTTGATTTTGGCTGGGCAGGCGCTGGCGATAGGGCCCCAAGACGAGCTCAAACCGAACGAGGTAAAGGCTCTTGTCGCTAACGCCAAGACACCGGCCGATCACATGAAACTCGCCCATCATTACACCGCGATGGCCGCGAAGCATGAAGCTGAGGCAGACGAACATGAGGCGCCCGCGGTAGAATACACGCGATACCCCGAGTTGGGCGCAGCCAAACACACCATGGGGCCGAACACCGCCGAACACTGCAAGTTCTTGGCGGAGCATTGCCGCGAAGCAGCCGAAGAAATGAAGGCTATGGCTGCCGCGCACGAGGAGATGGCCAGGGGCCTTTGGAAGTAAGGGGGCCGGTAACCAGGGGCCGGCAAACCAGGGTCCGGAAACCAGGGCCGGGGACCGGGGGCGAATCGGCAAAATCGGCGCGAGACCTGCTTTTTCTGCACTCGGCCCCGCGCAGAAGTTCCGGGCTATCCTATGGGCTGGCCTGGAGGCTAACTGAAACCGAGCACCAACAGCGCCCCCGCTGAGGCGGCATCCGGATCGGGTGGGCAGGTGGAATATACCTGCCCGATGCACCCCGAAGTACGGCAACCGGGACCCGGTAACTGCCCAAAATGCGGCATCGCTCTGGCTGGAGTTTGCGCTGGCTACGCCGGTAGTGCTCTGGGGTGGCTGGCCGTTCTTTCAGCGAGGCTGGGCGTCGGTGGTGAACCGGCACCTGAATATGTTTACGCTGATTGCGCTCGGCACGGGCGCGGCTTATTCTTACAGCGTCGCCGCTCTTCTTTTGCCGGGTTTCATTCCGGCGTCGTTCCGGGCTATGGCGGGGGATTTGGCGGTTTACTTTGAGCCTGCTTCCGTCATCGTGACCTTGGTTCTGCTGGGCCAAATGCTGGAACTACGTGCCAGGAGCCAGACCAGCAGTGCGCTCAAAGCCTTGCTGGGATTAGCGCCCAAGAGCGCGCGCATTCTCCGGGAGGGTGCCGGTGAAGAGGATACCCGCGAAGAGGATATTCCGCTGGACCGCGTGATCGCGGGCGACCGGCTCCGCGTCAGGCCGGGCGAAAAAGTGCCGGTGGATGGCGTGGTGCTCGATGGTACCAGCAGTGTCGATGAATCGATGGTGACCGGAGAGCCGATTCCGGTTGAAAAAACGGCCGGCGCCAGAGTCACCGGGGGCACCGTCAACGGCACCGGGACTTTCACCATGCGCGCCGACCGGGTCGGGTCGGAAACGCTGCTGTCGCAGATTGTCCGGATGGTGGGTGACGCTCAGCGCACGCGCGCGCCGATTCAACGCCTGGCCGATGTGGTTGCCTCCTACTTCGTGCCCGCCGTGATTCTGATCGCCATCGTCACCTTTGCCGTGTGGGCGATTTGGGGACCGGAGCCCCGGCTAGCCCATGCGCTGGTGAATGCCGTGGCGGTGCTGATCATTGCGTGCCCCTGTGCGTTGGGTCTGGCCACGCCCATGTCGATCATGGTCGGCACGGGGCGGGGCGCACAGGCCGGTGTTTTGATTCGAAATGCCGAAGCCTTGGAAACCCTGGAGAAGGTCGACACGCTGGTGATCGATAAAACCGGCACCCTGACGGAAGGCAAGCCCAAGCTAATCACGTGGGAATCCGCCGAAGGCCGTGAGGATTTGGAAATGCTGCGCCTGCTCGCCAGCCTGGAGCAGGCGAGCGAACATCCCCTGGCCGGCGCCATTGTGGCTGGAGCCAAGGAGCGCGGCCTGCAACTCGCCAAGACCGGCAATTTCCGTTCGGTCACGGGCAAAGGCGTCACGGGCACGGTGGAGGGCCGCACGGTAGCCGTCGGCAGCGCCAGGCTGCTCGAAGAACTTTCGGTTGACCCACAGACCCTGGTCAAGCGCGCCGGGGAGCTTCGGCAACTAGGTCAAACCGTGATGCTGGTCGCTATCGATGGCCGGCCGGCCGGTCTGGTTGGCGTAGCCGATCCGATCAAGGCCGCAACGCCGGAGGCCATTCAGCTTCTGCACGCGGAAGGGATTCGCCTGGTGATGCTGACCGGCGATAACCGAACCACGGCCCAGGCGGTGGCGAGCCAGTTGGGCCTTGACGACATCCAGGCCGAGGTGTTGCCGGACCAGAAAGCCGAAGCGGTCAAGCGGCTGCAGTCCGAGGGTCACATCGTCGCCATGGCCGGAGATGGCGTGAATGATGCACCGGCGTTGGCTCAAGCGCAGGTAGGCATTGCGATGGGCACGGGCACCGACGTCGCCATGGAGAGTGCCGGCGTCACACTGGTACAGGGCGATCTGCGCGGCCTCGCGCGGGCGCGCCGGCTGAGCCGCGGTACCATGCGCAATATCCGTCAGAATCTCTTCTTTGCTTTCTTCTACAACGTGCTCGGCATCCCGATTGCAGCCGGTGTGCTCTACCCCTTCTTCGGCTTGCTCCTGAGCCCCATGATTGCGAGTGCGGCCATGACGTTCAGCTCTTTCTCGGTGATTATGAACGCACTCCGGCTGCGGCGGCTGGAGCTATAGCAAGCAGGCGGTCCGGTCCGACAGAGCCGCTACCCCCGCGCCCCTCAACTCTCCCGCTTGCCGTGCAGCAGCATGTCGACGGCGTGCTCCATGGACCCCGCCAGCGCCACTCCGCCGCAATTGACGAAGTAAATCTGGTCCACGTTGTCGATGGTGTTCAGACGATGCGCGATGATCACCTTCGTGGTCGCCGGCGGCAGCTTGTTGAGGATCTCCTCCAAGAGCTGCTCCGTCACCGTGTCGATGTTGGCTGTCGCCTCGTCTAGAATCAGCAGTTCCGGCCGCCGCAAAGTCGCCCGCATGAATGCGATGAGCTGCTTCTGACCCAGGCTGATACTGTTGCCGCTGCTTGCCACCTTCGTGTCCAGCCCTTCGGAGAAACGCGCCAGCAGGCTCGAAAGGTTCGCCTTCTCCAGAACCTCGGCCAACTGCGGGCTGGAGTAATCCCGATACTCGTCGTTCCCATACACGATGTTGTCGCGCACGTTGCCGGTAAACAAAAACGGCTCCTGCGGAATAAACCCCACCTTCCGCGAACGATCGGCCGGCGCCACCGAGCGGATGTCCCGGCCGTCCAGAAACACCATTCCCTCGGTCGGGTCGTAGAGCCGCGCCATCAGCGATGCCGTGGTGGTCTTGCCGCCTCCGGTCGGACCCACCAGCGCGTACGCCTTCCCCTTCTCCAGCTCAAAGCTCACGTCCCGCAGCACATCCTTGCCGCCGGGATATTGGAAGGACACGTTGCGGAACTCCAGCACCGAGGCCGATTCCGCTGGCCCGGCGCTCACCAGCGCCATATCGGATTCCAGCGCCAGCACTTCCGAGATCCGGTCCAGCGCCGCCAGCGCCAACTGGAATGACGACCACACCGTGGCAAGCTGGCGCATGGGACCGTAGAAGCTGTTGACATAGAGCAGGAACCCGATCAACTGGCCGGCAGTCGTTTGTCCCCGTCCGATGAGCACAATCCCGTAAGCCACCACCAGGAGCTGCGCCAGATGGTGGGCCAGGCCGTACATGGGCATGAATAGGTTATTCGCGATGCCCGCCGCGACGGAGGCGGCATAGTTGGCGTCGTTCGCGGTACCGAACTTCCGCTGGAAGTAGTCCATGCGGTGAAAGGCGACGATCACCTTGAAGTTCTGCAAGCTCTCCTGAATCTCGGAACTCATCCCACCCAGGCTCTGCAGGCTCTTCATGTTTCTGGCCTTGACCCAGGCGGAAGTAGCCTTCGTCACGGCAAGCACACCCACCGCCGGCAGAAGCGCTGCTATGCCTAGCCGGAAGTTGAGTGAGAGCGCGAACACCGCGGCGCCGGTCATCAGAAAGATGCTGCTCAGGAACTGCATGAGCGCCTGGCCCACGAACTGGTTCAGCTTGTCGGTGTCGTTGTTGACGCGCGAGATCAGATCCCCGGCCTTGTTTTGATTGAAGAAGGCGACCGGTAAATCTTGCAGCTTCGTGAACAGAGCATTACGCAAGCTGTAGAGAACCCGGCGTCCCACGCCGCCCATGGTCCGGATCTGCGTGTAACTGAAAACCACGCCCACCAGGTAAACCGCCAGCAACACCAGCGATGCCAGCAACAGGCCGCGATTGTCCTTCAAGCGTACGTAGGTATCGATGCCCCGTCCAATGATCACCGGCCCCACCAGGGTCGCGCCGGTACTGACCAGCATCGCCCCCAGGGCCACACTCACCAATCCGGTTTCAGGCTCCATCAGCGGCACGAACCGCTTCACCCCAGCCCCGAGCGTGCTCTTCTTTCCAAACGCTTTGGAGGTCTCAAGAGTGTACTTCATAAAGATTTGTGCTCCGCTGCGATTCGTAGATCTGGACGTATTCGGGCGACGTCTCCATCAGGCGCCCGTGCGTTCCCGCGGCCAGCACCTCGCCTTCCATCAGCAGGATGATCTGGTCGTAATGCTCCACCGAAGAGATTTTCTGCGTCACCGAGATCAGCGTGATGCCGGGATAATTCCGATGAATGTTCTGGAGAATGGCCCGCTCCGTGTTGGTATCCACTCGCGCCGTGAAATCGTCCAGCAGCAGCACTTTGGGATTGAGCGCCAG
>DATMNI010000324.1:0-9102 GCA_035570275.1 Candidatus Acidiferrales bacterium | reverse complement strand
CATCCTGGGTGGGCACGAAGCTGATGCTTTGCGGCGGCGCCGTGCGCGTGCGGGTTCCCTGAAATCCATTAAAGAGGAAGAGTTTGTCCTTCCGGATCGGCCCGCCCACCGTCCCCCCGAACTGATTCCGCCGCAGCGAGTCCTGCGTGGCGGCGAAGTAGTTTCGCGCATTGAAATCGCCGTTGCGCACAAACTCGAAAAGGCTGCCGTGGATCTGATTGGTTCCGGAGCGGGTGACCGCATTGACCACGGCGTACGGATGCAGCCCATAGCGGGCGGAAACGCCATTCGTCTGCACACTGAATTCCTGGAGGGCATCCGGGAACGGGAACGGCAGGTTGACGTTGGAATGCGTGTCGTTGTGGTCGGCGCCATCCAGCAGGTAGTTATTGCCGTTCTCCTGGCCGCCGGCGATGGAGACGCCCACCGAACTGACGTAGTCGTGAGTGGTGATGAACCGCCCGGCCGCTCCGGGCGGCACGCTGGCGCCCCCGGAGAGCAGAATCAGATCCGTGGCTTGCCGTCCGTTGAGCGGCAGATCGATGATGCGGCGCTGATCGATGACTTCGGAGACCGACGTGTCCTGCGTTTCCACCATGGCGGCGTTGGCTGAGACCCGCACGTCTTGAGTGACCGCTCCCACCTGCAGCGCGACGTTGATTTGGACGTTGTTGCCCACCTGCAGGATGATGCCGGACTGTACGTAGGTGCTGAAGGCCGGCGCACCCACTTCCAGCCGGTATGGCCCCACCGGAAGATTCGGCAAAACATAGCTGCCATTGCTATCGGTAACCGTGTTCAAGGCCTGCGCGGTGTCGGTCTGGATGGCTTTTACCTGGGCGTTTGGGACGAAGGCTCCCGTGGCGTCGGTGACTTCGCCGTGAATCGTGGCGTTGGCCACGGCCTGTGCCGTCAGCCTGCCGGAAGAGAGGATAAGCAGAATTGTGGGGGCGAGCAAGCTTGCAAGGACACAACGTTTCATGGTTCGTTCCTTTTGTTGAAGATTTCACGGAGTGTCTCGCCGGCGGCCGAAAGGTTGGCGAGCCACATCTCCACATACTCGCGCGACAGGACTACGCCATCGGCTCCGGCGCCCAACGCGGCCCGCACGGCCTGGCGGACATCGTCCGGCGTAGTTCTCTTGTCGGTGCGCCGGGTGGGCACGTCGATATCGATACCGGGATAGATCTTCACCGGGCCGCCCGCGCCGCCGCCGGCCCCGACCCCGGCAATGGCGCGCTTAGTCTCACGCGCCACGTAATCGGCCGAGAGCCCGGATGTGTGCAACTGGTCGTAAGGGCCTTCCTGGTAGTTCATGATCTTGTAGTAGAAGGGCAGGAAATCCTTCGGGCTGGCGTCGTGAAACACCGTGGCACTTAGCCGGTCCAGATAGGAAGCTATGCGCGGCCCGGCGGCATTGTTGTAAGTGGCCAGCTTCAGATAGTCGGTGTAATCCTTGGTGCGCGAGTAGTCCTCTTCGGCCTGGTAAAACGGGCTGAAGCTCATATTCTGCATGATGTGGAAGCCGAACGGTTTGGCGGGCGCAATCGATTTGCCGATGCCGTACATCTCGCTGCGCACTTCATGGTAGCTGTCGGTCCACAGTTTCTCCCAGCTCAGAATTTCGGGGTACTCCAGCAACAGACGCCAGAAAGTCACGAAGTATCCGTCAACCGGGCGCTTGTCCTGCCCGGCGGCGCGGAACAACTGGTCAAGCTGGCGATATCCGGCTTGCGCGCGGTCCACCGAAACACCCCGGTCGCGGGCCTTGGCCCGGCAGTGCTCGCAGAAACAGGATATGCCGGCGGTGCTCCAGGTGCCGCCGATCATGTTTTGGAAGGGCCCCATGCGCTCGCAGCCCCAGGCGATGCCGTCCACCTGGCCGGGGTAGCCGCCGAGCAGACTCTCGATCTTTCCACCCAGATGAGCGCGGTAGTCCGGATGGTTGAAACACGGACTGGTGGTGCGCCGGCCGTAGACGTCGATCTCGGTCACCCTGGAGAAACCGGCGATGCTGCGATTCATGCTCGGGACGGCGTTGTTGTAGTCCCAGGCGAAGAAATCCATGCCGCGGGCCTTGGCCTTGGCCGCAACGTCCGCGATCACGTTGAACTTGCCGTAATCGGGCGCCCGGAAATCCTTCAGAATGGTGTCGCGGAAATACTTGGGATCGTAATCGTAGAACGCTCCCCCGACGAATTCCGGGCTGCCGGAGACGCCGTGATCGGGCAAGGGAATTGTGCCATCCGGCGTCATCCTGGCTTCGGAGAAATCGTAGGTGTAGGCCCAGACCGTGTTGACGGCACCTTTCTGCTGGATGTTGTCGAGCAGACGGTCCACTCCTTCGTCCACCCAGGCATAGGGCTTCACCTGGATGGCGACGAAGTTCTTTCGGTGCGTGACGGCGCGGCGGTTGGTTTGGGGCGAGGGCCTTGCCTGCCGGTTCCCAGCCTGTGTCAAGAATGCCGCGCAGGCCGAGCACAATCGAAAGAACGCCCTGCGTCCCAGAAACGCCGGTTTCATCATGGAATCCGAATCCCCCTCCAAAAGCTGTGCAAGCGTTTTCTGTATTTCACTCGATCGGTGGCCCGTTGTCAAGCAGCGGGGCAGGGAGGGCAACGATGGGTAGCAGGATTTGCTGGAAGCGCTGACACGCCACCCACTCCTTGGCATTCGGGCATTTGGTGGCGCACGGCTGGCGACGCACGGCGTAGGCAGGGCCAATGTGTTCCCGGCTGCGCGATGCTGACGTTACCCCAGGCTCCACTGCTTGCCGCCGGCTCCAGTGGGCTGCAATCTAGCATCGATGAAGACCGGAGTATACTTTTGAAAAGAAGTGGGTGACCGTTAATGGACCACGAACAATGGCTGGAACAGCATGACCGGATGATCGCAGATCATGATCGCGGGATCGCGAAGACCGAAAGACTGCTGCGCCGCGCCATCCGGTTGGCTGTCCAGGATGCCCGCCGGCAGCGCACGCGGAACGCCGAGTTCGACCTGATAATGACGCGGATCGCGGCGGCCCAACTGGTGAATGAGGAGTTGTCGAATAGTAACGCAGAGCTACTGAAGGCGTTCCTGCAACGCGGCGGAAACGGAAAGCACTGACAGGCATATAATCTTAACCCGCCACGAATCACACGCAGGAAAACCGGCCGTGTGTGAAGGCGGATGATGAGCGCCGCCTCCTGGCCAACGTACACTTTCTTAAATACGGTCTCGTATCTCGGGAAGAACGCTCCCTAACGGTCGCGGCTCTGGTCGGAGCCGCGCGCGTCAGCAAGCGGTTTCTCGATACGTTGGCGAACTGGCGGCGCCATTCACCGCGGCCCGGATTCCACGGAACTTTTCGGCTGTTTCGTCGTCAGACTCTCCAAGGAGATCTCTGTGAAATTCCGCCTGAGCGCACTCTGGTTTGTCATATTCCTCGTGGCCGCTGCCGCCTTCGCCGGTGACGTTTCGGGCGACTGGGAATTCGCCAACCGGTATCTGGGGGACGTCAGCTATGCCCGGGTCACCTTGCAGGTGAGCGGTGGCAAGCTTACCGGCAGCCTCAACGAATTGAAACTGGAAGGCACCGTCCAGGGCGACGAGTTGACGTTTAAGGCGACACGGCCGAACGGCGACCATTTTGGCGATTTCAAGGGCTCGCTGCATGGCGAGGAGCTTTCGGGCACCGCCGTGTGGTTCGTAAAACAGGAGGTCGCCTGGTCGGCCAAACGGCCCGCGAAACCGCCGGCGGAGCCAAAGGTCTACGATTTCGAGCCCAAGGAGTTTCATCGCGTTTTCTCGGAGGCGATTCCGCCGGTGCTGCACGTCTTTCCCGGCGACACGGTGCGGACCTGGACGGTGGATGCCGGCGGCACCGATAGCAAGGGAGTACAGCGATCGAGGGGAGGCAATCCGGAGACCGGGCCGTTCTATGTGGAAGGCGCATTCCCGGGCGACACCCTGGTGGTGAAGCTCAACCGGGTGCGCCTGAATCGAGACTCGGCCAGCAGCGGCGACCAGATCGTCGGCTCGGCGCTGAATACCGGCTACCTGGAGCGCACCAAGTACAACGACAAGTTCGACAGCGACTGGACACTCGACCTGGAACATGGCGTGGCGCGCCTCAAGAACCCCAGCGAGCACCTGAAGAATTACACGGTGAAGTTGCAGCCGATGCTGGGCTGCATAGCGGTGGCGCCGCCGGCCCACCAGGCGATGCGCACCGGGTTTCTTGGGTCCTATGGCGGCAACATGGATTACAACCAGATGCGCGAGGGAACCACAATCTACCTGCCGGTTTACACGCCGGGCGCTCTGCTGTTTTTGGGCGACGGCCACGCTGCCCAGGGAGACGGCGAACTGACGGGCGACGCGCTGGAAACTTCCATGCAAGTCGAGTTCACGGTGGGTCTGGTCAAGGGCCAGTCCACTAACTTCCCGCGGGCGGAGAACGACGAGTACCTGATGTCGCTGGGTATCGGCAACGCGCTCGGCGAGGCGCTGCAGATCGCCACCACGCAGCTTGTCAACTGGCTGCAGAAGGACTACAAGCTGGAACCGAACGAGGCTGCGGTCGTGCTGGGCACGGCCATCCAGTACAACATCGCGGAGGTGGTCGATCCGCTGGTCCACGTGGTGGCCAAGATCCGCAAAGACGCAATCGCTTCGTTGAAGTAGAGCTGCCAGCGCTGGGAAGTGAAACCGCCATGGGCGTGGCGGTTTTCGCCTGTAAGTTATTGATTTCAGGCTCAGGAACCGCCAGAGCCATGGCGGTCTGGGCCGGTGCGCGCAGCCCGCGCGACCCAGAGGGTCGCGGCCACTGGTGATTTCTGAGAGAATCTTGTCTCCACCTGTAAGTTTTCGCGTGACGCTGTGTCTAACTTGACGAACGCCTGCAGCCGCCGGCTGGAGGCTCAAACTAAAATGACCCACGCCGAACGCGAGCGCCTGTTTCTTGACTTGTTTCGCGAAAACAGGTCCCGGATTCTGCGCCTCTGCTCGGCCTACCTCCACTCCGCGGCCGAAGCCGAGGACCTGTTCCAGGACATCATGACCAACGTGTGGCATCACCTTCCGGGGTTCCGCCAGGAAGCCAGGGCCAGCACGTGGCTGTACCGCATCGCGGTGAACACGGCGCTGATCTACCGCAGGAAATGGAAGCCGGCCCAAGTCCTCAAGGATGCCCTGACGGATGTTCCCGACGGCGGCCTCGGCGCCCAGCGGAACCTGGAAGAACAGGAGCGCCTGACCGCCCTGCGCGGCGCCATCGGCGAACTGCCCGGCCAGGATCGTCTCATCGTCACGCTGCTGCTCGAGGGGCTCAGCTATAAGGAGATCGCGGAGATCACCGGCATTACGGCCAACTACGTGGGAGTCAGGATCTCGCGTATCAAGCAGGCACTCGAACAACGAATGGCGGAGGTGGCTCATGGAGCGGTTTGAGCAACTCCCGTTTGAGCCACTCCCGTTTGAGCAACTGCAGGAGTTGTGGCGGAACCAGCCACCGCCGCTGGCCCGCGTGCCGGATGCCGCTGCCCTCACGCGCGAGTTCCATAGATATGGAAGAAAGCGCAGCCTCATCAACCTCGTCAAGGCCGTGGTGGTGCTGTGGCAGATCGTCTGGATGCTATCCACGCTGCGCGGGGACCCGCTGGCGCTGACGGGGGCCATTTGGATCGCGGTGGCCGAAATCGTGTTTCTGATTCTGGACTGGCGACGGCAGATGGCTATCGCCGGCATGAATTTCACCGAACCCTCGCTGGGCTTCGTAGCGCACGCCATGGCACGGTTGTGCGAAGACAGGCTACGGTTCCGCAGACAGTGGGCGCTCCTGGTATGCAGCGCCGCCGGGGGAATCAATCTCATGAATCTGGGATCTCTCCATGGCTCTGTCAGCCATCGCATTGGCGAGCACCTGGAAGGCACGGCTATGGCCCTTGTGGCCTGGCGGCTGGGCCTCTGGCTTCGCGAAAAACGGGACCGGGCCGAACGCCGCCCGCTGATCGCCCAACTCACCGCCATGGAACGCGCCCTCAAGGCCCTCAAGGAAGGTGCTGCATGAACATCCCCCTCATCGCCGAACTGGTGCGGCTGCGCTACAAGCTGTTGTGGGCCAAGACGCGCTCGCGCAACGGCCGCATCGCCCTGTTTCTGGCCGGCTACTTCCTGCTAGTCATGCTGATCGCCCTGCTTGCCAGCGGCGGTTTCGGCGCTGCGCTGGTCGCCGTACGCAGCGGCAAGGCGGAAATAGTGGCGCGGGTGGCGCTCGGAGTGATCTTCGTTCAAGGCCTTGTAGCTTCCGCCATTCTGGGCTTCGGCCTGAACGCCATCTTCTCCGAAACGGAACTCCGGCGCTACCCGGTGAATGCCACGGAGCGCCGCCTGGCGCGCCACTTGATCGGCATTGTGGATCCGTTCTGGTTCCTCTTCCTGGCGCTGGAGGTGGGGCTGGCCGTGGGCCTCTACGCGGCCGGAGCCGGTTCGTTCTGGTTCGGATTCCTGGCGGCTCTGCTGTTGTTCGTGTGCAATTATCTGGCGGCGCGGGTGCTGGGGCTGGTGGTGGATCGACTAATGCAGCGCAAGTCGGGCGCCTTGATTCTGCTGGCCGTGATTTTCAGCCTTTCCCTGGGTCCGTCTCTTCTGGCACCCGCTTTCGAAAAGAACCCGGAACTGGGACGCGCAATGGTAAGCGTGCTTCGTTATACGCCGCCTTTCGGCGCCGCGGCGGCCATGGTGCGGACCGATTCCGGCGCCGTGCTGGGTCTGGGCACAATCGTGTTGTGGGGGCTGGGACTGACCGGCGTGCTGGTGGCCTTGGAACGCCGTCCGCCGCGGGTTCGCGTTGCGGCCGAAAAAGCCGTCATGACGTTCGGCGGCCCGATCGACCGCTTTGCCGCCGCCCTGTTCGACGCCGACGATGCGCCGCTGGTGGCCCATTGGCTGCGGTTCTACGCGCGCAACAACCGGTTCCGCACGCTCTACCTGCTGAGCCTGCCGCTGTTGGCCTTCCTCACCTTTAATGTGTCGCGGCGGTCAGGGGCCCACGGCCTGTTCGCTACTGCCCTGGGCACCATCGGTTGCGTAACGTTCCTGGGCACGTCGCGGATTGCGGTCAACTTATTCGGCTATGTAGGCGGGGCCTTCCGCCGCTACTTCCTGTTGCCTACCGATCCGGCGGCGGCGCTGCGCACCGGCAGCTACGCCTCGCTGCTGCTGGGCGGCAGTATGTTGCCGATCGCCCTGGTTGCCTGGCTGGTCTTCGCACCGGTGGCTTTCGATCCACGCCAACTGTTCATGCTGTCGGGCGCCGGGATCACGGGGCTGTTCGTCTTCCATGGACTGGGGCTGTGGGTCACGTTGTTCAACCCGCGCCGCGGCAACTACTCGAGCAGTCTTGGAAACGACCTTTCACTGGGCGGCAACATCGTGCTGATTGGCGGCATGTTAGGGAGCCTTTTTCTGCCGCAGGCCCTGCTGCGCCTGGCGCCGGCGGTGGTCTCCGCCGATACCTGGTGGGAAGTGATCCCGCTGGCGCTCGCCGGAATCGGGTTTTACGGGTTGTCGCTCAAGGCCGCCGGCCCGCTGTTTGTCGCCCGGCGCGAAAAACTGCTGGCGGTAGTGGAAGGAAGAGGCTGACGCAATGGACGCGATTCGATTGACCAACATGGTTAAGAAGTACGGCCCCACGGTGGCCGTGGAGAACCTATCGCTCACCGTCCGCGCCGGCACCATGTTCGGCTTCCTGGGTCCGAACGGCTCCGGAAAGAGCACTACCATCGGCTGCATGACCGGACTGCTGGACCCGACCAGCGGCGACGTGGAACTGCTGGGCCAGCGCTTCGAGAGCGGCGATTCCGCCGGCAGTCCCGCGATTAAGCGGCGTATCGGCGTGATGCCCGAAACCCTGGGCCTGTTCGAACCGCTCTATGCGCACGAGTTCCTGGCCTTCGTGGGCCGCATGTTCGGCCTGGACGACGCCACCACCCGCAAGCGCGTCACGGAACTGCTGGCGGCATTGGAACTGACCGATCCGGGAAAGACGCTGGCCGAGTACAGCACCGGTATGCGCAAGCGCGTAGCCTTTGCCGCGGCCGTGATTCACTCGCCCGAAGTGTTGTTCCTGGACGAACCCTTTGAAAGCATCGACCCTGCCGGCGTGTCTCTGATGAAGCAGTGGCTACGCCGCTTCACCGAGCAGGGACGCACGGTTTTCATCACCAGCCACGTTCTGGAGACCGTGGAGCGCATCTGCACGGAGGTGGCGATCATCACCAAGCCCGGCAAACTGGTCTGGCAGGGCGATATCACGGCCTTCGCCAACGATGGCGCCATCAGTCACGGCGGTCAGGAATTCAAAGCGCTGGAACCACTGTTCCTGCACCTGACCGGGGAACGGTACACGGACTTGAACTGGTTGTAGGCAGCGATCAGCTATCAGCTATCAGCGATCAGCTACTCCGGGAATACGTTCGCGACCCGGAAAGGGGAATCGGGAGCCGAGATCGGGGCGACGCTTTCCTGCTCGCTGAAGGCGACAATCGACCGGTATTGGCCAGCCTGCGGACCGCGATGCACCAGCAGACGGCGGCCGGGGACATCCAATACCCAGTATTCCACGATGCCGGCCCGGGCGTAGAGCGCAGCCTTGACCGTGAGGTCAAACGTTCGTGTTGTGTCAGCCACCTCGACCACCAGACGCAAATCCTGGGGCTGCGGTCTCGCCGACCGGAAATCCGAAAAATCAGGCCTCAACACGATCGCATCGGGTATGGGCTCATTCGTGGGATTGTCTTCCGGAGCTACGTCGATCGGCGCCTCGAAATTGACGAATCGTGCTCCAAAGACCTGGATCAACCACCCCAAGAGCAAAGAGTGTGCATCTACGTGCGGACGATTCTTGCCCATTCTGTCGATCAACTCCCCTTCAATCAACTCCAGGTTCTGCTGATCGAACATCCCCGTGGCTTCGAGCGCAGCACACTCGGAGCGGGTCCAGCGCTTTCGGGCAGGGCCTTGGTCGATCGGCTGGGATGGCGTTTCCGTGACGATGACTGGCATAAGCGTCCGACTTCGATTGTATCCTGAGTTAATGCCGACGGAAATAAAACT
>DATMNI010000323.1:0-5451 GCA_035570275.1 Candidatus Acidiferrales bacterium | reverse complement strand
GTGTGTTTCGGGAGCGGCGCGGTTGGGCCAGAAAACCGCGTCGGCATTGATCCGGTAACAATTGCGCCCTTGCCAACAGCGCAACTGGACTTTTGCCGGTCGCGAAATTGGCTCCCGCCGGCTTTTTTGCAAGTTCCTCTGGCAATCCGCCCGCCGGGAGTTGGCGCCCAGCCGAACTTCCACAAGCGACTTTCGAGAGTGCGGCGGATTGTGAATCCGCCTGCGCGGCGCGGCAGCGAGCCATCCGCGTTGGCGAAGTTGCCAGCATGGTCCGGCAGGCGGATTGCCAATCCGCCGCAGGTTAACAACCTGCCTCACATACCAAAACGGCTAAGCACCGGGGCCGCCGTTACAATAAAACTATGTTGAAAACGACGGCCCTTTTGGTTGGATTGGCGTGGGTTGGATTGGCCTGGGCGGCGCACGCCGAAGTTCACCAGATGACGCTGCGCCAGGCGGTGGGAATCGCGGTCAAGCAGAACCCGGATATCGCGCTGGCGCGGATCGACGAAGAGAATGCGCGGCAGGCGGTTCGGGTGGCGAAAGATCCGTTTGCGCCACGGTTGACGGCGGGCAGCGGGCTGGCATACAGCAACGGCTTCCCGATGAGCATTGAGGGTTCGGCCCCCAGCATCGTGCAGGCGCACGCCTCGCAATTCCTCTTCAACCGGCCGCAGAGTTTCGCCGTGGCGCAGGCCAGGGAAGACGTCCGCGGAGCCGGATTCGGCGTGGCCGGCAAGCGCGATGAGGTGGCGTATCGCAGCGCCGCGCTTTACCTGGATGCCGAGCGCGCCGTTCGCGTAGGAGAGTTGGCGCGCAAAGATGCCGATAGTTTGCAGAAGGTTCTGGAAACCGTGCGGGCCCAGGTGCTGGAAGGCCGCGCCCTGCCGCTGGCGGAGAAGCAGGCAGCTTTTCAAGTGGCGCGGGCGCGGCAGATTGCGGAGGAGTTGGATGCCGAGAGCGCCACCGCCGAAACCGCGCTCGCCCTGGCTTTGGGCTTTTCAGCCGACGACCGGGTCCACCCGGTGGAGGAACAGCGGCCAGCGCCGGCGCTGCCGCAATCCGAGGAGCAGGCCATCCAGGCAGCGCTCGATTCCAACAAAGACCTGCGCAAGCTGCAATCCCAGATTGCCTCCAAGAGCCTGGAGGCGCGCGGCCACACCGCGGCCCGTTTGCCGCGCGTGGACCTGGTTGCCCAGTACGGTCTGTTCGCCAAGTTCAACAACTACCAGCAATACTTCAACAGTTTCAAGCGGAACAATGGACAGATCGGTCTTTCGTTCCAGGTGCCGCTCTTCACGGGACCGGGTGTGGGCGCGCAGTTGGCGCAGACGCAGGCCGAAGTCTCGCATCTGCGCATTGAGCTGAACAATACGCGCAACCGCGTCAGCTCCGATCTGCAGAAGTCTTTCCGCGATGTGAAAAAGGCCGAGACCGGCGCGGAAGTAGCGCGGCTGGATCTGGAAGTGGCGCGCGAGCAGCTCTCCGTCTACCTGGCGCAAATGCAAGAGGGGCGGGCCGGGCTGCGGCAGGTGGAGGAGGCACGCATCCTGGAGAACGATAAGTGGATCGCCTTTTATGACGCGCAGTACGCCATGGAAAAAGCCCGGTGGAACGTGCTGCGGCTGACCGGCGACCTGGTGGCGTCGATCGAAGCGCTGCCGTAGAGAGGCGTTCCCGCCATTCCTATTCGTGCCGTAGTGCCACCATCGGGTCCACACCAGCCGCCCGCCGCACTGGTACATATGAGGCCAGCAGGGCGACTGCAATCATGGCCCCGCCGCCGATCGTTAGTGGCAACGCGCTCTCCAATTTCAAATCCGAGAAAACACTTGTCGCCAGGGGTCTGCTCCAAAGCACCATCGACGCTCCCGTCACGAATCCGGCGCACACCATTCCCAGAACGTCTCGCAGCACCAGCCGGCTTACGCTGCTGGCCGTCGCGCCCAGCGCCATTCGAATCCCGATCTCGTTGGTCCGCCGCGCCACCGTGTAGGCCAGCAGCCCGTAAAGGCCGATGCCGGTGAGCACGACGCCCAGGCAGCCGAAAAACTCCGAGAGCGTCGCGATCAGACGCTCGGGAACGATGTTCGAATCCACCTGGTCGGCGAGCGTTGTGACCGTCTTGACGGGCACCGTTTTCAGGACCTCCCGCACCATCTGCCGCACTGTCGCGGCCAGCGATGCAGGATCGACGCTCGTGCGCAGTTCGAACTGATATAGGAAGCGGCGTTCCTGGAACATATTGAAATAGATCGCGGGGTACGGAGCATCGCGAAGCTCGAAGGACTTGACGTCGCCCACCAGGCCGATGATTTCGTAAGGCTCGTCGCTGCCGAACCACCCGCCGGTCTTCGGGTCCCGATCGATCGAAACGCGCTTTCCGATTGGATTGACGCCGGTGAAATAGTGGCGTGCCATCGCCTGACTGACAATCGCGACGCGTCGCCGCCCCACATCCCGGAAGTTGAAATCGCGTCCCGCGATCAGGCTAATGCCCAGCGTCTCGAAGTATCGCGGCGCCACAAAAACCACCGCCGTCCGCAGCCGATCCTCCGGCCGGTCCACATGCCCTTCCGCGATCAGGTAGCGGCTTCCGGACCCGCACCCTTGCAGCGGTGTGCAGCCGGTGATGGAGGCCGACCGCACCTGCGGAATGGTTTCCATCCGCGCCAGCAACTCCTGGTACGGTGCGCCCAGTTGCTCGCGCTGGTACCCGCTGTGGGCGGAGTCGAGGGTCACCAAAAGCACATGATCGCTGCGAAACCCCAGGTCGAAATTCCGCAGCCGCGCGAGGTGGTTCAGAAATACGGCGGCAGCGGTCACCAGGAAAATCGAGAGAGCCACCTGCGCCGCCACCAGGCCTTTTCCGAACAAACGCCAAAACCAGGTGTCGCCGCCCTTTCCGGCTTGCCGCAATGCCATTGCCGGCTGCGCCCGGAATGCGTACCATGCCGGCGCCAATCCGAACAGAAGGCCGGTGAGCAAAGCGATTGCGGCCGTGAACAGCACAAGGTTCAGGTCGGGGTGTACCTCAATCTCGATGTGCTCGAATGCCCGGCCACTCGCCATGATGCGCACCAGGACGCCGATCCCGTAATACGCCACCACCACGCCAGCCACCGTGCCGGCTCCGGAAAGAAGCAGCGATTCGGTCAGCATCTGCCTCACCAGCCGGCCGCGGCCGGCGCCCAACCCCACACGCACGGCCAGTTCCCGCTGGCGCCCCGCGGACCGCGCCAGCAGCATGCTCGCCATGTTGATGCACGCCAGCAGCAGCAGCAATCCCACTATGGCCGTCAGCAGCACCAGCGGTTTGCCGTACTGATCGCGCACACGTGCCAGGCCAGCACCCGCCGGCAACAATTCCATCCTGGTTTCCACCCGCCGATCCCTGCCACGCACGGCGTCTTGTTCCTGCAACCCCTGGTACACCACGGCGATTTCAGCCTGCGCCTGCCGGATGGTCACGCCCGGCTTCAGACGCGCCAGCATGGTGAGACCGTAGTGCGACGCCGGAGTCCAAAGGTCCGTCCGGGAGCCTACCCGCGGCCCCACGTAGGTGCCCGGCGCGACCCCGATGATGGTTTTCGGCGCGTCATTGTAAAAGATCCGCTTGCCGAGAATCGCCGGATCGCGATGGAACCGCCGGTTCCAGTAGGACCAGCTCACCACCGCCGCGTCTCCATCCCCGCTGGCCGGGACATCCTCCGGTCCGATCAACCGCCCGATCGCCGGTTTTAGCCCGAGCACCTGGAAGTAATTCCCCGGCACGCTCTCCTGGATCAACGTTTCCAGGTCGGAACCCGGGGTGCGCACCGCGGCCAGATTGTCGAACCCCATGCCGGTGATCCCCAGGAAAACGTGATTGTGGTCGCGCAGGTATTCATACTGATCCCATGCCCAATACCCCGGCCAATGGAGTTCGGTCGGGGAGTCCCTCACCAACTCCACAAGCTGCTCCGAATGCGGGACCGGGAGTTGGCGCAGCATCACGGTGTAAAACAGGCTGTAGATCGCGGTGTTGGCGCCAATCCCGAGTGCCAGCGAGAGGACGGCTACGGCGGTGAAGCCGGGGCTACGCCGCATCAGCCGAAGGGCATAGCGGATGTCGTTCAGGAGCATTCTGATTAGACCGGCAGGGCGCGCCCAAAGTTCCCATGGGCAACAGCAACTCCCATCCCACGTGGAATTTCGGCTACGATCAGAGAAGAGTGTGAAACATGAAATTTGACGTCGATCTATCGGTCGAAGAAGCGGCGCGGTTGACTGCCAGGGCCGAAACCGTGCGATTCCCCGGTTGCCGGAATGGCCGGGCCGCGTGACCAGTTCGCTTCGGCGCGAGGACCTCTACGAAGATGTCCGCTGATCTCTGCCTGATTCGCGCGACCACTCACGGCATCTACAACACTGGATGTCCTCACGCCTTAACCGAGACAGGCGGGTTGCCAACCCGCCGCAGGCTACCAGCCTGCCCCACAAGATGATTGAGATCGTTCGGGCGGGGGCGTCATCCCCGAACGCGCAGGTTGCCCTTTTCGATTTCGATGGCACCCTCTCGCTCATCCGCACCGGGTGGCTCAACGTCATGGTCCCCATGATGGTCGAGATCCTTGCCGAGCTTAAAACCGGCGAGTCCGAAGGCGACCTCCGCGGCGTGGTCGAAGACTATGTGTGGCGACTTACCGGCAAAGAGACCGTCTACCAGATGATGGCACTTGCCGGGGAAATCAAGCGCCGGGGCGGCACGCCGCTTGACCCGCTGGTCTACAAGCGCCGCTACCTCGACCGGCTCGCCGATGTCATCCGCGATCGCCTGGAAGAACTGCGCCGCGGCCACTGCTCGCCGGAAAAGTACCTGGTGCCCGGCTCGCGCGCGCTGCTCCAAGCCCTCAAGGCGCGCGGCCTGCGCCTGTACCTGGCCAGCGGCACCGACGAAGTCTTCATGAAGGAGGAGGCCGATCTGTTGGACGTCACCCGCTACTTCGATGGCGGCGTCTATGGCGCGCTCGACGATCTCTCGGCCTTCTCCAAGCGCATGCTGGTGCAGCGCATCGTGCGGCTCCCCGGCGTGGGCGGCGATCAGATCGTCGCGTTCGGCGATGGCTATGTCGAAATCGAAGAGGTCAAGCTGGTGGGCGGCGTCACGGTCGGCGCGGCCACCGACGAACCCGAGTGCCGCCAGGTGGATCAGTGGAAACGCCAGCGGCTGATCGGCGTGGGCGCCGATTACATCGTGCCGAATTATCTCGACCCGCAGCTTCTCCCTTTGTTATTTGGCGAGAGCCGCTACCCAACCTTCGACCGGTCGCGGCTGCTCATTCGGCCCCTGGCCGGGCGCGTGCACGACCTCCACCTGGACCACTGGCTGGCTCTCGATGATGTGGCCGATGAAGCTGCGCCCACTCCGGCTTTCGCCCACCCTGATCTGCCCACGGTGGCGCAGTACCT
>DATMNI010000322.1:0-13023 GCA_035570275.1 Candidatus Acidiferrales bacterium | reverse complement strand
GTGTGTTTCGGGAGCGGCGCGGTTGGGCCAGAAAACCGCGTCGGCATTGATCCGGTAACAATTGCGCCCTTGCCAACAGCGCAACTGGACTTTTGCCGGTCGCGAAATTGGCTCCCGCCGGCTTTTTTGCAAGTTCCTCTGTTAATCCGCCTGCGCGATGCGGCAGCGAGCCAGCCCGAGTCTGCAGCGGATTGCCAATCCTCGTGCTTCGCCCTCCGGATCGAATCGTCGTAGTTTCCCTTATGGCGTCACAACGTTGCAAACCGAAGTGCGCCTCCGGGATGGACGACGGAATTGTGCTCGCCAAGGCCCGCGCGGCCGCGCTCTGGTGCAACCATGCGCAAAGCGTGGGAGCCCTGGTCATACATGCTCCTGCCGCATAATGCAATCCTGGGCAATATGACATTGGCTGGGCTCGCCGCCGCGCCCACATTCACTCGGTAAAAACCAGACAGCCGGTTGAGGGTGACAGGAAAACTCAATAAATCGCCCTAATCCCCTCAATCACTTACAGCCATTCCGCCCCGCCAGCCGTAAGTCACCGTAGTAACCTGAACGTGGCACAGCCATTCCTGGCTGTGTTTTTGTTTTTACACGAGGCACGATGTCCACCCAACGTCAAAATCGAGGCAAACCGCCGCAACGCGGCCAAGTCCACCGGCCCACGCTCCGTCGAGGGCAAAGCCGTTTCCAGCAGGAACGCTCTCCAGTCCGGCATCGATGCCGAGTCCACTATTATCACCGGCGAAGACTCTGAAGCTCTCGCCCAACTCACCGAAACCTTCTATCGCGACCACCAGCCCCGAAGCGCCATGGAGTGCGCCCTTCTCGACAACATCATCCGCGACACCTGGCGCCTCACCCGCTTCTTCCGCATCGATGCCGAAATCATCGACTACGAAATCGAAGGCGCCCTCTACAAGAAAGAGGACAACCAGGCTGGCAGAGCCTTCATCGACAGCTCCACCCACCAGATCCGCCTCCAGCGCCGCATCGACGCCACCCGCCGTTCCCTAATCCAGGCCTTCAAGGAATTCCAGCGTCTCCAGGCCGAACGCCTCGCTCAGCCCGCCGCGCAACCCCAGCCACCGGCCCAACCCTTCGACGTAACTGCCGTGTCATCAACACCCAATGGCCAAATTGGCTTCGTTCCGCAATTCCCGCCTCAAGCCCCCGAGTCCGTCGCCGGCCACCGGCCACCGGCCACCGGCCACCAGCCACCAGCCACCGGCCACCAGCCACCAGCCACCGGCCACCAGCCACCGGCCACCGCTCCTCAGTGTACGATTGAAGTAGCCTGATGCCTCCAGCCGACGCCGAAGCGAAACCCGTGCGTCCCCACAGGGAAAGGTTCATCATCAACGTCCTCTGGTCGTGGACCGGGGTGGTCGCCAGCCTCTTTCAAGGCTTCATCATCACGCCGTTCATCATTCGCCGGCTCGGCGAGGAACACTATGGCATCTGGCTGATCATCTTCTCCATCCTGGAGTATTTCTGGTTCTTCGACCTTGGCCTAAACACCGCCGTGTGCGTGTTCTGCGCCCGCTACATCGCGGTCAAGGACCACGAAAGAATCAATCAGGTGATCTCCACGGCGCTGTTCTACTTTGGGATGATCGCGCTGGTGATTTGGGCCATCTCGCCCGTGCTGGCGGCCAACGCGTACCGGTTCCTGCCCGTAACGCCCGCCTACCGGCACGAGTTCGCGACCCTCATTCTGCTGACCGGGATCAGTTGGGGCTTGTGCATCATGCTGCACCTGTTCCTCTCGGCGCTCGATGGCTTCCAGCGATTCGACCTCACCAGCCACGTGATGGTGCTGCAGGTTGCGCTGCGCTCGGCGGGCTACTTTCTGGCGTTGAAATTCGGCTACGGACTGATCGCGATGGCACAGGTTTTCGTGGCCACCCAGATTCTGGGCTACGTGCTCAATTTTCTGAATTTCCGGCGGGCTTTTCCGGCGCTGCGTCTCTCGCCTTCTTACGTGAGCGCGGCTACGTTCCGGGAGATTTTTCGCTACGGCCTGAAATCGTTCGTGGCCAGTCTATCCACGCTGGCGCTCAACCAGAGCGGCACCTTGATGGTGACCCATTATCTGGGAGCCGCCGCGGCGGGCTTCTACGGCCTGCCTGCGCGCCTGCTCCAGCAGCCGGTGGACGCAGTTTCCCGGGTGGCCAACGTGACGCGGTCGAGCGCGGCCGAATTGAGCGTGAAGAACAAACGGGAGGCCACCATCGCACTGGGCATCTATTCCAACCGTTACTCGCTGACCCTGTTCATGGTGCCCGCGGTTTTTCTGCTGGTTTACGGATACCCTTTGCTGCTGCGCTGGGTGGGGCCCGGCATGGCGAACCAAAGCGGGCCGCTGATGCCCATTTTCCTCCTGGCCTATTCGCTGGTTTTGGCGGCCCAATACAACTCCAGTTCGCTGCTGTATGGCGTGGGCCGCCACGGCGGTTATGCGCGCGGCCTGGTGGTGGAAGCGGTGCTTTATGTGGCGGCGCTGGCATTCGTGGTACCCCGCTACGGCATTGTGGGCGCGGCCTGGGCTACCGCCGCCATGATGATTGCGGTGCGCGGCATCTATACGCCATGGCTGGTGGCGCAGGCCCTGGACTACTCATGGTTTTCGTACATGGCCGGAATCTACGTGCGTCCGCTGCTGGCGGGCATACCGGCTCTAGCCCTGGAGTGGGCTCTGAAATCCAGTGTGCTGCCGGGAAAAACCTGGCCCGAGCTTGTCGCGGCCGGCTGCATCGGCGGCCTGGTCTATGCGGCCGTGGCCTTCGTCGTGTGTGTGGAGCCGAACCATCGCCACATGTTTCTGTCGCGAATTCCGGTGCTGGGCCCGCGCCTGATTCCCCGCCGTGCGTAGCCTTGCCGAAATCCGGTTCCGGCTCCGGCAGGAGTTGGGCAACCTGCTGCTGCTGTGGGGCAGACCATCGTTTCTTGTGGTCTGCCAGCCGCCGCCCGGTGGCGCGGCCCTCCTGGCCTGCCCGCCCGCCGAAATCGAAGCCATTGCCGAAAGCGTTCTGGCGCATCGTTTCCCGCTGCTCGGCCTGGTGATCGACACCGGCCCGGAGATCGACTGGCGACGCGATTACGTCCACGGCATCGCCACCGGCACACCCTACTTCCGCCGTTTGCCCTACCTGGATTTCGCGCGCGTGGGCGACCATAAGCTGATTTGGGAACTCAACCGGCATCAGCATCTGGTGGTGCTGGCCCAGGCGTTTCTGCTCACCGGCCGCCGCGAATTCCTGGACGAAGCCTTTCGACAGTTGGAAGACTGGATTCGTCAAAACCCTTTCATGCGCGGCATCAACTGGACCAGCGCGCTGGAGGTGGGCTTTCGGGCGCTTTCCTGGTGCTGGCTGCATCAACTCGCGGGCGACCAAATGCCCGAGCCGTTGCGCGGCCGGTTCGTCACGGAACTGTACCGGCACGGGCAGTACCTGGAACTGAACCTGTCTTTATACTTTTCGCCAAACACGCACCTGTTAGGGGAAGCGGTGGCCCTGCAGGCGCTGGGAGTGATGTTTCCGGCTTGGGGGCGTGCCGCCCGCTGGGCGCAAACCGGCGGCCGCCTGGTGCAGGAACAGTTGGACCGGCAGGTGCGCGCGGATGGCAGCCATTTCGAGCAATCGGCATACTACCACGTCTACGCGCTGGATTTTTTCCTGCTGAGCTACTCGTTGGCGGGCCGGCCCGAAAAGCAAACCGCGCCGCTAATCCGCATGGCGGAGTACCTGGACGCTCTGATGGGGCCTTCCTGCATCTTGCCGCTGATTGGCGATGACGATGGCGGCCGCCTGTTCCATCCTTATGGCGACCGGATGCAGTTCGGCCGCGCCACGCTGGCTACTTGCGGCACGCTGGTGGGGCCAGCGGTTTGGCGAGCCTCCCGCCTCTTTGCCGATGCCGGCGTGGCCGTGATGACGGCTGGCGACGTCCACATCGTCATCAAAGCGGGGCCGTTTGGCGAAGGCTCCGGCGGCCACAGCCATGCCGACGTGCTGAGCCTGGTGGCGCGGGTGGGCGATCGTGAAATCCTGATCGACCCCGGAACCTATACGTACATCGCCGACGCCGCGGAGCGCAACCGGTTTCGCGGCTCGGCGGCGCACAACACGGTTCGCATTGACGGCCGCGACCAGGCCATACCCGCAGGTCCGTTCCGCTGGAACCAGAAGCCGGCCGTAGCCATCCGCCAATTTACCTCTTCGCCCCACCGCGATTTTCTGGACGCCTCTTGCACCTACGCCGGCTTCACCCATCGCCGCCGTGTGGTGTTTCGCAAGCCGGATCTGGTAGTGGTGCTGGATACCGTGTTGGATACGGCGGAAGGCGGGCCGGGGGACCACTTGCTGGAGCAGTTTTGGCATCTGGCTGCGGCCGGGGACGCCTCGCGGCTTGGGTTCAGCGCGCCGGTGGAAACGGCGGAAGGCTGGCGCTCGCGCGTCTTTGCAGCGAAAGAACCGAGCCCGGTGCTGTGCGTGAAGCGCCTGGGGCCGCTGCCGGGCGCGATGGCGGCGGTACTGGACCTGTCGAAATCGCCGCGGTCCGGCCCAGTGGAGATTCTGAACGCCGGCCAGGCGTTCAGTGTCACGTGGTGTGGCGAGCGCGTGGAGTTCTAAGGTTTATAGCTTTCAGCGTTCAGCTATCAGCGGTCAGCTAAACCAGCCGCCTGCGGGCGCGTCCAAGGTTCAAGCTGATGGCTGAAAGCTGATGGCTGATAGCTCTTTCCTAATTCTCGGTGGGCGTCCTCTCAACGTGGTCGATGACAATCAGCTCCACGGGTCCCTTTTTCGACTCCAGTTTGAGGCCGAGCTGCGCTTGCACGGCCGCGAAAATATCAGGGGGAGTCTCCCCTTCGGGCAGATTTGCCGCCGGCGCCCCTCCTCCGCCCGGAGGTGGCGGCGGTGGCGGAGGCGCCGGCATCATGCCTATCGGCAGTATCATATTCACGCCCTCCACCGCGAAGGTCAAGGTGAAATCGTATTTCGCCTTCAACGCAGTCGCATCCGTCACTGGGCGGTTCAATTGGCTTGTCAACCGCTCCGCCAGGTCCTGCATGGTCTGCTGTTGACCGATCAGGCGGGTGCGGCCGGGCATCATGATAAAGAATATCCCGCCGCGCCCCGGCAGTGGCAGGATCGGAAAGCCGTCCGGACCAATCTTGGGCTGCGAGGGCAGTGGGGGTGGAGGCGGCAGGTTCGCCGGATCGCCGTCGTCCTTGGGCGCGGGCACTTCCGCCGACTCCTTCATCTTGGGCCCATTCCTGGCCACCACCAGCGAGTACATGGGAAGCTCTTTGGTTTCCCGGTGGACGGTCAACTTGAACCGTTCCGAAAGCAGATTCTGCAGCATCACCCGGAACTGCTCCTTAGTAGTCTCCGGCGGCATGACAGCGGTAATATCGAATCTCTCCGTGTCCAGCCAGCCCGGCCCCGCGATCTGAAAGTTTTTCACATCGTAGGCGGTCATCAGGACGTTCTTCAGGCTCATGTTCGGATAGCGAATCCGGCCGGGATCCTTCGTGCCGGGGCCTCCGCTCGGTCCCATCATCATGATTCTGCCCCGGCCGTCCGGCACCGGCGGCGTCGCCGGCTTTACCGATGCCGCATCGAAGGTTTGGGAATACGACAAGCACCCGGTGAACGCCACCAAGCTAATCCGTATTGTCGACGTGAGCATCTTCGCCCCCTGCGCCGTCAGTCTGAGTCATTCGACGCTCTGATGTCAAGGGGCGCTCAGGGCGGCAAATGCGCGGCTCGCTGCCGCATCGCGCGGGCGGATTACCAATCCGCCGCAGGTTCACAAACTGCCCCACGAACAAGGCATCCAGCCTGCCCCACGATACACTGGTCTTAAGAGGACGGATTGGTTTGCGCATCGCACTTCTACAGATCAACCCAACAGCGGGCGACCTTGAGGGGAACGCATCGCTGATCATCCGCGGAGTCCGGGCGGCGCGGGAACAAGGCGCGGACCTGGTGGTGACGCCTGAACTTGCCCTGATGGGATACCTGCCTCGCGACCTGCTGATGAACCAGGGCTTCGTGCGCCGCGGCTGCGAAATGCTCACGCGCATCGCCGGCGAACTGCGGGACGCCCCGCCGTTATTGGTTGGCGTGGCCACGCCGAACCCGTCCGATGTGGGCCGGCCCCTATTCAACTCGGCGGTGCTGCTGCAAGACGGCACCGTGGGGCAGGCCTTCCACAAGTCCCTGCTGCCCACGTATGACGTCTTCGACGAAGACCGCTACTTCGAACCCTTCCTGGGCGTGCAGATTCTGGAATTGAAGGGCCGCCGCCTCGGCATCAGCATTTGCGAAGACGTGTGGAACGACCGGGACTTTTGGAAGCGCCGCCGATACCATCAAGACCCGATCGAAGCGCTGGCACAAGCGGGCGCCCAGTCGATCGTCAACCTTTCGGCATCCCCGTTTTACGTGGGAAAGCAGATCCTGCGCGAGCAGATGCTGGGGCACATGGCGCGCAAGTACGGACTGCCGATGGCGATCGTCAACCAGGTGGGCGCCAACGACGACCTGATTTTCGACGGGCGCAGCGCGGCCTTCGATGCGGAGGGGCGCCTGATTGCGCGGGCCAAAGGTTTTGCCGAAGACCTGCTGCTGGTGGACCTGGAAGCCGTGGACCTGGAAGCCGTGGACCTGGAAGCGGGCACGGGCAGCATTGCCCCGGACGATTTCGAACCGGAAGCCGAAATTTGGAACGCCCTCGTGCTGGGGGTGCGGGACTACGCGCGGAAGACGCGGTTCCGCAGAGTGTTGCTGGGGCTTTCCGGCGGAATCGATTCGGCGCTCACGGCCGCCATCGCCGCCGATGCCATGGGCCCGGAGAACGTACTTGGTGTGATGATGCCCTCCACGTACTCAAGCCAGGGGAGCGTGGACGATTCCGTGGAAGTGGCACGCAACCTGGGGATCCAGCTGATTACGCTGGCGATTTCCGGCATCATGAAAACCTACGACACGGTGTTGGCCGATATCTTTCGCGGGTTGGCTGCGGACGTGACCGAGGAGAATATCCAGTCGCGCATCCGCGGCAATCTGCTGATGGCGCTGTCCAACAAGTTCGGTTCGCTGCTGCTGACCACCGGCAACAAGTCCGAAATGTCGGTGGGCTACTGCACTCTCTACGGCGACATGAACGGCGGCCTGGCGGTGATCGCGGACCTGCCGAAGATGATGGTGTACCGGGTGGCGCGGTGGCGCAACCGGCGCAAAGCGGACATCCCCGAAGCCATCCTGCAGAAAGCGCCTTCGGCGGAATTGCGTCCCGATCAGAAAGATCAGGACAGCCTGCCGCCTTACGATCTGCTGGACGAAATTCTGGAACTGCACGTGGAGCAATGCCGGTCGGCGGAAGAGATCATCGCCGCCGGGTACGATGAACAGACCGTGCGCCGGGTGCTGCGGCTGGTCCGCATGGCCGAGTTCAAGCGCAAGCAGGCGGCGCCGGTGCTCAAGGTGACGTCGCGCGCGTTTGGCACCGGCTGGCGGATGCCGATTGTCCGGCAGGAATAGAGCCGCCGAATCAGGCTGGCATACCCAACCGGGACAAATTGTCCTGGAATTGGACGCTAACTCCTTTGTTTGACAAAGTTCCGGGACACGTTGTCCTGGATCGCCTTAAGGATGGGCCTGAACGTATGCCATGGTCTCGGCAATCTGCTGTTTCAAGCTTTGCTGGTCCGTCGAATCCGCCAGGTTTCGCAGCAAGCGTAAAGTTCTGGACGGGTCCTTCGCCGCTTGCGGGATGCTTTCCGGCTTTTCAAACACAGCGCGCATGATGGAGAGCACATTCCGCGTTTCGTCTTCGTTTAGCGCGTTGACACCTACCAGGTTCATGATTAGATCCCCAGCTTCGTCCCCAAGCCCGCCCCTCGAAGATTGGAGTGAGATATGGACCGCCCCCATTTCCTTTCCTCGACTGGTAATGAGGTCTTGGAGGATCTCCGCGTGGTATTGCTCCGGTGTCATGTTCGGCTGCATGCGTCCAGGGACCACTCTGCCGTCAGGCGTCCGGAAAGGGTCGGTATCGAAGGGGGTTGCGAACGTCTGGCGTCCCTCCGCGGTCTCGCAGGTCAGGACCGTGTTAGGGCCGCTCACTAGCGCGAAACTCTGCCCTCCCTGCAGGCATGGCGCGCCCACGTAGAACTGGATAGCGGGTTTGGCCAGCTTGCCCCCGACGGTCCAGACCTGGCTCCAATCGCCAAAGTCGCCCTTTTCGAACTGCCCTGTCGCCGACCATCGGCCGCCCAGGTCGGTCCAACCAATGACGGGGCCCCAGTTCGTCCGTCCCTTCATGGTCGTTCTGATGCTCACCGGCTGCCCGGCCGCAGCCGTAATCACAATCTCATAGCGATCGCCGATCTGAAAATCGTTGCGGGCAGGACGGGTCGCGTTCGTGAGCTGCACTACCGGACTTTGGGCGATCGCATGAGCGACAGCCACCACCAGGATGAGTAGAACCCGCATGATTCCTCCGATCCAAGCTTACCAGTGGGGCGAAAGACTTCGCGTAACGGCCGCAAACCAATTTGTGCAATACAATTCGGGGTGCCGCGGTGGTTCCGCATGGACGAGTTCAAGCGCAGGCAAGCCGCGCCGGTCCTCCAGGTGACACCGCGCGTTTGGCACCGGATGGCGGATGCCGATTGTTCGACAGGAATAACGGCAGTGAGCCAGCTTGAATCGCAAGTCAAACGGTTCGTAAACACAAGGCGACTTTGCGCGAATAATTCCGCGCTCACCATGCCTTCGCCGGCACTTCTCCGAGATGATGGATAGGATCAGTAACGTACTGCTGCGAATATGAAGACGCGAGGATACGGAGATCATTCAGAGCAAATCCGCGCCTGGTCGACAAGCTCTTTTGGGGCGTTGCGCCATTTCAGAGCAGAATCGAGGCGACAACGTATGAACAGGCATGGCACTATCATTTCCTGAGAGCCTTGTGGCAGCCACTGGATTCGCGCTTGAAGGGCTACGATATGCGAAAAGGGTTTACGAGAAAACCGCAAGAAGACGAGGCCGCGATGCCAGGCAAGAACTACATAACGCCGAGTGGGCTGCAGCGCCTCAAAGAGGAATACCGGTTTCTGCTCACCAGGGAACGCCCGGCCGTGACGAAGGTGGTGGCGTGGGCTGCGAGCAACGGCGATCGCAGTGAAAACGCCGACTATCAGTACGGCAAGCGGAGGCTGCGCCAGATCGATGGGCGGATTCGCTTTCTCACGAAGCGAATCGATGCCGCGGAAGTGGTGGACCCGGAAAAACCGAGAGCGGGGCAGGCGGCGACGCGGGCATTCTTCGGAGCGACCGTGCGCTATGCCAATGCCGCAGGAGCGGAGCGAGTGGTGAGCATCGTGGGCACCGACGAGGTCGATCTCAACCGCAACCACATCAGTTGGGTGTCGCCTCTGGGGCGCGCGTTGATGAAGTCGGCAGCGGGCGACCGCGTGGCTCTCCAAGCGCCGGGCGGTACAGAATACCTGATCGTCCTGAACGTGTGTTACGAATGCATTTCTGTTGAACCGTTCCGTGAACCACCTGGAGCCGAGGCCTCGCCAGAGGGACTCCCTCGCCGACGCCAATCGACCTGACGACGTTTCGCCGAAGCGGCACATTAATATTCCAGGCCCCGAGCAAGGACGAATTGTGACGCAACTATAGGGCTATTCGTTCCGCTATTCCGGATAACGCTCGGCCGTCGCCACAATATACTTCGGCCGCTTCCTGGCGTTTTGCAGCGTCAGCCACAGATATTGTCCGATGATTCCCAAACCCAGGCTGGTAAGGCTGCCGAAGAAGATAATTGCCAGTACGATGGCGCTGTAGCCGGGCACCGGGATCCGCCCGGTCAGCTTCGAAAAAATGAGTACGCAGGCGAACACCGTCCCTACCGCGATGCCGCCGGCCCCCACACTCAGCAGAAGCTGGATCGGCAAATCCGTGAAGTTGAAAATGCTGTCAAAGGAGTATTTGAGTTTCTTGCGAAGGGTCCAGGCGCTCTTGCCCGCCGTTCTGGCCTGCCGGTCATAGGGCACGAACATCCGGCGGAAACCGATCCAAATCAGCAGGGCGATCAGGTTGGTGTCGGCTTCGGTGCAACTCAGCAGACAGTCGCGCACCTGCCGGGTGCAGCCGAAAACATCGATCCCGCCCTTGGGCATCTCCGCCACGATGAAGGCCCCGTACACCCACCAGAACAGCCGCGAAAACAGCTCCGAAAGCCAGGGATCGGAGCGGCGCGCCCGGCATCCGAAGACGATATCGGCCTGGCGGCGCGACAGAATCCGGTGGAATTCCGCGATCAATTCCGGAGGCTCCTGCAGGTCGGCCGCCAGCACCGCAAAATAGTCGCCGGAGCCGGCTTCCAATCCCGCCGCAATGGCCGAAAAAGAACCGAAGTTGCGGCTCAGCGAAATCAGCCGCGAGGGAAAAGGCGCCGCAGGAAGGCGCTGACGCAGGATGTGGAGCGAGCGGTCCGGGCTGCCATCCACAACAAAGACAACCTCCAACTCGCCTTCCAGACGCTGCTTCAGACTGGCCAACTCGCTGAGCAGCCGTTCCAGGTTCGGCTCGTTCTGGTAAACCGGGATGACCAGCGACAGCGACGCCGCGAGCGGCACCGGCATCATCAGGCGCCCCACCCGTTGCAGGCGGCGATCACGCGCGCCACCTCGTCGTCTTGCATGTAGGCATGGATCGGCAGCGACACCTCGCCGGCCGCGAAGCGCCGCGCATTGGCACAGTTGTCCGCCACCTCATGGGGAATCTGTGCCATGGCTTTCTGGTCCGGAATCGCCACGGGGTAGTGCTCGCCGCTGCCGACTCCATTTTGCCTGAGATGCTCCAGGAACGCCGGCTTGCGCTCCGGTTCCACCGTGACCGGGAACAGGTGAAAGCAGGAGTGCGACCCCGCCGGCGTCCCGATGAGCCGGATTCTTAGATGCGCGATGCCGGCCAGATAGCGCGCGGCGATCTCGCGCCGGCGCGCCGTCCATCCGGCCAGCCTGCCCAGGTACGCGTGGTGCAACAGCGCCGCCTGCAGTTCGTCCAACCGGCTGTTATAGCCTACCAAGTCGTGCCGGTACCGGGCGGACTGGCCGTAATCGCGCAGCGCCCGAACGCGGCCGTCCACCTCGGGATCGTCGGTCAGAATGGCGCCGCCGTCGCCCATGGCCCCCAGGTTTTTCGTCGGATAGAAACTGGTGGCGGCGCACTGGCCAACCGTGCCGGTCATGGCGGCTTGAGCTTGGTGGCCGACGCCCGGATCTTTGTGAGCGGTGCCAAGATACCCGGCCAGGATGGATTGCGCGCAGTCCTCCACCACCGTCAGTTCGAAGCGCTCCTTCAGCCTTGCCAGTTTGGCCAGGTCCAAGGCGTTTCCATAAAGGTGTACGGGAACCAGGAAGCGGATCTCCGGCCGCTGGCTCAGCAGTTGGCCGCACCGGTCCAGATCGAGCAGGCCGAAGGCATCGGTATCCACGAACACCGGGATGGCGCCCAATTTGGCAATGGCGAGCGTGGTGGCAAAGGCCGAAAGCGGCGTCGTCAGCACCCGGTCTCCCGGCCGGCAGCCCAGCGCCTTCAGAGCGACTTCGATGGCATCCAGGCCGCTGGCCACGCCGGCGCAATGTCGCAGCGTCCACAGCGCAGCCAGCGCCCGTTCGAATTCGGCCAGCTCGCGGGCGGTGATGTACCATCCGCTCTCGCCCACGCGGGTGAAGGCGCGCAGGGCGTCCTCGCGGGTATCCTGCCATTGGCGCTCGAAATCGTTCATCGGGACCCAATCGGTTCGCGCCACGGTTATTCCCGCTACTGGTCCCGCTGCTCGCCCAGTTCCCGGCCCCGCTGCTCGCCCCGCTGCTTGAGCGCCAGGAACTCGGCGTAGTCCCGAATGTAGTCGGCCGCATCGTACGGGCCGGACGCCAGCGCCAGCAGCACCGCATCGCGTGAATACTTATACTGTACAGCCCAGGTCATCGGCGGCAGATACAGCGCCGTATGTGGCGAGTCCAGAATGAATTCCTGGCGATGGGCGCCATCGTCGGCCACCACCAGGCACCGGCCGTGAACGCAAGCCAGAAACTGGTGAAGCGTGCGATGGGCATGTTCGCCGCGCACCTGCTCGGTGGGGACATCGTAAACCAGGAAGTAGCGCTGCACTTCGAATGGAATCTGGCGGCCCACTTCCCCGACGGAGAGCAGCCCGCGCAAGTCGCCCGCCATCGGCAACCGGTGGAGAATCACTCCTTCGACGAGGGTTTGCCGGGGGCCGCTCTCAGCCGCTTCCCCGGCGGGCGCCACGGCGCGCTCGGTATCCACGTAGCTGACAATCTGCGCCGGGTTGCCCACCACGATGGCGTTCCTGGGAACGTTGCGCGTGACCACGGCTCCGGCCCCGACCATCACATTCTCCTCAATGGTGACTCCCGGAAGAATGGTGGCATTGGCGCCGATGGAAGCGCCCTTCTTCACCAGCGTCGGCAGGAACGCGGCCGGGCGGCGCCGGCTTCGCGGAAAGGGGTCGTTGGTGAAAGTGGCGTTGGGCCCGATGAACACGTCGTCTTCGATGCGCACGCCATCCCAGAGTTGCACGCCGCACTTGATGGTGACGCGGTCGCCGATGGTGACGCCGCCCTCGACGAAGGTGTGGTCGCAGATATTGCACTCGCGGCCGATTTTCGCCCCCGGCAGCACGTGCGCGAATGCCCAGATCCGCGTACCTTCGCCGACACATCCGGTTTCCACAATTGCGGTGCTGTGCTGGAAAAATGCCACGGAAACGGCTTCAGATCGAGTGTATCATCTTGCGGCGGCTGTGCATGGCGCCGCCAGGCCGATGCCCAGGAACTTCGCATACCAAGCTTGTCCGCTGGCCCGAAGGGCGCAAAAGTTGGTGAACCGGGCCGATAGAGGCGGCGGGCAGATTCGCGGGGCAGGTATTTCGTTGGAAATGGGGCCAACCGCGAGGTCCGCGGATCTT
>DATMNI010000321.1:0-17531 GCA_035570275.1 Candidatus Acidiferrales bacterium | reverse complement strand
CGTTTTTTGGGAACTGGTGCTGGTGCCGATGTATTTCATCATCGGGGTCTGGGGAGGGCCGCGGAAGCTTTACGCGGCAATCAAGTTTTTCATGTACACCCTGGCCGGGTCGGTGCTGATGCTGCTGGGCATTCTAACGCTGTACTTCCAGCACTTCCACCAGTTCGGCTTTTACACTTTTGAGATTGCGGAGTTGATGAAGCTGAGCCTGCCGCTGGGGCTGCAGCAGTGGGTCTTCTGGGCCTTCTTCATCGGATTCGCCATCAAGGTGCCGATGTTCCCGTTCCATACCTGGCTGCCGGACGCGCATGTGGAGGCGCCCACGGCGGGGTCTGTGATTCTGGCGGCGGTGCTGCTGAAAATGGGAACTTACGGGTTCCTGAGGTTCTCACTGCCGCTGCTGCCGCAGGCGTCGATGGACCAGACCATCGTGCGGATTCTGGCGGTGCTTTCGATCGTCGGCATCATTTACGGCGCGCTGGTAAGCCTGATGCAGGCGGATTGGAAGAAGCTGGTGGCGTATTCTTCGGTGAGCCACCTGGGTTTCTGCACGCTGGGTATTTTCTCCATGAACCCGAACGGCATTGCGGGCTCGGTGCTGCAACAGATCAATCACGGCATTTCCACCGGCATGCTCTTCATGGTGATCGGCGTCATCTATGAGCGGCGGCACACGCGCGAGATCAAGGAATACGGCGGGCTGGCGCACGTGATGCCGAAGTTCGCGATTATTTTCGCCATCGCCATGCTGAGTTCGGCAGGGCTGCCGCTGCTGAACGGGTTCATTGGCGAATTCACGATTTTGCAGGGCGCGTTTGAAGCCAACCGAATCTGGGCGGCCTTTGCGGTGACGGGCGTGATTCTGGGGGCGGCTTATCTTTTGTGGCTGTATCAGCGGACAATGCTGGGCCAGGTGACCAACGGAAAAAACCTGACTATTCCCGATATGAATTTCCGCGAGGTGGCGATGTTCGTGCCGCTGATTGCCTGGGCGGTCTGGATTGGGGTCTATCCCAAGCCGTATTTTGAGATTCTGCGGCAGCCTGTGGCGGAGATTGTGGAACGCGTGCGGCCGGGATATTTCGCGGGGAGCCAACTGGGCCAACTGGGCCAGGGGCCGGGGGCCAACCAACGGTGGCCGGTGGCCGGTGGCCGGAGGCCGGTGGTTAGTAGCCAGTTAGCCACCGCCCAACGTCCAGCGGCAACTGCAGGCTCGAGTGCTCTTGCCCAGGCGACCTACCTACAGCCGATTCCCGCCCTTGCGGCCTCAAGTCACCAGCCACCGGCCACTGGCCACCGGCCACCGGCCACTGGCATCCAGCCACCGGCCACCGGCCACCGGCCACCGGCCACTGACATCCGGCATCCGGCATCCACTTCCCTCCCCGGAGGTGCCCGATGAACATGGGCCATTTTTACACCGGCACCGACCACTTCACAATTGTCCCCGCCGTAATGCTGGCGCTGTTTGGTTGTTCGGTACTGCTGTTCGATTTTGGGCTTTTTCCGGACCCGCGCCAGCGTAAATGGCTGCTGATTTTTGTAGTGCTGGCGGAGATATTCACCGGTTTCGGGCTGTACAAACAGTCGGCGTGGCTGGCCAGCCAGGGGGTGCCGGAAGTCATAGGCTTTCAGGGTTCGGTTACGGTGGATGGCTTCGGCATCTTCTTCAACTGGATCTTCCTCATCGCCGCGCTGGTGGTGGCGTTCGGGTCCTACAAGTACCTGGAAATTGCCGGCGAGCATCACGGCGAATACTACGGGCTGATCCTGTTCGCGCAGTGCGGCATGTATTTCCTGGCCGCCGGAAGCGACCTGGTCACTTTGTTCATCGGCTTGGAACTGATGGCCCTGTGCTTCTATGTGATGGTCGGCTTTCTGCGCACGGAAAAGCGCTCCAATGAGGCCGCCATGAAGTATCTGCTGCTCGGCGCCTTCTCCACGGGTTTCCTGGCTTATGGTTTCTCCATTCTGTACGGCATCGCCGGTTCCACTAAGTTGAGCGACATCACCGCCGCCATCTCGCAGCGGCCGGCATGGGATCCCGTGGTCTTCCTGGCGATGGCGACCACGGCCATCGGGCTGCTGTTTAAGATCTCGGCCGCGCCGTTCCATATGTGGGCGCCGGACGCTTACGAAGGCGCGCCGACCACGGTGACGGCGTATCTCTCGGTGGCATCGAAGGCGGCATCGATCGCGTTTCTGCTGCGGATGTTCGCCGGGCAGGGGCCGTTTGGGTCGCCATCGTCGCGGGAAGTCTGGGAGCCGATGATGGCCGCCGTGGCGGTGCTGACGCTGACGCTGGGCAATCTCGCCGCCATCAACCAGACCAACATCAAGCGGCTGCTGGCTTACAGTTCCATCTCGCACGCCGGGTACATGCTGCTGGGTCTGGTGGCCGGCAATGAAACCGGGCTGAAGGGCATCGCGGTTTACGTGATGGTGTACACCTTCATGAACCTGGGGGCGTTCCTGGTGATTGTGGCGCTGCGGCGGCAGAACATCATCGGTGAGGATCTGGACGATATCGCCGGGCTGATGCAGCGCAGCCCGGGGTACGCCATCCTGATGCTGATCTTCCTGCTTTCGCTGGCCGGCATTCCGCCCACCGCCGGCTTCCTGGGCAAGTATTATATCTTCCTGGCGCTGTTGCAGACCAGGCACTACGGGCTGGCGGTGGTAGCCACCCTGTATGTCGCGGTGGCCATCTACTACTACTTCAAGATTGTGCGCAGTATGTTCGTGCGCGAGCCGGCCGAAAAGACCGCGATGGCCACCACGTTCGGGTTGCGCGTGGCGTTGGCGGTGACCGGAGTGTTGACGCTGCTCATCGGCATCTACCCGGAGCCGTTCCTGCAATTGGCCCAGACTTCGCTGTTCCGCTAAGGACCCTATGTTGGAGACGATTCTTTCCAATCCACTGTTCACCCCGATCCTGTTGACCATCGTCATCATTGCCGCCTTCCCGCTGGTGGCCGGCTATATCGTACTGGTGGAGCGCAAGGTGCTGGCGGATTTCCAGGTGCGCCTGGGTCCCATGCGCGTGGGGCCGCACGGATTGCTGCAGCCGATCGCCGATGCGCTGAAGCTGCTGTTGAAGGAAGACATCATCCCAACCGATGCCGATAAGGCCATTTTCTGGTTCGCACCCTGCGTTTCCACCATCACGGCGCTTCTTGGTTTTGTAGTGCTGCCGTTTACCAACACGATTTACGTGGCCGACGTAAATGTGGGGCTGCTGGTGATTTCGGCGACCTCGGCGGTGGGAATTCTGGGGATCATCCTGGGCGGCTGGTCTTCCAACAGCCACTACTCGCTGCTGGGCGCGCTGCGCAGCGCGGCCCAACTGGTAAGTTACGAAGTGGCGCTGGCATTCGGCCTGCTTTCGGGCGTGATGATGGCCGGCACTCTGAGCATGAAGCAAATTGTGCTGGAACAGCAGGCCCGCGGAATCTGGTTCATGTTCGGCAATTACGGTTTCATGATTGTGCCGTTCGTGGTCTACATCGTCGCGGCGACGGCCGAAACCAACCGTGCGCCCTTCGATTTGCCGGAGGCCGAATCGGAACTGGTGGCCGGCTTCCACACCGAATACAGCGGGTTCCGCTGGGCGCTTTACTTTCTGGCCGAATACGCCAATATTTTCGTGGTCTCGTCGGTGGCCGTGACCCTCTTCTGGGGCGGCTGGCTGCGGCCGTTTCCCAGCGTGCCATGGCTGGCGGCGCCGCTCAACTACGGGACGCCCATCTTGTTGTTCGCGGGCTCGGGCCTGGCGACACTGACGCTGGTGAAGAAGCTGAAAGACCCGATTCAACAGAAGGTGCTGGTTCTGGTGGCGATTCTGCTGGTGCTGGTGGGCCTGATCTTCGCGGTCCCGGCGGTCAACGCGCCGTCGATCGGCCTGTTCTGGTTCCTGGTAAAGGTGTCGCTGATTGTCTACCTGATGATCTGGTTCCGCGGCACGTTCCCACGGTACCGCTACGATCAGCTCATGAACATCGGGTGGAAGGTGATGATCCCGTTGGGCATGGCCGCGGTGCTGGTGAACGCCGCGCTGGGTATGATCGGGATGAAGCAGGGATAGGCGGGTCGGTTTCCGGGTTGGCGGTCACCCGAAGCCCTGCGCAGCCGGAACCGAACCCTACGTAGCGCTTCACCTCCAAACTGTGTATAATTAGCTGTCAGGGTACACATCGATGCGGACGAACATTGTGATTGACGATAAACTGATGGGGGACACGCTTCGCGCCACGGGCCTGAGGACCAAGCGCGAGGCCGTTGAAGAAGCGCTGCGGACCTTACTGCGTCTGAATAGACAGGCGGAGATCCGGCGGCTGCGCGGCAAACTGGACTGGCAGGGCGATCTCAACGCGATGAGGAGCGACCATTGATTCTGGTCGATTCCAGCGTGTGGATCGACTACTTCAAAGGGACGGTCACGGCGCAGACCGAGAAACTCGACAGGCTGCTTGGCGACGAGCTTCTGGCCATCGGCGACCTGATTCTGACGGAGGTCCTGCAAGGCTTCGCCGCCGAGCGGGACTTCAACCAAGCCAGGAAAATGCTGACTTCGTTGATGGTAGTGGATTTGGGCGGACAGGAAATCGCGATTCAAGCGGCTAGAAATTTCCGGGCGTTGCGCACCCTCGGCGTGACCGTTCGCAAGACCATCGATACGGTGATCGCTACCCGATGCATCGAGAGCGGGTATGACTTGCTGCACAATGACAGGGATTTCGATCCGTTCGCCAGGCACCTCGGCCTGCGCGTAGTGGTCTGACAATCCGGCTGCCGGAGTCCGATATGGGTTGCGGACGAGTCGCGACCCTATCTCTATCCACGGCGGCTGGGGGGTCCGCCCTCCCGAAGTTCGCTCCGTGCCGCTATGGAAGAGTGGCTGGCCACACGACCGGAACTCCTTGTCCTGTCAAGGATGCTGCATTCGTTATACCAGGAATGGATCGCGCAAGGGGTCGGTTAGAACAAAGGGCGCGCCGCGCTTGGCAGATCCGGCATGACGCAAGAATCGAACGCTCAATGATGGAGAACGGTACCGAAATTGAGGACTTGAGGGAACGCGACCTCCGCATTTACGGGACACGGGACGGCCCCACCTTCGATCAGCTGGCGCCAAGAGAATCTTGATCGCGGATTCCCGATAGATAGAGCTTATGAACGGATTATCAGCGGTGCCCAGACTGCAAATCGCGAGGTGAACAAGCTCTTCGACGTGAAGGGGCCGTCATCGTAATAGCTTGTCGGGATCGAGAAACGGGTGGGTTTCGGCCGTTCATAGGGCAGCGTCGAATCGCCTATGATGAAGGGAAGAGAAACATGAAGCAACTATTCACGGACACGAATATGCCTCTTCATGCCCTGATCGGGGACTGATTGCGCGCCGACGTCAGGTGGTCGAGGACGAATGCCCCAGAGGCACAGTGGTGTTCCCAAGTAGGGCCGAAGATTTGGACGGTTCGCGTCAATGATTTTCCTGAAGAGCATTTGTATACCCTCTTCGTAAATGGTGAGGCCCTCGGTAACTTTGATGACTGGCCGAGCCAATGGTTCAGAGATGAGGACCGGCGGGATGCGCGGGATGGGGCGGGGATAGCCTGACGCGTGGTAGACGATGCGGCCGTATTCCAAGGCGCGCTGTGCGGTACCCGTTTCCCAATTCTTCCAGGGCCAAGGTCGCTGGTTTAGCGGCGATCCGGCAGTGCCGCCAGCAATCCCGTCACGTTGGCCACGGCGAAACTGATTCCCTTCAAATTGCGCTCCGGCGGGATGCGCGGGATGGGCCGCGGATAGCCTGACGCGTAGTAAACCATACGGCCGTCTTCCAGGCGCCCGGTGCGGTACTCGTGGCGCGGGCAATCCCAATCCAGCATCACCGGCAGAGCGCCCGGCAGGCTGCCGGGGAGCCAGCGCACTCCCTGGTCTTCGTAGGCGGCCACCAGCCTGATTCCGGCGGCGGTGACGCGGTCCACGGCGGCTTGCAACAAGGCTGCATGCGCGGTGTTTTGCGTCCCCAGGCTCAGATTGATCAGGTCCATGCGCTGCGCAATGCACCAATCGATCCCCTGGAGCAGGGACTCGACCCGGGTTGCCAGTGTGTCATGGAAAACCTTGACGGCGTAAATCGCGGCCTCCGGGGCCTTCTCGCGAATCACGGCGGCGACTGCCGTGCCGTGGCCTATGCGATCCACGTAATCGGGCTCCTCGCGGCCATCGCGGGTCACTGCGATTCCGCCGGCCACGCCGTTCACGTGGGGATGCGAGGCGTGTACGCCGCTATCGATGATACCCACCTTAACGGGACCGTTCACGGCACCCGTCACCCGGCGGCCGTCCGGGCAAACAATTTCGCGAAACTCCCCTGCCTGGCCTGCAACTCCGCGGGCGTGCCGGATTCCGCGATGGCGGCGCCGTCCAGCACCAGGACTCGATCGGCCTGCCTCGCCAGTTCCAGCCGGTGGGTGATCAGGATGGTGGTGCGGCCGCGCATGACGGCTTCGTAGCCGGCGATGACGTTTTGCTCGGACACCGGGTCAAGCGACGCCGTGGGCTCATCCAACACCAGCACCGCCGGGCTTGCCAGGAAGGCCCGCGCCAATGCAATTCGCTGCCGCTCGCCAGCCGATAGCGCCATGCCGCGCTCCCCCACCTGGGTTTCGTATTGCTGCGGCAAGCCGGCGATGAACTCCGCGATCCCGGCGGCCCGCGCGGCCTCTTCCAGGTCGCGCTGTGTGGCATCGGTCCGGGCGTAGCGGAGGTTTTCGGCAATGCTGGCGTGGAAGACGAACGGTTCCTGATCGACCAGCACCACGTGGCGGCGCAGGTCGCCCAGGCGAACCTGGCGCAAGTCATAACCATCCAGACGCACCACGCCCGAATCGGGATCGAAGAGGCGCAGCAGCAGGTCGGCGATGGTGGATTTTCCGCTGCCGCTCGGCCCCACCACGGCCAGCGTCTCGCCGGCGCGCACCCGGAAGCTGACGCCATTTAGCACCGGCCCCGTGCGATCGAAGGCGAAACTGACGGCTTCGAAACTGACGTCGCCGCGCACATCGGGCAGCGGCTTGGCGTCCGCTGCTTCCACCACTTCGGGCACAGTGCCGAAGATCTGGTCCACGCGCGCCAGCGAAACGCGCGCCGTGGCGAGGCTGGTGTAGAGGCCCATCAGCGCCTGGATGGGCGGAAACAACCGCGTCTGGTACGCCAGAAACGCCACGAAAGCGCCCATGGTAAGCGCGCCGTGAATCACCTGGTAGCCGCCATAGAGAAACACCAGCAGGGTGCTGCCCGAGAGGATGAGACCCGGCAATCCGCCCGCCAGATAGCTCAGAAGCTGCATGGACATGAGGGCGCGGATGAAGGCGTCATTCTTTTCGGTGAAGCGGCCGGCCTCGCGTTCCTGCGCGTTGCACGTGACCACCAGTTTCACGCCCTGCAGGGTCTCGATGAGGAAGTTGCCGATGTTGGCGCTGGCCTGGCGCAGTGTGGCCACCTTGCCTTCCAGGCGGCTGCGATAGTGGCTCAGCGCCCACACGCTGGCCGGCAGCAGGGCGATGCTCAGCAGAAACAGCCGCGCATCCAGCCAGAGCAGCATGACCGTGCTGCCCGCCAGAAAAAGAACGTTGCCCACCCACGCCAGCGCGGTTTCGGCGGCGATCCGTTGGATCTCGCCGATATCGTTGTTGATGCGGCTCATGATCTCGCCCATACGCGTCTGGGCGTAGAACCGGGGCGAGAGTTGCTGCAGGTGCCGGTACAAGGCCAGCCGCATGTCGAAGAGGATTTCGGCCGAGACGCGCGTGTAGCGCAGACCGCTCACCATGTTGAGTACGAAGCCCGCCAGTGTGAGGGCAAGGAACTTTGCCATGATCCCGAGCAGCGCGTGCCAGTCGCGCCCCAGCAGCGCGCGGTTGACGAGATCTTTTGCAAGATAGGGCAGCGCCAGCGAAAGCGCCGTGCTGACCAGGCTGAGCGCCAGCACCAGGCTGAGCCGGCGCCAGTAGGGAATGGCGTAACGGAAGAGCGTGCTTCCAACTCCTGTCCCCTCACCTGTTCCCTTGCGTGTTCCCTTACCCGGCGGGCGGCTACTTGCCGGGCATGACATAGAGGCCCGTGGTCATATCCGCGTCCAGCGTGATGGTGCGGAGATACTGGTAGTTCGACGCGTCATACAAGGCGATGGTGTTGCCGGCGCCGCAAAGATAAAGCAGCTTGCCGTTGGTGCTTACCTTGAGCTGCATGCGCGGACGGCCGGGAAATTCGAGCTTCGACCCCAGCTTGCGGTGCTCCAGGTCGAACGACCAGAACTCGTATTTTCCGATTTCCTGGTGCAGTCCGTAGGCCCACTTCCGGCCCGGCGCCAGGGAGAAACTCACGCCGCTGGAAGGGCCAAGCGGGTAGAAATCGACGCTCTTTTGCGACAGGTTCACGCGCGCAATTCCCATGATGCGCCGGTTCTGCACCGCATCCTGAATGTTGAAGATGCTGGTGGAGTAGCCCGGCTCTTCGTTGAGGTCGTTGGGAAAGCCGAAGTTGAACCGCCCCAGCCCGTCTTCGAGCGGCCGGGAAAGTTCCCACTTGTCCACCTGTTTGAAATCGGTGGTGTCGTAAACCAGAATGTCGTCGCCGAAGAAGTAGAGAAACTTGCCGTCGGGCGAAAAGCGCAGGCCCACACCCTCGCGCTCTTCGCCCTGGGGCCAGGGAACGGTGCGCATCACCTTGTGATCCTTCAAATCGTATTGCAGCAGCGTGGGCGGGCCGATTTCGAAGCGGTCCACCTGCTTGGTGGCCGTCTTCACCATCAGGATCATGAAGCGGTTCAGCGGGTCGGCATCGTAGCCGAAGATGCGCATCTTCTTGTTGCCTTCGCTGAGCCGGAAGTTATCGATCACTTTGCGGGCGGCGATATCGACGATCTCGATATCTTCGTAAGCGATGCTGTGCACGTAAAACCGTTTGCGGTCTTCGGAAAGCTCCAGGCCGGTGGGGGTGCCGGTTTTGCATTCGATGGCGCCGGTGACTTTCTCGGTAGCTTCATCCAGGATGTAAATCTTGTTGGGGCGGCCGCCTACGTAGATGGTGCCGTTGCCGCCGGTGATCTTGTCGGCGCCCCAGGTACAGACGGCGGCGCAGAGGGCGGCGCAGAGCAGCAGGCCCGGAAGCCTCATGGAAACACCAGGTCGATCTTCCGCCAATCCTTCTGCGCCGAGGCGCACTTGGCGGTCCAGTTGGGCGCGTGGTTCAACTGGTCGGGCACCTGCGCGGGCCAGAAGCAGCCGGCGTGGCAATCGAAAAGGTCGCGCTCCACGGGCGTGCAGAGGCCGGCGGTGCCGCCGCTGCGGTCGGCCTCCCATCCGGGCGAGAAGACCAGCGTACAGCCCAGCGGAATGTGCGCCGCGGGCGGTTGCTGGGGCGGCCCCTGCTGCAAGGCCACCACGTCTTCCGCCGCGCCGCCGGTAGAGCCGCGGGCTGCGTCCACCTGTCGTTCCATCCGGCCGGCCTTGCGGTTAATTGACCTGAGATGTTTCATGTTCCACCTTGTCGTCAAATTGTTCCAGGTATCGCGGATTGCGCACCGCCAGTTCTCCGTAAATCTTCAGACAGGTATCCGTCCACCCGCGAATCCACTCGCAGTAATGCAGGTTGGGGTGGGCGGTTTCGCCGTAACGCGTGTAGGCTTCGTGATAGCATCCGCCCGAACAGAGCGGGCGCGCCCAGCACTGGCTGCAATCGGTCTTGTCGTCGATGTGGTGCTTTTCCAGAAAGCCGATCTGCACCAGCTTGTCGATGCCGTCGCGCACGGTTCCCAGCTTGTGCGCGTCGGAGCCGGCGAAACGGTGACACAGCGCCACGTCGCCATCGGTAGAGACGCCCATCAGCCCCAGCCCGGCGCCGCAGGGGTAAGGCTTGCTGACTCCCTTGTGGATCTCCTCCAGGGTGTCTTTCACATTGGAAAAACCGTGGTGCCGGTTTTCCAGCGCGGCTTCCAGAAAGTCGGCCGCCAGCGCCTGAAACTGTTCCAGCATGTGATCGAAGCCTTCTTCGACGATGGCGTACTTCCGGTTGGGCGCGGTAGTGACGGGGGCGAACCCGACTTCCGCGAACCCGATCTCTTCGGTGAGGTGCCGGAAGATTTTGCGGACATCCAGATCGTGCGAAGTCAGCGTGACGCGCGCGCCGATGGGCCGCGTGCGGTGGCGGCGCAGCAGTTCGGCAATCTTGGGAGCCACAATTTCGTAGCTGCCGCTGCCGTTGTGGAAGACGCGGAACTGGTCCTGCACTTCCTTGGGGCCGTCGATGGAAATGGTCACGCCCACGCGGTTTTCGGCCAGGAATTCAATCACATCGGGCCGCAGCAGCGTGGCATTGGTGGTGAGGCTGAAATCCACTTCCTTGCCGGTTTCGGCGCCGCGGCGGCGCGCGTACTGAATGGTCGATTTCAGCACCGGCAGATTCATCAGGGTTTCACCGCCGAAGAACGTCAGATGGGCCATGCGATTGTCGCCCGACTCGCGCAGCATGAACTCCACGCTCTGGCGGGCGGTCTCTTCGGTCATGAACTTCGCTTTCTGGCCGTTTTCCGTGTCGACGATCTTGTCCTCACCATACTCGTAGCAGTACGTGCAGCTCAAATTGCACTGGTTGGTCACGTTGAGGACCATGGTGGTAAGCGGGAAATTCTCCGGCGGCAACTGCTTCGCCACCGGCGCCTCGGGCACGCCCACCACTCCAATGGCGCGGATGCGCACCAGTTCGGACAGCGTCTCTTCCAACTCCGCCACCGGGAACCGCCCGCTCAATTCCGCGCTCAATTCCCTGATCAGGCCGGTGGCCGTCGCATCGCCATGCCGCAGCCGGGCGAGAATCGCGGCGGCCGCATCGTCCAATTCAAAGATAGCCGCGCTGGGCACCAGGTACACGAAGTCCCTGCCGGATGCGGTGAACGCGTGGAACTCGCGGAGTGAGATGGCACGCTCGTCACCGGCCACAGGCCACCGGCCACCGGCCACCGTTTTCAAGCCACCGGCATCCGTCACTGAGCTACCTCCGGCTGGTCGAACTTCACATATAAAGGAACCGTGACCAGCAGGAAGGCGCGGGCGCGCAGCACCTTGCCGTCCGGCAACCTATAAGTGGCCACCACCCAGACATCGCCCACATTGTTGGCGTTCCGCGGGCGCTTGGGGTTGGGCCCATCCAGGTTCGGAGTGAAGAGGCCGTGGTCGTCCAGAGTGCCGACATAGTCCTTGTCGTTGTCGTCGAAAGTAGCGGTGTACTCTTCGACGCTCCAGGTGACCTCGACCGGACCCAGGTTCAAGTCGTCTTTAGTGTCGGGCTTGCCATCGGCGCCGTTGTGGAAGGCCACAGCTTCGAATTGTTGAAGCTGCTTGGGGAAGTTAGCGCCGCCCACCCGCGCCATGCCGGCCTGAGGCCGCACTTTGATGGCGTCGATCTTGTCGTACACCACGGCCGCGGATTCCGAAACCGCGCCGGCCACCCCGACATCGCGCGGCCCGACGGCGGCATCCTTCGCCACGTCCACTTCCACCTGGATCTGGTCCGGAGCGGCGCTCACCACGCGCTTCACGGAAATGCCGTTGCCAAAATCGAGGGCGGATGCGGTTAGCCCGCCCGGAAAATTGGCGCCAAAAATATGCACGGTGCGGGCGCCCCCAGCCTGCAAAGCCGAGCGGTCCAGACCGAGCACCACCGGGTCGTTGCCGAGCTTGACCAACTTCACGTCCACCCCGGTCTCTTCGTAGGCGCCGGTGAACCAGCGGCCGGTAAGTTCGCGCTGGGTTCGGTCGAGAAACATCACTTCGCGCAGGCCATCTTTGTCGGCGGGGCCCTCGTTGGAGCGGCCGCGCCATTGGAAACCGGTGTAAATCAGCGCCTTCCCCTGGCGTGTCACCGTCTTACCGCTCTTGACTTCCACGTACCTGGTCTCGGTCTGGAATTCATCCGGGTTGCCAGCCGGCCGAATGGTCATTTCGCCGTAGAACTGCCCCCGGCCCGGCTGGTAACCAGAAAAAGCCCAGCGGCCCTCCAGCTTCGGCACCCGCATGTTGGCCGACCACGCGGACCATTCGGGCGTCTTTAGCGCCAGCCCCTCGGTCAACTTAGGCAGCACAACTTCCATGGGGTGGCGATTGTCGGGAGGCCGCCCGTCGGGTCCCGGCGTCGTTTGCGGCGGACCCATGCGGCGGAAAGCCTGAAAATCGGAGAGCGGATAATAGCCCCGATGCATGGCGATCAGCAGTTCCCACTCGCCCTTGCTGCGGCGCTGCGAAATCACCCGGCCCAGCGAGTGACAGTTGGAGCAAACCCGGTCCACGTCTTTATCCGAGTAATGGTAATCGATGGACCGCCTCTCCGCTTCGAAGGCCGCCGCGCGCGCCTCTTCGGGCGCCAGGCCGAGATTCGTCGAGAGGTATTTCAGTACCTCGCGGGCTTCGGCCGGTTCAATCTGCAGACCATTGAGGCCGATCATCCGCTTGATGGTGAACTCCCAACCTTCGGGCGTGGTGCGCCGCCAGGAGATACGAGTCATGCGTTGCTTTTCGTCTGCCTTGTGACAGGGCGAGCAGGCCTTGCGCACGGCATCGCTCGCGATCGGAATACCCGAATCGATTTCTTCCTTCTCCTTTTCGGACGGTTCCTTGGCCGCGGCTGGCGCACCGGGTGTTGCCGCGGTTGTTGCCGCGGATGTCGTCGCGGGTGACTGCTGAGCCAGGAGGGATAGGGAGAATACGGCTGTCGAAAGCACGACCCCAATGAGCATCCTCATTGGGAGTAATTATAGTCCACGCTAAGGCTGATCCGTTAAGACTTTTTCGGCAATCAGCGTCGCCAGTGCCGCCAGGAAGTTGGGCAAAGCAACCGGGGGGCAGGTCCGGTTATAGGCTTCGAAAACGTCCGGCACCTGCGAGTGGTGCCCGGCAATCTGGGATAGCCGAACCAGGTTTACCGTGCCGAGCATGGCATCGCGGAGAACGATCTGGTTGCCTTCGATGGCGGCTTGCGCTTTCAGCGGCAGGCCGCTCTGGCGCAGGCGTATGGAGGGCTGGCGCTTCAACGCCTCCCACGCCACGCGTGCGGCATCCCGCGGCGGCGGAACCGTATTCGCCGCTGAACCGGGAAGGCCGGCCCGGTCTTCCCAGAACGGATGGTCACCACCGTTGTGAAACCCTTTGCTCAACCCTTTACTAAACCAGGATGCGGAGAGCTTCTGCCAATCGTCGTAGACCTCGCGCTCCCGATCCTCGTAAAAGCGCAAGGCCGTATCTTGCATGGCAGGGTTCCGTAAACAGGTGTTCGCCACCACGGCGCCTACCCAGCCCGACACCATAGCTTTCTTGACGCCGAAAGACGAAAGCGGGTCAATGATGGACCCGGCATCTCCGGCCAGCAGGAATCCAGGCCCGCAAAACTGGGTGGAAGTGTAGCAGGAGGCGGGGCGGCCCCAGACTGGTGAAGACCGAAACGGTGCCCCATCAAGGAGCGATTGGCCGAAGATCCGCCGGAAAGCGAGGGTTTTGGCCAGTTCGGCATGATACCGGGCGGCCAGATTGCGGGGGCCGGGGGTCGGGGGCCAGGGGCCGGGGGAAGAACGCTCGCGCAACACGGCAACCGGGTCCACCATCACGGCAACATGGCGAATTGACGGCGAAAGGGGCACTGACCAGGCCCAACCGTCGCCATAGGATTCCACCAGGGTGTGGCTCGGGTCCGGCAATTTCCAACCCGATTCGCTTCTCCAGGCCGCGCACAGCGCAACCGTGCGGATTTCCTTCTTGATGGAGGGCTCAATGGAGGGTTGTCTGGCGCGCAGGAACCGCCCGAGTACGCCGGCGCGGCCGGAACAATCCAGGACAAACTTAGCCTGTACTTCCTCCGATCTGCTTTCGCTGGCTGAGGCACCGCATTGAAATTCAACGTGCGGACCAGACTCATTCAGGGAGCCGACGGCCTTGCCGAATTGCACCTGGACGCCCGCGTCTCGGGCCAAGCCGAGGAGCAGCGAGTCGAACTCGGACCGCTGCACCTGATATCCCCGGCCTTCCGGATAAGGCTCTATTCGGCCGGAATACGGCCCCAGCGTGCCGGGATAAGGTTCAACACCGGGGCGTGTCCCACTCGACCGAACCTTACCCCACCAAACTGTGTTACCGGTAGTGCGAAAGAACCTGGCGCGGTCAATCGCATCCTGCACGCCAAGAAACACAAACAGCTTGCGAGTGCTGGGAGGAAGGCATTCGGCGAAGCTGGGGCGGCTGCCGAACGCCGTGGTAAGTATGGTGACGGAGTGGCCCCATTCCGCGAGCAACCGCGCGGCGGTGGAGCCGGCGGGGCCGCCACCGATAATTACCGCGTCAAAATCCGGCACCGCCTCTAATTCTACGAAAGTAGCTCCTACGCAGTGGCAGTAGCGACCGCTCCTTTCTTGGCTTTTTTCACCTTGGCCCAGCGGGCGCGTTGTGCCGCGGCGATTCGCGCTCTACCTTCGGCGCTCATTTGATGCTTCCGGGGGCCTGCGGCGGGCTTGGCTGCCGAAGACGCAGTTTTGCGAGCCGTGCCACCCAGTTGACGGCGAAGTTCAGCCATCTTGGATTCGATGTGTTCAAGTTGGTGTTGGTAGCCCAATAAAGCAGCTTCGAGTGTTCCGTGGTCGAGTTTTAGTGACATAGAAATCCGATTATAAGTTATCGAGTGGCTGCTTGCACTAGATAATTCGGTTCTACGCAACGTATTATTTGTTACTTTCTCAAGCTGTTGTACTCAAGGTGTTGTACTCAAGGCGCTGTCTCAAGAAGCCCGGACGAATTTTCATGCCCAACCGGCCTGCTGGAGTTAGCTTATCTAAGGTACCGGATCGTAAAGTACCTGCCAGGGGCGGCCTGACGAAAGGGAGGCCTTTTTGAGGCGAAATGGTTAGAAACCGCCTCAGTACCGGGATCTCACAGCCGGTGCTAGTGTTAAGAGGAGCCAACCCCCTTCTATGAAAATTGCATCGTCCGCAATTCTGCTTGCGCTTGTGACCTCCAGCGGGGCTCCCGGCCAACCACTCTCGCTTTGGTACAACCAGCCTGCCGGGGACTGGCAGACTCAGGCCTTGCCGATAGGCAACGGAAGATTGGGCGCGATGACCTACGGTGGGGCGCGGCACGAACACATTCAACTGAACGAAATCTCTCTGTGGACCGGCGACGAGAAAGACACCGGCCGTTATCAAAACCTGGGCGACCTGTACCTGGATCTTATGCACGGTTCCGAGACCGCCTACCGGCGGCGGCTGGACCTTTCGACCGGCATCCATACCATTGAATATTCAGCCGATGGAGTTACTTACCATCGCGAATACTTCGCCAGCTTTCCGGCGCAGGCGATGCTCTTCCACTTCACGGCGGGCAAGGCCGGGGCCTATTCCGGCGCGCTTAAATTCACGGACGCGCACGGTGCGCCCTCCGCCATCGCTAACGACGTGCTGACCGCGGCGGGCCAACTGGAAAACGGGCTCCTCTATCAAACCAGCGTGCAGGTGCTTCATGCCGGAGGCCAGGTGACAGCGGCGGATGGCGTGTTCCGTATCGACAAGGCCGATTCTCTCACGGTTTTGGTGAGCGCGGGCACCAACTATTTGCCCGACCGCGCCCGGCAGTGGCGCGGCGACCCCCCCGGCGATCGGGTAGCGCGGCAACTGCGCTTCGCGGCCGCCAAGCCGGTCAAGGATCTTCGGGCGGCTCATATCGCCGATTTCCAAAGCTTCTTCGACCGCGTATCGCTCAACCTGGGCAGCAGCAGCGCGGCCACCCGCGCGCTGCCCACGGACCAGCGGCTGGCGGGGTATGCCAAGGGCGACCCCGACCCGGAACTGGAGGCCGCTTTCTTTCAGTTGGGACGCTACCTGCTGATCTCTTCGTCGCGCCCGGGCAGCCTGCCGGCGAATCTTCAGGGGTTGTGGAATAACTCCAACAACCCGCCGTGGCGCAGCGACTACCACTCCAACATCAACATCGAAATGAACTACTGGCCGGCTGAACTGGCCAACCTTTCCGAGTGCCACCTGCCTCTGTTCGACTACGTCAACAGCCTGCGCGGCGTGCGCACGGAGGCAACCCGCAACTATTACCTCAAGCAGGTGGACCCGGCCAAGGTAGAACGCAAGCCGGTTCGCGGGTGGACGGTTCAGACCGAGAACAACATTTTCGGCGCCGGCAGTTTTAAGTGGAACCCGCCCGGGTCGGCCTGGTACGCGCAGCATTTTTGGGAGCACTATGCATTCACGCAGGACAAAGGTTACTTGCGCAACATAGCCTACCCGGTACTAAAGGAGGTGACGGAGTTCTGGGAGGACCACCTGGTGGCTCAGCCAGACGGCACACTCGTAACACCCGATGGCTGGTCGCCGGAGCATGGGCCGGACGAAAAGGGTGTTACTTACGATCAGGAGATTGTCTGGGATCTGTTCACCAACTACATCGAAGCCTCCACGGTGTTGGGAACGGACGCCGGCTATCGCGCCAAGGTGGCGGAGATGCGTGAGAAGCTGCTGAAACCCAAGATTGGCCGATGGGGCCAGCTTCAGGAATGGCCGGAAGACCGCGACGATCCGAAGGACGATCACCGCCACGTGTCGCACCTGTTTGCGCTGCATCCAGGGAGGCAGATTTCGCCGGTGAAAACGCCGGAACTGGCGCAGGCGGCCAAGGTGTCGCTGACGGCGCGCGGCGATCAATCCACGGGATGGGCGATGGCCTGGCGCATCAACTTCTGGGCGCGGTTGCTGGATGGCGACCACGCCTACACACTGCTGCGGAACCTGCTGCACATTGTGGGCCAAGGCGCCGGAATCGATTACGGCAAGGGCGGCGGAGTCTATTCCAACCTGTTCGATGCCCACCCGCCGTTCCAGATCGACGGAAATTTCGGCGCCACTGCCGGCATGGCCGAGATGCTGTTGCAATCCCAGGCGGGCGAGATTCATCTGCTGCCGGCGCTTCCCAAAGCGTGGCCGGAGGGGCGGGTAACGGGACTGCGGGCACGGGGGAATGTCACGGTCGACGTGACGTGGAAAGGCGGCAAGCTGGCATCGGCCACGCTGCGGTCGGGCAGCGGGAATTCTGCGACGGTACGTTATGGCGCCCAGAGCGTCACGGTCGCGCTCAAGGCCAACGCGCCGGTGAAGTGCGGCAGTAGTAGCACGGGAATTCTTGACTGTGGTGGTTTATAGGTTAGCAAGGTGGTGGGCATCAAGCTCGCGGCAGGCGGATTGCCAATCCGCCGCAGGTTAACAACCTGCCCCACAATTAACTTGCAGGGCTCCGGGGCCGGGGGCCGGGGGCAGAGACACTACGTCCACGCGGAGGGGTGAAAAGGAGTCGTTGCGGCGGCCGGGGCTTCGCGGACTTTCGCCGTGCGTATCCGGCCGCCAATGGTTTGAGTTGAAGCTTCGAAGACGTAGGCGGCTGGATGGCCGCGCGTCCACTCGATTCGTATTCAACTCTCTGTATCCGATG
>DATMNI010000320.1:0-13079 GCA_035570275.1 Candidatus Acidiferrales bacterium | reverse complement strand
AAACCGCCAAACTGCCGGGAATCGACGGGTTCGGCCTGTGCTCTCCACACCCAGGCCACCTCCGGGCGAGTCGCGCTACTCGGAAACTGACGCACCCCCCAGCCCGCCGAGGCTACGGGACCGGCCAGCGTGACCGAAATTTTCGCCCGTGTTCCTTCGCGCTCCGTTCCTTTTGACCAAAGCCAGGAGTCCTATCTTTTTCTAAAAACATCTCCCTTCTTTCCCACCATTTACCTCAGACCTATTTCAGACTCCACCCCCTCCCCATGGTATATCTCAAACCGGAAGGCTATGCCGCATGTCGCGATTTAAACTCGAACCGCCGCCCTTTGGCGCGTCTCCAACCAAAAATACCAAACGAACCCATTTTCCCTCCCAACCCCGACAAAATACACCCACTTACTCTTCCCAAAACAAACCGGTTTCCGCCCCGAAAGGAACCCCCTCGCCGCCGCCCCCGCCGCCTGTGCTACCCTACTTCCCCAATAGGAGATTTCCGGAATGTTGAGATTTTCCCGAGTGCTGAGGTTTTCAGGAATGCCACGTACAGTGCTCGCTTTGCTTGCCCTTTCCCTGCCCCTCTTTTCCGCCGAGTTGAATTCCGCCCTCTTTGACCACTTGGAATTCCGCAGCATCGGGCCGGCCTCCATGGGCGGGCGCATCACGGATGTCGAGGGCGTCGCGGGGAATCCGGCGCTGGTTTACGTCGCCACCGCGTCGGGCGGGCTTTTCAAGACCACCAACGGCGGCACTACCTGGACACCCATCTTCGATGGCGAATCCACCATCTCCATCGGCAGCATCGCGGTGGACCCGCACAACCCCGATGTCGTGTGGCTGGGGGCCGGTGAGGCCAACGCGCGCAACAGCGTCTCCTTCGGCGATGGCGTTTACAAGACACTGGATGGCGGCAAGACCTGGCGCAACCTGGGTCTCAAGGATACCCACCACATTTCACGCGTGGCGCTGAATCCGCTCAACACCAGCATCGCGTATGTCTGCGCGCTGGGGCACAACACCGGGCCCAACGAAGAGCGCGGTGTCTTCATGACCACCGATGGCGGCGAGACCTGGAAGAAAACTCTCTACATCGACGCCGAGCATGGTTGCGCCGACATGGATATCGACGTCAACAATCCGAACATCCTGTTTGCCACCATGTGGCGCTTCGACCGCAAGCCGTGGCGCTTCATTTCGGGCAGCCCCCAGACGGGAGTCTTCCGGTCGATGGATGCAGGCCGCACCTGGAAGCGGCTCAGCAATGGTATGCCGAAAGACTGGGGCCGCATCGGCGTGCGCGTGGCGCCGGGCAATTCGAACGTGGTGTATGTGATCGGCGAGTCCAACGAGGGCACGCTGTTCCGCTCCGACGACCGCGGCGACCATTTCCGCATGATGACGAAGAACCCGGCCGTGGTGGGGCGCGGCCTTTACTACAGCCACCTCACCATAGACCCGACGGACGAAAACCGCATCTATTCGATTGCCATGCGGCTGTCGATGTCGATCGATGGCGGCCGGACGTGGCGCGGAATTTCCGCCGGCACGCATGGCGACTATCACACCGTGTGGGTGGACCCGAAGAATCCCAATCGCATCTGGCAAGGGCAGGATGGCGGCATCGCGGTCTCCTACGACCGCGCCGAAACCTGGGAACAGATTTCCAACATCCCGCTGGGCCAGTTCTACCAGATCTTCGCCGACAACCGGTATCCTTTCTATTACCTCTCCGGCGGTTTGCAGGATAACGGCAGTTGGAGCGGCCCCAGCCGCACCAATACCGGCGCCATCCTGAACGGGGATTGGAGCAACATCAGCGGCGGCGACGGCTTCCACGTGGTCAACCATCTGGACCACCCGGAACTGTATCTTTCCGAAAGCCAGGGCGGCGGCGTTGTCCGCACCGATTGGCGCACGCGGGAGCAGCAGGACGTAAGCCCGCAGCCCCGGCGTAACGACGGCGGGCCGGTGGGCGAGTTGAAGTACCGGTTCAACTGGAACGCGCCCATCGTGCTCTCACCGCACGACCGGAACACGGTTTACTTCGGCAGCAACGTGGTTTTCAAATCCACGGACTTCGGCAAGACGTGGAACGCCATAAGCCCCGACCTGACCACCAACGATCCAGAAAAACAAAAGAGCGTGGGTACGGTGTGGACCGAAAACACCACGGCGGAATACCACTGCACGGTGATCCGCATTGCCGAATCGCCGGTGCAGGCCGGGGTGATTTGGGCCGGCACGGACGATGGCAACCTGCAGATCACGCAGGATGGCGGCAAGCGCTGGACCAACCTGACGGGCAACGCGCCGGGCGTGCCGAAGTTCGCCGAGATCGCGTGGATTGAGCCCTCGCACACCGCGGCGGGCACCGCGTACGTGGCGTTTGAGCACCATTGGTTTGACGACTTCCGTCCGTACCTGTACAAGACCACCGATTTCGGCAAGACCTTCACCAACATTACCGGCAACCTGCCGAACCCCGGTTATCTGTGGACCGTGAAGGAAGACCCGAAGAACTCCAAACTGCTGTACGTAGGCAGTGAACTGGGGCTGAACGTTTCTTTCACCGGCGGCAGCCAATGGGTGCGGATGCACCTGAAGAACCTGCCTCCGGTAGCGGTGCGAGAGATTGTGATTCACCCGCGCGAGAACGATCTGATCCTGGCCACACACGGCCGCAGCCTCTGGATTCTGGACGACGTGACTGCGCTGCAGCAGGTCAACGACCAGGTGCTGGACCAGAGCGCGTACCTTTTTGGCATGCGCCCGGCGCTCCGCTTCGATGGCGGCGGGGGCCGCGGAGGCGGCGGCATCGGCATGGGCGGGAACAAGCCGTTTGCCGGCCCCAACCCGCCCTACGGCGCGGCCATCACGTACTACTTGAAGGAGTCGGGCGCGGTGAAGATCGAGATTCTGGATGCGGCCGGCAAGGTGATTCGCGAGCTGAGTCCGGCGCCGGCCGATCCGGGGATCAACGCCGGGATCAACGCGGGAATCAACGCCGGGATCAACCGCACCGTGTGGGACCTGCGCTCCCAGGGTCCGCACCTGCGCAGCGTGGCCGATGCGGCGGCCGATGAGAGCGGATTCCGTTTCCCGGCGCGCGGGCCCCAGGTGTTGCCAGGGAAGTACACCGTGCGGCTGACGGCGGGCGGCAAGACGCTCTCGCGGGAATTGGAGGTGAGGCTCGACCCCACCATCACCGTGGCCGAGCCGGAACTGCGCACGCAGTGGAATGTCAATCTGAAGCTGCGCGACATGCAGTCGTCGGTCAACGATGCGCTGAAATCCATCGACGCATTCAAGGGTGAGATCGAGACATCGCAGAAAACCGTGCGGTCGTTGGATCCGCAGGCGGCGCGGGTTCTGGTGTCGCTGTTGGATGAGCGGATGCAGCAGCTTTCCAGCATGGAACTCAAGTTGGCGCGGCCCGCGGACATCCCAGGCTACAGCATGGGACCGCGCCTGGTGGACCGGCTGGGCCAGTTGCTGAACGCGATTGACCGGGTGATGGCCGCGCCCACACAGTACCAGGTGGAGCACTTCAACGAGCTGAAGGCCGAGTTTTTGAAAGACATGAGCGACGTGAACAACTTCGTGGAAAGGCAGATCCCGGAGATTAACGACTTGCTGAAGAAGAACAACGCCGGCGCCGTAATGCCGGGCCAGCCGATTGAGATTCCGGCCTCGGTCCGTTGATTTTTTCAAAAGGCCTGTCGATTTCAGAAACCTGGTTCGTCGTTCCAGTAGCCGTGACCCTCTGGGTCGCGGCTACTAAGGAGAAAAACGATGAACCGTAAAGTTTCGTACCGATCGGCAGTGATCCTGGGAGCGCTGAGTCTGGCGGCCGGGGCCGCGGCGCAGCCTATTGCCCAGCCCGTCACCCAACCCGTTACCCAGCCCGTTACCCCCGCGGAGCGGGAGCACGCTCTCGCCTATCTCACCCAGACCCGCGACGGTGTGGTTGCCGCCGTGAAGGGCCTGTCGGAGGCCCAGTTGAAGTTTAAGCCGGCTGCGGACCGCTGGTCCGTCGCCGAAGTGGTGGAACATCTGGCGTTGATCGAAGATTTCCTTCATCAGGGCGTGCTCACCAGGTTGCCAGGCGCCCCTGCGCCCACGGCCGGCTGGGATGCCAGGAAGGTGGACGCCATGGTGCTGGCCAAGGTGCCGGACCGCTCCACCAAATTCCAGGCGCCCGAACTCGCCGTGCCCACGGGCCGTTGGACGCCCGCCGAAACGCTCGAACACTTTCTGGCTGGACGGGCGCAGACGGTGGCGTTCTTCAAGTCTGCGCCAGACCTGCGCGGCCACGTCGTCAGCCACCCGGTTTTCGGCGCGATGGACGGTTACGAATGGATTCTGGCGGTGGCGGCCCATACGGACCGGCACACCAAACAGATTCTGGAAGTAAAGGCCGACCCCGGGTATCCTAAGAACTAACCTGAGCCGCGACCGTAAGGGAGCTAATCAGAGCCGCGACCGTCAGGGAGCGGTGGCACCGTCACACTGGAGACTCTGCAATGCGCTACATCATGCTCATCTATTCGCAGGAGGTGCCCGGCGGACCTCCGCCCGAGGAAATCGAAAACCTGAAGCGGGCGCACACCGCTGTGATGAAGGAGTCCCGTCAAAAAGGCGTGCTGGTAGGCTATGACGCGCTCAAGCCCACCGCCAGCGCCACCACTGTCCGCATGAAGGGTGCCGCCCCGATCATCACCGATGGACCATTCGCCGAAACCAAGGAGCAATTGGCCGGGTATTACATCATCGAGTGTAAGGACCTGGACGAGGCCATCGAGTGGGCCAGGAAAATCCCGTCCAATTGCAAAGGCTACGAAGGATGTATCGAGGTCCGTCCGATTTTTGAGCTGTCATGGCGGATTTGATGGATCCGATGGCGGCGGCGGAATCGGTCTTCCGCCAGGAGTCCGGACGGATCGTCGCGACATTGATCCGCATCTCCGGATCTTTCGATCGGGCCGAGGAGGCGATGCAGGAGGCTTTCGCTGCGGCGCTCGCCTCCTGGCCCGAAAAAGGCATCCCGCAAAACCCGGCAGCCTGGATCACTGCGGCGGCGCATCGCAAGCTGATCGATCAGAGCCGGCGGGAACGGACGAAGCGCGAGAAACAGGATTCCCTGCGTTACGAAACCGAAGCCTTCGCCAAAACCGGGGCCTTCGCCAAGACCGGGGTCTTTGCGAAAGGTGACGAGCCGGAACTTGAGGACGCGTCCATGCGTTTCCCCGACGATCGCCTCCGGCTGATTTTCACCTGCTGTCATCCGGCGCTGAATCAGGAGGGACAGGTCGCGCTGACCCTGCGCACCTTGGGCGGCTTGAGCACGCCTGAGATCGCCAAGGCCTTTCTGCTGCCCGAGGCCACGCTGGCGCAGCGGCTGGTGCGAGCCAAACGCAAGATTCAGGAAGCCCGCATCCCGTACGAAGTGCCGCCGCCCCAGAGACTGCCGGAGCGCCTCGGGCCGGTTCGGGCGGTGATCTATCTGATCTTCAACGAGGGCTACGCGGCCATGGCGGGCGAACAGCTTGTGCGCCGCGACTTGTGCCGCGAGGCCATCCGGCTGGGCCGCGTGCTGTGCGAACTGCTCCCGGAAGATGCCGAGAACCTGGGCCTGCTGTCGCTGATGCTGCTGCACGATTCGCGCCGCGATGCGCGCGTGCGGGACCGGGAGTTGGTGACGCTCGAAGAACAGGACCGCGCCCTCTGGGACGCCGCCGAAATCTCCGAAGGTCTGGCGCTGGTGGACCAGGCGCTGACCGCGGGGCCGCTGGGTCCCTACCAGGTGCAGGCCGCCATTGCCGCGTTGCATGCCCAGGCCAGGACGCCCGCCGCCACCGACTGGCCGCAGATCGCGGCGCTGTACGAAAAGCTGTTGGAGTTTAACGCTTCCGCGGTGATCGCGCTCAACCACGCGGTGGCGGTTGCCATGAGCGCCGGGTTGGCAGAGGGGCTGGCCCGGATTGAGGCGTTAGGGACCTCCGGCCAGTTGGACCGCTATTACCTGTTTCACGCGGCGCGCGCGGACATCCTGCTGCGCATGGGCCGCCGCGCCGAATCCGCCACGGCGTACCAGGAGGCGCTGGCGCTGTCGACGAACCGTGTCGAACAGGCGTTTCTCAAGCGGCGCCTGGTTCAGCTACTTGAGTTCCAGCAGTGAAACGCCGTTGGCGTTGTCCTTGCGGGTCAAAGCTGGCCCGGAGTATTTCAGGATGGTCACTTCGGCCAGATAGAGCACGCTGCATCCCTTTTCCAGATGGCCGCCGACCACCGTCTTGCCTCCAGTGGAGAGCGTGATGTGCAGGTGCGGCTCTCCATCGGCGATGATCCCGCCGGCGTTCAGAATCTCATAGGGTCCCTTGACGGTTTTGAAGACATTCTTCGGGTGCGTCTCGGTGGACCCAACGAAGTGGAACGTACACTCCTGAACCGAGCCCGCGGTGACCAGGACCTCGCCGTCGCGAATATTTTTCTGCTTGATGACGTTGGTGATGGATTCCAGCAGAAAAGCGTCGCGGTCCAGCAGCACGCGGTACACCTCCTGGATTTGTGCCACCGGGAACAGCCGCGAGTCCGGCGTCTGGGCAGCCGCCGGGATGTAACTCGCGAGCATGGCAACGAAAATGGAAAGCGTTGGTTTCATGGCGAAAAGTGCCTCCGGATTAGTATGCCATTTCGTGCCAATTCTGGTTGGACCGTGTGATTTTTGGCGGCCCTCACGCGAATAATAGTGTGGAAGGCGAACTGGGGCATCGACGATGACAGTTACTGCACAGGAACGGTTTCAAACCCTGGTTGAGGAGCACAAGCGAATCCTCTACAAGGTTTGCAACTCCTACTGCCGCAACCGCGCGGACCGGGACGACCTGGCGCAGGAAATCGCCATTCAACTCTGGCGATCCTTTGAGGCGTTCGACGGCCGCTGCCGGTTTTCCACCTGGATGTACCGGATCGCGTTGAATGTCGCGATTTCGTTTTACCGCCGCGAGAGCGCCCGCACGCGGCACGTGCTCCCGGCCGATGAGCGTTTTCTGGAAGCCATCGACGAATCGGCAAACCAGCCGGAAGAAATCGCGCTGCTTTACCAGTTCATCGACGCGCTGGAACCCCTGAACAAGGCGCTGGTGCTGCTGTATCTGGATGGCAACAGCTATCTGGAGATCGCCGGCGTCCTGGGGATCAGCCAGACCAATGTCGCCACCAAAATCGGCAGGTTGAAGCAGACCATGAGACAGGAATTTCGCGGAGCGGAACCGGAGAGGAAACCATGACGGACTTGGATGAATTGAAGACGAAGTGGACCGAACATGACCGAAAGCTGGAGGCAAGTATCCGGCTGAACCGGCGGATTCTCAGCACAATGCAACTTGGGCGGACGCGGTCCGCACTGAACCGGCTGACTGTGTTCACGGCTTTGCACGCGGCCCTGTGGGTTGCCTGCATCGGCAGCCTTGGCAATTTTATTTACGAACATGCGTCCTCGCCCCGGTTGGCGCTGTCCGCCGCGGCTCTGGACCTGTACGCGGTTGCCTTCCTGATCGCCTTGATCCGGCAGATCGCGGCCATGAGTCAGATCGACTACGGCCAACCGGTTGCCCGCATCCAGAAGCAGCTTGAGGGGCTGAGGGTGATGCGGATTCGCACCGTGCAATGGGGCGTGCTGGCTGGCCTCGTGGCCTGGACGCCGTTTGCGATAGTCGTGACGCGGGCACTTTTCGGGGTGGACCTTTACCGCTTATTCGGCCCCGCCTGGGTATGGGCCAATCTGCTGTTCGGGCTGGCGGCCATACCGCTGACGGTCTGGTTGTCGAAGAAGTTCGCCAGGCGGGCGGGGCGTTCCCGGTTCATGCAGAGGTTGATGGCGGACCTCGCGGGGAACAGTCTGAATGCCGCCGCGACGTTCCTGGCGGCGCTGGCGGAATTCGAACGGGAAGGAGCCGCTTGACCGGCGGTGGTACACCGTTTCAGGAGGTCCCAAACGTTTCCGGGAAACCGCTTGCTTACGCGCGCGGCTCCGATCAGAGCCGCGACCGTTAGGAAGCGGTTCCTTCCAAATACGCGACTGTATTTCTGAAATCGTGTACTTCCGGATACTCGGCCTTCGGCATGCCGATGACAGTAGCGTCCACCGGCAGCAACATCGAATACCGAATCGGTTTTTCGGGGAGGCTGTCACGCTTCGCCGATCAAATGGAGCACTACGTTCCTGCGGTGCGGCACGGTGCGATGTTCGAAAACGTAAACGCCCTGCCACGTTCCCAGCGCCATGCGGCCCTGTTCCACCGGGATGGAAAGCTGCGTCAGCGTGAGCGCGGCGCGGATGTGCGCGGGCATATCGTCCGGCCCTTCGCAGGTGTGGCGGTAGAGGCGATTGTCTTCCGGCACCAGCCGGTTGAAGAAGGCGTTCAGGTCGTGGACCACGTCGGGGTCGGCGTTTTCCTGAATGGTCAATGAGGCCGAGGTGTGCTGCACGAAGACGGTCAGCAGACCGGTGCGGACGGCGGACTCGCGCAGCCACGCCGCAATCTGCCCGGTGATTTCGTACAGACCCTTGCCGCGCGTCGGGATCTGGAGACGGTGCGTGGACTGCTGCACTGCTGTTTCCGGCCCGGCCTACTCCACGGTGACGCTCTTGGCCAGGTTGCGCGGCTGATCGACGTCGCATCCGCGCCGCACGGCGATATGATACGCCAGCAACTGCAGGGGCACGATCTCCAAAATCGGGCTGAGCAGTTCCGAAGAGGGTGGGATCTCGATCACGTAGTCGGCCGACTTGCGAACCTTGTCGTCGCCCTGGGTGGCAATCGCCAGCACGATGCCGTCGCGCGCCTTCACCTCCTGGATATTCGACAGCGTCTTGTCATACAGAAGGCGGCTCTCCCTATTGGCCGGGTCGTGCGTGGCCAGCACCACCACCGGCAGTTTTTCGTCGATCAGCGCATTGGGTCCGTGCTTCATCTCGCCCGCGGGGTAGCCTTCGGCGTGGATATAAGAGATCTCTTTCAGCTTGAGCGCCCCTTCAAGCGCGATGGGAAAATGCACGCCGCGGCCGAGAAACAAGAAATCGGTGGAGCGATGCAGTTCCCGGGCCAGGGATTCGTAGTGCGGGTCGTGGGACAGTACGGTTTCAAGCTTTCCGGGTAGCCGCACCAACTCCTGCACCAGGCATTTCGATGACTCCGCGTCCAGGCGCTCATTAGCCTGGCCCAGATACATGGCGAGAATAAACAGTGCCGTCAACTGGCAGGTGAAGGCTTTGGTGGAAGCTACGCCGATCTCGGGCCCGGCGTGGGTGTAGATGGTGCCGGCCGCTTCGCGCGTGATCATGGAGCCTACCACGTTGCAGATGGCCAGCGTCCGCGACCCTTTCTGTTTGGCCTCGCGCTGCGCCGCCAGCGTGTCGGCGGTTTCGCCCGACTGCGAAATCACCACGGTGAGAGTATCCTCGCCCAAAATCGGATCCCGGTACCGGAACTCGCTGCCGTAATCCACTTCCACGGGGATCCGGGCCAGCTTTTCGATCATGAATTTGCCCGCCAGCGCCGCGTGCCAACTGGTGCCGCAGGCGATGATCTTCACCTGGCGGAAGCGGGCGAATTCCGCCGGCGCAATCTCCATCTCGTCCAGGAAGATGCGGCCGCTCTCCTGCCCCACGCGCCCGAGCGTGGTATCGCGGACGGCGCGCGGCTGCTCATAGATCTCCTTGAGCATGAAATGCTGATAGCCGCCCTTTTCCGCCTCGATTGGGTTCCAGAGAATGCGCTGCACCTGGCGGGTTACCGACCGGCCGTCGAAGTCGGTGATCCGCACGCCGCCAGGCGTCAGGATAGCCATGTCGCCGTCGGCCAGGAAAAACATATCTTGCGTATGGGTGAGGATGGCGGGCACGTCGGACGCGATGAAATACTCGCCGTCGCCGATGCCCACCACCACCGGCGGGCCGGAACGGGCGGCGACGATTTTGTAGGGATCGGACCGCGAAATCACAGCCATGGCGAACACGCCGGTCAACTCTTTGACCGCCGCGCGGACGGCTTCCTCAAGATTGCCGGTGAAGTATTTCTCCACCAGGTGTGCAATGACCTCGGTGTCGGTCTCGGTCTTGAAGATATGACCCTCGGTGAGCAGCAGCGCCTTAAGCACCAGGTAGTTTTCAACAATCCCGTTGTGCACCACCACCACATCGCCCTGACAATCGCGGTGCGGGTGAGCGTTTTCCTCGGTGGGGCGTCCGTGCGTCGCCCAACGCGTGTGGCCGATTCCGAACGTGCCATCCACCGGGTTCATGCGGATGGCCTCCTCCAGATTGCGCAGTTTGCCCTGGGCGCGCCGCACTTCGAGCTGACCGTCGGCGGATTGAACCGCCAGACCGGCCGAATCGTATCCCCGATATTCCAGCCGCTTCAAACCTTCCAGAATGATTGGAACGGCTTTATGATTTCCAATATAGCCAACGATTCCACACATCTATCCAGTATACCGGCAGCGCCGGAACGGCTCATGCTGGCAGTGCGCGCTCATTTGTTTCCCTTAATTCGACCGCAGTGCAACCATCGGATCGATCCTGGATGCTTTCCACGCGGGAATATACCCGGCGATGGCCGCAACCGCGATAAGAAGCGCTCCCACCTCGATAAATGTCACCGGGTCGCCGGTCGTTATCCCAAACAACAGGCTGCCCACGGCGCCCGACAAGACTCGCGACCCTGCCATTCCCAACGCGAGACCTAAAGCGGCCAATCCAAGCGTCCGGAGCACAATGCGGCGTTGCAGGTCGGTGGCGGACGCTCCCAGTGCCATCCGAATTCCGATTTCCTGCACCCGTTGATTGATCGAATACGAAATCACAGCGTAGATCCCCAGGGAAGCGAGTATTAAGGCGAAAGCCGCGAATCCGCCAAGCAACAGCACCAGGAACCGCCGCGGTGAAACCGCTCTGTCGACCAGATCCTGGAACGTCACAAACTCGCGGACCGGCAGATTGGGGTCGATCGGCCGGAGAGCCGTTCGAATCCCTGCTGCCAGACTGTCCGGTGGAAGCGCGGTTCGCACCACCAGTTGCATGGCCGCGTAGTCCGCGGTTTGCCGCATCGGCAGATACATTTCCGGCCCGCCCGCCTTTTCCAGAGCTTCGTGACGGACGTCGGCGACCACGCCGACGACTACGCCCTCGACCCGCCGCCCCCCGTTCGTGGCAATCGCTTGACCTAGTGGGTTCTGGCCCGGCCACAACGTCCGGGCCAGCTTCTGATTGATCACCACGACGCGGTCGCTGGACGCGCGATCCCTCTCCGTGAATTATCGACCCGACCGCAGCGGAATTCCTGCCGCCTCGAAATACCCGTCGCTCACAACGCGAATGAATGCCTCTAGTTGGTGGCCCTTGTCGTAGACCTGTCCTACAGCGGAGACGGCCCAGCCCCGGTCGTCGCGCAGTGGCAGGACGTCGGTAATCCCGGCCGCTGCAATGCCAGGGACAGAGCGGGCGCCGTACAGCACATCGTCGATAAAAGAGTTTTGCCGCGCGAAACTGGAGATCCGGAAACTCGGGTCAATCCGCAGCGCGGCGGCTCGCTCCGGTTGAAATCCCGGATTCACGTCGAGGACGCGGAGAAAGCTTCGAATCAGCAGCCCCGCGCCGACCAGCAATGTACAGGCGAAGGCGACTTCGCAAACCACCAGCCCATCGCGGACCCAGGCGTGCCGCTTTCCGCCGCTCGATCCGCGCCCGCCATCTTGCAGCCCTTCCCGCAGAGACAGCGCCGTGCCCCGAAACGCCGGCAGCAGGCCAAAGAGCACGCCGGAACCGACCGCCGCCAGCAAGGTGAAAAGGAGCACGCTGCCATCGATCCGAATGCTTGCGAGCAAGGGAAGGTTGAATGCCTGGAGATGCGCCATCTCACGCGTTCCGGCCACTGCCAGGACCAGTCCCAACATCGCACCGCAACACGAGAGCGCCACGCTCTCCGTAAGCATCTGCCGTAGCAGCCGGAAACGTCCGGCTCCTAGCGCGGCCCGCAGCGCCATTTCCTTTTGCCGCGTGCCTAACCTCGCCAATTGCAGACTCGAAAGATTCGCGCACACAATCAACATCACTACACCCACCGCGCAGGCCAGCACGAACAGAGCCGGTCTCACTCCTCCGCTGACGCGTTGTGCCAACGGGACCAGCAGCGGACCGATATCATTCCGTTCCGGATGCTGGCTCTCCAGTTGTTTCCCCAGTAACGTGAACTCAGCCTGCGCGCCCTGCACGGTCGCGCCGGGTTTCAGCCTTCCGACGATCCTCGTCGTGTTTCCACTGGGTTTTGTTTTGTCATCCAGCGGCCAGGGAACAAAGATATCGATCGCCGTGCCCGGAGCAAAGACGCTCCCGAAATCAAAGGATGCGGGCAGCACGCCCGCCACGGTCACCGGCCGATTGTTCAAAGTCAGCGTCCGGCCCACCACATTGGGGTCTGAAGCAAAGCGCGATCGCCAAAAGCGGTAACTCAGGAGCATGGCCGGCGGAGCGGAATACTTCCCCTGGCACTCCTCGGTGGTGAACGATCTTCCGATCGCAGGCTGCACACCGAGCACCGCGAAGAAGTTCTCGGTCACGGGAACGCTCGTGAGACGCTCCGGCTCACCAGTTCCCGTCAATTCCCTGTCGCCTACCCCGTAGTCGCCCCAACCCGCCAGATCGGAAAACGATCGGTTCAAATCCTGGAGGTCCGAATAGTGTTCGGTTTGGGTGGACGTGAATTCGTTGCCGTTAGTAATAAATACCAGCCGTCCTGGATCGTGAAACGGGAGCGGGCGCAGCAGCAGCGCATTGACCACGCTGAAGACCGTGGAACTGGCTCCGATGCCAAGGCCGGCGATGAGAATCGTAAACGCCGTAAATCCAGCATCGCGCCGCATGCCGCGCAACGAGTGGCGTAAATCCTGCGTCAGGTCGCCCATCCAGCGCGCGATCCAGGTGGAGCGAGCCTCTTCCGATTTTTGTGTCATATTGCCAAACTTTCTGTGAGCCGCGGCACGAGCGTCCGGCCCGGACATGCCTTGCGCGGCCAACTCCT
>DATMNI010000319.1:0-5797 GCA_035570275.1 Candidatus Acidiferrales bacterium | reverse complement strand
ATTCTCATATCGCGTCCTAGGGCGGCTGGTCTGGGGTCGACTTCCATATTTGTGGTCGCTGTCTTGCATCTTACGACAAAACATTTCCCTCTTCGAATCACGCAGTTTGCGTGGGTGCACGTCTCTAATGGGCGGATTTGTTCAGGCTTCGCCTTTTCGCTCTTTTCTTACGGCATTTATTGCCGTAAGATATGCTTATGGCCATTTCTCCGGAGGTCCCTTCGCGTGTACGCCAACTTGCCGACGAGTTGACTCGCTCACAACCCATGCGCCGCGGCTCGCTCTCCGAACGCACCATCCGGTGTGGTAAAGCCGGCTGCGCCTGCGCCGACAACCCCAAAGCCCGCCACGGTCCTTATCACAGCCTGACTCAAGCCGTGGGAGGCAAGACCCGGTCGCGGTTTCTGACCGACGAACAAGCCGCTGTGGCACTCCAGCAGATCGCCGCCGGACGCGAGTTTCGCCAACATGTCGATGCCTACTGGGAAGCCTGTGAGCAATGGGCCGATGCCCAACTGGAGCCGAAACCGGCAGCCCCGGCGGGGGAGGCCGAAAAAAAGGGCTCCAAACGGAGCTTAAGACCGACCTCCTCCAGGAAATCGAAGCCCTCTTAGGCCGCCAATCCATCCAGAACTTGGATTTCGAAGCCGTCGAGATGGCTGCGCGGTGCCAGGCTTTGTGTTTGGCCGCACGAGCGCTCGAACAACGGCTGAATGCCGATACCTGCGATTACGCCGGTCCAGAACTGACTTGCGCCTGCGGAGAACCAGCCCAGTATCATGGCCGCCACGGGAAGACATTTGAGAGCGTGCTGGGGCCTCTGTTCCTGGAGCGGGCCTATTATCACTGCGCCCATTGCCAGAGTGGGTTTTGTCCTCGCGACCGTCATATGCGGCTGGAGATGTTTTCGCTCACGCCGGGAGTATTGCGCATGACCGGCATCACGGCAGCACTGGTGAGCTTCGTCGAGAGTAGCAGTCTGCTGCGCGAACTGGCGGGGGTAGAGGTAAGCGCCAGTCAGGTGGAACGGGCCGCCGAAGCGCCTGACCTCACCCCATAATCTGGAGTGCACCCAGTTTGCGTTTGGGTCTCTCTGGCCCCAAAGGGCTTTCGGGGAGATTACCCATTCCGTCGGCAGCGCGTCGGTCCCAACGTAACAGAAGGCGACATCAGGCCAATCATGATCCCCCGTCTTCGTTCGGGCGCTAATTGGTGCGCGATAGCCGCGGGAGCCGCTCTCTCCGAGTGGCGCGTAAATCGCCCAGAGCCGTAGCGCTCTTCCCCAGGAGGCGATTGGCCTGTTGGACTCTGCTGCCGCAAGCCGGGCCTTTCAGCCAGATGACGGGAGCGGGACTTCACAGGAGTAATCATGACGCGCTTTCGGCGCACAGGAGCCGGATCCTGCGTCTGGAACGCTGCCCTTGCTCCCGTGACTCCTTGGACCCAGTTTGAGACAGCGCCGCAGAGAACCATAAGCCCTCTTACACCTCAACGGCGCAGCAACCGGTCCAGAAAGCTCTTTGGCTCCGGCTGCTCGAAACCTTCGAGCATCCAGATATCGAATGGAAACTTAGCCACGGAGGTGAGGAAGCGCTTGCCGTCGGGATGGATGCTGAACCCGGCGATACGATCCACGGAGGCCGGAAGATCAATGGGCGCGAGAAACTTTTCCGCGCCCGATTTCACGTTCACAGAATAGAGCTGCCACTGCGCACCGTTGCCAGTTGTATTTTGGAAGACGCCGTAGAACTGGCTGCCGTCCTTCGAGAACCCGTAAGCCAGGAATTTGCGTGAAGTCAGCTTGCGCGTGGACTTGCCATCCGGCGAAATCAGATCGATGCCATCCGCGGCCGGATACGCGATCCAGTCTCCCGCGGGCGACCATCGGGGCATCGAGTCTACCCAACTCTGAGGCTTGGCGTTTGCCACAATCTCCGGAGCAGACCCGGGCGTAGCGCGCACTTTCACGAGGTCCTGTTTCCCGGAGATCTCACGTAAGTAGGAGATCCATTGCCCGTCCGGCGACCAGGCCATTCCACCCAGCGTTCCGGACTGTATGGAATCCAATAAGACAGCGCCGCCGCCTGCGGCGTTCGCGAGCATAAGTCTGCCGATACGGTCCACTTCGCGATAGAAGACGAATCGCCCGCCGTCCGGAGACCATTGCGGATCCCTTCCTTTGGCGTCGCCCAGCCGCCGGGAAAATCCCTCGCCCCCCGCCTGCTGGTCCACAATCCCGGCGCCCTCGCCGGTAGGAATCGAAAAGATGAAATGGGTCCCCGAGGGTGCCCAATCCGGCGTCACGGAGATGCCGCCTGCAACAAGCGTCCGGAGCTCGCCATTCGGAATCGAGATTTCGAGTACGTCCCATCCCCACTGGCCGGTCTGGTAGGCGATGCGCTTTCCATCTACCGAAACAGAAGGAGACACAAAGCCGGTTGCGCCGACGCCGATCGTGCGGCGGGTTCCATCCGTTATGTCGACGATCGAGAGCGTGGCCCGATCGCCTGCTTGGTTCCGCACCGCTACGGCCAGGTGGCGGTTGTCCGGAAACCAGCTTGGCGCTGTCAGCACAGGCCCCCCGGCCTCGAGCGGTCGCGGCGAGCCGGAAGGATACGGCACGATCATAATGGGTCCTATGCTGTCGACAGCGAGCTTCGAGCCGTCGGGAGAGAAACTCAACCCTCCATTGGTGGGGCCCTGCCACAGTTCTTTTGCCTCACCGCCCTTCAGAGACCCGATCCACAACTTGCGGCCGCGGTCGAATGCCAGTGTCTTGCCATCCGGATGAAGAGTGGCGGCAGTGACTCCCTCATATGCTTTTTGCGAAGCCCCGCCCGCGGCCGAGACGGACCACAGGCTGCCCTCAGAAATGTAATAGACGCTGGCGCCGTCGGGCGACCAGAACGGGGAAGAGCAATTCTGATCCGCCTTGGTGAGCTGTACGGCATCCAGTGTGCCGGCGGGCTGCGTGAAGACCTGCATGACGCCATGAATGCGCCTCGTGTAAGCGATGCTCTTGCCGTCCGGCGCCCATTGGGGTGAATCTTCCTCGGCCTCCGCGCGAGAGAGCGGCGTAAACTTGTAGGCCGACAAGTCGGGAGCAGCTACAGGTGACGGGCTGAGAAAAAGAGTGAGCGCGGAACCGGCGGCGAGGCAGGCGACGGCGCCCGCGCCAAGAATCAGCCCGCGCTTTCGCTTGGGCGTGGAAACTGCGGCTGCCGGACTTTGTGCACTGGTCGCTTGAGACAGCCGGTCGCGGATCTGCTTCAGTTCGCGATACAGATCGCGAGTGGAGTCGTAGCGCTCGGCGGGCTCCTTCGCGAGCAGCCGCTCGATCACCCAACGCAGAGGCGCAGGCACACTGCCGGGAAGTGGATCGGCGTCCTCGCGAATGATCGCCGTCATGGTCTCCGGAGCGCTTCCGCGCTGGAAGGCCCGTTTCCCGGTCGCCAATTCATACAGTACGACGCCGAACGAGAATTGATCAGACTGCGGAGTAAGATTTGCTTCTCCACGCGCCTGTTCGGGCGACATGTAATTGACCGTGCCGACGACAGTGCCGGGATCGGTAATGCCGATGGTCAATGTGGCATCATCGGCCGGGCGGGCGGTGAGCGACTTTGCCAGCCCGAAATCGAGAACCTTCACGCGTCCGTCGCGTGTGACCAGGATATTGTCGGGCTTCAGATCGCGGTGAAGGATGCCCCCGCCGTGCGCGGCCGCGAGTCCATCCGCGATCTGCACCGCCAAATCCAGCAGTTTCCGGACACCATCCGCCATGGCGATCGGCGAGCCTTCCACAAACTCCATCACCAGATAGTTCGGGTCGACGTCGTAAAGCTGGCAGATGTTGGGATGGTTCAGCGCGGCGATGGACCGCGCCTCTCGTTCAAAGCGTTCATCGAAATTGCCTCGAGAGATCTTGATCGCGACGATTCGATCCAGGCGCATGTCGCGAGCCTTCCACACTTCTCCCATGCCCCCGGCACCGAGACGCGCTAGGATTTCGTAAGGCCCGAGTTTGTCGCCGACGGCGAGCGGCATAAGAAGTAACCTACAATTTTACTGGTTCAGGGAGCGGTTGTGGCTGGTTTTATGTAGAGCTCGTCACGAGGACGCAACCCCCAAACCCACAGACCTGACGGTCTTCAAAGGCGTTGGCTCTGGTGATTCCTGTGAAACGCCGTTCCATGAAAATGGGCTCCCACCGGCGGTCATAGGCCTCATGGCCGCCTCGGCTGCTCGGCAGACACGGTGTTTTGAAAAGCGCCTGCGCGCTCCGGGCGGATGGTCACTCGTACAAAGCTCAGATCGATCCCGCGCCCCTGTGACCTTGTAATTGGCCCCAAACGGCCTTCGAGGAGATCACAGTGCCGCGGCATCGCCCAACTGCGCGTTTCCCCCGACGCGACTTCGCGGGCACGTACCCCGCTGGTGCCGTCCAGGATCGCTGGCGCGTGATCCTAAACACTACGCCGTCAGGGAGGGTTTTCGCGCCGGTGTTCTACAACATTCTGCCATTGGCATTCTTGCGGAACGCCTGTTGGGTTCAATCTGGCGGCTTCACGGAAGTTGGCTAACCGTTGCTTCCCACGCACGTCTATTTGATAGTAGAATCTCTACTATCATATGCCGAAACCGGACACCAACCGCGTCGCACTCATGCAAGGTACCCTCGACATGCTGGTCCTCCGGTCCTTGCTCCTGGGGCCTGCCCATGGCCACGCCATCGTAAAACTCATTCAGCAATTGTCGGACGAGGCGTTACAAGTGGACCACGGCTCGCTCTACCCGGCACTGAACCGACTTCTGAAACAACGCTGGATTGCGGCGAACTGGGAGCAGATGCCCGACAAGAACCGGCAGGCACGCTACACCGCCTCACATCCGCCGGACGCAAACAACTAACGGCTGAAGAATCCAAGTGGGAGCGGTTGGCGCAGGCCATTGCCAAGGTGATGAAACGCCGCCCTGAGGAGGTCTGAAATGAAGCTGTGGCCATGGCGAGGGCACCGCGCGGGGCGCGAGCAGGAATTGAACCGCGAGATCGAATGGCATCTCAACGAACTCCGCGAGGAGCGTGAGGCCGAGGGCCTCTCGCCGCGGCAGGCGGATCGCGCGGCGCGCCGCGAATTCGGAAACGTCGCGATAGTGCAGGAGGATACCCGCGCGACATGGGGATGGACGCTGCTGGAGCAGTTCGCACAAGACCTTCGTTACGCCTTGCGGACTATGGCCGGCAACCGCCTGTTTACGGTGCTGGCGGTGGCCTCGCTGGCGCTCGGCATCGGAGCCAATGCGGCCATCTATAGCTTCATAGATGCCCTGCTGCTGCGCTCGCTGCCAGTGGCGGCGCCGGATCGCCTAGCGCTGCTCAACTGGCACGCCAGGATCAGGGACAACCACGAGTTCGTCATTCACGGCAGTCACGGCAGCAACTGGGGCGATGCTATGTCGGGCACTACCAGTGGCATGTTCCCATACGGGGCGTTGGAGCTTTTCAGGAAAGACGATTCCGTCTTCTCCAGCTTGTTCGGTTATTTCCATCAATCGAGCCAGGCCCGAAACTTGAACCTCATGGTTCAGGGGCAGGCCGATATGGCGAGCGTGGAATACGTATCCGGGGAGTTCTTTTCCGGACTTAGCGTTCCGCCGGGTGTGGCTCTCATCCTGGACAAATCGCCAAGAATATGCTAAAACAGACTGCCAAGAGCTTGACCTGATGGCAGGAGGTGTGATGCCCAAGATGGTGATTGAGGTTCCGGAGGAGTTTGCGGAAGTGGGAAAGGCGATG
>DATMNI010000318.1:0-8293 GCA_035570275.1 Candidatus Acidiferrales bacterium | reverse complement strand
ATGCCGCAGGGCTACGACTTTCCCAGGGCGACGCAGATCTGGAGGCCGATGCCGATGGACGAATCCTCGGAACGTCCCCGTTCGGGCATGCGGCCCATGCGCATTGTGAGAATGGCGGCGAGAGTGAAGCCCGGCGTAGGCGAACGCGAACTCGAATCCGAAATGGTGCGGCTGACCGGGGCGATTCGCGCCGAGTACCCCAAGGATTTCGAAACCACCGGTTTCATAAAAGGGATGTCGATTACCGCCGTGCCCTTGCAGAAGCGCCTTGTCGGCGATTTGCGGCAAGCCCTGCTGGTGTTAACCGGCGCGGTCGCCTTGGTGTTGTTGATCGCCTGCGTTAACCTGGCGAACCTTCTGCTGGCGCGCGCTAGCGCCCGGCATCGCGAGTTGGCCGTGCGGCTCGCGCTGGGCTCGGAACGCGGCCGCGTGATCCGGCAATTCCTCACCGAAAGTCTGCTGCTGGCCTTGCCGGGCGGTTTGGCCGGGGCCGGGCTCGCAGCACTCACGGTCTGGCTGTTCAACGTCGCCAAACCGGCGATTCTGGTGCGTTACCCGGTGGTCTCCATGGATCTGCGAACTCTGCTCTTCACGTTCGGCCTGACGCTCGCGACCGGCCTGATCTTCGGCATGGCGCCGGCGCTTTCGGCCGCGCGCGTCGATATTCAAGAAGCGCTGAAATCCGGTGGTCACGGGCAGAGCAGCGGTCCGCGCGCGGCTCGCTTGCGGCAAGGCCTGGTCGTGGTGGAACTGGGCGTCTCGCTCGTCCTGTTGATCGGCGCGGGGCTTTTAGCCCGCAGCTTCCTCAAACTGGCCCACACGGATCTCGGCTTCGAGCCGGCCCGCCTGCTCACCTTGCGCGTCAACCTGGTGGGTCCACGTTACGCCAAGGCCGAAGGCCAGGTGCAGTTCTATGACAATGTGCTGGAACGGGTGAAACAGAGCCCCATGGTGAAGGCGGCGTCGGTCACCACGGACTTGCCCTTGAGCGGCGAGCGGCCTTTCTCGGGAGGAGGATTTCAAGTGGAAGGCCGTCCGCGTATGCCCCTGGGGCAAATGCCGCTGGCCAACTCTACCGTGGTAGGCCGGGACTTCTTCCGCACCCTCGGGATTGCGGTGGAGAGCGGCCGAACGTTCGATTCCCGCGACACCAGCCAATCGCCGAACGCCGTGGTAGTGAATCGCGCCTTTGTGCGGAAGCACTTTCCCGGCGAGGATCCTTTGGGCCGGAAACTCCTGTTCGGTCGCAACGCCAGCTTTGCGAGCGGGATCGTCGGGATCGTGGGAAGCATTCGCGGATCGGCCTTGGGCGCCGAACCGGACCCGGTGATGTACTTCTGCGAGTGCCAGGGTGGGAACCGCTTCTTGACTCGCATGGGCCTCGTAGTAAGGACCTCCGGCGAACCGCGCGCGGCCATACGGGACGTCGAAGCGCAGGTCTACGCCGAGGACCGGAACCAGCCGGTCTTCGACGTGAAAACGATGGAGGAACGCCTGGAAGACGCCACCGCTTCGCAGCGTTTCCAACTGATGCTGATCGGCGCCTTCGCCGGCCTGGCTCTGTTGCTGGCCGCCGCCGGTGTTTACGGAGTGATGTCGTACCTGGTGACGCGGCGCACGCGCGAACTGGGCATCCGGATCGCGCTGGGCGCCCGGCCGGAAGACGTGATGCGGCACGTCCTTGGCGAGAACTTGACACTGGTGCTGGTAGCCGTGGTCATGGGTCTGGGCGGCGCGTGGGCGCTGACCCGCTATCTCAAGACCATGCTGTACGGTGTCACCACATTGGATGCGCCGACGCTGGCGGTGGCCCCGGCGATCCTGGCCGCGACGGTAATCCTCGCCTCATTGGGCCCAGCGCGCAGAGCCGCGCGCGTGGACCCCATGACGGCCCTGCGCGAAGAGTAAACGAACAATCTTCTCTTGTGTGGGGCAGGTTGTTAACCTGCGGCGGATTGTTAATCCGCCGGCGCGATGCGGCAGCGAGCCAGCCCGCGATGCGGCAGCCTTTGCCTGCACGGGGCGACAGGCGGATTGCCAATCCGCCGCAGGTTAACAACCTGCCCCACATATCGGCCACCGGCCACCAGGTTTACTTACCGTCTGTCCCAGGCGACTTGCATGCGGTCGCGGCCGTCGGTGGCTTCGAGCGTGATGCTGTTGATGTTGCGCCGCTCGTCCACCGAGAGGTACATGGGCCCGCGCAGGCGGCGGTCTTCCGTGCCCACGTCGGCTTTCAATCTTCCGCCTTCATCGGCGATCAGGAAGCCGGTGAAAACCAGCGGCCGGCCCCGCTCGGTCCGGAATGACACCACAACCTTGCCGCCCCGGTCGATGTCCACGTTCGCGTCGGATAACCGCTGCTCCCCCGAGTCATTGATCGTCGCCCTTCCCCGGCCGCGTCCCTGGAAGCTCACCACGTTGTTCCAACTGAATCCGGGTCCTCCTCGGCGATCATCGGGGCCGCGGCGGTCATCTGGGCCACGACGGTCATCTGGGCCACGGCGGTCACCGTCGTCGCGGCGCACGGGGGGTGGGTCATCGCGGCGATCCGGTGGCCGGTCGTTGCCAGGCCGGGAATCGCTTCCCGTCATCTGCCACGAGAGCCGGAAATGGTAGCGGCCCTCGCCGCCATCGGAATCTCGGATGCGCACTATCGTAGTGAAATCGTTTCGGCGCGATGGTTCGGCCAGCATTCTAATTTCGTTGCGGCTCTCCACGACTTCGAAGTTGAAGCCCGGAAAATCGCGGTCGGGCAGCGGCTCGTTGCATTCGGAGCCGTCATCGCGCGCATCGCGGCCTGAGATCGTGCGGATGCTCACCTGGTCCCTTCGGACCGAGACCTCGACTTCGTTATCGACCTGCAGCCGGATGTCGCATTGGCCTTTGCCCAGCGGCACATCGTTGCGCGTCATTCGCCGGACCTGGAATCGGGTGTCCGCCAGGGCGGGTAGGGCGGCGCAGAGTATCAGGAGCGCCACACCGTTACGACACAGAGTGGATTGTTTCATTGTCTCTAGCATACCGCCGGCAGCACGGCCATTACTAAGCCATTCCTAAATGCCGGGTGCGGGTTTGTGCTCATTCCCACCGCAGCGCAATCGAGGGATCCACCCGGCTGGCCCGCCGCGCCGGCAGGTAGCAGGCCGCGCACGCCACCGCCAGCATCAAGGCCGCCACCACGGCGTAGATGGCGGGGTCGGACGGGCTCACATCGAACACGAAGCCCGCCAGCACGCGGCGCATCGCACAGGCTCCGCCGAGCCCCAGGGCAAGGCCGGCCGCGCTGAGCTTGATGCCGTAGCCAACCACCATGCCGAGCACCTGGCGGCGACCGGCGCCCAGAGCCATGCGAATGCCGATTTCGCGCGTACGCTGGGCGACGGTCCACGACATCACGCCGTAGATGCCCACCAGCGCCAATAGCAGCGCTAACCCCGCGAAGGCGGCCAGCAGCGCCATGGTCCAACGGCGCGAGCGGGCCGATTGAGCCAACACCTGGTCCATGGTGCGTACTTCCGTAACCGGCAGGCCGGCATCCACGCTGCGCACGGCGCGGCTCACTGCCGCGGCAAGCGGCCCGGCATCGCCCGCCACCCGCACCACCAGGTAGTTCGAGGCCGCTCCGGGGAAATACTCGCAGAGCGCCGGCTCGGAATCCAGGCCGAAATCCTTCACGTCGCCCACCACGCCGATGATGGTGGACCATTGCGGCGCCGGTCCCCAAACACCGGTGACGAACCTCTGTCCCACCGGGTCCCGGCCGGGCCAATAGCGCCGCGCGAAGGCCTGGTTGATCATCGCCACCGGAAGGTTGAGGTCGCGGTCGGTGAAGGCGCGGCCGGCGCGCAGCGGGATGCGCATGGTCCGGAAATAGTCCGGGCTGGCCACGCGGATTTGCGCGGCGGGCAATGCGTCCGGATTGATGAGCGGGCTTCCGGGCACGTTGAATCGCGACGTGTTGGCGCGGGTGGCGATCAGTGGCAAGGCATTGACGGCCGCTACCGACTCCACTCCCGGCAGCGCGCGAATGCGCGCGTCCAGCCGATGGAACAATTCGTTGGGGTCGCGCGAAGGCGGGATCGAAAGATGCAGCGTCAGGACTCCCTTGGGATCGAAACCGGGGTCCACGCGCATCAGGCGCTCGAAGCTCTTCACCAGTATGCCGGCCCCCGCCACCAGCATCATGGCGAGAGCCAACTCCACCACCACAAGCACGCTGCGCATCATGTTGGGTGAACCGCCGCGCGCGCCGCCGCCCGGCAGCGAGCCCGACTTGATGACGGAGTTGTGGTCGCTGCGCAGGGCATGCAATGCGGGAGCCAGCCCGAATACCAGGCCCGCCGCCAGCGAGACCGCCAGCAGGAAACTCAAAACTGCGAGGTCCATCGGGGCTCGAACACCGGAAGACGCTTGACCGTAGGAAAAGGCGCTCGACGCCCAAGCGCTCAGGCCGGCTTGAGCCAGCACCAGGCCGGCGATTCCACCGAGGGCGGAGAGCACCATGCTTTCGGTGATCAACTGGCGCACCAACCGCCATCCACCCGCGCCCAAGGCGGTACGGATGGCGATCTCGCGGGCACGGCCGCCGGCGCGCGAAAGCAGCAGGTTGGCGACATTGGCGCAGGCAATCAGCAGCACCAGGCCCACCGCCCCCAGCAGCATCAGCAGGGTGGGGCGCACGGCGCGGGTCAGTTCGTCCTGAAGACCGGCCGCCTGCATGCCCCATCCGGTGCTGGTTGTTGCATTGTCCGTGGCCAGGCGGCGGCCGATGGTGTCGAGCCGCGCCTTGGCCTGTGGCACGGTAGCGCCGGGAGCCAACCGCGCGACGAACCCCAGAGCGTGGCGCACCGGATTGGTGAGCGCATCGGCCAGCAGCGGACCGGGCGGCAGCCAGAGATCGGCGAAATCCGGAAACTCGAAGGCGCCCGGCATCACGCCGATCACGGTGAATTCCTGCTCGTTGAGCCGGATAGTGGCCGCCACCCTCAGGGTCGCGTGCAGACCCGCCTCCATCCCCCCGAAGCTCGTCTCCCACAGCCGATGGCTCACCAACACCGAATGCGGCGATTCATCTTCCGAAAAACTCCGCCCCACCACCGGCGCGACGCCCAATAATCGCAGCAGAGCCGGCGCGATCACCGCGGCATGGACCTGCAGCGCGTCCGCGCCAGGCGTGCTAAGCGTGAGATCGAGCGGGACGTTCCGGTACCAGGCCGATTCCGCGAACAAATCGGTCTGTTGCTGCCAGGCGTGGAGTTCCGCGGAGGAGATGCCGATCCGGTCGAACTGCGGCAGGTAGGTGTCCCAAATGGTAACCAGCCGGCCGGGGTCGCGATATGGCAGCGGCTTGAGGATGACGGCGTGAACCAGGCTGAAAATGGCTGTATTGGCCCCGATCCCGAGCGCCAGGGTGAGCACGGCAATGGCGGTGAAACCCGGCGTGCGGGCCAAAGAGCGCAGTGCGTAGCGGATATCGGTCACAAGATCCCCCGTATTCCTAACAGCTTACTCCTTAGTGAAAAATACAAAAGCTCCGATGTGGGAGCCTAATCGTCTTGGGGGGTAGTCACGAACCCTTTGGGGGGCAGATTGTTAATCTGCGGCGGATTGCTAATCCGCCTGCGCGATGCGGCAGCGAGCCAGTCCGCGTCTTTGCGCCTTGTCCGCAGAGGGTCATCCAAGCGCGGCAGGCAGCTTGCCAATCCGCCGGACCCAGAGGGTACCCCTACCAACCTGCCCCACATGTCGTCTGTCGACGCCCTGCTAAAATAAAGAAAGCACACCTCCTATGACCACTCCCCAAGAGCGCCAGCAAGCGCTCCAAGACATCCTGGACCAACGTGTCCTCGTGATTGACGGGGCCATGGGAACTATGATTCACCAGGCGCCGCTCGCCATCGAGACCGATTACCTGGGGCGCGAGAATTGCCCGGAGATCCTGGTGGTCACGCGGCCCGATGTCATCCGCAACATTCATCGGGCGTATCTGGAAGCCGGCGCCGATATCATCGAAACCAACAGCTTTGGCGGAACGCGAATCGCGCTGGCCGACAACAAGCTGGATGACCGCTGCTATGAGCTGAATTTCGCCGCCGCCAAGATCGCCCGCGAGGTGGCCGACGAATTGTCCACCGCCGCCAAGCCCCGCTTTGTGGCCGGCTCCATGGGGCCGACGAATAAGGACCTGAACATCACCGGCACCACCACGTTCACGCAACTGCGGGCCGATTATTATTTGCAAGCCAAAGGCCTGGTGGAGGGCGGCGCCGATTTTCTGCTGATCGAGACCTGCTTCGATACCGGCAGCCTCAAGGCCGGCCTGGTGGCAGTGGAGCAACTCGGGCGCGATCTGGGGATGCCCATCCCCGTCATCGCCTCGGTCACGATCGAGCGCACCGGGACCATGCTGGGCGGCCAGCCGATCGACGCGCTTTACGCCTCCATCGGGACTCACGACCTGCTGGCCGTGGGGCTGAACTGCGCCACCGGTCCGGACCTGATGACCGACCACATCCGGACGCTGAACGAGATGAGCGCGCACCGCGTCTCGTGCTATCCCAACGCGGGGCTTCCCAACGAGGAAGGCAAGTTCGGCGAAACGCCGGAGTCGCTGGCGGCACAGCTTGAGAAGTTCATCAACCACGGATGGCTCAATTTGGTCGGCGGCTGCTGCGGCACCACGCCGGCGCACATTCAAGCCATCGCCCGAATGGTGGAGGGCAAGCGGGCGCGGCCGGCGCGCCAGTCTTCGCACCGGGCGTACTACTCCGGCGTCGAACTGGTGGAGGCCGAAGAGAGCAACCGGCCCTTGATCGTCGGCGAGCGCACCAACGTGATCGGTTCGCGCCTGTTCAAGAATATGATGGCCGAGGAGAAGTGGGAAGAAGCCACGGAGATTGCACGCCGGCAGGTGAAGAACGGCGCCCACGTGATCGACGTCTGCCTGCAGAGCACCGACCGCGACGAGATCCAGGACATTCCGCGGTTTTACGAACTGCTGCTCCGCAAGATCAAAGTGCCCGTGATGATCGACACCACCGACCCCAAGGCGGTGGAACTGGCGCTCACTTATTGCCAGGGCAAGGGCATCATCAACTCCATCAACCTGGAGGATGGTGAGGAGAAATTCGAACTGGTCTGCCCCATCGCCAGGCGCTACGGCGCGGCGGTGGTAGTTGGCTCCATCGACGAGGACAAGCTGCAGGCGCAGGCCTTCACGCGCGAGCGCAAGCTGGCTGTGGCGCAGCGCTCCTACCAGTTGCTTACCGGGAAGTACGGGATTCCGGCGGAGGACATCATTATCGACCCGCTGGTGTTTCCCTGCGCCACCGGCGACGTGAACTACATCGGCGCGGCGGTCGAAACCATCGAGGGCATCCGGTTGGTGAAGCAGAACCTGCCGTATGTCAAGACCGTGCTGGGGATTTCGAACATCTCCTTCGGGCTGCCGGCCTCGGCGCGCGAAGTGGTTAACTCGGTCTTCCTTTATTACTGCACCAAGGCGGGGCTGGACCTGGCGATTGTGAATGCCGAAAAGCTGGAGCGGTTCGCATCCATTCCGGAAGCGGAGCGCCGTCTCGCCGAGAGCCTGCTATTCAACCTGCCGCCGGTGGATACGCCCGCTGGTGAAGACGCCGAGTCGCTGCGCACCGCGCCCGAAGACTGGCGTCAGCAGACGGCGGAGCAGAAGGCCGCCATCAACCAGTTCCATATCGCGGCGGTGGCGGAACATTTCCGTAAGGCCGGCGCGCGCGTGAAGCAGCGGGCGGAGGATCTGCCGCTCGACCAGCGGCTGGCCAACTACATCATCGAAGGCACCAAGGACGGGCTGGTCGCCGATCTCGACCGCAAGCGCGCCGAGGGTGCCGCGCCGCTGGACATCGTCAACGGGCCGCTGATGGCCGGGATGACGGAGGTCGGGCGGCTGTTCAACAACAATGAGCTCATCGTGGCCGAAGTGCTGCAATCGGCCGAGGCCATGAAAGCCGCGGTCAACCATCTGGAACAGTTTATGGAGAAGGCGGACACCGTGGCGCGCGGCAAAGTAGTGCTGGCCACGGTGAAAGGCGACGTCCACGACATCGGCAAGAACCTCGTGGAAATCATTTTGAAGAACAACGGCTACGACGTCGTGAACCTGGGGATCAAGGTGCCGCCCGAAGCGCTGATCCGCGCCTGCCATGAGCACCACCCCGACGCCATCGGGCTGAGCGGCCTGCTGGTCAAGAGCACGCAGCAGATGGTGATCACGGCTACCGACCTCAAGACCGCCGGCATCGTGGTGCCCATG
>DATMNI010000317.1:0-4870 GCA_035570275.1 Candidatus Acidiferrales bacterium | reverse complement strand
ATGGGTTCGAACCCAAGATCTCTCCCCCGACCCCGTAGCACTGCTCAGACAGCCGTGAAGGCGTTGACGGCCCCAGGGAGAGTTCAGTTCCACCGTACATGCAACGCTTCCTGGCCAGGAAGAAAACCGTCGAAGGCATCGCGGTGGGCGAGACCTCCTGATTGGAAGAGTAGCACCAGGTCAAGGGGTTATCGGGGGCGAATGTCTGTAAACGCTTGAGTTCAAGGCGAAGAAAAAGTTGTTTTTTGAGTGACTGGGTTTTGCGGGGCTCCCGCGCTGCCACGGGAGGGACTTTGGATACCGTCCGACCGGAATGCCGACTACGGGACCAAGGTGACCTTCGCCTGCTGGGGGTGGCCAGTTCACTCAAAGAAACGGCGTTCACGGGATCCATTCCTGTTGGACGGAAGGGCTGTTATCGCCAGCTACTGGCAGAAGTTCCTTCTCCAGCGCTCGTTGCCCGTGGGACCTGTCGGCGCTAATCGTTGCGCAGAGCCCGGGCGGGATCGAGGGCTGCGGCGCGCAGTGAGGGCTTCAGCATCGCGAGAATTGAAATCGAGCCGAGCAGAACTATAACAATCGCAAAGGTGAGCGGATCCCTAGAATGGATGGGGACGGGCGTCAGGCGCATAAATCGTGCCAGAGACTCCCCGACTGCCAGGGCAAGAGCGACACCTGCCGCGAGCCCAAAAGCGATGGGCCGAAAGCCCACCGCAAATACCGACCGCATGATAAGCGATCGGGTTGCGCCGAGCGCCATCCTGATGCCGAGTTCTTTCGTTCGCCGGCTGACCGCAAACGCGACTACTCCATAAATCCCCATTGCTGAAAGCGAAAGGGCCAGCAGGCCCAGCACGCCGGTCATGCGCACAAAGGGGGTCACCTTTTCCGCCTCCTCATCCATCAGGTTGCGAAGCGTCATCGGGAGTGTGTTGATATCGGGATCGAACCGACGAACCACATCGCGCACCTGGATCGCAACGTCATGCGGGTTGCCTTCAAAGCGGACAACCAACGAATCCTCGGCCGAGCCCGGGCCCTCCCAACGATAGAGAACAGGTCCGTCCGCCATCCCCGCATGCTCTGCCTGGAGATCGCGTGTCACACCGATGACAACAAGAGCGGCGCCGCCGGATAGGTTAACGGTTTCTCCCAGGGGGTCCTGCCCCGGCCAGAATTGTTGTGCGAACGCCTGCGACACAACGGCTTCGCCCGGATTTCGCAAAGTATGTCCACGCAAAAAGCCGATCCGCAGGGTCTCGAAATAATTGCTCGAGACAGTGCTCACGCGGCTTTGTTTCCCCGACCCCGGTTGCTGCCCACGGGTCCTGACCTCTTCGAGATCGTTGCCGAATTCCCCTATCCCCAGAGGCGAGCCCATGGCCACGCTCTTTGCCTGCGGAATCCTCCCGACCCCGACTGATACCGCGGTGGCATCCACGCCCTTGCGCAGCGAGACGGAGAGCACATTGCGGGTCTCGAAACCGGGATCGGCACTGAACATTCTTTGCTGCGCGCGTATGAACAGCAGCGCACCCACCAGCAGCGTCATGCTCATCGCCACCTGCGCGCTGACCAGGAAACCGTGCTTGCGGTTGCGGCCCGTGCCGGACGCCGCATCGCCCGCCTTCATGGAACCGATCAGATCGACCCGCAGCGATTCGCCCGTCGGAGAGAGACCGGCCACGGCGGCGCACGCCAGCGCGGCCAAACATAAATATCCAAGAACCCGGAGATCCGGCTGCATCTGAATCACCGGTACGTCGGGCGAGGTTGCGAGGATCTTCTTAAAAAGACCCGGTGACTGGTATGCGACCCAGAGACTCAGCATACCGGCGACCGAGCTCAGGATTAGAATCTCGGTCATCAACATGCCCAACAGCCTCGCGCGTGGCGCGCCCAGAGCGAGTCGAATGCCCATTTCGCGCCGGCGTTCCACAGCCCGTGAAAGCTGCAGGACCGTGACATTGGTGCAGGCAATCAGTAGAATCAGAAGCAGCGCGCCCATCACAAGCGAAGCTATCCAGAAGACCAAGCCGCGCATCGAGGGCTCCTCCCCCAGCGAACCATTGGTTACTATCAGCGTGGTCTTGCGTCCGGGTTCAAGCTTGTCCTGCTGTGCCGCAATCACCGCGAGTTCGGCCTTCGCTTCGGAACGCGAACGCCCGGCCCTGAGACGCCCCTCCACAGTCAGCCAGCGTTCCGAGCCGGCGTGAAAGAGATCGCGGCCATCGTAAAACACGGGCTGAGCCGACCACGGAATCCAGATGCCGGGACCGCGCACCCGTCCGGCATAGCCTGCGGGCAACACGGCGATAATCGTGAACGGGGTCCGATTCAACGTCAGAGTTCTGCCGGCTACGCTCAAACCGCCGCCGAACCGGGTCTTCACGAACTCTTCGCTGACGATCGCTACGCGACTGCCGCTCCCCGGCGAGCATTCATCATCGGTAAACAGGCGCCCCTCCAAGGGTGCCACCTGTCCATAAACGCGAAAAAAATTGCCGGTGACCAGCATCCCAAGGGTTGACTTCTCTTCGCGCCCCACCGTCACTCGCACCGTGTTCCATGCCGCGAGGTCCGAAAGCGTCCGGGTGCCTGCCGCGAAAGCCCGGAAATCATGTGCCGATATTGCCCACGCGGTTCCCCGCGTCGGATGATCGTATCGGTATTCGGGCGATAGATGAACGAAGGAACCGGGATCCCACTCCACCCGCGCGCGAAACATGATGCCATCGACCACGGTGAAGACGCCGACATTGAGACCGAGACCGAGCGTCAGCGTAAGCAGCGTCGCGAGGGCAAGGCCGGGCTCGCGGGCGGTGGACCGGAACGCGTAGCGAAGATACTGGCTCATATGAATGAAGACAAACGGAGTGGCCGATTATTACACTGTCCCGTCGCGTAATGATAGATCGGGTCACGGGTTTTTGTCGCGAAATCCCATCCCTCCAGTGATCGGCCGGCCCATGGAGCCAATCTGCTGATTCGCCGAATCTTACAGATCATTTCCAGGGACAGAGCCTGAGATGTCCGGATCGTGTCAACTGGACGCAAAAGCCCAACTCGTGGATCGTAGAAGGACTTATTTCAACGCCTGTGGCCGGGTCCAGAAGGTACCCCGGACAGACTAGCCGTGGCAACAACGTGGCAACTCGAGCGGCTGACGGCTCGGCCGCCCCCGGCGGATTATCAATTCGCCGATGCGATGCGGGCAGCGAGCCCGTCTGCGCTCGCGGCCTTGTTCGCAAGCTGCGGCAGGCGGGTTGCCAACCCGCCGCAGGTTAACAACCTGCCCCACAGGGCGGTAGAATCGTGTCACAAACCCCGCATGGACATCGTATTAAAGGGTGTGCATCCCGCCGAGGAGATTGTCTTGAGTCCGGCAGCGGCCGGGCCGGTTGGCGAAAGCCGTTCGGCGGCCGCGGCGAGGGCGATGGAAGCGCTGTTTCGCGCGCATTATCCGCGGCTGGCGGGAATGCTGGCGCGGTTGACGGGCGACCGCGGGCAGGCCGAAGAAATCGCGGCGGATGTCTTTCACAAACTGTCGCGGCGGCCGGCGCTGCTGGCTGGCAGTGACGATCTGACGGCTTGGATGTACCGCGTGGCCACCAACGCCGGGTTCGATGCCTTGCGCATGAACTCGCGGCGGCGGAAGCGCGAGGAATCGGCGGGCGTGGATGGGATACACGCCATGGCGCCGGGCAACGCGCTGGATGAAATGCTCCGCGAAGAACGCTGCGCACGGGTGCGGACCGTGCTCGGTGAAATGAAGCCGCGGGAGGCGCAAATGCTGCTGCTGCGCTCCAGCGGCCTGGCATACCGTGAGGTGGCGCAGACGCTCGGGATTCAACCGGGGTCGGTAGGGACGCTGCTGGCGCGGGCGGAAGCCGAATTTGAACGCCGGTATCGCGTACGTTACGGAGACGATCTATGAGCCAATGTTGGCCGGAAGGCGCATTGCGTGCGCAGCTTGACCACGAACTTGCGCCGGAAGAAATGGAGCGGGTGGCGGCCCACTTGGGCGAGTGCGCGGCTTGCGCGCGGCTGTCCTCGGAATTGGCCGCGCGGGCGCAGCACGTGGGCGAGTGGTTGTCAGCATTGCCGGAAGCATTGCCGGCGCCGCCATTGGAATGGGTAACTCCCGCAACGCGCAGGGCGAATTGGTCAAGGACTCCAATGGCCGGGCGGCGGTGGATCGGGTTGGCGGCGGCGCTGGCAGCGGGGCTGGTACTGGCGGCGTTGTTGTTGCCGCGCCACCGGCCGCCCCAGAAGGATGCGGACGCGGGGCCTGCCAATGTCGCGGTTTCAGCGCCCGGCGGTAAACCGGACCAGGCGAACCTTGCCGAAACCGCCGGCAAACTTCCAGTCGTGATGGCAATGCCCGCGCGGACCGCGGTCATGCCAAGGAGGGTCCGGCGGCCCGTGCTTCCGGTGCGAACGGTGAGCAACGAGTTCCTGGCTCTGGACGACGAGCCTCTCGAAACCGGCGTGGTGATGCGGGTTGGCGTGGAACCCGGAAATGTGCAGGCAGATGTGGTTTTCGGTCCGGATGGACGGGCGCACGCCATCCGTCTGGTCGGCACCAGAAATTAGAATTTAGGAGAACGAATCGTGAAACAGATTATGAGAATCGCCGCAGGAGTGTCAGTCATAGCAGTGTCTATCGCCAGCAGGGGCGCTTTCGCGCAGGATTTTTTTTTCGCGCAGTCGGCGTCGGTGCCAGAGGTACGGCTTGCAGAAGACATGACGAAAATGAAAATGCAACTGGCGGGCTCGGTAATGGGTCCGGCCGTCAAGGGCGCGCCCTACTCCGGCGAGGAACTGAATTCGTCGACGCAGGTGCTGGCCGACGGCACGCGCATTCATC
>DATMNI010000316.1:0-11207 GCA_035570275.1 Candidatus Acidiferrales bacterium | reverse complement strand
GCCACTGAAGAGCTGTTGGTGCCCGTGGTGGTGAAGGAGAACGATCCGGTGGGGTTAGGCGGATTCACCACATCCAGAGCTTCTCGCCGCAAGTCGGTTCCGAACTTGAGGGCGTGGCGGCCATGTACCCAGGTAAATGTGTCCAGGAACTCCGTGATGGAGGTCGTGAATTTGGAGTTTGCGGCGGTCGTTGGACCGATTTGTTGCAGTCCAGAAACACTGAAAATCGGCAGCACTGACGCGAAGGAATTCGCGGGCAAGCCAGGTATCGTGATTCCGCCGCTCTGCAGGGAAGATTGATCGAGATCGCGCCTGGAATAGCCAAACCGGAACTGGTTCAGAGTCGAAGGCGAGGGTACCCAGTTGTAGTCGCCCGCGAATGCATCGCCGCGCGTGATGGCATGCCCGATGACACCGGACGTCAGACTGCCGCTTCCATCCGTCAAGGGGGTAACGGGGTTGTCGTCGTCGCGGAAGAAGGTGTAGCGTCCGAAGACGCGATGCTTTTCCCCGATGTAACGGTCCAGCCGGAAGTCGGCCTGATCCTGATTGTCGGGTTCGGTGGCGGTTCGGGCGAAGTTGTTGGCCCCGGCAACGTTCGGCAGCGGGTAGTGTTGAAGAATCTGGCTGGCAATCGGATCGAAGCGGGCGGCGGGAACCGTATTGTTCGGAAACGGAGTTCTGGGCGAGGAAGCCGGATCGAATATGGTTTGGGTGAAGATACCTTGCCGCTGCGCCAGCGTGGGAACCACGCTGAATCGCGTGATGCCGGTGCGGAGCCGCGTGCCTTGCCAATCCACAAAGAAGAACGTCTTGTTGTTCTGGATGGGGCCGCCCAAAGTCAGGCCATACTGATTTCGCCGGAATTCCGGATTCGGTCCGGGTTGCGCGAACAGGTTGCGGGCATTGAGCGCCTCGTTTCGGAAGAACTCAAACACGCTTCCGTGGAATTCATTGCTGCCGGATTTTCCAATCACCATGACGGTGCCGCCGTTGGAACGCCCATACTCGGGAGAGTATGCGTTGACGTTGAGTTTGAATTCGGCCATGCCATCGATGATCGGATAGTAAACCACCTGCCCCGGCTCCGGTTGCAGCACGCTGATGCCGTCGTAAATGTATTCGTTGGTGCGTGGGCGGCTGCCGTTGATTCGGGGGAGTAACTGGCCGTTCGGCAGCGCCACGCCTGGAGATAGCGTCACCAGAGGAATGAAATTGCGTCCGTCCAGAGGCAGCGTGGATATTTCCTTCTCATTCACGTTCTGACTGACTTCCCCGCTGGCCGTTTGCAACAGGGGAGCCGCGGCCGTGACCTCGACGGACTGGGAAGGCTGGCCGACCTCAAGTCTCACATCGATGGCGGTCGCATCCGCCAATCGCAGCGTGATGCCCGACTGGCGATACATGTGGAAGCCCGGCTGCACGACCGTCAGCACGTACAAGCCAGTGGGCAGGCCCAGGATATGGTATTCGCCGCGCTCATCCGAAACGGCGGCATAGCGGGCCATGGTCGCCTGGTCCTCAGCCTGAACCTTGGCGCTGGGCACTGGCCGGCCGGCCGGATCTTGAATGGCGCCGAAGAGTTCGGCCCGGCCCGCCTGCCCAAAGCAGAGCGTCGACGCCAGGACGGATCCGGAAAGGAAAATGAACAGCCTCTTTATGGGTTTGGTCATACCTGTTGTGTAAGAATAACATCTCTCGCAAAAAGAACGACGTTATTTTAACACGACAATTCCCGACCCGCTGCTCCGCCAGGAATACCGCAGGGAATACGGGGTAATTCGCGTCTTCGGGGAACCCGAGGCCGGCCACAGCCTGCTTGTGGGGCAGATTGGCAGGGGCACCCTCTGGGTCCGGCGGATTGGCAATTCCCGCTGTGCGGGCAAGGCTGCCAACGCGGGCTCGCTGCCGCATCGCCCGAGGCGGATTCGCAATCCGCCGCAGGTTAACAACCGGTTAACAACCTGCCCCACAATGCACAACCTGACTCACAAAGGCTGGGCCGAGTGCTTCTCAGTGGCCGACCGTTTTTCCAGACCGTTTCTGCAAACCAGGGCTCCAAACATTCTCGCGAGGTTCTGTTTGGGATGCATTCGGTGTATGCTGGGAGTCGAGAGGGAGGGGAGGGTATCGTAAAGTTCTGCGTGTTGGCGAGCGGCAGTTCCGGGAACGCGGCGCTGCTGGCTACCGAAAAAACACGGATTCTGGTGGACGCCGGGTTGAGCATGCGCGAACTGCGCCGGCGTCTGGCGGCGATTGGGGAAGATCTCCATCGCATCGACGCGATACTGATCACTCACGAACATTCCGACCACGTCTCGGGCCTGCCGGTGCTGGCGCGCAACCGGGATATCCGCGCGGCCATCTGCATGACGCGGCTTACGGCGCCGGCTATGGACTGGGGCGAAACGCAGCCGGTGCGCCTGGAGCCGTTCCAGGCCGGGGCGAGTTTCCAGATCGGCGATATTGAGGTGCAGAGCTTCAGCATCCCCCACGATGCCGTTGACCCGATCGGCTACTGCTTCGAGGCGCAGGGCGTGCGGATCGGCGTGGCCACCGATTTGGGCTATGTTCCGGTATCGATCAAGTACCACCTGCGGCGTACGGACCTGTTGCTGCTGGAGGCCAATCACGATCTGGACATGCTGAAAGTGGGGCCGTACCCATGGCAGGTGAAACAGCGGGTGATGAGCCGGGTGGGGCATCTTTCGAACCTGGGGATGTCGGACTACCTGATGCAGGATCTGGATTCGTGCACGGCCAACCTGGTGCTGGGACATTTGAGCGAGCAGAATAATCATCCGGCGATCGTGCAGATGATCGCGAGCGAAGCCCTGGAGCGGCGCGGGTTGAAGACGGCGCTCACGATCGCCAGGCAGGGCAGTCCCTCGGAAGTTTTTCAATTCTGAAGAAGGGGCAGACGCCAGAAGGCAGAAGTCAGAATGAAACCGGCGCCGGTGCAACGTGCGAGATTTCTGGCGCAGAGTGGCGATCGGTGCCGATCCAGAGGTGCCAGCCGATCTGCCGCGCGAAATCTCGGAACCGCAGCAGGAGGTTTCCGCCTGGAACTCGCGCGTCGTCTTCATGAGTCCGGGCGCCGCGAACCGGTCGTTTGCTGCTATGATGTAGAAGCGATGCCGATTACGACTCTCTCCGCCAAGAATCACATTGTGATCCCGCCGGAAGCTCGCCAGGCGTTGGGCGTGAAACCAGGCGACAAACTGCTCGTCGTGGTGCGCGGCTCCAAAGTCATCGTACTGGAGAAACCGAAGGCCCACCACACGGCGATTCGGGGCCTGGGGCGCGGCGTTTATCCCGATGCCTACCTCAAGAAGGAACGCCAGAGCTGGGACTGATCCGCCTCCGCGCCTTTCTTCGGCGTCATCGACGAGTCGCGCTGGACACCAGCGTCTTCATTTATCAACTGGAAGCAAATCCCCGATATGTGGCACTCACCGATCCTATCTTCGAATGGCTGGAACGGCCGGATCACCAAGCCGTAACGTCAACCGTCACCATGACGGAACTGCTGGTGAAGCCGTATCGGGATGAACCTATCCCAATCTTGATTGGATCGCCCCGGACCTGGAAGTCGCCGATATCGCAGCCCGGATCCGCGCCAGGCATGGTTTGCGGACTCCAGATGCCTTACAGGCGGCGACCGCGGTTCAGGCACAGGCGACCGGTCTGATAACGAACAATCGAATATTTGAGCGGGTGGCGGGCTTTGAGACGATGGTGTTGGATCGCCTTCTCTGAATGACACCCACAGGCAAGAATGCCCGGCTTACTCGCTGCGCAGCGTCTGCGCCGGGTCCATCCGCAGGATCCGCAGCGCCGGCGCCAGGCTGGCCAGGGCGGCGACTAACAGCAGGATCGCGGCCATCGTCACAAAAGTGCCCAGGTCGGTGGGCCGCACTCCCCACAGCAGGCTCTCCAGGAAACGCACGGCCACGCGCGAGAGCGCATAACCCGCGGCGACGCCGGCCAGCGCCAAGACAATTCCGGGCTTGACGATCGCGGCCATGGTCTGCGGCGGGGTGGCGCCCAGCGCCAGGCGAATGCCCAATTCGTGCGTGCGCTGCGTGATGGATTGCGAGATCAGGCCGTACAGCCCGATGGCCGCCAGCAGCACCGCCATGCCGGCCAGAATCGAAAATAACGTGGCCAGGTAGCGCTGGTCGCGCGTATAGCGGCCCTGCAGGTCGTCCACGGTTTTGAAGCCGGCGATGGGCAGTTGCGAATCCACGGCGGCCACGGCGCGCTGCACCTGCGCCGTCAGGTTGCCGGTGGAGCCACTCGAGCGAATCATCCACTTGGGCGAAAACCATACGTGGACCCTGAGGAATCCGTCGGAGGTCTGGGCGGCAGGCACGTAGACCGTGGGTTCGATCGCCATGGGGCCCAGCCCGCGGCTGAGGCCGCTGTGCTGCTGCACATCGCCTACCGTTCCGACGATCTCCAGCACGTTTCCGTCGACCTTGAGGTGGTGGCCTGCCGCCTGGCCGCCGTGGAACCACTTGGCCGCGAATGCCTGGCTCACCAAGGCTACGTGCGTGCTCTGTGGCGTATCCGAAGCCAGCAGTCCGCGGCCGCCCAATACCGGAATGCGCATGGCTTCGAAATACTCCGGGGTCACGTAAACGAATTCCATGCCATGTTGACGGCCGTCGTCGCCATCCAAAATGCGGAAGCCGTAGTTGAGCGGCCGTTCGTAAGGCAGGGTCAACGCCACCGCGGCCGATCGCACGCCGGGAATCTGGCGAATCTGGTCCAGGCTCTGGCTGAACAGCTTGTTGACGGCCTCACTGGTTGTGTAGCGGGCGTCCTGCAGGGAAGCCTCGGCGGCAATCACGTTGCGGGTGTCAAAACCAGGTGTGAGGCCGTTGAAGTAGGCCAGGGTCTTCGCCATCAGGCCCGCGCTCACCAGCAGCACCAGGCTGAGGGCGACTTCGGCCGCCACCAGCGCGTTGCGCGTCCAGCGCCGCCGGCCGCCCGCCATGCCGCGCCCGCCTTCAATCAGCACACTGCGAATATCGATGCGGGTGGTCTGCAGCGCGGGCGCCAGGCCGAAGACCAAACTGGTCAGCACCGCGATCCCCATCATGGCGGCCATCACCCGGATGTCCATCTGGATGGGGTGCCAGGACTGACTGTACTCCGCGTCCAGATGCTTGAGGCTATCGATGGCGAAGGCGCCCAGCCCGATACCGGCCGCGCCGCCTCCCAGTGCCAGCAGCAGGCTTTCCACCAGCAACTGACGCAGGATCACGAGACGGCTGCCGCCCACCGCCATGCGGGTGGCGATCTCGCGGCTGCGCGCGCCCGAGCGGGCCATCAGCAGGCCGGCGATATTCACGCAACCGATCAGCAGGACGATCAGCACCGCCGCCCAGGCGACTAGGAGCTGGCTGCGCGAACTGCTGGTGACACCCGATTGCAGCGGAATGATGCGCTCTTCGAAATCCGAAGTTTCGCGCGGAAACCCAGGTTCGCCCTTAAGACCCTGGCTGAGGGCTTTGAGTTGGTCGGATGCCGCGGCCCAGGTGACGCCGGGCAGCAGCCGGGCCACTACGCCGTAGTTGGAGCCGGCGCCTTCGCCGGTGCGCGTGGGCCGCAGCGGAGTCCACACGTCTATGGGCGCGGTGCCGCGGAAATCCCGCGGCATGATACCGACCACGGTGTAGGGCTCGCCCTTGAGATTGATGCCGCGGCCCAGAACGCCCAGGTCGCCGTGGAAGACGCGCCGCCAGAAGCCATAGCTCAACACCACCACCGGCGCGCCGTTGGGGACGTCCTCCTGGCGGGTGAATTCGCGGCCGAACTGCGGCGCCACGCCCATCACGCGGAAGAACCCGGCCGAGACGCGCTGCTGCTGGATGTACTCGATGCGGCCTTCGACGGCAAAGTTGACGCCGCCCCAGCCGGCATAGGCGGCGCAATCCAGACTGGTGGCCCGGTCGCGCACCACTTCAAACAGGGAGCCGGTTTGGGAATCGTTGAGGTCTTCCTTGCCGTTCTGGCGGTAGGCGGTGGCCACCAGGGCCAGGCGGTCCGGCTCCGGATAAGGCGCGGCCCGCAACAGCACCGCATCCAGCACGCTGTAAACCGCGGTGTTGGCGCCGATGCAGAGGGCCAGAGTGGCCAGAACCACCAGCGTGAACGCCGGACTCTTGCGGAACTGGCGCAGGGCGAATCGAACGTCGTTCCAAAATACCATGGCCGGACAACAGCACGCCGGGTGCCAGCTTAGCAGCGACCGTTGCCTGACCTGACGGGAACCGTAAAGCAGTGGCCGGTGGCCGGTGACCGGTGGCCAGATAACACAAACACCGGCCACTGGCCACCGGCCACCGGCCACGTAGAGTGTGGCTACTGTTCGATTGCGGGACAGCCTGCCCGCTCATGACACGGCCGCGCATTCCTGGTAGCATCACTCCAGATGGCTCTAGTCGATCTCACCAAGCAACTGGCCAAGGAAGCGTTCCTTTCGGCCACCGCCAAGGAGCCAGCGCCAGTTCAGCCGGTTCCAGGCGACAACGTCGGCTCCATCATCCTCGGCCAGATCGGCGCCATGCAGAAGGCCCTCAAGGAAGATGAGGAACTGGTGGTCTGGTTCGAAAACGGCGTTGAAAAAATCAGGGTGATGGACGTCATCATGCCGTCGTGGGGCCTGGCGGTTCTCTGCGGCCTGGATGCCGACCGCAACCTTACGCGCATCATCTCGCCGGTGGAGTCGCTGCAACTGGTCACCAAAGTCATGAAACTGCAGGCGGGCGCCAAGGCCACGCGGGTGGGGCTGGTCATGCCGAAATCGAAAGATTCCAACGGGTGATCACGCGGGTTTCGCGCTCGTAGCCCAGCGAGCCGATGGAAGCCGTTCCGAGCGCGAAAAACCGGCCCGCCTCGGCGGCGAAGCCCAGCCAACGCGCGGTGAGAATGCGCAGAATGTGACCGTGCGCAAAGAGAGCGACATTGCATTCGCCCGGGCCTTCGACCGCGGTATCGGCGGCCAGCGCGCGGGCGATCACTGCTTCGGCCCGTGCCGCCACCTGGTCGATGGTCTCGCCATTCGGCACTCCGGAAACCCACAGCGACCAGTCCGGGATTTCCTGGCGGATGGCGGGCGTGGTGCGGCCTTCGAAATCGCCGTAGTCCCATTCGCGAAGATTGGGTTCGGTCAGGGCCCGATCCCCGAACCCGGCCAGGCGGCACGTGTCGCGCGCCCGTTGCATGGGCGAGCACAGCACCAGGCCGAACTGGCGGCCTGCCAGAAGCCGGCCCAGCGCCACGGCGTTTTCGCGCCCGGCGGGCGTCAGCGGAAGGTCCGTACGGCCGGTGTGCGCCCCGGAGCGGCTCCACTCAGTCTCGCCATGGCGAACCAGCCAGATTTCTTTTTTGGCATTATCGTTGCCCATCCCGCCGAACCTCCTCACCCCATCGTCTGTAACCAGTCAGGTTGTCATGCCTCGAAATCCCCATTATGCTGTATAGCATCGCCATGAATTTCCGCCACACCATTTGCTTTCCCTCGGCCCGCCTATGCCTGGACGTGTGCCTCGACGTGTGCCTGGCGCTGTGCCTGGCCGCCACGCTCCTGGCGCAATCGAAAAAGGCCAGCCCCGGTTACACCGACACACCCATCCTGCCGGGCCAGCGCTGGCATGTGCACGACTCGAACCGTCCCCACCCCAATCCGGTGACGCCGGGCAAGATCCTGGGTGAGGCGCCGTCGGACGCCATCGTGCTGTTCGACGGGCACGATCTCTCGCGCTGGATGCAAAACCCGGGCGGAAAACCAGTCGATGCCAGGTGGAAAGTAGTGGAGAACGGTTACTTCGAGTGTGTGCCGCGCAGCGGTGACTTACTGACGCGCGATAAGTTCGGCGACGTCCAACTGCACATCGAGTGGTCCGAACCTACCGACGTCAAGGGCACCAGCCAGGAGCGCGGCAACAGCGGCGTGCTGCTGATGGACCGCTACGAGATTCAAGTGCTGGATTCCTATAACGATCTGACTTATGCCGATGGCCAGGCCGGCGCGCTCTACGGCCAATGGCCGCCGCTGGTCAACCCTATCCGCAAGCCGGGCGAGTGGCAAGCCTACGACATTGTTTTCGAAGCTCCCAAGTTCGATGGCGAAAAGCTGGTGCGCCCGGCCTTCGCCACGGTGTTCTTTAACGGCGTGCTGGTTCACCACCGCAAGGAGATCCTGGGGACTATGGTGCATCGCCAGGTGGCCAGGTACACACCGCACGGCGCTGAGGAACCCCTGGCCCTGCAAGACCACGGGAACCCCGTCCGCTACCGCAACGTGTGGCTTCGCCGCCTGAACGGTTACGATCAGCCGGAACGGTGAGAGCCCTTCCGCGTTCCCCACAAAGGGGTCCGCCACAACCAGCGCCCCGGCGACAAACTTGCCGGTCCGCGAAATGCAGTAAATACTCCATCTGACACGACGGCTCCGCGGGGCCCTACTTTTGTAACTTGGGCATAGTACAAACCCGGCCCGGTACCCTTGGAACTGGTGAGGATCGGGAGACGAGCGGATACTACAGGTATGCAATCGTACATATTGGCCTGTTGTTTTTGCGCATTTGGTCTGGCAGCGCAGGCGAACTCCGCGCAGTTTGAGGGAGGAAGTCGGAATACGTGCTACGGCATCGAAAGCGTCTCCGGCACCCAAGGCTTCCCGGGCGCCTTGCAGGATCACGCGCTGCTTGCGGCCGCGCTGCCGGAAACCGGGACCAAGGTGCTCTTTGGTACGGGATTCGCACTCATCGCCTTGGGGCGAATCCGGCAGCGCAGCGGGGCGCGAGTCAGACGCAAATAGCGCGGTACTTATATTGCACGCCGGCCAGAGATCAAGGCGACCAACCAGACGATCAAGAAGACGAAGAACAGGATTTTCGCGATACCAACAGCCGTTCCCGCGACCCCACCGAAGCCGAGAATCCCGGCAATCAGTGCAATCACTAGAAAAATCAACGACCAATGCAACATTTCGTTCTCCTTTCGGAGCGCGGGTGAACCGCACTCGCAATCTTTCAGTGCAGGCTGGAAGCCAATGTGAAAAGCGCGACGGATCGGCGCCTTAACCGGAACAAGCGGTCAGGCCGGCACGTATCTGCTTACCAGGAGATGCCATGAACGCCAGATTGTTGCCCGTGTTGGCGGGCTCGTTGTGGTTGAGCGGGTGTGTGATCGAGGGCGGACACACCGGCGCGCTGCAGTACGACTCCAGCACGGTGGATCTGGATGGTTCCGAGTCGGTCCAGGTGAATCTCAACATGGGGGCCGGCGAATTGCGCGTTACGGACGGCTCGCAGAAGCTGATGCGCGCGGATTTCAGCTTTAACGTCGCGGACTGGAAACCCAAGGTGCGTTATGAACACGCCGCCGGGCGCGGGACTCTGAACGTGGAGCAGCCCAGCAGCCACCAGGCCCACCTCGGCAACACGAAGTACCGGTGGGACGTACAGTTAAACAATAAAGTCCCGATGGATCTCAAGGTGAACTTCGGCGCCGGAGACGCGCACCTGGACGTGGGAAGCCTGACCCTGCGATCGGTGGAGGTCGATATGGGCGTGGGAAAACTGCAATTGGACCTGCACGGCAAGCCCAAGCAGGATTACGAGGTTCGCGTGAACGGCGGTGTGGGCGAGGCCACCATCCGGCTGCCTAACGATTTGGGCATCTGGGCGGAGGCGAGCGGTGGGATTGGAGCCATTAACGTGCGCGGGCTGCGAAAAGAGGGCAGCCACTGGGAGAGCGACGCGCTGGGCAAATCGAAAGTCAAGATTCGCGTGGAGGTGCACGGCGGGATCGGATCGGTCAATCTGATCGCCGATTGATTTAAAGCTTTCAGCGATCAGCTTCAGCGATCAGCTTTCAGCGATCAGCTTTCAGCGATCAGCTTTCAGCGATCAGCTCCCGGAGCCGCGGGGCGGATCTCAGTCGGCGCCGGAAGGCGCGGTCCATAGCTGAACGCTGATACCTGACAGCTTCTTTCACATCGCCGCCTCTACGATCTCGCGGGTGTCTTTGGAGGGAACCACGGGAACGATTTCGAAATCCATGAGATCGTTCCAGCAGAGGATCCAGCTTTGCAGCAGGCGCAGGTCGCTGGTTTCCATGAGTTGGAAACAGCGATCGAAGTTTGGTTCCACCCAGCTATCGAGATACTTCAATCCTTCGGGCATTTGCCGGCCGGCGTCGCGAAGGCGCCGGTAGAGAGCCTTCGCGTCGCGGTTCTTGAATCGCTCGACGACCATGAAGAGCATGGATCGAAAGTAACATAACGGAAGAACGAAGCCCCGGAATTATTTTGAGAATTCCCCGCCGTCCGGCCCACTATCATTCGATCCGTCCAAGTTTCCTCCGTTCAAAACATGGCACTCTTTAAGACTCGAAGCGCCGCCATCTACGGCATCGATGCCCATCTGATCGATGTCGAAGTGGATCTGTATTCCTACGGTTCGCCGCGCGATAATCGCATGGTGGGGATGCCCGACGTGGCGGTGCGCGAAAGCCGGGAGCGCATCAAATCGGCCCTCATCAACTCCGGATTTGCCTATCCCAACAAGACGCTCACGATCAACCTTGCCCCCGCCAACATCCGCAAGGAGGGGGCGGGTTTCGACCTGCCGGTGGCGATGGGCATTCTCGGGGCCATGGGCGTAGTGAAGGCCCTGGACCGCCACATCCTGATGGGCGAACTCTCGCTCGATGGCGCCATCCGCCCGGTCCGCGGGGCGCTTTCGGTGGCGGTGTGCGCCCGCGAGCTTGGCATCCCCAACCTGATCCTTCCAGCCGAAAACGCGTCGGAGGCGGCGGTAGTGGAGGGCGTCAACGTCTATGGCATGCGCTATCTGGCCGAGGTGGTGGCGATGCTCAACCGCCCGGAAGAATTCCGCCCATGTGTGGCGAACGGCAACGGCCAGCATCGCGAGTCGCCGGTGGCGCCGGATTTCCGCGAGGTGCGCGGCCAAACGATGGCCAAGCGGGCGTTGGAAGTGGCCGCCGCCGGGTCGCACAACGTGCTGATGATCGGTCCGCCGGGCTCGGGCAAGACGATGCTGGCGAAGCGGCTGGCCGGCATTCTGCCGCCGCTGACCTTCCAGGAAGCCATCGAGACCACCAGAATCCACAGTATTTCGGGGCTGCTCGGCACGGGCGGCGGACTGCTTCACGACCGTCCCTTCCGC
>DATMNI010000315.1:0-21846 GCA_035570275.1 Candidatus Acidiferrales bacterium | reverse complement strand
GAATGCCTGCGGCAATACGTTTTCAGGAGAGCCGGATGTCGGGAAATCCGCTTGTCCGGTTCGACGAGGGGAGAGTGGGTCGCACCGCAAGTTGTCGCCCTCTCTCCTACTCTACCGGCTTGGCGTGAAATCTTGCCTTTTGAATCCGCCCTGGGCTCAATACCGTTCACTTTAGGCGCGCGGCGTGACGCTGGTGGGGTGAGGCGCGGGACGATCTAGAGAGATCGCTCTTTGAACGGGTTCAGCGTTCCTTAATGTACTTCGGCAAACCAGGCAAACCAGAAGACGGCCCTGCCGCGCTCCCTGAACCGAGGACTGGCAAACCGTGAAAGTTGTCGTCTGCTGCGTGTTTGCGCGGCGGCGAGTTCAGGAGGCTCGTGTCCGGCACCCACATAAGGCCGCTTGGACGAGAAGCCGGCGATTTGTGATCGGCCACTCAAGGGCTCTAAGTGAACCGTATTGACCCTAGGCTCACATACTAGGCCGACTTCGTAAAACAGGGTGGCGTGCCACCTGGGTGGGCTTCGACAGAACGAGCCGCAGGCGCCTTCGCTGGAACAAGCACGGCCCTGTTGGCTGGCCGGAGTCTCCTCGGGGTGCGCCGCCCGGGTCACTGCCCGTCTTTGCCCGGAATCGCCACCTTTCCTCCGGCCATGATTCTCTCCACGCCTTCGATGTCTTCGGGCGCGAATGCCGACAGATTCTCGTAGCCGGTGTCGGTGATCGCGATCACGTCCTCCAGCCGGATATAGACGCGATCCTCGGGTATCGTGAGCGCCGGCTCGATGGTGAATACCATGCCGGGCTTCAACGTTTCGAGCGGACCGTTGACGTCGTGAACCTCCATCCCCACCATGTGGCCCAGGCTCCCGCCCAGGCTCTTGCGGTAGTTGTCCACGAACCGGCCAGCCGCGTCACGGAACTTGGCGTTGGTGAACTGGTAGTTGGCCATGATCGCGTCCATTTTGGCCACGGCATCCTGAATCACGGCGCGCGGCGTCACGTTGGGGCGAATCGAAGTCATCAGGGCCTGGTAGAGTTTCACGTAAATGCCGTAGAGTTCGCGCTGGCCGGCGCTGAACCTGCCGTTGGCGGGGAATTCGCGGGTCACATCGGAAGCGTAGTAGTGGTAATCCGGAGCGTAGTCGAACAGCACCAGGTCGCCGTCCTGGAGGCGGCTCTGGGCGGCGTGATAGTGCGGCCAGGCGGAGTTCTTTCCGGCGGCCACCAGGCCGAAATAGGCGAAGAACTGGGCGTTGTTCTTTTTGAAGACGTAGTCGCCGATGGCCTCGATTTCGTACTCGTACATGCCGGGTTTGGCGGCGCGCATGGCCTCGATCATGGCGATACCGGCGATGCGGGTGGCCTCGCGGATCAAGGCGATTTCGCGCGGGGTCTTGATGACGCGCAACTCGTCCAGGATCGGGTCCAGGTCGCGGAACGGGGCGTGTGGCTTGAGCGTGTGAAGGCGTTCGCGGAAGATGGCGGCGCGCGATAACCGGCCGTCCCAGGGATCGCTCAAATTGGCGGCATCGTAAGCGGGCATGTCGGCGTTGGTCTGGGCCCACTGGGTGTCGTCGCGGAATGGCACGTAGAGCGTGCGCTGGTCGAGTTTGAGCAGGTCCGCAGCCATTTCGGCGCGGTCGGCGACGCGCGCGATGCCGGTCAGTTCCTGAGCTTCGCGGCCTGGAACCAACACCGGGCCCTCGGCGTTCTCGCGCCCCGGATTGCGTGGCGGCAGGTACAACGTGCTGGTCCGGGCGCGGCCATCGACCAGGAGCAACGCCCGTGGGACCTCGACACCGGTGAGGTAAAAGAACTGATTCCCCTGCCGGAATTTCATGTAGCCGGGGTATTCGGTGGCGCCCTCCAGAACCGCCACGGCGTCACCGATCTTCTGCATGAGACGGTCGCGGTGGAGGGCGAATTCCGCGCTGGGCAGGGCACGGGTGAAGAGGGGCTGGCCGGTGAGCGGTGCCGCCAGCAGCAGCCAGGTGGAGAAGAATCGGCGCATGGTGTTGGGGACTATTCTACTCCGGCCGAAGCAGGCGGCTGGAAGGAAGGGTAAACGTACTCCGAGAAAGGCGGATTGGCAATCCGCCGCAGGTTAACAACCTGGACCACAAGGTTTGGTGGCGATCTTTAGTATCATCAATACTATAATGCCCCAGCGGGAATCAATGGTAGCCCCGCCGACTGGATTCTCGCCCGAAATCCTTGGCAAGCTCCGGGAACTGGAGACGGCTCTGGGAACCACCATTCGCGGCAAGCCGGAAGTGGTGAGGCTTTCCCTGGTCTGCTTGCTGGCGCGCGGCCACCTGCTGATCGAAGATGTGCCGGGCGTCGGCAAGACGACCCTCGCGCAAGCCTTGGCCCGCTCCGTGGCTTGCCGGTTTCACCGCCTGCAATTCACCAGCGATATGCTGCCCAGCGACGTTTTGGGCGTCACCATCTACAACGCTCGCTCCGAAGCCTTCGAGTTCAAGCCCGGCCCCATTTTCAGCAACTTTCTGCTGGCCGACGAAATCAACCGCACCACTCCCAAGACGCAATCGGCGCTGCTGGAAGCCATGAACGAAAGCCAGGTCACCATCGACGGCCACTCGCATTCCCTGCCCCGGCCCTTTATGGTGATCGCCACCCAGAATCCGGTGGAACACCATGGCACTTATCCGCTGCCCGAATCGCAGCTCGACCGGTTCCTCATGCGCCTGCGAATCGGCTATCCCGACCTGGCCAGCGAGCGCGAAATTGTCCGCAACTCCGATCACCGGGCGCCCCAACTGGTCCATTCCGAACTGGTGGCCGAGGATGTATTGCGGCTTCAGGAAGGCGTTCAGCGCATCGGCGTGGAAGCCACCCTGATCGACTACATGCTGGCGATCGTCGAGAAGACGCGCAACCACGAATCGCTGGCGTTGGGCGTCAGCCCGCGCGGATCGCAGGCGCTGTATCGCGCGGTGCAGGCGTTGGCGCTGCTGGAAGGCCGCGACTTCGCGGTGCCGGATGACGTCAAGCGGCTCGCCGTGCCGCTGTTCGCCCACCGCGTGGTGATCAACACCCGCAACACCCTGGTGCAGCGCCGCGCCGACGTGGGCGAGCGCATCATCGAAGAAATTCTTTCCCAGGTGGACGTTCCCCTGTAGACCGTTCCTTAATATATGAAAACAGCCATCATCGGCCTGCCCATGGTAGGCAAGACTTCACTTTTCACTATCCTGACCGGTGTCCAGCAGGAGACCCGCATCGGTTCCACGGCGGTGCGCACCGGCGTAGCGAAAGTGCCGGACGACCGCGTGGACGCCCTGGCCGGTCTCTTTCAACCGCCCAAGGTGACCTACGCCACGGTGGAGTACGTGGACATGCCCTCCATCTCCAAGGAGAGTTTGCGCGACCCCAACCTGTTGGCCAGCCTGCGCGTGGTGGACGCGTTCGCGCATGTGCTGCGCCTCTTCGCCAGCGACACCGTACCGCACGAAAAGGGCTCGGTGGACCCGGTCCGCGATCTGGAAGACATCGAGACCGAGTTGATTCTCAGCGACCTGGTGGTGGTGGAAAAGCGCCTGGAGCGCCTCGACAAAGACCGCAAGAAGATCAAGAACCCCGAACTCGACCGCGAGTTCGAACTGCTGGTCAAGTGCAAGGCTGCACTGGAAGAAGACAAGCCTCTGCGGCAGTTGGAACTGGAATCCGAAGACGAAAAGCGCCTGCGCGGCTTCCAGTTTCTTTCGCAAAAGCCGATGCTGTACGTTCTGAATATCGGCGAAGAGGATGCCGTCAAGCTGCACCAACGGGAGAAAGAATATCGCGAGGGACCTCTAGCCGGCCGCGCCCACACCGCGGTGACCGCCGTTTGCGGCAAAGTGGAGGCCGAGCTTGCCGAATTGCCGCGTGCGGAACAGCGCGAATACCTGGCCAGTTACGGCCTGCAGGAATCCGGCCTGGAACGGCTGATTTCGGCCACCTACGCCCTGCTGGGCCTGATGAGCTTTCTTACCGCCGGCGAGGACGAATGCCGCGCCTGGACCATCCCGATGAACAGCCATGCCGTCAAGGCCGCGGGCGCGATTCACTCCGACTTCGAGAAGAAATTCATCCGCGCCGAAGTGGTGAACTGGAAAACGCTGGTCGATCTCGGCGGCTACCCCGGCGCCCGCGACAAAGGCCAGCTACGCCTGGAAGGCAAGGAGTACATCGTCAAGGATGGCGATGTGCTGGTGATCCGGCATAGTTGAGCATGGGGCATGCTCCCCGGATCCCGCGTGCCAACCCAGACGCGTTTTCTGGCCCAAACAACTCGGGAACACCACGGCACTGCCCGGAAGGCTCTCGCTATGCGAAGTGGGGTTGCGCCGCTGCGCCATCCACGTTTCGCGCCAACGCCCCCTCTAGACATTTCACATTATCGGAGTATCATCTGATCCGCAATCTGAGGTATAATGATGCTTATGGAACCACGCAATATCGGAGAAGTCCTGGGCGGTTACCGCATTTTGGGCAGGCCCGTCACATCTTTGCTGGAACTGAGTGACGCCGTCGAATGCGGACTGCCCAAGGCAACCCTCCGCCAGGTGGCGCGGCGCGTCTTCTCCGACGCTGCCGAACAGCGCGCCATGATGCACCGCATCGTTCCGGAGGCGACGTTCAAACGGCGTCGCGAACGTCTCAGTCCCGCGGAGAGCGCACGGACCGAGCGCCTGGCGCGGGTGGTCGCCACGGCCGAAGACGTCTGGCAGGATCGCGAGCAGGCCCGGCGCTTCCTGACAACACCGCATCCGGAGATCGGGGGCAAGACGCCCCTCGATGCGGCCCTGACGGAATTGGGCGCGCGGCAGGCTGAGGAGGTCATGGCCCGCATAGTCTATGGCCTCCCGGCGTAGCGGTCCGCTGCGGGCGTTCCGCATAGCCGATATGCGGCACCCCATCTTCGACGGCAGTGGCGCCATGCTTCACGGCGCCCGCTGGAATTCTCCCGGACGACGGGTTATCTATGCCGCCGAAACGTACGCTGGAGCATTATTGGAGATCCTGGTCCACGCCTCCGGCAGCGTGCCGCAAAGCCAAGGTTACGTCCGGATAGATATTCCGGCCGCCTTATCCGTCGAAGAAGCCACGCCGGACGATGTGCCGCGCTGGAATTCACCGTCGTTTGATAGCACCCGGGTTTTCGGCGATGCCTGGTATGACGAGCGCCGCACGCCGGTACTGATGGTGCCCTCTGTGGTGACGCATCTGGAACGAAACGTTCTGATCAATCAGGAACATCCCGATTTCCTCCACATCCAGGTGAGCCAGCCACTGGCCGTACGCTGGGATTCGCGGCTTTGGAAGAGGCGCTAGATCGCTGCCGGCCCCGCCGAACCCCGGCTTCGAAAACCGCGTGCCAGCGCCGAAACGGCCGTCGCTCGCTCACTTCTCCACCCACGGCAAAAAAGCCGCCCCGTATAGCCCCGCTTCGTTGCCTAGCGTGGCCTGCGCGATGCGGGTTTCCTTTTTCGTCGCGCGATAGGTATAGGACCGCTCCTCCAGCATCCGGATCATGTGCGGCTCAAACATCTCCCACGCCGGCAGCATGCCGCCCGACAGCAGGTATAACGGAAAGTTGAACGTGTTGACGAGCATCGCCAGCGCCACGCCCAACGCCTCTCCCATCACCCGCCAGACCGTGCGCGCCTTGTCGCCCTTTTCGCCGGGTTCTCTGGCCAGTTCGTAGACGTCTTTCGACGACAGTGGATCGCCTAACTGCATCAGCCGGGCCATGGCCGTGATCGCCGTGGCCGAAGCGTGCTTCTCCAGGCAGCCCTGGTTGCCGCAGCCGCAGGGGTTGCCGTTCGGAACCACGGTGATGTGCCCCACTTCACCCGCCATTCCCACGAAGCCGCGCAGTACGCGGCCGCCGGAGATGATTCCGCCGCCGATGCCGGTGCCGAGCGTCAGCAACACCAGGTCATCCACATCCCGTCCGGCGCCGATCCACTTCTCGCCCAGCGCCGCGGCGTTGGCGTCATTCTCTAGAATCACCCGCGTGCCGAGCCGCCGCGAGATTTCGTCGCGCACCGGCACGTTCTCCAGATATGGCAGATTATTCGAGTTGGTGATCAGCCCTTCCTTGATGCGGATGAAGCCCGGCACCCCCACGCCGATGCCGCCGAACCCGTCCGCGCCGTGCTTTTCGCGCAGCTTCGAAATTGCCGAAACAATATCGGACAGAACCGCCTCCCGGCCCTCCGTGAAATTCGTGGCGCCCGAGATTTTGTCGAGCATCTTGCCTGACCGGTCGATAGCCGCCGCGCGCAGGTTAGTCCCGCCCAAATCGATCCCAATCGTGTATTCGGCCATATGAACCGGCATGGTACCACAGCACAGTACTACGTGTAGTTAGCAGCAAACCGTGGCGATTGCTATATAGATAACCCCCGCCGATAGAGTACATTTGATCTTTTTAATCTCATAATGGCCCTTCCTGTGCTAAGAATTGAACAGACGAGCCCTGTCGCTCAGGTCCGATACATCCGATAAGACAGGTGAGGTTGCCATGAGGGACGAAAGGTACATCGAAATCCCGGGAAGCAAGACACACGAGCTTCCCCCGCTGTTGGTGCTCTCCGCCAGCGAGGAGGTCGGCGATTTGACCTCGGTCATGCTGGAAGCCGAAGAAATGCTGGCCGCCAGCGACGCCGAGGAATCCGTCCTGGAACAGCGCAAACTCGATCTCGCGCTGCAGCTTGCACAACAGTACAAAGGACTGATGTCCCACTGGCTTTGGGGCGATTCCATTCTGGAGTGGATCCGCCAGTGCGAAACTACCTTCGAAAGCGAAGGTGCGCTCCGCCAGTTGCTCCATCCGGACGTTTGGCCCCACGCCAACCGCGCCAGCTTTGTTACCCTGCTTATGGATAAAGCTGTCCCCACTAACGGAGTCGGGCTGGAAAAGGCTGTGGGCTTGCGTCTGACTTTTCGACAACCGCCGCCCATTCATTGTTTCTCCAGCCAGTTTCTTTTCTATCTGAATTCCAGCGTGGCCGGCATGGCGTACCAGACCTGGTCGCACCTGGTTCCCAAGGCCCCCACGCTATTCCCGCCCGACCGCTTCCATTTCGACGTCGTGGATATCAGCAACTGATCAACCGCGACCGCTCCCTCACGGTCACGGCTCGGTACAAGGTTGCATCGGCTCCGATCAGAGCCGTGACCGTTAGGGAACCGGTGGGCCGCCGGACGCTATAATCGGAGGCATGAATCGCCAAACCCGTCGTGAAGTGCTGGCCGGAAGCGCGCTGGCTCTCTTCGCCCGCCGATTGCAGGCTCTCCCTCTCGCCGGCATCAAGCTGGGCATCCTGACCGACGAAATCGATGACGACGTCCTGACCGCCGCCAAATTCCTCGTGCAATACAACCTCAAGTGGGCGGAGATCCGCAACATTTGGAACAAGTACAACACCGAGCAACCCATCGAGAAGGTGCGCGAGGCACGCGGTATCCTCGATGAGCACGGCATCAAGGTCTCGGTGGAAGGCACCGGCTTCTTCAAGGTTCCGCTGCCGCCCGAGACACCCGAGGGCCAGAAAAAGCTGGACGAACAGTGGGCGCTTCTTGACCGCTCGCTGGAACGCGCCAAGGCTTTCGGGACAGATAGGGTCCGCATCTTCACCTTCATGCTTTGGGGAACCACATCTGGTAGCTGAAACCGAGGCAGGACTGCACGAGTTGGGCTTGGACGACCTCGCTTCATGTTTCGTTGAGGCAAGGAACTGATGATCCCTCTTTTAGCCTGGCGGACGGAAGCCGACGGCGATCCATCCGAAATCGTCAAGCGAGCGGGCCTCGAAAAACGCGCTGACGAGTTGGACCAGCGAGCTTGGGCTCTGGACGACCGCGGGCCCGGCAAATCTGTCATTTACGAAGCATGGATTCGATATACCCGCCAACACCCAGAGCGAGTTTTCGGATCCTAGCGATCCCAATTTCAAGTGTTCTAACAAGATCTGCCTGGAACGATTGCAGGAGGAGACGAGTAGAGTTCGAATCCTACCTGGAGTTTGGGAATTCTGGCTCCCCAGTCTGGATACGTTTCGAACTTTCGCAGCCGAGTTGGCCCTGTGATCGAACCCGTGAAGCCTGTCGTTTTCAGCGTGATCCGTGCTGGTCGCCGATGCTTGTCCACGGTGGGCACCCAGCTTGGACACGTCTCGAACTCGCAGTCGTGGGCCCAATTCGACTATTCGACTCGCTGTGAGGCGCTGTGACCTTGCGGAACCCTGCTCCAGGCCTTCCCGCGTCGAAGGCAATTCTCCCGATATGTGGGGAACGGCTCGGCTACCACACCCTTACGCGCTCTGTCGGACTCAGGTACAGCTTCTGCCCCACGGTGCTCCCGAACGCGGCATACCATTCATCGACGTTTCGTACTGTGTCTGCGCGATATTGCGGCGGAGCGTGCCCGTCCGTAGCGATAAACTCGCGCAGTGCGGGATCGCGATATTTGCGGCGCCAGCTTTGGGCAAAGCTAATGAAGAAGCGCTGGTCGCCGGTGAAACCGTCTTTTCTTTGATCGGGCTTGCCGTGGAGCGAGAAGCGGTAGGCGTCATAGGCGGCGAGGAGTCCGGCCACATCGGCGATGCTCTCACTCAGCGTCTGGTGGCCGTTCACGGCCAGATCGGGGAAAGGCCTGTAGCCGTCATACTGTCTGGCGAGGGCTTCGCCAGCGGCGGTGAAGTGATCGAAATCCCCTTTCGTCCACCAGCTTGTGAGTTTGCCTTCCGCGTCGAACTCGGCACCCTGGTTGTCGAAGGAATGGCTGATCTCGTGGCCGATTGTCAGGCCAACAGAGCCGAAGTTATACGCATCGTCCGCGTTGGGAACGAAAAAGGGGGGCTGGAGCCTGGCGGCCGGGAAGTTCAACGCGTTCTGAAGAGGGAGATTGACGGCATCGACCGTCTGCGGAGTCATCCACCACTCGCCCCGGTCAACTGGCTGGCCCAGTTTGGCGAGGTGCCGCCGGTAATCGAAGAGGCTGGCGCGCTGGGCATTACCTAACGCATCGCCTTGAATTATTTCGAGACCCGAGTAGTCGCGCCAACGGTCGGGATAGCCGACACCGACCTTCAGCGTCACCAGTTTTTGTTTCGCTCTTGCCTTGGTTTCCGGTGACATCCAACTGAGCGAGTCGATCCTTTTGTCGAAGGCCTTCACAATATCCGCCACCATGGTCTGCACCCTGGCTTTCGTGGCGGGAGGGAAGTACCGTTCGGCGTAGAGTTTTCCAAGCGCCTCTCCCAGGGCATCGCTGGTGAAATCGACACCGCGCTGCCAACGCGGGCGCAGTTCGGGGATACCGTTGAGCTCCTTGTCCTGGAATTTGAAGCTCTCGTCGACAAAGTCCCTGGGAAGGAACGGGGCGGCGTCTTCGATCGAGTGGAAGGTGAGCCAGTCTTGCCATGCGTCGAGAGGTTGCGTAGCGGCGAGCGCGGAGAGTCCCGCGGCGGCGTTGGGGTGCCAGAGGATGAACACCGGTACGTTTTTCAATCCGGCGGCGTCGAGGAGTTCCGTCCAATCGAGTCCCGGTGCCTTGCTGAGAAGTTCGACTCGTGTCCAGGCAACCACCGCATGCACATCCTCGGATTCAACGCGCGTGGCATGCAATCTTGCCATAGCAGTTTCGAGAGCAAAGACGCGAGCGGCGCGGGCCGAGGCCTCGGTGAGGCCGGCGAGGCGCAACATGGCTTCGATGTGGGCGCGGTACAAGTTGCGGAGAGCTGTCATTTGCGGGGTGGCGGAAAGGTAATAGTCGCGGTCGGGAAGCCCGAGCCCGCCCTGGAGCAGATACGGGTAGGTGTGAGCGGGGTCGGTGAGGCCCTGCGTTATCCAGACGCCGAACAGGTTGCCAGTGTGGAAGTTTGTGTTGTTGATTGCGTCAACATCGGCGCGGAGGCGGGAGCCTAGAACGCGGGCGAGGCCACGGCGGTCGGCTATGGCGGCGATTACAGCCAGTTGTGGGCGGAGCGGACCGACGCCCTTCGATTCAATGGCGGTTTCGTCCATGTAGGCGTTGTAGAAGTCTGCGAGCTTGCGATTGGCGGGGTTGTCGGCGGATCGTTCAATGATGGTCAGGAGGTCTCTGCGGGTCTCGTCCTGACGTACGATCCTGATGCCGTAAGCCGATTTATCGGTGGGGATGGCGGTAAGTTTGCTCCAGCCACCGTTGGCGTAATTGTAGAAGTCGTCACCGGGAGCGACCGAGCGATCCATGCCCGGGAAATCGATGCCGGCGGAGGGGGAATGAGCCGTTGTACGGCAGGCGGGCAGGATAACCAGGGCGACGAAGCAAAGCAGGGAAGCGGCGACGCGGCGCGAGACAAACGTTTTTGACTGACGCATTTCGAGCAGTTTAACAAACGGCGAGTTACGCGATCGTTTCGTTCCAGCGAAAAGGGCGCTGGCTGACCAGGTCCGGACGGTTTGCCGACCTTGGGAAGGTGCCCACAGATGCTACTAAGCGAGTTCGAGTGTGGAACTGGGGTTGCCCGTAAAGTACACAATTGAAGTGCCGATTTCTGATGGCTCCCCAGGTAGGATTCGAACCTGAAGCCGCCGAATCGCGCTGCTGGGCCGCCGCGCCACCCGCATATACCTGTTGGAAGCCTGGCGGCAGGACTAGCCGGGAGCCCTCTGGGGCGCGCCGCTCGGTTAACCACCTGCCCCGCGCCTGCCGCCAAAGGCGTAGCGGAAGGCGTTTTCCGCGATCCCGCGTAGTTCCGCTTCGCTGAAACCGAAGTGGCGGGCGGCTAGCTGGTATTCGGCCACCAGGGTACAGCGGAACATGGCGGGGTCGTCGGTATTCAAGACGATCGGTACGCCAGCGTCGTACAGGCGCCGCACGGGGTGGTCTTCGATGCGCTTGACCACGCCGGTCACCAGGTTGCTGGTGATGCAGATTTCCAGCGGAATGTCGCGCTCGCGCAGGTGGCGCATCAGGCCGGGGTCGTGGACCGACGCGATACCGTGGCCAATCCGTTCGGCGCCCAGCTTCAACGCGGCCCAGACCGATTCGGGGCCCATGCTCTCGCCGGCATGGGCGGTGAGGCGCAGGCCGGAGCGTTTGGCGAAGTCGAAAACATCGGTGAACCACTGCGCGGGGCCGCGCTCTTCGCTGCCGCCGATGCCGAAAGCGACTACGCCGCGGTCCACGCGTTCGGCCGCCAGTGCGGCGACGCGCATGGTGTGGTCCACGCCGAACTGGCGCACGGCATCCAGAATCCAGCGGACCTCCACGGGCGATCCGGCCGCCGCGGCGCAGATGGCGTCGAAGATCGGCGCGAAATCCTGCTCTTTCCAGATCACCACGCCGGCTGCGATAATGATTTCGGCGTAGCGCACGTTCTGCGCGGCCAGACGCTCCAGCAGGCGGCGGGTGATGAGCCCGTAGTCCTCGGGCGTTCGCAGGCGCTTGCCGATGGCGCCGAATGCGCGCAGGAAGGCGTCGAAATCGGCGTAGGAATACAGGGCGCGGAATTCCTCAACCGGTGTGGAGGGGTCAAGTTCGTGCAGCGTCTCCGGCTCCACCGAGCCCTCCAGGTGCAAATGCAGTTCGGCTTTTGGAATTTCGAGCGGAAAATCAGCCATACTTGACTATCAGGTTCTCATGACTGGCGAAGAGATTGAAGCAATCGTGGGCGGATATCATGGCGATGCATTCCGCATTTTGGGACCGCACGGCATCCGCAAGAAGAACGGCAAGCCCCGATGGGAGGTGCGCGCGTTCCTGCCGCAGGCCGATACCGCGGCGGTGCAGACCGGCGGCCAGCGGTTCCCTATGGTCAAGGAGCATGCGCAGGGTTACTTCTGCGTGTCGATCGAAGGCGAACAGCAGGCCTACGGGCTGGTAGCGCGGCTATGGGACGGGCGCGAGGTGGAGCTTGACGACCCGTACCGGTTCGGCCCGCAGCTATCGGCCTCCGATTTGTACCTCTATACCGAGGGCACGCTGCACGAAGCCTGGGGCACGCTGGGGGCGCACCTCGCGGAGACCGGCGGCGCGCGCGGGGTGCGGTTCGCGGTTTGGGCCCCCAACGCCCTTTGCGTCACGCTGGCCGGCGAGTTCAACGATTGGGATACCCGCCGCCACCCGATGCGGCGGCGCGATGGCGGCATCTGGGAGATCTTCATGCCCGGCCTGGGTGAAGGCGCGGCCTACAAGTACAACGTGCGGTCGCGGTTCGCCGGATATCAGCAATTGAAGGCCGACCCGTTCGCATTCTTCTGCGAGACGCCGCCGAAATCGGCCTCGGTGGTGTGGGACATCCACAAGTACCAGTGGCACGACGCCGAGTGGATGGGGACGCGCCCCAGGACGACGGAGCTGCTGAAATCGCCAGTGGCCGCCTACGAAGTGCACCTGGAATCGTGGATGCGCGGACCTATGGGCCAGACGCTGACCTACCGTGAGATGGCGGTGAAGCTGGTGGAATACGTGAAGCGCATGGGCTACACGCACATCGAGTTGCTGCCCATGATGGAGCATCCCTTTTCCGGTTCGTGGGGCTACCAGGTGATCGGTTACTTCGCCCCTACTTCGCGCTTCGGCACGCCGGACGACTTCCAACACTTCGTGGACGAGTGCCACCTGGCGGGGATCGGGGTGATTGTGGATTGGGTGCCGGCGCATTTCCCCAAGGATGCGCACGGCCTGGTGTTTTTCGACGGCACCGCGCTTTATGAGCATGCCGACCCGCGCAAGGGCGAGCACCGGGACTGGGGCACGCTGGTTTTCAACTACGGCCGCAATGAAGTAAAGTCTTTTCTGATTTCGAACGCCCTCTTCTGGCTGAAGGAATATCACATCGACGGGCTGCGCGTGGATGCCGTCGCGTCCATGCTGTATCTGGATTATTCGCGCAAGTCGGGCGAGTGGATTCCCAACCAGTACGGCGGCAACGAGAACCTGGAGGCCATCGATTTTCTCCGCCGCTTCAACGAACTGGCGCACGCGGTGCCCGGGGCGTTCACGGTGGCCGAGGAATCCACCGCGTTCGCGGGCGTTTCGAAGCCGGTGTATCTCAATGGCCTGGGCTTCACCATGAAGTGGAACATGGGCTGGATGCACGATATGTTGGATTATTTCTCCAACGATCCGATCTACCGCAAATTTCACCACCACAGCATTACGTTCAGCCTGCTGTACGCCTTCACGGAGAATTTTGTGCTGCCGATTTCGCACGACGAAGTGGTGCACGGCAAAGGGTCGCTGCTGAACCGGATGCCGGGCGACGAGTGGCGCCAGTTTGCCAACGTGCGGGCTTTCCTGGCATATATGTGGACGCACCCGGGTAAGAAACTGCTCTTCATGGGCCAGGATATCGGGCAGCGCGAAGAGTGGAACCACGACCACGGCATACGGTGGGAACTGCTGGAGTTCGAACCGCACCGGAAACTCCAGGCGCTGGTGCGCGAACTGAACCGCCTGTACCGCCAGAACCCGGCGCTGTACCAGGTGGACTTCCACTATTCCGGTTTCGAATGGGTGGACTTCCACGACGTCAATAATTCGATCATCGCATTCCTTCGCCGCGCCGAGGACCCGAAGGATTTCATTATCGTGTGCTGCAACTTCACTCCGGTGCCGCGGCAGGGCTACCAGTTCGGTGTGCCGGAGGAGGGCTTCTACCAGGAAATCCTGAATAGCGATTCGGAGATGTTCGGCGGGTCGAATATGGGGAACGGAGGCTGTCTTTCGTCGCAGGAAATTCCGATGCATAACCGGCCTCACAGCATCGCGGTGACGCTGCCGCCGTTGAGCGTGGTGGTGTTTAAGAAGGTGTGAAGACCGTGGCCGGTGGTTGGTGGGCAGTGGCCGGACCCCGGAAAAAAGACGTGGCGCCACCAGCCACTGACCACCGGCCACTGGCCACCGGTAAGTGAGCGTCCGAATGGCTAAATACGACGCCGTGATTGTGGGCGGCGGACATAACGGGCTGGTGACCGCCGCTTACCTGGCGCGCGCCGGGCGCAAGGTACTGGTGCTGGAGCGGCGCGAGTTGGTGGGCGGGTGCTCGGTGACCGAAGAGATCTGGCCGGGCTATCGGGTTTCCACCGCGGCCTATCTCACCAGCCTGCTGCAGGAACGCATCGTCCGCGAACTGGAACTGCCGCGCTATGGCTACCGCGTGGACGCCAAGGATCCGGCATTCTTCTCGGCATTTCCGGATGGCCGTCATTTCTTCATGTGGCAGGACCGGGCTAAGACGTTAGCGGAGATCGCCAAGTTTTCGCACCACGACGCGGAGGTCTACCCGGCCTACGAAGACTTGCTCGAACGCATCTCGCAGGTGGTGGAAGGCCTTCTGCTGACCACGCCCCCGAACTTCCCGCCGCGCACCGGAATGGATTTCGTCGACTACCTGAAGCTGGTGGGCCGGATGCGCGGGCTCGGCGCCGGGGACGTAGTGGCGCTGGTCAAAATCTTCACGCAGAGCGCGGCCGATTTTTTGGACGAATGGTTCGAGTCCGAACAGGTGAAGGTGACACTGGCCACCGATGGCGTGATCGGCGCCAATGGCGGGCCGCGGTCGCCGGGCACGGCTTACATCCTGCTGCATCATTGCATGGGCGGGGTGGCCGGACACCGCGGGTTGTGGGGCTTCGTGCGCGGTGGGATGGGCGCGGTGGCAGAGGCGATGGCCGCGTCGGCACGCGCCAAGGGCGTATCAATTCGCGTCAACGCGGCAGTGGCCAAGGTGACGGTGCGAAGCGGGCGCGCGCAAGGCGTGGTGTTGGAAACCGGCGAAGAGATCGAAGCCGCGATGGTGGCATCCAATCTCGACCCTAAGGTGACGTTCCTGCGCCTGCTGGACGCCGGCGATCTGGAACCCGATTTCGTCGCCGCCATCCGCCACTTTCGCATCGAAGGCACCAGTTGCAAGATCAACCTGGCGCTCAACGGGCTGCCCGAGTTCACCGCCTACCCGGGAACTCGCCCCGGAGCGCCGCCCGGTGCAGCAGGCCCGCATCACCGCGCCACCATGCATATCTGCCCGAGCATCGAGTACGTGGAGCGGGCCTGGGACGACGCCAAGTACGGCCGCGCGTCGGAGCGCCCGTTGCTGGAGTTGACCATTCCGACCATGTACGACCCGTCGCTGGCGCCCGCCGGTAAGCACATCATGGGGATCTTCCTGCAATACGCGCCGTACACGTTGCGCGAAGGCACGTGGGACGACCTGCGCGAGCCGTTCGGCGACCGCGTGATCGCGCTGATCGAGGAATACGCGCCCAACATCCGCCGGATTATCGAGCACCGGCAGGTGCTTTCGCCGCTCGACCTGGAGCGCCGGTTCGGCATTACCGGCGGCAACATTTTCCACGGCGAGATGAGCCTGGACCAGATGTTCGTGATGCGGCCGGTGGCCGGATGGGCGCGTTACCGGACGCCGGTGAAGGGGCTGTTCCTGTGCGGATCGGGCGCGCACCCCGGCGGCGGTGTGATGGGCGCGCCGGGGTTCAATTGCGCACGAGAGATGTTGAAGCGGGGGTAATTCGGTTCGGCTAGCGCGGTCTCCCAGAACCCAGTCATCTGGGAAGCTTCCGGCTCAGTTGTGCGAGATGCCGACGTCAGATCCAAACGGCAGGCTGCTCAGGCACCCAGATACTACTAACTAGTTTCTGTCGCGAAACTGCCGTGCGGCACCAAAGAAACACTCCCTAACGGTCGTGGCTCTGATTGCCTCGTTGACAATACAAGACTTCGCATTCGGAGCCGTGACCGTTAGGTAGCGGTCTTACGCGCGGAAACCGAGTTTCGCGACAGAAACTAACTAAGGATCGCGCGCGGTCGAGAAGCACCAGGCAAACACAACTCCAAGTTTTTGTTGCGAAGCTCGAACTTAACAATACACCCAAAACTTGGCGTACCCGTGATGACTTAATTGCTCACTTTAGAAACAGCCGATTAATAGGTGACGTCGGTTGTCAGCGACAATGGAGCACTGAACTCTGAGACCGGGAACTATGTCAAGGAGAAGAAGAACCTTGGGGCAAGACCGAACAGGGCGATTATCGTTTAATACAGTGGTGAGAATATCAAGGATGTGCTTCGATCCTTGCTCACCGAACGAGTTGACGTGGTCAAAGATTCGAGGGCAAGGGCACTGAATGACCATCCAGACGAGACCGTAGCGTCAAACCGAAAGACACTCAAAAAAACCGAGTCAGGCCCCCTGCGTCTGGTGATCGCCTAAGTGGCAGGCGTGCCGCATATGTGGCCACCTGCATCGACCAATTCGGCCGGGAATGGAAAAACACGACCTGGGATGTTGACAAGTCCTTCACATCTCTATAACCAAGGGCCTATCCCCAATGGCCTACTCTAGGCCTACAGACTTCGGTGCGCACGCCCAGCGGACCATCGAAATCATGTAATCGAAGGGAGCTTCAAATAATCGTGAGATCAACCACAGCCGTAACCATGCTCGCTTTGGCCCTGTGCAGCCTTGCACGGGCCCAAACCGTGCCTCAATTTTCGACTTTTCAACCCGCTTCGTCGGGGCTGGGCGCAAGTGCTCCGACCTTCCCGGCCGCCGGGGACTTCAACGGCGATGGTATTCCCGATGTAGCGGTGGGGGACACGGCGACCGGAACCGTAAACATTCTCTTGGGCGACGGCAGCGGCGGGTTTCAGACTCCGCGTCCTTTCGCGGTTGGAACGAATCCGCAATACGTAGCTGTGGGCGATTTCAACGGCGACGGATTTCTGGATGTGGTGGTGGCCAACGGCGATGCCGGGGGGACCATCAGCCTGCTGCTCGGCAATGGCGATGGTACCTTACAGCCGGCGATATCGATTGGAGTGGTGGCGAACCCGAACTGGCTGGCCGTGGGAGACTTCAACGGTGACGGAAAGCTGGACATCGTAGTGACCGGTAACAATAGCCTGATGGTCCTTTTGGGCAACGGATTCGGAGTGTTCTCGGCACTTACCCCCGTGTCACTGCTGCCACCCGGGGTTACTCCCACCATCTTACCCGTGGTGGTCGGCGACCTGGATGGCGACGGCAATCAGGATCTGATTGTGACTGGGCCATTAGCCAATGCTCTTTTCCTGGCTGGCAACGGCGACGGGACCTTTGCCGGTCCGGTGGCCATTTCTCCTGCCAGTTCGAATCCGGCGGCCATAGGCGACTTCAACGGCGATGGCAAACTGGATGTCGCGGTCACCACGGCAGGCAGCGTACGCAACGGCTCCGCCGCCCAGTTATGGGTCGCCCTCAACAATGGAGCCCGGACCTTCACCCTGCAACTCGTAGGCGGTTTTTCGGTGCCTACCGGAGGATTCAACCTGGAGGTCGGAAACCCGGTTGCGGCGGACTTCAACGGCGATGGTAAGCTCGACATCGTCGTAAAAGACCCTGGCACTAATCTCTTCCTCTTTCTGGGGAACGGGGACGGAACGTGGCAGCAGGCAGGTGTGCAGGGGCAGATGCCAAGTAACTCCAGCGCCACGCTGGTTGTGGCCGATTTCGACCGGAACGGCTCGCCGGATCTGCTGCAACCGGAAGCCGGTAACCTCGCTGTCCTGCGGAACACGCATGGCAATCCGCCTCTGCTGGCTCAGTTGACCCTCAACCCGGCGGTTGCGCAGAGCGGGGCGACGGTGGCGCAGGGCACGGTATGGCTGGGAAGCGCCGCTCCGGCGAGCGGTGCGATGGTGACGCTAGGCATTGCCGACCCCACGGCCGCCGCGCTGGGCACTCCGACCGTTGTTGTTCTACCCGGGTCGGCCAGCGCCACGTTCTCAATCTTTGCCAATCCGGTGGCCGCATCCACCTCCACTACCGTGTCCGCCACCTACAACGGGATCACGACGGCGGCCACGCTGACCGTTCTGCCTCCGCCACCGCCATTGGCCCTGGCATCTCTGACGCTGGACAGGCCGGGAGTCTTCGGGTCGCCGGCAAACACGGGAGTCAATACCGCGACCGCAACGGTGACCCTGAATACGCCTGCCATTAACGCCGGCGTCGTGGTGTCGCTCACCAGCAGCAATCCGGCCCTGGCGGTGCTGTCTTCGCCGACAGTCACAATCGGTCCCGGTCCAAATCAAACGACGGGTCGCTTCACCATAACCGCGCCTCAAGCCGTGTTGAGCGACACGCCCGTGACCATTTCGGCCACCTACCAAGGGGTCACCCAGACAGTGACACTCACGATTCAGAAACCGCAGGATACCGTGACCATCACCAAGGCGCAGTACGATTCCTCAAAGAAGGTCATCCAGGTGGAAGCGGGCAGCAGCAACGTTTCGGGTCGTTTGGGCGTCTGGGACACCAGCACCGGCCAATTCCTGTTCTCGTTGGTACCGACAGGCGGCGGAAAATCCAGCATTCAGGCCACTTTTCCGTCAGCCCAATATCCGTTCCCGATTCCTGCCAACATTACAGTGAGAAGCAACTTCGGAGGCATCAAGGCAGGGGCTATGGCCGTGAAATAGCGCAAGCCGGCAGTTGATAGGCGACGACGACCGCAAAGGAGAGTATCGCGGCGCATACGACCGGCACACTAATCAAGAAGTGTCGTGTCAAGAAGTGTCGGGGAAGTTGAACGCCGGGTAGCGGGCCTTTTTTGAAAAGGCCCGCTACCTAAAGCCGTTTCGCACTAGAATTGGCGGCCGGACCGCTGAGGATCCTTGGTGTTGTCCCAAAGCCGCCCGCACCAGAAGGCCGATCCAACGCACGCCGCCAGCGCACCCAGGAAGTAAACAACTCCCGCCTGGCTTTCGGCGAATCCGAGAGTGAAACCGATCAGTACCTGAACGGCACCCAACCAGGCGCGCCCGCCGGTGAATCGCCAGCGCCGCTGGTGCAACCGCAAAAGCACCGACGGAAAGTGACCGATGGCCAGAGCGGTCAAACCGAAAGTCAAGCCGGGCAGCGGACTCAATGGCAGCACGAGAACCAGCAGAATCGCCAGAAAGGCGGCGTCCTTGGCGAGCAGGATTTGCCAGCCCCGCAGGGGAAACAGGCAGTAACGGGTGGCGCCCGGCCCGCCGTCCAAACTGAACAGGCCTTGGGAATAGGTGCTCATCGCCAGGGCCACCAGCATCGCCAGAATCGGGAAGGCGGCGCCATCCGGATGCGGCGTAAGGAAACGATAGAGGCTTCCGGCCAGGCTCAACAGCAGGGCGAGGTAGACATCGAGAACGGACAGGAGTTGCCGCGCATTGTTGCGAACCAGTTCACCGGTCCGGCCGGCCAACCACTGTGGCAACCACTCCGGTAACCCAGGAACAAACCGGGCTGGATTCCAACGCGGCGCCCGGCGGGCCAGACGGCCGGCGAAAGCAACTATAACCTGGGCCCCGATTGCCAGCGCCAAAAATGCCAGGGCCAGCTCCGGCGCGGTCTTCCACATCAGGAAAACCGAGAGCCACAAGACCGGGCTCAGCGCCAGGCTGACCAGGCGCAGAACCACTCGTTGCGCCGGCCCGAGGGGCCACAACGCCAGCCGGCCGGGCGGAATCCGGCTTAACGGATCGGAGGAGAGTGGAACCAGGAGCAGCAGACCCAGCAAGAGCAGAAACGGGTAGGCGCTCTTGGGCGGAAGACCGCTATTCAATGCGCCGTACATCAGCAGCGCCACAAAGAAGAAAAAATTGTTGACCTTGAGGGAGCCGAACGAGCCGAGGTCGCGCCGGATGGCGCGGCTCAGGGCTCTGAGGATGGCGAAGAGCATATTAGCGAGCAGCGATCAGCCTTCAGCGATCAGCTAAAACCTAAAACAGCCGCCGCCAGACGCGGTTAAGGTTTGGCTGAAAGCTGAAAGCTGATCGCTGAAAGCTATTCGAAGGGCCACACCCGCTCGATCGTCTTGCTCAGCATCCAATGCTTGTCGTCGTCGTTGAGAAACTTCATGTCGTCGCGCACGATGCGAAGCGCGTTGGAATAAGTGGCGTTGGCGGTCTGTTCAACGATCGGCCAGTCCGTGGCCCACATCAGCCGCTGAGGTCCGAAGGCTTCGTGGAGGCGCTTCACGTGCTCCTGCGCGTCCAGATACGGGTACGGCTGGTGAGAAAGCGACCAGGTGTGTGACACCTTGACGAAGACCTTGGGGTAGCGTCGCAGCGCGATCAGCTTTTCCAATTCCTTGGGCTGGTCGACGGGGCAATCGGCCATGTGATCGATGACTACGGTCAGGTCCGGAAACTGTTCGATGAGCGCGCCCACTTCCGGCATTCGGGTGATGGGCGCCAGCACCGTCATCGGCACTTTCAACTCGCCGCAGCGCTTCCACAAGGGCGGCATCAGCGGGCCGTGAATCCAGTCGCCGGCGGTATTGCCGGCCGGGCTGAGGCGCACGCCCTTGAAGCCCTGCTCCGTGACCAGGCGCGAGAGGTGGTCGGGCGCAGCGGCGTCCAGCGGGTCCACGCGGCTGACTCCCTGGAAGTACCGCGGGTAGCGCTTCAGCACGCCGGCCAGGTAGCTGTTGTCGTACCGGTAGTGAATCACCTGGATGATGACGGTGTTGGAGACGCCGTTGGCCTTCATCAGATCGAGCAACATTTCGGGCGTGGCGTCGCGCGCGGGCGGGCGGGCCTCCTTGGCGAACGGGTACTCGGGGTCGTGCTTCCAGACGTGGACGTGGGGATCGATGATGCGGTAATCGGCGGCGAAACTACTCATGGCGACGGCTCCCAGGAAGGCGCGGCGCGAGACGCTAGACATAGATCGATTCCAGCTTGTTGACGACGTACGCCCCGCAGCGTTCGTAGCTGGCGCGCGGGCCGTTGCGCGCCGTGTCGAGATCCACGCAGAGCCAACCTTTGAACGAGATGGATTTCAGAATGCGATGGCAGGCCGGGAAATCGATTTCGCCGTCGCCCAGGTCGAAGATGTTGTCCTGCAGTTTCTCGGTGACCTTGCGGGCGTCTTTATAATCGGCCAGCATGAGCCGGCTTTTGTGTTTCTCGAGAGCTTTCGGAACGTCGATTCCAGCCAGGTGAAGGTGCGCGGTGTCCGGAGAGAGCCAAAACAGCTTGGGGTCTGTCATCGCCATGCAGCGGTCCAGTTCCGCGCCGTCCTGCACCATTTGGCCCATGTGATTGTGCAAGCCGGCGCGGAAGCCCATCTCGCCCGCAACTTCGCCGATCTGGTTGAAGCCTTCGCACATGGCTTTGAAGGCGGCGTCGCCCGAGCCGGCGGAACGCGAGGGCGAGAAGACCACCAGGCGGTCGGCGCCGAAGATCTTGAGGAACTCCATGGCCTTGCGGGCGTTGGCCAGAACCTCGGCCCGGCGCGCGGGGTCTTGCGTTTGCCCGTTGAAGGAGATGGTGATCACGTGGAGATCGCGTTTGGAAACTTCTTTTTCCATCTGCGCCACGGTGATGCTGTAGGTAGTGAGGATTTGCGGAAACTGGGTCACGCGGATGCCGATGAAACCAGTGTCCTTCATGACGTCGAGGATGTCCGTGAAGGGAACGCGCGGGAAGTAATTCCAGAGGTTGGCTCCGAGCGCCCACTTGACGTTCCGATTGGCCGGAAGACGTCCGGCGGCGCGAACCATGGAGCTGGCAAACAAGGCTACGGCGGTGCGACGAGTCATATTCTCAATCAGTCTACTCTGTTGTGGGGCAAATTGTTAATCTCCGGCGGATTGCTAATCCGCCTGCCGCGGCCCGCACCCAAGCCCGGGGAGTTCGCCCAAGTCCACCAGGCGGATTGCCAATCCGCCGCAGGTTAACAACCTGCCCCACACTACGCGCTGATTCCAAATTCCTTGGCGCCGTACTCCTTGAGCTTGTTATGCAGCGTCTTCAAACTGATACCAAGAATCTCGGCGGCGCGCGTCTTGTTGTTGCGC
>DATMNI010000314.1:0-27613 GCA_035570275.1 Candidatus Acidiferrales bacterium | reverse complement strand
CCCTCCGCGGCCCGAAGCGCTGATCCACGGCATCCTGCTGGCCGTGGGAAGGTTGGGGGGATAGCATTTTGTGGGGCAGGTTGCTAAGAGGCACCCTCTGGGTCCGGCGGATTGGCAATCCGCCGGGTGCGCTCGCGGTATCCGCCACGATAGAAGAATGGAACAGTGCACTCTTGGACGTCAGGGACTGGTAACTTCCGCGCTCGGCCTTGGCTGCATGGGGATGTCGGACTTTTACGCCGCCGATGCCGGATCGGAGGCCGAAAGCGTCGCGGCCATTCAGCGTGCATCGGCTGAGGGCCTTCGAAACCGAGTATTCCTCTGGTCGCGCGGCGTGTGTTCACCAGCATCCGGCCACCGGCATCCGAGCGCCAGCGAGCATCCGGCATCCGAACGCCAGCGAGCATCCGGCATCGGTTCCAACAGAGTATGATGAGAAACTACTCCGCGAATCGGCTATGCCAGACGCCTCCACTGAAACCATAATTCCGAAGCCCGCGGCGCCCGTCACGCTGCCCGGCGCCGCAACCGAGCGGCTGGTTTCGCTCGACGCCTTCCGCGGCGCCACTATCGCCTTCATGATTCTGGTGAATACTCCTGGCGACGGGCGCCACGCCTACGCTCCGCTGCAGCACGCCGAATGGCATGGCTGGACGGCAACGGACGTGGTGTTTCCGTCCTTCCTCTGGATCGTCGGCGTGGCGATGACCCTGTCGATGGGGCGGAGCGTGGCTGCCGGCGCATCGCGCGCCCACTTGCTCACCCGGGCCCTTCGCCGGGCGACCATTATCTTCGTGCTGGGCGTGCTGGTCTATGTCTACCCCGGTTTCGACCTGGGAACCCAGCGCATTCTGGGCGTGCTGCAGCGCATCGCCATCTGTTACCTGATCGCCGCGGCCATCTACCTGACCACAGGCATTCGCGGCCAGATCGCGTGGATCGCCGGCCTGCTCACCGGCTATTGGCTCATCATGGCGTTCGCGCCAGTGCCCGGATACGGTTCCGGCCGCCTGGACGTGGAGGGCAACTTCGCCCACTATATCGACCGCCTGGTGCTCGGCTCGCACAACTACCGCTCCACCAGGACGTGGGACCCCGAGGGCATCATCAGCACAATTCCGGCCATCGCCACGGCGCTGTTCGGAATTCTGGCGGGCCATATCCTGCGGCTCAAGCGCACCCTGGCCGAACGGACCACGTGGCTGTTTCTGGCGGGTAACCTGCTCATCGCCGCCGGCCTGATCTGCAACCAGTGGCTGCCCATCAACAAGAAGCTGTGGACCAGTTCCTTCTCGCTGTTCATGGCCGGCCTGGATTTCGTAATCTTCGCCATGTTCCTCTGGCTGGTGGATGGTCTGGGCTACAAACGCGTGGTGAAGCCGCTGGTGATCATGGGGATGAACGCCATTGTGGTTTATCTGGCGTCGGAGTTTCTGGATGAAGCTTTCGGCTGGATACGCTGGTCGTCCCAAACGTCGTCCGAAGGCCGCACCATTACGCTGCATCAGTGGATATTCGACCACCTGTTCGCGCCGCTGCTTTCGCCCATCAACGCGTCGCTGCTGTACGGAGTGGCGTATACGCTGGTGATTTACCTCTTCGCGTACGCCATGTACCGCCGCCGCTGGTTCGTGCGCGTGTAACTCATGAGACGGCCCGCCCCCGCCGCGATCCTTCGCGCCGGCCATGACCGACGACCAGGTAGCCCGCCTGGCCCGCGTGATGGTGGTGGTGCTCAGCCTGGCCAGCCTGTACTTCGCGATCTATAGTTCCACCACGCTCGTCTCGCTTCTGCTGCTGGGATACTCCGGCATCACCCAGTTCTTCCCCGGCGTGGTGCTGGGCCTGTACTGGAAGCACGCCACCATGCGCGGCGTCTTTGCCGGAATGGTGACAGGCGTGGCCACCGTCGCCATTCTGGCGATCGGTAAACAGGACCTTGTCTTCGGATTGAACGCCGGCTTCGTGGCGCTCTGCCTGAACTTTCCGGTGACGGTGGGGCTGAGCGTGGGCACTTCACCGGCTGGCGGTCTCCCGTAAATATAGGACAATGGCCGCAGGGTGAAGACGACCATCGAGATCCCGGACGCCCTCTTTCGACGGGCCAAGTCCGCCGCGGCGGAACAGGGAATTTCCTTGCGGGAACTGGTGTCGGATGCACTTGTTGACAAACTGCGTGCCCGGGGCGACGACGACAAACCTTGGCTGAAGACGTTCGGCAAGCTGCGTAGCCTGCGCTGGGAGACTGCGCGCATCAACAAAATCATCGAGGATTAGTTCGGTCAGATCGAGCCTGAGGACTGGCGGTGATCCTGGACACGAACGGCTTGTCGGCGATAGCGGACGGCGACTTGACGTTGGAACCCCTCCTGCATCGGGCGGCGGAGATCGCGGTCCCGGTGATCGTGCTCGGCGAATTCCGGTATGGCATCAAGCAGTCGCGGAACCGGGCTCAATATGAGGGATGGCTGGCGGAGACGATTCCGTTATATCGGGTGCTCGTTGTGGATGAGGCAACCGCCGAAAAGTACGCCGAGGTTCGCGACGAACTAAAACGAATCGGGCGCCCGATTCCCGCCAACGACCTCTGGATTGCCGCCTTGGTTCGGCAACATATGTTGCCGCTTCGGCAACATATGTTGCCGCTGCTCAGCCGCGACCAACATTTCGATTTTGTTCCCAGGCTGAAGCGCGTTACCTGGTAAGTCACTTTTCTTTGCCGTAGACGGTGGTTGTGGGATTGTAGTTCCGCCAGTCGAACCAGTAATCTTTGAGCATTGGAATTGGCTCCAGGCAAAGCCCTTTCGCTTTTCCCGAAGTGGCGCAGCCCTGGAAGTTCCACTCGCTCCCGGTGGCCTCGTCCATGAGCACAACGCCGGGCAGCACGCCGGGCAGCACGCCCGAAGGTTTTCCCACGATCCGGTAGAAGTCAGTGGCTCCGTCCACTCCGGGGATACGGTCCCGGAACGCCCGCACGGACAGATCGTCGGGCCCCACCACCAGCAGCACCGGCTCGGAACCCACGTGATCCTTGACCAGCTTTTCCTTCACCACCCGGTCATATAGAAACGCACGGCTGGCTACTTTCTGTCCCAAATCATCGAAAGTCTGGATTCCCAACATCAAGTCGCGTGCCGTGAGAGCATGCTCCGGAAAATCCAAAACGGTGGGCGCGCGCTGCATGCGAACATCCCAGTCCCTCTTGGCATAACCCGAAATATACGCGGGGACATCATCCAGCACGGTGCCCTGCGGTTCTTCCGATTTCCAGGCGGCCAGCGTCAGCTCATCGGAGAGAACCAGGGTCAACCGGCGGCCTTTGAGAGGCCCCGAAATGGCGGCGCCCGATATCTGCTGCCAATAGGTGCCAGTCTCCTCGTCGCGCATGAGGAAGTTCTGGTTATTGATGCCGGCCAGATGAAACGTCAGCCTCAGGCCGGCTACATCCCTCGTCCACACCAGACCGGTGTGACAGAGCGTTCAATAGGTGGCGATGATGGCGGCGCCGCCCAGCACGTCATTGACTACGTGGTGGTAAGACATGCCGCGGATGGGATACGCGCGCGCCTCCCGGCCGATGCGTACGGCAACCACCTTCTCGGCTCCATCCAGCTTGACTTCCCGCACGGCGGTGAACGAAGGATGGATCACCGGGTGGAACATCAGCTCATAAACATTGACGCGCGCCAGAAACGCCAGCACGATGACCAGGGCAGCGCCCGCCGCCGGCCAAGCCCGCCACCACTTCCGCGGCTGCCGGCGCCAGTATCCGATCGCCGCCAGAACCGCCGCCATGGCGCTGATGACGGTGACTACCGGCCGGAATTCGGTGACCACCAGCGCCAGCGCCAGTTCGCGCGCTTCCTGATGCCGGAACGGCCGGATCACGTAAATTGGGTAGGCCACACAGATTAGCGACACTGCCAGACAGGCCAGCAGGGCCAAGCTGAAAGTTCGCCGGCTGCGCTCGGTGCCATTGGTCACGTTCGCGGTTACTCCTGATCGATTGAGCTGATCGATTGAGAAAGCATAGCCCACATCTCAATGGCCCGTCCATAACATAAAGAGATTAGATCGAGCGGCGGGGCTGAACTCCAGCGGCTTCGTTAACTCCGCCGGCGGTCGCCGCTTTTGACAATCTGCCCCGCAAGGATTCGTGGCCACCATCCCACGCCGGTTGAGCCAAATTCCTGATTCTGCTATCCTCAATACGGTTGAAATCACCAAAACATCACTCCCGGCTGTGAGGCTGGGCCTACCTTGAGAGGGTCACATGTCAGGCCATTCCAAATGGGCCACCATTAAGCACAAGAAGGCGGCTCTGGACGCCAAGCGCGGGAAGTCGTTCACGCGCATCATTAAGGAAATCAATATCGCGGCCCGCAACGGCGGCGATCCGGATTCGAATCCCCGCCTGCGCACCGCCATTCTGGCTGCCAAGGCCGCCAGCATGCCGGCGGACAACATCAAAAAGGCCATCATGCGGGGCACCGGCGAGCTCGAAGGCGGGCAAATCGAAGAAGTCATGTTCGAGGGCTACGGCCCCGGTGGCGCAGCCGTGCTGGTGAACGTTGCGACGGATAACCGCAACCGCACGGTCAGCGAAATCCGGCATGCCTTCTCGAAAAACGGCGGCAACATGGGCGCCGAGGGCAGCGTCGCCTGGATGTTCGAGCGCAAGGGCCAGATCTTCGTTGCCGGCGACAAGGCCACCGAGGACCACCTCATGGCCATCGTGCTCGATGCCGGCGCCGACGACCTTCGAAGCGACGGCGACCGCTGGGAGATCCTCTCGCCTCCCGAAGCGCACGAGGCCGTGCTCAAAGCCCTGGAGACGAACAAGATTCCGCATGAAGAAGCCGGCGTCGCCATGATTCCCAAGAACCTGGTCAGGGTGGAAGGGAAGAACGCCAGCGCCATGCTGCGGCTGACGGAACTGCTGGAGGATCACGACGACGTGCAGAGCGTCTTCTCCAACTTCGATATCGACGAGAAGGAGTTGGAGGCGATGGAACAATAGCGTGCGCGTCCTCGGTATCGATTGCGGTTCGCAACGTACCGGTTATGGCGTGATCGATAGCGATGGGCGCGATCATCGGATGGTGGCCGCCGGGGTCATTCGAACCAATACCAAATGGCCCTTTGAGAAGCGGCTGCTGGAAATTGCCAACGGGCTGCGGGATCTGATGCGGGAATATAAACCCGAACTGGCGGCGGTGGAGGAGGTCTTCCATGCGGCCAACGTGAAGACGGCCCTGAAGCTGGCACATGTCAGGGGAGTCGCCCTGCTCACCATCGCGGAGGCAGGGATGCAACTGGCGGAATACTCGCCCCTGGAGGTAAAGGTCAGCGTGGTGGGATACGGCCGCGCCGAGAAATGCCAGGTGCAGGTAATGGTGCAGTCACTTTTGCGGCTGCCCGAGGCGATCGACTCCGAAGACGCTTGCGACGCGCTGGCTGTCGCCATCTGTCATGCCACGCATGAAGCCACCAGCCGCCGGCTGGCGTAACGAATCGCCAATGAGCGACGCCTACGAAGTGACGCCTTGGAAGCGGCGTTTTGAAGTGACGCTATGAAGTGGACTCTGTTTCTGCTCTTCGCCAGTTCGCTGTTCGCCGCTGACGGGCCCCGGCTCTTCTACTCAAAGAACTTTCCCGGCAGTGTCCCGCCCTATGTCCAGGTAACGCTGGATAAGGGCGGCGACACAGAATACCGTGAAGCGGCGGACGACGACGATCCGCTAAAATTCAAGTTGACCGAGGCCGAGGTTGCCGAAGTCTACGGCTTGGCGGAGAAGTTGGACAACTTCAAGCATCCGGTGGATTCCGGGCTGAAGGTGGCCTTCATGGGCACCAAGACCTTCCGCATGGAGCAGGGCACGGAGAAGCACGAGGTTCAATTCAACTACTCGGAAAATCCTGCTGCCAGCGCCCTCTGGGAATGGTTCGAGCGCATGACGGAATCGGCCCAGCATCGCATCGATCTGGATCGCGCCGCCAAGTACGACCACCTGGGCTTGGTGAAGGCGCTGAACCTGCTGTGGTCGGCGATGGACCGCAAGCGGCTGGTGGGCCTGGACCAGTATTTGCCCACGCTGGACCGCATCGTCAAAAACGAGAACTACATGCATACGGCGCGGGCGCGGGCGGCGGAGATCGCGGAGGCCATTCGCAAGGGCGCACCGGCGGCGGAACCGCAACCGTAACTGAACTCAAGGTGGGACAGACCATCGTCTTTCGTGGTCTGTCGTCCCCGGGCGTCGTGAAACGCACGTCGGGCTGACAGGGTCGAAAAACCACCTCGCCCATCCGGAATCTCCCGGAGCCTGGCGTGGTTTTTAATGAAGTTTCGCGGGCGGAACGCCCATCCCAACAGGCCACAAACAACGATGGCCTGTCCCACTTGGAACTCTACTATGCGGCTGGCTGGCACGCCTGCTGCAGCGCCTCTTGTAACGCTTCGATTTGGGCGGCCCCTAGTTTTTTCCCATCCGCCGTAAGGTAGAACACATCAATCGCCTTATGCGCCTGGGTGTCGATCAGAACGACTTCGATATTGGCGCCCTGGGACGAAATCGCCGACGCCAGATCGTACAGCAGTCCGGGGCGGTCTTCGGCTACAATCTCCACCAGGGTCGCCGAGCTGCTGGCTTCCGAATTGCACCGCACGCTGGCCGGTATGCGCGCCTTCCGGCTGGGCAAGGTCGGCTTCGGGCGGTTCTTCAACAACTCGGCCACGTCGGCTTTTCCCGCGACCGCGCGCTCCGCGATGGACTGGAGACGTTCGATCTCCGAAGGGTTCAGGTCTAACTGCCGCCCCAGGTCGGCGAAGGTGAAGGTGGACAGAACCAGGCCCCGGCGGTTGGAAAAGGCCTCGGCTTTCAGAATATTCATCCCGAAGCTGGAAAGCGTTCCGGCCGCCGCCGCGAACAGCCCGGGCCGGTCCCGTGTCACAAGTGTCAGTTGCCACGCCGAGTCCAGCTTGCGAACGTCTACCGCCACGCCCCGCTGCCGGCTTTTTTCCTCCAGCGCCATGTGCGCGTCAATCTCGGCCTCTGTGTTAGTCCGCAGGTATCTGGTAGGGAATCCTTGCAGAAATGCGATGCGCGCGGGCGGCCCGGAGGGAAGCGCTTCGATGCGGTCGCTCTCCAACGTGCGGGTCAGCTCGTTGGAGACCATCCGGTAGAGCAGATACAGTTGCTCGGCGCGCCAGGGCGTCATGGCCGTCGGATTGACGGCGCTGATGTCGGCCCAGGTCAACAGCGTCAGCAACTGCAGCCATTCCACCGTCTTCACCCGCTGCGCCACGTCGCGAATGGTCTGCGGATCGAACATGTCGCGGGAGTGCATCGCGGAGGAAAGCTCCAGATGCGCGCCGATCAGAAACAGCACGGTCTCGCGATCCTGCTGCGGCATCTGAATCCGCGCCATCGCCGGCTGCACCAGCCGCAGCGACGCATCCACGTGGCCTTCGCCGGGCGTACCCTTGCCTACATCGTGGAACAACAGCGCGAACAACAACACGCCCGGCTGTTTGACTTCGGAAAGCAGATTGGCGAACCAGTTCCTGGGCGGGTCTTCGGCGCCCGGCAGGCTGGCAATGTTCTGCAGGGTCACCAGCGTGTGTTCATCCACGGTATAGCGATGATAGAAGTCGCGCGTCACCAGGCACTCGATCTGTTCCATCTCCGGGAAAATGGCGTTGAGCGCGCCGCTCTCATGCATGGACCGCACTGCCAGAGGCGCGTGCGGCTGCGACAGAATCTGGTTGAGCGCCGGCCAGAGAGGCTGCGAGTCCCGGAAGTGCTGGCGCAACAGGCCGAGGCGCAGTTCGATGCGCTGGTCGGTTTCAAAGGCGGCGCGAATGCCGTGGCGGCCAATGAATTCGTACAACCGGAGCACCAGTTCGGCGTCCACGTCCAGCCGCTGCGGCTCGCGGAAATGAATGCGCTCGCGAAGCACGCTGAACTCGCTGTTGGAGAGCCTCGACCGCCAGTCGCGAAACTGCGAGAACAACGAACTGGCCTGCGCCTCGTTGGTTTCGAGCGCCCGTATGGCGGCCCGGCAGACGGCGCGCGCGTGCCGGTAATAGTCCCGCATCCAATGCGCCGCATCGGCGTGGCGCCAAAGTTCCGCAATGGCATCCTGGGCGTCGAAGGAGAGCGCGTTGTTGTCGCGCCTGGACTGGCAGTGCAGGCAGCAGCGCAGCCGCGCCAGAAACTTGAATGCCTGCTCCAGTTCAGCAGTGGGTTCGGCCATGCCCACCCGGGTGGCTCCGGCGCCGCGGAGCTGTTCCAGCCAGCAGATAAGCTGGTAGTCGCGCAGACCGCCGGGAGTCTCTTTCACGTTCGGCTCCAGATGATAGAACGTGCCGGCGTACTTGGAATGGCGGTCGCGCGTGAGCTTGGACAAGTTGCGGATCAACGAATCGCGGTTGGCTTGAATGAATCGCGGCAATTTCGCGGCCAGCCCGGCGTACAGCGCGCGGTCGCCGGTGAGGTAGCGTTGGTCCAGCAGGCTGACATTCAACTCCACGTTCTGGTCGTGGACCTCCACGCATTCCGCCGGCGTCCGCACGGAATGGCTCATCCGCAGCCCGGCATCCCAAAGGCTCTGCAGAAAAGCCGCGATGGCCTCCTTGTGGGCCACGGCCAGCCGCTCGGATTCGAACAACAGCAGCAGGTCGATATCCGAGTACGGAAACAACTGCCGCCGGCCGTAACCGCCCACGGCGAGCATTGCCAGACCCGCGGGAACCACCGGGAACAGAAAGCGCTCCGCCGACTCCAACACGACGCGGTCCACCTGGGCCGTGCGCTCGGCCAGTGCGGTCATCGCATCGCCGGTAGCAAGGAAACCCTGCTGAATCGGTTTTAGATCGGCGCTAAAGCGCGGACTCCCCGCGGTCATCATTCCGGATCCTGATTGCCTCCGCCACTTCGTAGACGAAAATCTTTCCGTCGCCGATCTTTCCCGTTCGCGCCGCGCTGCCCAGCGTCTTGATCACCTCTTCGAAACGGCCATCCGCCACCACCAGTTCCACCTTGGCCTTGGGCAGCAGGTCCACGTTGTATTCCTGTCCCCGGTACACTTCCTTGTGGCCCTTCTGGCGGCCGTGGCCGCGCACTTCGGTGATGGTCATGCCATCGATCCCGATGCTCTTCAGCGCTTCCTTCACTTCGTCCAGTTTGAAAGGCTGGATGATTGCTTCGATCTTTTTCATGTCCTAATCCTAATTCAGGTGCGCCTGCCGGAGCTACAGCTCTAAGCTCACGCTCAGACCACCAGCGGCGCCGCGGATCTTTCGAAGACCGGTCAACATCGGGACCATATCCCTGCAAGGAAATACCAGTTTAACCATTGTCGGTCACGCCATTATCCTCTGGAGACGGAAGTTTCTATCGGTGGAATTGGAATTTTTTATCCCCGCCGCGGCGCGCCGCTGCGCCGAAACAACGGACCGTATGGGAATTCGAGATTGGGGGCCGGCCCCATTGGGCCAGCGTCCGGATGGCGCGCGATCCGACCGAAGCAGCGCCAAGATCGACCTATCGATCATTCATTCTTGTCGGTCACCATTCCAGAGTCTTCCCCGGCGCTCGCCGATGGATGTCGATTGCGAAACCAACTCAGCCGGCGTTCGGAATGATTCAGGAATGCGACGTTGCCGGGGATCGAGAGTTCGATCTGCGTGCCGGCGGCCGCGCTGCTGCTAAGACGCAGACGACCGCCGATTCGATCTGCTCTTTCTTGCATACCCGACAGTCCCCAGTGCCCGTTCCGGCCCGAACTGAGGATATTCGGCTCGATTCCACAGCCGTCATCGCAGACTCGGACACACAGTTGGCTCGGAGAATACTCGAGCGTGACTTCGATCTGTTGCGCGCGGGAGTGGCGAAAGGCGTTAATCACCGCCTCCCGGCCGATCCGATACACGTCATCGCGAAGCAACGGACGCAAGGGCCGCTGCCGGCCTTCTACAACGACTCGAAATCGAACCGGCTCGCTGGTGTTTGCATCCGCGGCAACTTCCTGCTGCACGCGCGAGAGCGCCTGTTCCAGACCGATGGAGCCGGTGCCGTATGAGCGTAATCCGCGCACGGCATTGCGGCCCTCATCGATCACCTGGCGCATCAGTTGAATTGCCCGCGTCAGGGTAGGTTGAGCTTTCGAGTCCGGCGGTAAAACGTTGGCCGCGACTGCGACATGCATCACGGCGCTCTGAAAGCCCTGCAGGAGGGTATCGTGCAATTCCTGCGCGATCCTGGTCCGCTCCGCGAGCCGTTCTTCGAGACGCAATTGGAATTGCCGCTCCACCTGCCGCAGGCGCAGCCGATATAGCGCCGCCAGCGATGCGAGGAAGGCGGCCACACACGACAAACGGAACCAAATGGTCTGGTAATAGGCGGCATCGACCGAAAAACCCAAGAACGCGCCGGCCCCGTTCCACACGCCGCTGTCGTTGCAGGCAATCACGCGGAAGCGATAGTTGCGTGGGGGGAGGTCGTTGTAGAAGGCTTGCCGGCGAGTGCCTGCGTCCTGCCAATCCCTGTCGTGGCCTTCGAGTTTGTAGCGGAACCGGACCTTTTCCGGAGCGGCGAGGCTCAGGCCGGTGTAGTCAATCACCAGATCGCGGGTCAATGATGGCAGGCGCCAGGACCCGTTCGCACCAGGGGCCACCTGGCGGATCTTGCCGTCGGCGGCAATCTGCTCGATGCGCACGGGCGGCGGAAGGCGGTTGAAGGCAAGACGGCGGGGATCGACGACGCTGACGCCATCCAAAGGGAAGAACCACAGTTTTCCGTCTGGAGACTTGGACACGTGCGGGCTAAAACCGCCGGCATTGGCACGGCTCCTCACTCCATCGGAGCTATCGTAAGTCGTAACACGTATGGTGCGCGTGGTGTGCCGGTCTTTGTCCACCGCGCCGGTCCAGGCATCCAATTCAGGACGGGCGATGCTCACCAGGCCGCACACGGTGTAGAGCCAGAGCGCATGCGCGTCGTCTTCCGTGGACCAGTTTATTGCGTCGCAGGGCAACCCGGTCGTGCGGGTTAGGGTGGCAACGCGGCCATTCTTCAAGCGGCTAAGCCCACTTTCCGTCGCCGCCCATAGGGCACCGTCAGAATCGAGTCTCAGGCTGTTGACACGACCCTCGCCGAGCCCGTCGGCGGCTGTGTAGCTGGCGCGGACCTGGCCATCGGCGTAGTAGGTGACGCCGCCCTTAAAGAATCCGAGCCAGAGGCCGTTGTGCAGACGATCCACGGCGAGATCACCCGCGAAGTCCTGATGGCCGAACGCGGCCCATGGAATCTGCCGAACCTCAGCCTGGGACAAACGAAACAGGCCGAGATCCTGGTGGGCGATCCAGATATTTCCTTCGGCGTCCCCCGCAACGGAATGCACTCTCCCGCCGGGTACGCCTTTTATGGGGACAAAGCGGTCATTTTCCAGGTAGCCGAATCCTCCCAGCGTGGAGAGCCACATTCTGTGATGCTCGTCTTCGTAGAGGGAACCCACGCCACGATCCGGCAGTCCGCTATTGACGATTTTCGGCGCGGATGCCTGTGGGCCCGCTGGCGCAGGAGCCGCGTGGAGAGAGCGGCCATCACCTTCGCGATAGAGCGTGACCTGCCCTTGATTCCATCTGTTCAGGCCATCGAGGGTGCGGATCCACACGCTGCCATCGCTCGCGGCCAGGACGGAGACGACGCGCGGATTGGACAGGCCCTGGTTTACCGAAAAGGTTGCCACGGGTAAATCACGAAAGCGGTCGAGGCCGTCGAATGTCGATATCCAGATATTGCCTTCACGATCCTCAAAGAGGTTGGAGACGTCATCGCCCGAGAGTCCGTCCTGCTGGGCAAATATGTCGATTCTGCCCTGGTGGAGGTGTGCGAGTCCCCGCCCCGACGTACCGACCCACAAGCCGCCATCGCGGTCGCGCAGGAGCCTTCGCGCCTGTGGCTTCTCGAAGGGAAGCCGATATGCCACTTTGGCTTTCCCATCGAACAACCGGCTGATGGCGTCACGCATGGTGAACAAGAGTCCGCCGTCACCGCTTCCGCTAAGACCCTGGATACCGTTCGGCTCGCCTGGCAGCGGGTAGAATACCGGGGGATCGGGCTTCCATCGCCACAGCCCGTTCAAAACCCCGACCCATAGCCCGTTGCCGTCATCATACAAGCCGGAGACACCAAAGCCGAGACTGCCATCCGCTCCGTAGCAGCGGACGGCGCCATTTTGAATTACACAGAGCCTTCCGGTGGGCACCGTGTAGGCGCCCACCCATACGGCGCCCTCACCATCCTCGATGATGTTGAAAATGCTCTGCCCGGCCAGTTGCGGGTACTGAGTGAGTTGGGCGCCGTTCCAACTGGCAAGCCCTCTGGAGGTGCCGATCCAAAGGGTGCCGTCGCGCGCGGCGAGCAAGCTTCGAATCTGGCTCGTGGAAAGATGCTGATCCTGCGGGAGCGGCCAGGCCACATTTTTGACGCCATCAAACCGATTCAGTCCGAATTCCGTACCCAGCCAGAGATAACCGTCGGGCGTCTGGGCAATGCAGTGGATAGCGCCTTTGGAAAAGCCATCGCTGATTTTCCAGGCCTTGTGCGCGTACTGATTCATGTCCAGCGACGGATTCAATCCGAACGCGCAAGGCGACGCCGCCACCAGTATGCCGGCAAGGACAGTTCCGAACATGAAAGCGGGCGGTCTTCGCCGGTACGCTCCCTCCATGCTTCCACGATTATCTCATCATCCCGTCCGAAATCGTGCAATTCACGTTTCGAAGAAGTTGACTTGATCGCACAGGATTCCGTACCACGAATGAGGTAATCGCAAACACCATTTCCGAGTGATTCCGGCTTTTGGCGGCCTCTGGTAGAGTCGGGTGTGGCGGCACAGGGTCGACTCGCATGAGAACGCTTGAGGTTTTTTTCACCCTCATCCTGCTCGGTGTTTCCACCCCGGCGCCCGCCCAGGTGACCGGGGGCAGTATTAGCGGCAGGGTCACCGATGCGTCTGGGGCTGCGGTTCCCGGCGTCACGATCACAATTCAAAACCAGGTTACCAGTCCGTCGCGTACGCTGCGCACCAACGAGAAGGGCTTCTACAATGCGCCCAGCCTCCTGCCGGGATGCTACACCGTTTCATCCAGCCACGCCGGATTTTTCGAGCTGATGAGAAAGAACCTGACGGTGGATGTGGGACAGCAGCTCATCGTCGATTTTGAGCTCAGCGCCGGCGCCGTCGAGAGTTCGATGGATGTGACAGCGGAAACGGATGGTATCGCGCAGGCATCCTCGACCTCGAGCAACGTGGTGGGCGGGCAAACCGTACGCGATCTGCCGCTCAACGGGCGGGACTGGACGTTGCTGGCCGCGCTGGAGCCGGGAGTGCACACCATTGACGCCCAGACGGCGATCTCGGTGGGAAGCAACGGCCGGGCAAATCGCGGCTGGGGCGCCGAATTGACGGTTGGCGGCAGCCGCCCGCAGCAGAACAACTACAGGCTGGACGGGATCAGCATCAACGACTATTCGGGCGGCGGCCCCGGCAGCGTCCTGGGATCGGTGCTGGGGGCTGACGCCATCCAGGAGTTCTCCGTGGTTACCGGGAACGCTTCCGCCGATTATGGAAAGACATCGGGCGGAGTGATCAACGCCGTGACGCGCGCGGGCGCCAACGGCTTTCACGGTTCGGCCTACGAGTTCCTGCGCAATGGCGCACTGGATTCCCGCAACTACTTCGATGGCGGGCAAACGCCGCCCTTCAAGCGCAATCAGTTCGGCGGCGCGATGGGCGGGCCAATCCGCAAGGACAGGACCTTCTTCTTTTTTGACGTAGAGAGCTTGCGGCAAGACCTGAGTTCCACCACGTTGACCACGGTCCCTTCGAGGGCCGCGCGCACCGGCCAGCTTGCCGGCGGCAAGGTCACCGTGGATCCGAAGGTTGTGCCCTTTCTCCGGATCTTCCCGCTGGCCAACGGACCCGAGTCCGGCGACACAGGAGTGTACTCGTTCGTGTCCTCTGCCCAGACGTCCGTGGATATGTACACTGGCCGGGTAGACCACAAGTTGTCGGATCGCGATACGATGCACGGCAGCTTCCTGGTGGAAAACTCGGACACTGCATCGCCGGACGGGACTGACTTCGTGGTTACCGGCCAGACGTCGCAACGCCGGCTGGCGGCGTTCGAAGAGACCCACGTCTTCGGCTCCAGTTTCTTAAACACCGCTCGCGCCGGCTATAGCCGCTCGATCGCGGCGGCGCCCACGCAGACCGGAAGCATCAATCCGCTCGCGGCGGACCCGTCGCTGGGGTTTCTGCCGGGCACGCCAGCAGGCGGAATTACGATCCCAGGAATTACCACTGTCATTGGCGGAATCGGATCGGCGAGCCAGAGCAATTATCACTACACCAGTTGGCAGCTTTACGAGGACGTTTTCTATACACACAACGCCCATTCTGTCGAGGCCGGCTTCGCCATGGAGCGGATCGAATTCAATGAATCAGGCGCGGACGGTCCAAACGGCCGCTTCGCGTTCGGTTCACTGCAGGCCTTCCTGACCAACCAGCCGCAGAGCTTCACCTCCACGATTCCGGGCAAGAGCCCGACGATCTATCTGCGGCAGAGTGTTCCGGCATTCTACGCACGCGACGACTATCGAATCAAACCGAATCTGACCCTGAACCTGGGCGTGCGCTACGAGATGGCCACAGTTCCCACCGAAAAATACGGCCGCCTGAGCAACCTGGATAGTCTGACGGCCGCCACTCCCAGGCTCGGTTCGCCGTACTTCCGGAATCCCACCTTGCGAAACTTCTCGCCGCGAGTGGGCTTTGCCTGGGACCCGTTTCGGAACGGCCGGACAGTGGTTCGGGGCGGCTTCGGCATCTACGACACCCTGCCGTTGACGTACCAGTTCGAGCTGCTCGCCCTCAACGTTGCGCCTTACTTCCAGACCGGATCGATCACCACGTTACCCCAGGGATCGTTCCCGGCCGGCGGGCTTCCGTTACTCACGGCGAATAACCTTGGCTATGCGTGGGTCCAGCACGACCCGAAGCGCTCTTATGTGCAACAGTGGAGTCTGAACGTTCAGCGCCAGTTGGGCGGCGGCATTACGGCGAGCGCCGGCTATTCGGGCCAGCATGGACTGCATCAGCCACTGCGAACCAGCGATGCCAATATCGTTCTGCCGGCCGAGACTGCGCCCGGCCTGGTTTGGCCCACACCGCGAGGAAGCGGCGCTCGCCTGAACCCAGACCTTGGCGCCATCAACGCACTGGCATGGACGTCGTCGAACACCTACGAAGCCATGAACCTTGGCTTAGCGTGGGAACGGAGAGGCTTGCGGCTGGGCGGCGCTTACACATTTTCCCGAAGTATCGATGACAGCTCGTCTTCGCTGGCGGTCACCAACTTCAACAATTCGGCACTGGGCTCGTTCATTTTCGATCCGGCGGTGGCGCGCGGTCTTTCCGATTTCGATGTCCGTCAAAACCTCGTGCTGAACGCCGTCTGGCTGCTGCCGCGCTCCCGTCGCGCCACCGGACTTATGGGATGGTCCGCCAACGGCTGGCAACTGGGCGGTATCTTCCGCGCCGCGACAGGGCTTCCATTCACGCCCGTGATTGGCGGCGACGCCCTGGGGCTGCGCAATGCCGCTGCCTTCGATTTTCCGGACCGCCTGAACTTGCCAGGGTGCAACAATCCGGTCAACTCCGGCAGCGCGACTCACTACATCAAGACAGAATGTTTCGCGGCGCCAGCGCCGGCGACGCGGCTGGGCAATAGCGGCCGCAACATCGCGATCGGACCGGGTCTGACCAATCTCGACGCGTCCTTGTTCAAGAACAACTACGTTCACAATGAAAAGCTAAACCTCCAATTCCGCGTGGAGTTGTTCAACGCACTGAACCACACCAATTTCTCGGTGCCGGATCGGACCGCGGCCCAAATCTTTACCCAGACCTTCGCGCCGGTGGCGACCGCAGGTCTGTTGAAGACGACGGCTACGACATCTCGACAGATCCAATTGGCGTTGAAGTTCATCTGGTAGTGTGTTCCCCTGCCGGATTGCGGATTCCCCAGTAGGACCTTTCCAGAGTTCGTCCGGGCTGGGGAGGGCGCACGCCGGTGTTGCCGCCGAACATGCTATTGCAGCGAATACCGCGCTTCGACCCCGGCAGGGTCACGTGCCAGTAGCCGTAGAGCTTGCGCACGGGCTCATCGAGGCCGAACGGCGATGGCACGAAGGGAACCCCGACCGCCAAAACCGACACCCGGGCCCCCGCCCTGTGCCATCATTGATGGACCGCCCATGCACTCCACCGCCAACGAAGAAACCAGTCTTCGCAAAGAACTCGGGCTCCGGGACCTCGTCCTGGCGCAGGTGCTGTGCGTCGTGGGCTCTTCCTGGGTCGGGGTGGCGGCGAAACTGGGGCGCGCGCACGTGGTGTTCTGGCTGGTGGCGATGGCGCTGTTCTACCTGCCGCTGGCGGCGGTGGTGATCTATCTCAACCGGTTGATGCCGCTCGAAGGCGGGCTGTATCAATGGGCCAAGGAAGGCTTCGGCGAGATGGCCGGCTTCCTGATCGCTTGGAATCTCTGGGTTTATGCGGTAGTCGTGGTGGGCGCGATCATCTTCGTGGTGCCCACCGATATTTCGTACATGTTCCCTTCGCTGGGCTGGCTGCCTTCCAGCAAGCTGGCGACCCTGGCGCTGACCGGCGCCGTGATGGCCGGGATCACCTGGGTGGCAATGCGCGGCCTGGATATCGGCAAATGGCTGCACAACGCCGGCAGCGTCATGATCCTCACGGCCTACGCGATTCTGCTGGCGCTGCCATTATGGGCGCTGTGGCGCGGCAGCCTGACGAAATTCGAAGCCATTCCCTGGCAGTGGCCGAAGTTGGACTGGTTCGGCCTGGCGGTATTCGGCCAGATGACGGTGGGCGCGCTGAGCGGGTTTGAGTACGTCGCCATCCTGGCCGGCGAATGCCGTAGCGCCGCGCGGACCATCGGGCAATCGGTGATCCTTTCGGCGCCGGTGATCGCGCTGATGTTCATTCTGGGCACCAGCACCGTGCTTACTTTCCTGGGCAACCAGCCGATCAACGTGATCGGCCCCATCCCGCAGACCTTTCGGGTGGCGTTCGGCAGAAACGGTGGAGCGGCATGGGCCGCGCCGCTGGGCATCAGCCTGCTGGTGGCGCGCGCCATTGCCAGCGCCAGCCTGATCTTCACCGGGTTGACCCGGCTGCCGATGACCGCGGGTTGGGACCATGTGGTGCCCCGCTGGTTCACCGAACTCCACCCGCGGCGGCGGACGCCGGTGAATTCGATTCTGTTCGTGTCCGCGATGGTGATGGGGATGATTCTTCTCAGCCTGCTGGGCGTGGGGGAGCAGGAATCGTCACAACTGCTCACGATGGCGTCCATTGTGCATTATGCCATCGCCTATGTGGCGCTGTTCGCGCTGCCGCTCTTTGGGAGTGCGGTGCTGCGTGCGCGCCTGCCGGGCTGGCTCAAAGTGGCGGCCGGAGGCGGGCTGCTGTCGAGCCTGGTGGCGCTCGCAATTTCGGTGTATCCGATTGTGGATGTGGTCAGCCGGGCCGCCTTCGCCGGGAAAATCTGCGCGGTGGTGGTGATTAGCAACCTGGCCGGCGTGTTGGTCTACCGGGTGGGAAAGCGCCTCTGATCGGGGTGTTTAAACGGCCGCGGGATCTTGCGAACCTGGGCGGATAGCGGAATCCGGGCCAACGTGGCCTGAAAAATCGACCGATAACCTTCTTGTTTTCAACAAAACGTCCTGAAAATTCCGGGCCACGGTGGCCGAAAAAGTGTGGTGTGCCTGTCCGCAACCCCTCGCACACGGTGCGGCGGTCAGGTGCCGCGGCTCACAGCGCGGGCGCTTCTTCGAGGGCTTCATACTCACGAATATACTCGATGCAATGTTCGCTCCATCCATCTATATGCCGCCATCCATTCCGGTACGATACGCCGTTCTGGTTAGGCGCCACGTTGATGACGTAGGATTTGGGCGCCCACGCGTCGCTGATGCCGTCTTGCGATTGCTCGTCAGTGATCACAATCAGCCGCTCGATGTCCTTCCATGCGAAATGGGCCTTCAACTCTTCCAGGGAGGCCCGGAGCATAGTCGCGCCGTGCGGTTGGCTCTGCTGGATGGAATCGCGCAGGGCGAAGCCGCGGCGGGGCGGAATCTCCACCACGGAGTTGGAGAATGTCGCGATCAGCACGCCGGCCGATTTCTCGCGCAGCAGGATGGCGAGCCCGGCGGCCACGTCGATGCGCGAAGTCTGTTCCTTGGCGGCGACTTTGCCCGGCTGGAACACCGTGCGCGATTCGCCGCGCGTGTTCAGCCTGTAGTCCATCGAACCGGACACGTCGATCAGCAGGCCGGTCGAGCCCGGTAGCGCCTCCAGGCCCTCGATGGCTTTGAACATCGCGCCTTCGATGGCGTCCTCGATGCGCGGCGCGAATTTGGCGGCGACCACGAAGCGGTAAGGGAAAGCACGGGCGGCCCCTTGCGCCAGGCGTTCACGAATCAGGGATTCGTCCACGTTGGCTTCGAGCATGCCGCGCAGGTTTTTCAGCAATGCCATGCCGCCTAGCTGGCCGTCGCGCATCAACTGCTCGAAGGTGGCTTTTTTGTCGCGGCCCGCCGACAGGAGCACTTCCCAGGTAGGAGGCGATTCCAGCGTGCCGTCGGCGAGTTGCTTCCAGAGGGCTGCCTGCTCTTCGTCTTTCGGCTTAGGGCTCACGAGAAACATTGCGTCGCGCAACTTGATTTTGCTAGCGCGATTCCACTTGGATAATTTGTACCGGTCGAACTTGCAGAACGCCTGCGCCAGGCCGCGCTTGATTCCAGCCGACAGCGGATGCTTCCCCGGCTTGCCGGAGCGTGAGCCGTGCTTCCAATAGATCGCCAGGAATTCCGACAACTCGTCGGCCCGCTGGATCACATGCGCCAGCGTTTCGGCCACCAGCGTACCCGCGCCCTTCACCTTGGACAGCTCGCTGACCAGGAACAGCGGTACGTGGCGCAGGTTCATCCGGTCGCGGGCTTCGCGGGCCAGGGCGGCCACCTGCTCCGGCTTCACCTGGGGAACCAGGGAGGCGATCCGGGCTGCGACATCGGAGCCTTTGTCGTAGAAATTCGACTCCCATAACAGGCAAGTCAGGACAGCGCGTTTCAGTTCGTGGATGGGATCGGTTCGGGTGGCGCGGCCTCCTTCCTGGGTTTCAATCGGCGTGGCGCTGCTTGCGGCGGTGTTGAGTTTCATGGAATTGAATCAGGCAGGAACAAACGACTCCGGCGTTTTCAGGCTGCAGCTCTACCAACTGAGCTACGCTCCCCCGAAGGAAAGCGGCTGGACTCGAACCAGCGACCCGCAGCGTATATAGAAGTATCCGAAATCTTCACCGTGCCTGAACTGAATCGGGCGGGAACACTCGCGTACGGCGCAGCGGGATCGAACCGCAGCACCTTTCGATGCTCTACCAGAAGTAGCCGATACACTTCACCGCGCCCGAAAACTGGATGGCCGGGAACATGCGCAACCGGAAGTGAGCCTTGCGGCCCTTCTTGTCAAGAGAAGTATCCGGCTACTTTCACCGCGGCCAAAATCAACAGGCAGGAACAGCCAAACCCGGAAGCCAGGGGACTTTCACCCCCGAGTCTTTTTGCATAAGAAGTATCCGAACTCTTTCACCGTGCCCGAAAGCATAGGATAACACCAACAGGAAGATTTACGAGGGTATGTCTTTCGGGCCGGTTTGCCGCGATCTCCGCGCATCGGCGCATCCTTCCGCACATCGCTGGCGCGCGCATCAAGGCATTGCGGAGCCCAGTTTTCCAGGCTCCCCCCTTACTCGGAAGCTCTCTGAAGGCCGTGGGCTTCCGAGTAGCGCTTCCGAGCTATTTCAGGCGGACCTGCACTTTCAACCCGTCATCGTCCTTTCGCCTTATTCTTATTTCCCGATACAAAACGTCGAAAAGATCCGGTTAAGAATATCGTCCGCCGTGGTCGCCCCGGTAATGGCGTCGATGGGCCGCAGCGCGCCGTAGAGATCCAGCAACAGCATCTCGTGCGGGATACCGGACTCCACCGCGGCGCGAGCCTTCTCCAACGCGGCGGCGGATTCGCTCAGTAACCGCTCATGGCGCAGGCTGGTGATGAAGCCGGTTTCCTGCTCGAAAGCGCCTTCGGGCGCGACGGCATTGAGGATGGCCTCGCGGAGTTGCGGGATGCCGGCGCCCGTGAGGGCGGAAACGGAAATACAGGCAAGAATGCCTGTGCCACCAGGCAAATCGCATTTGTTGCCCACGATCAGGTGGCGCGACGCCTGGGCGCGGGCGATCAATGCTTCGTCCCCGGCGGTCGGCGGCTGCGAGATATCCACCACCACCAGCGTCAAATCGGCATCGGCCATGGCCTGGTAGGTGCGCTCGATTCCCAGCGATTCCACCAGTTCCGTGGATTCGCGAACGCCCGCGGTATCGTACAACTTCACCGGGATGCCGCCGATGGAGGCCGTCTCCGAGACCAGGTCGCGAGTGGTGCCGGGGATGTCGGTGACGATGGCGCGGTCCTGTTCCAACAGGCGGTTGAACAGGCTGCTCTTGCCCACGTTGGGGCGGCCAACAATCGCCAGAGTCAGCCCCTGCCGCACCAGGCCGCCGTATTGAAAGCTGGCGGCCAGGTGGAACACGCCCTCCAGAACCGGCGCCAGGCGGCGCAGGATCTCGGCGGCCGGCGCCACGCTTACATCGTCCTCCGCGAAATCGATGCCGGCTTCCAGCAGTGCGATCAATTCCAGCAGTTGCTCCTTGAGCGGCGCGATGCGGCGCGAAACCGAGCCCGAGACCTGCTGCGCGGCCACGCGGGCCTGGTAAAGCGTGTTGGCTTCGATGAGGTCGCGCACCGCCTCGGCCTGCGGCAGGTCCAATCGGCCGTGCAGGAAGGCGCGCAGCGTGAATTCGCCGGGCTCCCCCAGGCGGGCGCCGGCTTCCAACGCGCGCTCCACGGCATGGCGCAGAACCACCGGCGAACCGTGGCAGCAAATCTCCACCACGTCTTCGGCGGTGTAAGAGCGCGGGGCTTCGAAGAAAGTGACGACTACGCGATCGATGACGTGGCCGCTGCGGTCGAGCAGGTCTGCCGTCCGGGCCTGCCACGCCCGCCACTCCACGGCGGACAGAAATGCTGCGGCGATGGTTCGAGAGTCGCCGCCCGACAGGCGCACCACACCCAAGCCGCCACGGCCGGGCGGGGTGGAAATGGCAACAATGGTGTCGTCCAGGTGCAAGTGGCACAGGCCTCCCGGCCCTTGTGGCTCCAGTTCTTCGCGGCCGGCTGGTGAAGAGCCGAGGTGATTCAGCGGACCAGTCTCATGAAATCGCCATACGCAGCCATACGTGCATCCGCAGTGAAGAAAGTCAGTTTCTCAACACGCGCTTGCGCCACCAGCATGCGGTCGAACGGATCGCGATGATGCCAAGGCAGGGCCGCGACTTCACGGGCCAGCAAACCAGTAAGTGGCAAACTCTCGAAGGACTCCTGTGCGATCCGTTGCTCGAAATCCGCGGGTATTCGTAATTTGCCCAAGCTCTGTTTGAGCCAGATCTCCCAAAGGCTGACTGCACTGATGAAAACCGTGGTCTCAGGATCGCTCATCATCGCACTCGCGGCTTGCGAAAGCGATGGGTGTGCGGACAACCACAATAGTAACAAATGGGTGTCGATGAGAACCTTCACCGCCGCGGCTCCGGCACCCCAAAACTTTCCGCCATGTCACCGGGGAGTTCATCGAAGTCCGGAGCAATCCAAATCTGTCCTGCCATCACACCTGGCATCCGGGAAGCGGCAGGCACCCCCGATACGCGATCAGCTTCGCGACTGGTTTGCCGGCTTCGGCGAGAATCACTTCATCGCCTTCTTGTACCTGCTCTACCAAGGACGAAGGTTCTGCCTTGGCTTGGGCAATACTTGGCACCACTCACCGCCGCCGATCGCCACCGCGAGGAGGGCCATCGCCGCGGCGCGGCGGGCCATCGCGGCGAGGTCCACCATCGCGACGCGGAGGACCGCTGCTGCTCCGGCGCGGTTCCGGCACATACGGCGGGTCGGGCAGGCTTGGCATGCCGGCCGGATATACCACAACGTGGCGGCCCGGCCCCGTGCCGCCCGATTCGCTCCGCAGCGTGGTTTCATTGCGCAAGGCCAGGTGGATCACCCGGCGCTCGCGGCTGTTCATGGGGTTGAAGCGGAACGGAACGCCCGTGCGCTTCACCTTTTCCCCGGCGGTCTGCGCAGCCAGCCGCAGTTCCTCGATGCGCAGCAGACGGTAATCGTTGGCGTCGAAGGAAATGCGCGAATGGTCCTCGGAAGGCATGCGCAGCATCTCCATGGTGACGTGCTCCAGGGCCAGCAGCATCTCCGCCCGGTTGGCCAGCAGCACATCGACATCCGGGCCGGTGAACTTGACCATGATGTCGGGGGTTTCGAAATCGCCATCGACGGCCTGGCTGTCCAGGATCTCGTACTGCAGTTTGAAGCCGCCATTCTGGAGCGTCTCCTGCAGAAATCCGTCGATTCGCAAACCGGCCGTAGCCACACTGTACTTTCGCTCGGTCACAGGTTATTTCCTGCCTGTCTTTTTTGGGGGCGCTACCGACCGGGCGGCTGCCTCGGCCACCGCGGTGTGATTGAAGAAATACTGCTGTCCCATGCTCACCAAATTACTGGTCAAGTAGTATAACACCAGGCCGCTGGCGAAATTGTAGAACATGATACCGAAGATCAGCGGCATGAACATCATCATCTTCTGCTGGTTGGGGTCGCCGCCGGCCTGAGGCGTCATCTTTTGCATGATGAACTGGCTGGCGATCATGGTGAGAGGCAGAATCTTGATGGGGATCTGCTCCGGCTGGGACAGATCGTGCACCCACAGCCAGGTGGCGCCGCGCATTTCCACCGATACCGTAAATACCTTGTAAAACGCTATGAAAAACGGGATCTGCAGCAGCATGGGCACGCAGCCGCCCATGGGGTTGACACCGTACTTCTTGTACAGGTCCATGACTTCCTGGTTCTGCTCGGCCTTCTTGGGGTCGCGCAGGCCCACGTTCTTGTACCTGTCGTTGATGGCGTCGATCTGCGGCTTCAGCGCCTGCATCTTGCGCATCGACTTCATGTTGGTCAGCTTCAGCGGGAACAGCACGAAGTTGATCGCCACCGTCACCAGCACGATGGCCCAGCCGAAGTTATGCACGGCGTGATCGTTGAGCCAGTTGACCACCAGAAACAGCGGTTTGGCCAACACGCCCAGCCAGCCGAAATCCACTACCTGCTCCAGTTTTGGGTTAATGCTGCGAAGCAGATCGACATCCTTGGGGCCGACAAACAGCTCGAAACGGTTGGCGGCCCCGTCCGAAACGGCGACGCCCGCGTAAGGCAACGGCTTTTCTTCGAGCGGCGTGCGCACGGTATCGCCGAAAGTTACCTGCTCCATCCGGGTATTGTTTTCCGGCAGGAACACGGCGGCGAAGTAGGTATCGGCTATGCCGGCGAAGGAGAAGGTTCCAGCCGCCGTGACCGGACCGTTCTTGGCGGCCTTGGCGGCTACCTGTTCCACCAGCTTGTTCTGAGTTACATCGAAGTACAAGGTGCGCTGGTTGGACGCCGCGCCGGCCAAGGTCAGATCGCCGAATCCGCCGCGCCATTGCACCATGCTGGGGATTGGCTTGCCATCGATGGCCACCTCGCACGACATGGTCAAAAGGTAGCTGTTCCTCTGGAAGTGGAAGACCTTGGTGACGGTGTTATGGCCGTCGGAAAACTTGTAGGTAACACCCAGGCCGTCCGGATCGGGCGTCTGCGCGTACCAGGCCCAATTCAGTTTCTTGGCCAGCACCGCCCACTTGTCGTCGTCGGTGGGCTTCTGGCCTTCGAAATAGAGCGAGAAGGGGAAGGCGCCGGCAGATGCGTTGCTGAGGTCGAGAGGCTTGTCGTCGTTGCCGCGAAACCTCTTCCCGGGTTGGTCTTTCAGGATCCAGCTATGGACGGTTGCGCCCTGATTGCTGAAGGTGACCTTGAAGAAGTTTGTTTCCACCACCAAGACCGGTTCGGACCGCTGCGCCGTCGGACGGGAGGTGGGCGCGGCAGACGGAGCCGCCGTTTGGGCCGCCTCGGTAGGGGCAGGGGCGGCGGCCGGTTCCGTGGGCGGGGGCTGGTCGGTGGCCGGGGTAGTTTGCGTGGGGACGGCCGCTTTTTTCACGGGCGGCGGAGCCTCTGGCTTGTAAAGGAACTGCCAGACGAACATCACGGCGCCCATCAGAATGAAGGCGAGCAGCAGCCGCATCTCCATCGACATTTCTTGCTTGGGCGGCTGCGCCTGATTGTTGCTACCGCCATTTACCGGTTCGGCCATGCTTGAGAGATTCCGTTATGAAAACTGGTTGTCTAAAACCTGGTTGTCTAAAGCTGGTTGCTACCGGACGGGATCGAAACCGCCGGCGTGAAACGGATGGCACCGCGCCAGCCGGCGCAATCCCATCCAGATCCCCTTCGCCGCGCCATAGTACCCGACGGCCTCTCGCATATACTCCGAGCACGTCGGACGATAGCGGCAAGCCGAGGGCAGCAGCGGGGAAACACAAATCTGGTACAAGCGCAGCGCTCCCATTACGAGCCGCTGCAGCGCAGAAACAGCCGCTGGACTTCCCGGCATAGCTCCGCCATCGGGGCATCGAACGCCTTGCGCCGGGGATTGATGACGATAGACCACTGTGGGCTCAACCGATCGAGGTGGAGACGCACGGCCTCGCGGACGCGACGCCGGATGCGGTTACGGACCACGGCTTTGCCAAGGGCCCGGGGAGTGGTGAAGCCGATGTGCGGTCCATCGGCCTTTGGTTCGCGGACACAGAACGCCGCGAAGAAGGGGCCCGAGAAACGGGAACCCGTATCATAAACTCTTCGAAAGTCTTTCGGTCGCAACAGGCGGACACGTTTAGGAAATCCAGGGATGGAGCACTACCCTTCGGAGCTGACCGTGAGCTTCTTACGGCCCCGCGCGCGGCGGCGGGCCAGAACGGCCCGGCCGTTCTTGGTTTCCATGCGTGTCCGGAACCCGTGCGTCTTGGCGCGGTGGCGGTTATTCGGCTGAAAAGTACGTTTCGGCATTTTAGTTCAACGATTTAGTATAGAACAGCGGACCGGGGCGCGGCAAACCGGCTTCACCCAGGCCGCCCACGCACATCCCTTATAATGATGTCCATGAAGGCGGTGGAACTCTACGAGAAGGACTTTTACCGGTGGGCCATCCACAACGCCGATCTCCTCTCCGCTGGGGAGGTTGCCAAAGCCGACATCCGGCACATCGCCGAGGAGATCCGCGATATGGGAAGCCGGGAACGCCGCGAACTGCTCAGCCGGCTCCGCGTGCTGCTCGCCCACCTGCTGAAATGGCAGGCCCAGCCGGAGCATCAGAGCCGAAGCTGGCGCGTCACGATCCTCAACCAGCGGCACGAGATAGCCGCACTGCTCGATGAGATGCCCAGCCTGCGCCGCTCGCTCGAGGAGGCACAGGCAACCGCCTACCGCCGGGCGGTAGAAATGGCCGCCGCCGAAACCGGATTCCCGAGAACCAGTTTCCCGAAGGAGTGCCCCTTCTCCTTGAATAAGGCCCTCGACACGCGCTTCTGGCCAAAGTAAGGCAACCGCGGGTGGCTCATTCCGGCCACCCGGCGTGCCTGCTTGCGCGGATCCTCTCAACCAGCGTGACCCCCGGCGTGACCCGGAATATCGGGTTGTATTACGGCCCGATTGGCGGCCACCTGTTCGATGTGGCGCAAGGCCTGCCGGGTGAGTTCCGGGACCATGGGGTCGGGATGGCGAAGCAGGAAAACTAGCAGGCGGATCGAGCCGAGTTCAGTGGGATCAATACCGATCATGGTGACGGTGTTTGCCATCTTGTGGAACCTCTCAGTTTCCTTTTCGGCCGGCCCCGGGAATTTCTGAATTGCCTGGAATTTTCTTGGTGGCAGGACGATATGAATTGATGCAGAGGTACCGGCATCCATGTTGCGGCCGGGATCTTTCAAGGAACTGCTATGGATGTCACGGCAATCGGTCGAAACGTTGAGATGCTGCCTGCGCCAGCGCGGGCAATTCCGGCCGGCAAGGCCGCCGAGAACCGCGAAGTGGTGCGCGCCGTCAAGGCGGTGAACGGCGCCGAAATGTTCGGGCGGAACAGCGAACTTACGTTCCAAGTGGATCCCATCACCGAGGGCACGTCGGTTCAGTTGGTCAACCCCAAGACAAAGGACGTGATTTCGCAGATTCCGGCGGAGTACGTGTTGCGCCTGGCGGAAGACTTGAAACCCCGCGAGAGTTAGCGCTGTTCCAGTAAAGAAGCCGGGCGGCGAGCCGATAAGTTTTTTGGGAGAACAAGAGAACAAAATGTGGCAAAACGGTCATGACGCTTACCTGGAAAGCAAGATCCTTTCCGCCGATCCGATCGAGTTGGTGAATCTGCTGTACCAAGCCTGTACGGGGGCGGTGCGGGAAGCGCGCCACCACCTGGCTAACGGAGAGATCGCCGAGCGGTCGCGGTCGATTACGAAGGCGTCCGAAATCCTGATCGAGTTGGCCACCTCGCTGGACCACGAGCGCGGGGGCGAAATCAGCCAGCGCCTGGGACAGCTATACGACTACATGCTCCACCGCTTGACTGAAGCCAATTTTCAGCAGAGCGATGGGCCGCTCATCGAAGTGCTTGGCCTGCTCTCGACCCTGTCGGAAGCCTGGGAAGGCTTGAAGCCAAAGGAGAGACCCGCGGCCATGGCCGCCAGCCCCTGGGCACAAGCTTTGCCGCAAGAGACCGCATCGGCCGGAGCGCAGGCGTGGAGTTTCTGAGGGTGGACGGGATATCGCCGTCCTCGGGGTCTGTTTGGAAATGGCCTGCGGCCCGCGGAGTTTTCATATCATGAGAGTCTCCGGCGGGCCCTGGGAATTTCCCGATGTTCGAGGTGTTTTTTCGACTCTGGCTGGCGAGCGTGAGCTCGCCTTGCGGTGCGGTGGAGTGGCTTGCGATGTCAGGCGAGCCGCCCCGCCGCCAATCAACTGCGCGTCAGGCCCTTGGTGATCAAAGTAGCCAGGCCGAGGCCGCCTTGTTGGGCCATGGCGGCGGCAAACTGCTGTTCCGCAAGATCCGTGGCGCTGTCGCCCGCGGCGTCCTCGCCACTCGAGAGCCAGTTGCTGCCGCCCTCGCGGACCGAATGCAGCATTTGGCCCAACAGCAACGCCTCGAACTGCTGGGCGGCATCGTGAATTCTTGCCGGGTCGTCGGGTTTGTGCCCGGCGCCGTCCGGTACCGGGGCGGTTGGGATATCCGCCCGCGACGTTATCGCCAGATCGCTCACTAGATTACCTCTACTTCCGCTTCTAAAGCGCCCGCGCTTTTCAGGTTTTGCAGGATTGCGATCACGTCGCGCGGTGTGGAGCCTATCGACGCCAGAGCCCGTACCAACTCTTCCACCGTGGCGCCTTGTTTGAGCACCAGGCTGCGCGCCTTGTC